>CAZJRQ010000031.1:0-27036 GCA_964548535.1 uncultured Oscillospiraceae bacterium
ACTAATTGCATTTAATCAATCCTTTCTTTTTTAGTATAATTGTAATGTTTCAGTATTTAACCATTCCAATCTACTCAACTTATGCCCCAGTGGGGAATAAGTTTTATTTTTCTTGACTTGACTAATTTTTTTTAGTATAATTAATTAAATTCATAAACCTATGGGAAATTTATTGGAGATTGGAGACAACATATGATATGTTTTTATTCAGAAACTGAAACATTTAAATGTGATTTAGATATAACTGCTTTTTTAAAAATCATAGATTGTAATAAAGCACAATTTAAACACATATATGGAATTGACAATTACATTGATAATTGGAAAAAAGCTTTGGTAGAAACTTATAACATGGAGCAAAATATGAAATTTAAGTTTGATATGGGAAGAAATTTCTTTACATCAATCTATATTAACTCTCAAGAAATTCGTTTGCATTTTAATATTGAAGAAGCCATTGAAATATCAAAAAAATATCCTATACAAAACATTCCATTGAGTAGTTTTTCTAATTGTAAGAATGAGCACTCTACTGTGAAATACACTGAATGTTATTCTGAAACCAGTTTTGATTATGCGAAATGTGATATACCAATTATAATTGTGCAGTATCAAATGGATTCAGATGATTTTTATTATTTAACAATTGACGGAAACCATCGCATAACTGCAAAAATAAATAATAAATTAGATGACATAAATTTGGTATTGTTAAATTGTAAGGATGCCAGTTCGCTAATAAAATCAAAGTTTGAGCGAGCAGTTTATCTGTTTTTGTGTGAATGTCAAGGTATTTCAATGGAGCCGGAAAAAGCAGATTTAATTATTAATAATTCATATTATAGAATGTTCATGTAGAACTTTTTAAATTGGATTTGATGACCCAAAATAAAATCCTACCAATTTCTCATTCTGTTTTCTTTCAATTAATTTTGGAAAATTATCTTGAATATTTGCAAGTCCATAATCATCTTTTTTTACTTGCGACATATTTATGGGGCTTGTTTCATCAATCCATTTTTCAATTATAGAAATATTTAATTCTTCTATATTTTTTAAAGCTTCTGTTTTATTATTTAAAATAATCACATTATCACTTTTAATAACAACTTGAATATTATGAATTTCTTTGATATCAAGAAGTTCATCTATACAGGTTGAGTCTAGCCATGTGATGATTTTGTCGCTCTCTTTAACGAAACCTTCGTTTTTCTCAGTGTTTTCTGATTTTGAAGATATTAAATTTGCTAATTCTTGTTTTTCTGCTATTACTAATTGCATTTAATCAATCCTTTCATATCCATAAATATATATTTCCATTTTGCTATATATCATAGCAAAACATTCAATTTGCAACAAAACTCTTTTCTTGTCCAAACCACCTGTGCCAGCTCTAACTTATTCCCCAGTGGGGAATAAGTTGTTATTCATCATCCTCGTTGATTTCTTCCTCATCATCAAACTCAAATTCATCGTCATCATCAGCAATTGCATTTTTCTTTGGTCTGATTTTAACGAAATAATAAACTAAAATGAACATTATAGCACCAACACCAAGAGCAAAATAAAGCATCATATTATTACTTTGGTCGTTATCTGTAGTAGTAGTTGCAGCAGCTGTGCTGTCGATGTCAGAGCTACTATCTTCTTCCCAAATCCCGTCGTCATTTTGAACAGTAGCATTAGCTGGAACAGTTTTGCCTGAACCTGAGCTGTCATCAGAATTAATTAATGAATACAAGTCATATTCATCAACTTTTGTAAATGATAAATTAGGACACCATATCCAAAACAGCTTAAAATCGGTAAAATAACAATGATGTTTGAAATAACCGAAAGGACGGATTATGATGATCGATGCACTTTACAACTATCGCCAGGGTGATATTCACGCTGCTGAGTTCCCGGACGAGTTCAACAAGCTCTGTATACCGTTTGAAGATTCACTGAGTGAGGAGCAGATTGATGTATTTCACAAGATACTGGACTGTGTGAGCGAAACCGCCGCCGCTGAGATGAGAGCTGCTTACAAAGTCGGGTTCAAGGATGGCATAAGGTTGATGAATGAAGTGAATGAATAACGGAGAGTTCGGCTGCTCAAATCAGGGCAGCCGTTTTTTTATATTGCACTTGCAAAAACGCTAAAGATATGCTATAATAATGCTATAGCTTTGTGGAGGTGTTTATATGGAATGGGCAAAGGTTATAAAAGAGATAAGAACTGCGTGTCTTTTAAGTCAAGAAGACTTTGCCAAAGAACTTAGTGTATCATTCACGACAGTAAACAGATGGGAAACAGGAAAAAGCAAACCGTCATATAAAGCATTAAAGCTTATTGATGATTACTGCAAGAAAAACGCTGTTGACATTGATATAAAGAAAGAATTGGCTGGTGATAAAAATGTATAATGCAATAGATCTCTTTTCTGGTGCGGGTGGGTTACACTTAGGATTTGAGAATGCTGGCTTCAACATCCGGCTCTGCATTGATAATAATGATCTTGTGGAAAGAACGCATAAAAGGAACTTTCCAAATATCCCTTTTATAAACAAGGATATTAATAAAGTTGAAGTATCGGAGATAGAATCATATATCAGTGATGTAGCGCCTCTTGATATAATTATAGGAGGACCTCCTTGTCAAGGATTCTCCACCATAGGAAAAAGAGTATCATCCGATCCTGAAAAAAGAGCTAAACATGATCCTCGGAACGAACTTGTGCTTACTTATGCAAAGCTCATTAGAGAGGTTCGTCCTAAATTCATTGTAATGGAGAACGTCAAAGGTATACTTACACTTCAAGGTGGAGCATATCTAAAAAATGTTCTGAAACTACTTAAAGATGCAGGATACAACGCTGATTATAAACTAATTAATATGGCTGACTTTGGAGTGCCAGAGATAAGATATCGAGTAATAATCATCGGTAACCGTGTAGGGCTTCCAATAGAATTTCCTAAGCCTGACCATTCTGATGATCCTAATGATGGATTACCAGCTTGGAATAACTGTTGGGATGCAATAAAAGACTTGGTAAATGTTGGTGATACACCTTCGTTTAACCATGTTGCCCTAAAGCATACCGAAAAGAATATTGCAAGATATAAGTTAATACCTGAAGGAGGAAGGTTACCCGAAGATGCACTTCCGCCTGAACTTTATAGAAAGAACTTCGGTAATACATACAAACGTCTTAGTAGAACTCGACCAGCTCTGACTATGGTTCCAGGTAACGATGCTTTCCCCATACATCCGACTCTTCACCGTAGTCTTACTGTAAGAGAAGCTGCCAGAATACAGACTTTCCCTGATAGCATTATTTTTGAAGGCAATCGTAGGCAACAGGGACATCAAGTAGGCAATGCTGTTCCGCCTATGTTTTCCGAAAAACTTGCAAAGTTTATTATTTCACAGATAGAAAAAGCAAAGGAATTAGGTTTATATGAATGCGATTGATTTATTTTCGGGTGCAGGAGGGCTGTCGATAGCCTTAGAAGAATGTGGATTTGATATTTTATTTGCAAATGAGATCAATCCTCGTTTTGCTGAGACGCACACAGTTAATTTTCCTTCTGTACCAATGATTTGTGATGACATTAATAATATTTCTTATGAATCAGTGAAGCAGTATATTGGTGATAAAGAAGTTGATCTCATTGTAGGTGGGCCGCCTTGTCAAGGGTTTTCTGTATTTGGCAAAAGAAGGTTTATCAATACACAAGAGTACGATCCTCACACCGATCCTCGTAACGCTCTTGTTTACCAGTATATTCGTCTTGTACAAGAGTTGAAGCCTAAATTCTTTTTCATGGAGAATGTAAAAGGATTCACAAATTTGGATAAAGGTTTGTTTGTTGAAAATGTAAAGAAGCAATTTAGAGACTTAGGGTATGAGGATATATGGTGTGAAATAATCTGTGCTGCTGATTATGGCGTTCCACAAGAACGATATCGTATGTTTATGATAGGAAATAGGCTCGGTATTAAATTTGAAAAGCCACAACCTACACATTTTCCGCTTGATTCTGAACAAACACCAAAGTATCGCACCGTGGGTGATGCAATCATGGATCTTGTTGGAAAAGAAAACAATGTTCCTAATCATGTTCCGTTAGTTCATAAACCTGTAGTCGCTGCACGATATGGTTACGTTAAGGAAGGATGCAAACTCAATATAGATGATTTACCACCGGAATTAGCAATAGCAACCAGAAAAGATTCTAAAACAGGAAAAGTGGCGAATTATAGTCATGTTTATAAAAGACTTGACAGAGCAAAACCTTCTACTACAATGGTGCCAGGACATAATGCATTTCCTATACATCCAACATTAAATCGGACTCTGACAGCGAGAGAAGCCGCAAGAATACAAACTTTTCCTGATAGCCATATTTTTACAGGCACAAGGCAGGAGCAATGCATACAGGTTGGTAATGCCGTTCCACCACAAATGGCAGAACCATTCATTAAAAAGATAAAGGAGTATCTAAATAATCACAGGGAGGGATAGATATGAGTCATGATACTGAAGCTGCTTATGCATCATCAGAAATAGCTGAGATTATAATGCAAAATCAAAGTGCTTTCTTTGGTAATATCGGAACGCAAGGGGCTTGGTCTGTATTTGCTGGTAGAGAAGGTGGTCATCAATGGCCGCTGGCTGATGGAGTCATTTGCGCACAGAATCCTGCAACCGCCAGTGATATTAACATAGCTTTTGAATATAAAAGACCAAATGAAGGCGTTCATGGTATATTAACTGCTTTAGGTCAATCCTTTGCTTACCTTGAAAAAGGATACCAAGCCTCAATAATGGCTATACCAGAACAGTACACTTCCCATTCTACGCCAGGACAACACATTAATCGAGTAATACAATCCACAGCACCTGATATTCCAATATATATCTATACTTATAAAGCGCCTAATCTCTCGGCAACCAGACCATTTCAGGGGCGTATTAACTGCGTAAGAAGTATCCCTCTTCCTTCCTGTAGAACAATAAATAGAACTACGACCAGCGGTTCAACTTCGGGAAGTGTATCAACCTTATGGGCGCACATGAGGGAAGGTATGAGTCATCCCGATGCCTTTTTTAGATACTGTCAATCAGTTAAAATAATATCTTCCATTGGTGAGAACTTATCTGACGTTGTGATACCTGTACCATTGGCTGAGGCAATTGATCGTATATCACCAGGAGCAGATGTATATAAATATCTTTCAAATACCGCTGGAGATAATATAGCTGATAAAGCGTGGAGACATGACTGGTTTCATTTCTACTTTTGGAATGATATGATCCCGTTCTATAAAGCTACTAATCCATATGTTGTAAATGATACTTCAACTAAAATTCAGATTACTCCCACACAATTTCAAGGTTTGTTTTCTGGGAGAGTTGACTCAATTAAGGAAAAACTTGTCTTTAGGTTGAACGCAACGCCTCCAACTATATCAGAAGATGAAGCTTGGGAAGAATATGCAAAAAAAGTACGAAAAGATGCTCATAGTTATAGAGAAGTAATTGATTCAGGCTTGTTCCATATTGGATTCCTTTCTCCTGATGGAACATTGACAGATTTAGGGTATAAATATGTCGATGCTTGTGAAAGAATAGGTACATCATTAGAGGGTATACCCATGGAGATACTCAAAGCAGCCGTTCTACAGAATGGGCAATACGGTGCAATGCTCCATTATATCTATAAGTTATCTGAGGATTTATTCGATGATAACCTATTTGCATTTTCCTCACTAAATGCGAATGGTAAGTATGTGTTTGATAAAGATGCCTACTTGCAATGGTTAGATAATACATTTGACACACAGTTACACTTGGTTAAGAAATCAACTGTAAGAGCTGGTGGTACAAGAAAGGCTTTTCAAGCCGAAATCTCTTTTCTCAAAAAGCTCGGATTTGTTAGAGAAATAAACGGAAGAGCTGCATACAGAGTAGGTTTAGGCTTGGAGATCGACTGGCCGCAAGTGCAAAGCAGTATGGCTTACTTTCAAAACCTCGTTTAAAATATAAATTATAAGTACAGGTGAAATTATGACAAGAGGTTCAACATGGGGAAAATGGGATTTTCATATCCACACACCCTACTCTATTCTAAATAATCAATTCGGTTTTGATCCGTTTGATTCACAAGACGATTATCACGAGAAGCAATTCGATGAGTATGTTAAATATCTGTTTAATAAAGCGATTGAAAATGGTATAGTCGCTATAGGCATTACTGACTATTTTATGATTGATGGATATAAAAGAATTAAGGAAAAATATCTTGATTGTCCTGAAAAGTTAGAGGAATGCTTTCCTGATGAAGAGATTCGAGCAAAAGTAAAGAAAATATTTGTGTTTCCAAACATAGAATTAAGACTAAACACTTTTGTTGGCGCTAAGGCAAGTTCTGTTAATTATCATGTTATCTTTTCAAATGAAGTATCGATAACTGACATTGAAAATAATTTTCTTGATGCCCTTAAAATCGAGTTTAATCCACAAGATAAAAGAAACATGAACAAATACAATATAGAATGCTTTGGAAAAGAAATCATCAAACAAAACAATGAGAGCGGTAATCCTTTGTTGGTTGGATTAAAACATATTACACTTAGTTATGATTCAATACTTAAAGTATTAAGCAATCCTATCTTTGAAAAAAAGCATCTTATAGCTGTTCCTGTAGATGAAGATTTATCTAAAATTGATTGGAACGGAAGAGATTATACCACTCGAAAAATTATTTATAGACAAAGTCACTGCTATATGACATCAAACACTAAGACTCGTGACTGGGCACTTGCAATTAATGATGATGAGCAGAGCCGTATCGAAGAATTTGGTTCTTTAAAGCCATGCATATGGGGTTCAGACGCACACAGTTACGAAAGAATGTTTACTCCGAATGATGAACGCTATTGCTGGGTTAAATCTCAGCCTACTTTTGAAGGCTTGTTGCAGATATTGTATGAGCCAGCCACCAGAGTATCAATAGGAAAAACCATTCCTGCATCGAAAGATCAGCATCAATTAATACAAAGCATTCAGTTTAATAATACAGACTTTCCAAATACCCCTATTGGTTTCAACGACTCGCTTGTTTGCATTATCGGTGGAAAATCCACTGGAAAATCTTTGCTGTTAAGAAATATCGCATATGCAATTGATCCTCAGTATGCAAAGAAGCAAGAAGCTATTGTTGGCAATCTGAAACCTATTAAAGAGGGAAACGCCACTATTCTTTGGCAAGATGGAACTAAAGAGGCAAGAAAAATAGTATATATACCCCAAACATATCTGAACAGAACAATAGATGATCCTGAAAAAACAACAGAAATAGATAGTATTATTGCTGATGTGCTGCTTCAAGAACCTGAAATTAGTAAAGCTTATGAAGAACTACAAAACACACTTAATGTAATCAAGGGAAAGGTTTTTACTGATATCACAATTTTTGAGGATATTCAGAAACAATTGCGTGACATAAGAAAACTTCTTTTGGAAGACGGTAAATCAACAACATTTGTTGCAACAATTGAAAGCTTAGAAAAGCAACGAATGGAGCTGGCTGATAAAATAGATATTACGCAAGATGATATCAACAAATACACCAGCTTAAAGGAAAAGATTGAAGGCTTGAAGAGAAAGAGAGAAGATTGTTCTTCTGAAAATAATCTTATTGATACCATACAAACCCCGGTGATATTCTTCCACGATCTCAGTCCACATAATAATTCTGATTCTTCCGAACAAATCCGTGCGCAACTAAGAACAAGAGCCAAATTGGTTAAACAAATCGAGGACTTTATACTTAAATATAATCCGGAACTTGCCAAATTGTGGGAAGAAGAGAAACAAAGAATTAAAGGAACAAACACTTATGAGATTAATTCAATATCAGATGAATTATCTTCATTGATTCCTGAGTTTGAGAGACTTAAGCAAAAGGTTGAACAGAATGAACAATTGAAAAAAATAGCAGAACAAATCACAACTGAAAAATCAAAACTCAAGATATCGCAAGAACGAGAAGCTAAGGAACAAGAACTAATCAATGAGTTAGAAAAGAAGAGAAATGAAATTAATCAATCTCATATAGATTATCATCAGGCGTATTTGACGTATTGTAAAGTGGTTAATAAAATAGGCGTTTCAAAAAGCACCAGCCTATCCTTTGATGCTAAAACGGAATGGAGAAAAAAAGCATTTACTGATTTTATATATGATGCCTTAGATAACAGGTATTTTACGACGTTCAATTCATCACATGAATATCTAATTACTGATCCGAAAGAAGTGAACTATGATAACAGTCTTCTGATGGATATTTGGGATGCTCTTTTAGGAAAAGTCAAGTATGGTGAATTGCATTTAAAAAGTTCGTACACATTGAAAGGTGCATTGCAACGACTATTTGATGATTGGTATA
This sequence comes from uncultured Oscillospiraceae bacterium, assembly GCA_964548535.1. Classification (GTDB taxonomy): domain Bacteria; phylum Bacillota; class Clostridia; order Oscillospirales; family Ruminococcaceae; genus CAZJRQ01. Next base: position 8,440 of record CAZJRQ010000031.1, read on the forward strand.
ACATCCATTATACTGTTACGAGCGGTAATGATACAATTTCAGATATGTCGCCAGGCAAAAAAGCGTTAGCTTTATTGGAATTGCTCATAAGTCTTAAAGACACTCAGTGTCCAATACTGATAGATCAACCCGAGGATGATTTAGATAATCGTTCTATATACAATGAACTGGTTAGATTTATTAAAGAGAAGAAATGTGAACGACAGATAATTGTTGTCACGCATAATGCCAATGTTGTACTTGGTGCAGATGCAGAACAAGTTATCGTTGCAAATCAAGCAGGAAATGATACACCAAACAATGATAATTTGAGGTTTGAATATCGAAGTGGTGCTATTGAGGATAATGACTGCGAAATAGATAATTGTGGTATCGAAAGACATGGAATACTAAGTCGAAAAGGAATTCAGACGCAGATATGTGATATTCTTGAAGGTGGCAAGCCTGCACTTGAATTAAGGCGGAACAAATATACAAGCAATCATAATGTGTAATTATTCCATTTATCGCCTAAAAGTCGCTTTCAATTTTCCATTAATAATTGTATTCTATTAGATTTTAGCCTATTGGCACACCTGATTTCCGTTCCGCATAAGTCGTTATCGGTATTATGGAATGTTCCACAACAGGCAGATACCCCAAAGGTACACACTAACCGTAAGCGTTCTCTCTGAGCTTTCAGAGAGGGAGCTTTTTTCATCGGTTAGTTTTCCGCTCCGCAGCGGTGGACGGCTCTGAGGGGCATTTCCGTTCGCCTGACGGTCAAGCTGAGGTCGGCTCGGCAATGCCGTGACTGAGTTCATACTCACGCACACGGCGGTAAAAGGTATTTGCCGACATATCCATTCTCCGCATAAAGTCCCTGCCAGTGATATTCTTCGACTTCCATTCCCCATAGAGCTGCCCGAACCTCGTCCAGTCGGTGGGGAGAGGTTTCCGTCCCGTGTACTTGCCCTGAGCCTTAGCGATCTCGATACCCTCACGCTGTCGCTGTTTGAGCTGCTCACGCTCTAACTGTGAGAGGGCTGCGAACACGGTCAACATGAATTTGCCCGTAGGCGTGTCGGTGTCGATCTTCTCCTTGTGGCTGATGAGGGTAACACCCTTGTCATTGAGCGTGTCGATGATGTTCAGCAAGTCCTTTGTGGAGCGTCCCAGACGGCTGATGCTCTCTACATACAGGGTATCGCCCTCACGCACATAGTCAAGCATAGCCCTGAGCTGAGGACGGTCGGTGTTCGCTCCTGACAGCTTCTCGGAAAAGATGCGGTCAACCTTGTAGTTGCCCATGATTTCCTGCTGTCTTGCTGTTTCCTGATGCTCCGTAGATACACGGATATATCCAATCTTACTCATAAATCTGTGTCCTTTCTGTTATTCGAGATAGTCTTTCTTTTTCTGCTGAGAGCGTTTTCTCTCCTGATACTGCCTGTTACGCTCCTGCTGACGCTGATCGTCAAGATACTTTCGTACCTGACGAGAGTACTGCGATGCCGCCGCCTTTCTTCTGAGAAAAGCATTATGCTCAGGCACCAGAGCATTGTATTTCTTTTTCAGCTTGGCAGACATCGCCTGTAGGTCGCTCAGTTTCGGTGGCTTGCCCTTGATGTAATAAGGCTTGATATGCTCGGCAATATACTTGTCGGCTTCTTCAAATGCGTCGATAGCGGCAGCATTCTTCTTGCGGAAACTCTTTTGTGTAAATGCCGAACGCTCCTGATACTCCTTGTATGTAGCATAGTTCTGAGAATGCTGTATCATCATATTGATGAGCTTTTCAATCGGCTTGATCTTGGCGTTCAGCTCGGCAAGCTCGTCCGTGTGGTCATCAGGGTGTTTGAAATTCCAGAAGAAGCCCTTGAGATCGTCAAGCGATGTGATTCCGCCAGCTTCAAGGTCAGCGATCATCTTATCGCAATCACGCATACCCCTAATCTCTGCCCATACATCTTCTTTCTTTTCAGGTGCTTTACTCTCCGTAGGTGTGGGCTGTGGTGTCGGGGCAGACGGTTCAGGCTTCGGCTCGGCGGGCTTGGAAGCAGATGCGTTAAGCATATCAAGCTGTGCCTGCCGTCTTGCTCGTCGGGCTGCAAAGAACTTCTCAACCTGTTCCGCCGCAGCTTTTCTCTTTGCGGTTTCACTCGTTTCGGTGATAGTTTCAGGCTCGGCAGATTGTTTCGGCTTTGTCGGTGCGTTAACTGCCTGTGTCTGCTTAGGCTCAGGCTTAGGAACAGCAACAGGCTTCGGCGGTTCGATAAGCATATCGGGAGTGACATTCGCCGCTGACAGCTTTTCTTGTATCTCTGCTATCTGCTCGGTGATACGTTCGGGGGTGAAGTCTGCGCCCAGAGTGTCGGCTCTTGTAAACTTCTGTTGACCGTCACCTGATAGTCTGAATTTCAACTTGACCTTATTGCTCGGCTTATACACATATTCAATACCGCACTCACTGCACTTTTCAAGAAAGTCCTTGAAGTCATGGCTGTAAAGCATGACCTCTGCAATACGGACACGGAGCTTTTCTTTCCACGACTTGCCCTCTTTCTGCATATCCCTCTCAAAGTGAGATACCCCATGTCCCTTTTCAGGCTCGGAGATAACAGATATGCCGTGTTCGGTGCATATCTCGTCCGATAATTGCCTGAGTTCTGCCCAAGCACGTTCAGTCTTTTTACCCTGATTATGCTCGGTGGTGAAGCTCAGTCCGTTATACAGATTGGTATTATTGAAGATGATGTGTGTATGGATATGCTGGCGGTCGCTGTGAACGGCAAGCACATACTGATAATCACCTTTAAGATAGCGGTCACAAAGTTCTTCACCGATCTGCATAGCCTGTTCGGGTGTGACTTCACCAGGGGCAAAGCTCTGAATCATGTGGTAGGCAAGGATTTGTGTTCGTCCTGTTCCTCGGACTGTTCGGAAGTCCTCGCTTGCTCCTGCGCTGTCGGCTCGGCAAGCATAAGAGCTGACATATAAACCGTCGATGGTCTTATCTCCGTTTGTGATGTAAGCGATCGCTGCGCTGACTGTTGCTCTGATCGTATGGATAGAAGTGTATGCCAAATTTCATTAACCCCTCTCTTTATCTCGGTAATATCCTCGGCATAGATGTGACCTGTGCTGTAAAGTCGGACAAGTATCTGATTGATGTTCGCTCCTATGCGTTTCATCAGGCGATTGGTTTCAGCGATTTCGGTGCGGTCGGGAGTGAGATTAACCCTCGCCCGAACGCAGTCACGGATATACTCTGTTTTGTTCTTGTACCCGTACTGCTCACACCTTGCTAAGATGTCCTGCATTTCTGATTCCGTGAACCTCACATTAAGAGTGTAGGACTTCTTCTCCCTCTTGCGTTTCAGGTACTTGCGTTCATCGTCGGTAAGCTCGTCCTCAGACTTGTGTGCAAGGGTATCGTTAAGCTCGGCAGCAACCTCTTTGTCCAAAGCATTGTTGATAGCTCCCTCATAGGTCATGCCCTCGAACTCCATAACCTTGTGTTTGGGCGGTCTGCCTCTCTTGCGTTTTGTATTTTCCATAGTGGAACTCCTTTCTTTTACTCAATCGGCGTTAGCCGATTTCTCTTTGTCTGCTCCGCAGACTTCGGGGCTTGGGGTGTCCCCAACAAGCATTTGGTATTTTCGCTCGCTGTGCGGCGCAAAATACAATGCTTGTTATTTTTGTTGCGCTGTAGCGCATATTTCTCGCCTGTGGGATTTGCATATCACGCAGGCTTTCGATGCTCCGTCAGCGAATTTGGAGCTATGCGACTTCAATCTCCGCCGCATTGGTCGGCGGTCATACTCGCTCACGCTCCTGCGTGATGCACTCAATTATCATCGGTGTCAATATTCTAAACTGGTTCGGCGCAGTTATTGCGCAGTCTGGGCGGCAGTTTGATGAAAGTGGGGTTGCTTTTTCGGGGACGATGTAGTATAATGTAGAAGTGAGGGTAAGCACTCGGCTTACTCGTGTAAATCGTAATTTATAAGGGGTACTCTAATGAAGAAAGCAATAAAGATGACAGGACGAATATTGCTGATTTTACTGATATTACTTCTTCTGTTCACTCTGGTCACATTCATCATTCATAGAGTTAAGACATATCAGGAAATATCACTGCTCAAAGAGAAGGACTATTACAATCCCGTGTCAGTCGGAGACTATTCGCTGAATGTTGCGAAATTCGGCAGCGAAAACGGCAGGCACACGCTCGTGTCGCTTGCGGGACTTGGTATGGGAGATTATTCCGTAGCCGAACGGCAGATGACATCACTCCTTGAAAAGGATAACATGGTCGTATTTATTGACCGAGCAGGTTACGGTTTCAGCGATGACACCGATCATGAGATGACAACAGAATATATTGTCGAGGATTATCGCAAGGCACTGCAAAATGCGGGCATCAAGGCACCGTATATCCTCATGCCGCATTCCATTGGCGGAGCTTATGCCAATTACTGGTCAAGCAAATATCCCGATGAGATCGAAGCAGTCGTTTTTGTTGATGGCTCACAGCTCAGTGAAAATGCGTTTGATGACGAGCCTGAAAGCACAGTCGGTTTCAGTGATAAAGCATTGGTATTTCTTGCAAAGCTCGGTTTCAGCAGATATGCGCTCAGACAAAACTATTATCTTCTGCCGGACAATTATTCCGAGGAAGAACAGCGCCTATGTGATGCGCTTGAACTGATGACAGAGGATTCGATTGCGCCGGTATCGGAAAGCAGTCTGCTGTCACAAAACCGTCAGACCGGATGGGACAGCATTATTACAAATGATGTTCCAAAGCTGTATATTTGTGCAAGCTATGGATATCAAACAAAAGAAGAATTTCGTGATTATTTGAACTGGTTCTCTGCTCTGAAAACAAAGAACCATCTGAAAGCTCCTGAAAGTGCAGGAATATCTGATGAAAAAATACAGGAACAGTTAGAACAAACAGAAAAACTGAGACAGGAGATCATCTATCCCTATGCCGAGAAAATGGGAAACTGTGAAGTCGTCCTGCTGGGCGGCGATCATATGATCTATGAGCAGAAGCCGGAAGAATGCGGTGAGATCATCAAGTCATTTATTGATGGATTAGACAGCTGAATTCTGATTTATCTTAGCAACATCTTGCTACGATAACAAAACTGAATATCCTCATAAGCTGTGTGAGCGTTTTCCGCTCCGCAGCTTTTTCTTTTCCCCGTAACAATGTGTCGAACTGGATAATGCAAGTGAAACAGAAAGTTTGAGCGCAATATCAATAGACATTGAACTGCGTTTCGCGCTATAATATTAGCATAGGGTATTATCCCTAAATCCAATAAAAATGTGAGGTGATGTGAATGCGTGGTAATCTGAAAGACAACCAGGCTAAGCTCGACAGCTACGAGAAGTCTATTAAGGCAGCTCTCGAACGTAAACGCAAGGTCATCATGGAGAGCAAGCAAATCGCTTACGATATGCTCTCTGAACTTTACGGCTTAGAGGGACAGGAGCTTGTCGATACTGCAACCATAGAGCATACGCTGATCGGTAAGCTGACCGCAAGCGGTATGACCTATGACCAGATCGCAGAGCTTGCTGACGATAGCTCTGCCGATGCCGGCAGCGATGAGGACGATGATTCCGACAGCAACGATAATGCTGATTATCAGACTACGTTTTTCGATAACAAGCACACTCCGTATTCGGATTAACATATATCCGACAACAAGACGATAGCTGTGAGAGGGGCGGCAGCAATGCCGTTCCGCACGGCTATATTCACAAACAACAACCATGAGGGTGATAGATAAAAAGCGAAGCCCTCAGACCTATAAGCGTAGATATAGATAAGCTAAAGGAGATAAATTCGCTATGAAACAGAAAACTATGCAGGAGCTGAATGAGCAGTATAAAGACTGCCCCCAGCGTGAAAATGAATATACTGTCTGCGGACAGAAGATGATCGTGGTGAGCCACTTCATCGGGGATAAAGACCTTGACGATGAGCTTTACCGACTTGCGTTCGACAGGGCGCTCAACGAGGTACTGAACAAACCTATCCCAAGCTGTAAAAGTGTCTGAATTTTCCAGAAAACACTTGCTTTTATCGGTGGTGCGCGCTATAATGGGTGTATTACCGATAAAAGCTGCTTTGGAGGAAAGGAGTGTTTATGTTACCAAAGCAGGATAATTACAAGGTGGGTATCTACCTCCGCTTGTCTAAGGACGATGAGCGACAGGGAGAATCCCTCTCAATCGAAAACCAGAGACGAGTCCTCACAAACTATGTAAACGAACAGGGCTGGTCTATCTATGACGAGTATGTTGATGACGGAATTTCGGGCGTGTCTTTTGACCGCCCAGGGGTCCAGAGAATGCTCGATGATGCAAAGGCAGGCAGGATCAATCTTATCATCTGCAAGGATATGAGCCGTTTCGGAAGAAACTATATCCAGGTCGGACAGTATGTAGATTACCTGTTCCCGATGTACAATATCCGTTTCATTGCACTGACCGACAACATTGATACGCTCAACAGCGACAGTGCTTCAATGGATATGCTCCCGATCATGAATGTTTTTAATGAGTGGTACGCTGCCAACACTTCAAAGAAGCTCCGTGCCGTGTTTGAGAGCAATGCAAGGTCGGGCAAGTATAAATGCACCTACTGTGCATACGGCTATTTTAAGAGCGATGACGGCTTTAATACTCCGATCATTGATCCGTATGCCGCCGCTATCGTCCGCCGTATCTTTGAGATGAGGGCAAAGGGCTTCAACCCGAAAAAGATAGCCGATATTCTCAATGCAGAGCATATCCCCACGCCGTCCGATTATCAGTATCAGCGACTTGGCAAACCAAATCCCCATAACACCTCACATCTGTGGGGCAACATCAATGTTCAGCGTATTCTGAAAAATCCGATCTACCTCGGCAAACTCGCTCAACTGCGTACTACCTCGGTGAGCTACAAAAACCACAAGATGATTCAGAAACGCCCGGAGGATTGGGCGGTGGTCGAAAACAACCACGAACCTATCATCACGCAGGAGCTGTGGGACAAGTGCCGTGAGATCGACAGATCGGTGAGCCAGGGCAAGCGTGACCATAAGGGTGTTACTGCTCCGCTTTCGGGTTTCCTTTACTGCGATTCCTGCGGTTCAAAAATGCGGCAGCACAACGGCGGCAAGGGCTGTAAGCCTGCCTACACCTGTGGTCTGCATAGCCGCTGTGGCGGTGATGTGTGTTCTACGCACTTCATCAAGCAGTATCTTATTGAAGCCACGGTGCTTGCGGATATTCAAGCGAAAAGCCGTATGGTACTGCGTGAAGCAGATGCAAAAGCAAGGTTTATGGCATACAAGTCCAGACAGCACGAAAGCCGTTCCGCTGAGGAAAAGAAGCGTGAAGCTGAGGTCAGGAAAAGACTTGATGAGCTTGACAAGCTGATTCAGGGTATCTATGAGGATAAAGTCCTCGGTCGTGTTCCCGAAGAGGTTTGTATCAATCTGCTTGAAAAGTACAGCACCGAAAAGAAGTCGCTCTCTGCGGAGTACGAAGTGATCTTGGAGCGTGAAAAGACTGACAAGCAGGACGAAGCCGATGTGGACGAGTTCATGAGCCGTCTGCGTAAGTATGCAGGAGCTACGGAGCTTACAAGAGAGATGTGCCTTGATCTGATCGGCTATGTGACCGTTGACAAGAACACGGGTGATCGTTCAAAGCCCCGAAAAATCCATATCTATTACAAGTTCCTTGATAAGGAGCTTGCTGACAAGCATAACGCCCTTGCGTGAGTGAGGGCGGTTTATTCCAACAATTTATAGTGTCCATAAGTGTTCCTTACATTGTTTAGAAAATAGACAGTGTTTGAGCCATTGCCTTGTTCATCAACAGTGGTGTAGTCAATTAATATGTAGAACACATTTTCATTTCTAGTAGTAACAGCAATAAATTGCATTTCACTACTTTGATGTATAATCTTCTGTTCTTTTACGAGCGAAGCGTTTCCTTCAAGTAGATTTTTTTCAATTTCTGAATCAGTAGCATTATTACTATCGTTATCCTTGTCCTTATCTTCTACAATTGAACTAAGGTCAGCTTCGCTGCTGTCCTCTGGAGCTTTGCTTTCTGATGCGCTTTCTGATGCGGTTACAGGTTGTGCATTTGAATTATTATTATCATCCTCGTTGGAATTGTCGGCGTAGACACATACCGTAGTAGACAAAGTAACTAAAGTAATTGCTAACAGGGTTGCACATAATTTACGTATTTTCATTTTTTATTTCCTCCTTAAGTGTTTTTTGTGGCTCAGATATTAAATCTTGTATATCTGATTTAGAAAGTCCAGATTGCTTAATTAGCTTTCCAAGTTCAATGATAGAATTTAGCTCGTCAACGGAAAGGTCTTGATTTTTAACAACATCAAACTTAGCATCCTGCTCAAGTTGTTGTTTTTGTTTTAGACATTCTCTTTTTTCAATTAAAATATCCCTTGATTTTTTATCAAGTTCTTCAATTCTTGCTTCAAGCCTGTCTATCTTTTTTCGAATTGTTGTAGACATATTTTCTCTCCTTTTATACCTTTGCCCCACTGGGGCAGAAGTTATTTTAATAATTAATCAGTAATAGTGGGTCTACAGGTTCGGCATGGTGTGTCCAACTTAAACCATATCTAACTTCAACTTTAATATGAATATAGTCTACTGTTGCTGCATCATTTTTACCGCTAATTTCATCACAAAAACGTGAGTTAGTTGATTTGCCGATATAGGCACCTGCGTCAAATTCGTCACCAACATTCATATTTGTGCTTACATTGTAATAGGTGACTCGTATTTTTCTGCCTTTATCGTGCCATAAATCAACCTTTGCTGTTGATTCAATAACAATTTTCTTTTTGTTACTGCTAATTGATGTTATTTTACCTTTTACCATAGAATACACATTGCTGTTGCTATTACACGCTATATCAACACCTTTATGGCATTTGTTTAAACTGCAATGTGATTCTTGCTCCCAATACTGAATATCCCAACCATAACGGTTGTAGATGAGGTTGTTACTAAGAAGATAACGAATACCGTAAGCATCGCCAAGTGGTGAAGCAATAGATTGATGATTGCCTAGTAACGGTTCCTCGCCATCTTCACCCTCGCTTAAAAATTTATAATATTCAATTCTTTCAGCAGAACGTTCTTTTTCTTTTAACAATTTAATTATTGCATCATCAAAAGAACGTATGCGACGTATGTTGTAATACAACGTGCATTGCTCAACCCACTCATTACGTCGATAGAACGATATAAGGCACTTATCGCCAATGCTGTCATTAAACATTTTGCTATCGTCAGGAGTAACAGTGTAGTATATTTGATAATCGGGAAAGCCCCAATAACCTCTGTCAACCCAATCATCACCATCCCAGTGACCGTATTCGCTGAAACTACCATCTTTCAATTGATAAAATCCATCCCTTGAATTACCGGATGGGTCTATAATTTTTAATCGCTGGTCTTGTACATACCAACCAGTCCGTTTGTCGTTATCATTTACATTCAAAATTTCGAAGTTATTGTTAAAATGCACACAGCCATTTTCGTCTAAGAAATCGTTGATTTCTGACGGATAACCTTCTGGTACAAAGTAATTCCAATAAACTTTACTTTTATCAACTAACCAATAAGAACCACATTCGGGATAAAAAGTGTAATTGTTTAATTGTTCCCAATGACCCTCATATTCGTAGTAATGCTGAAACTCATACTCATATTCAAATAATTTGGTTAATAACGTTTCTATTATAAAACCACTAATACTATCTTCATATTCCCAGTATGCAACATCATCTAATGACGTACTACTGTCAGAGAAATCATAAAAGTATGCACATAAAAATGATAATAATTTCCAGCTGTCATAATCATAGTTTGTTGTATATGGAAAGTAGTTAGAGTAGCCATATACAATTTCATCAGGATTTCTATTATAGTCTGATGTATCAATACCGAAATATTGGAGAGCAGATTTCCAGCTGTTTGAATTAACTTTATGTACTTTTTCTTTATATTCCTGCGATATTTTAGTGTAATACTCAATTGATTTTGACAAATCATTATCCTTAGCGGTATATGTACCCATTACAAAAGCTGTATTGGAAAAAATACCGGCAAATAAAGAAAAAACCATAAGTGCAATTAATATGTATGCAATAACAGGAATAAAGGCTATTCCAACTTTTTTTGCTATATCCATAAGTCCTGATTTTATCATGTTTTGAGCAGATGATAATTTGTTAGCTGCATTAACTACTGCTGAAACTTTGCCAAATTTACCAAACTTGCCGATGCCTTTGTTGGTATTGTATTTTCGTTTTTTAGACTTTGCTTTTGATTTGCTTTGCAATTTTGCTTTTTGTGCTTGAAGTTTACCTTGGCTTTTACTTTGCTTTCTTTTTAATTTTGAATCTTTCTTTTTTGCCTTTTTAATTTTGTTTTGTTTCTGATTCTTTATAGTTTCAGAAACTATAGCCACACCTTTGTCAGCTGCTTTCATAAAATCATTATTATTATCAGCATTAGCTGCTTTTCTCCAACCGCTAGTTAATGCTTTACGTGCTGCATAATTAAATGGTTTGAAAATTAAAAAGCCAGGGTCGGAAAACTTTTTAATTGCTGCTTGATTTTTAGTGCTTTTCCTAAAACTTGCGGTTGACTTTTTAGAAAACTTTTGGAATTTCTTAAAATCTTTTTTTTTAGATTTATATAATTCTTTTCTTCTCCTAAAAACCTGTTTTTGAACATTAGTCTTATTCGATACTTTAAAGGATTTTTTTTGTTCTTTAAAAACTTGTTTTTTTTCAGAAAAATATACTTTTTGCTGAGTTAAGTTACTTTTGTTTTTTGCTTCAGTGAACTTAAGATTGTTCTTGCGTTTCACAAATTCTTTTTTTTCAAACTTATAATTTTTCTTGGATTTTCGATGTGATGAAAGACCATTAGCAGCATCCTTTAAGAAACCACCAGCCATTAAAATTCCACGACTAGTATCATCTACAGAATTTCGAACAAAATCATTTTGCAATTTTCTTTTAAGTTTAAACCCAACATGACTGCTAATTTTTAATGCTCCATTTTCGGCAGTTAGAGCAGTTTTAACCGTTAGATTTTTAGCATGACGTATAAATGTATTACTGCCCTTTACAACACCTAAAGCAACGTGACCTTTTACAGTAGTTGGCTGTTTCGATTTAAGGTATTTTTGCATTGAAGGAACATCGCCTATAAATCTGTTTTCAAAAAATCCAACAGTTTTATGTATTACTCCACTTTGTTTCTGAGTGTAAACTTTATTTCTTTCAAAATTTATAGTAGTTTTGAAAGTACCACTTTCCGTTTGATGCCTATTAAAATTTATTTGAGTTCGCTTTTTTAACATCAAACCACCTCTTAAACTGTTTTTGATTCATTTGGATTAGTTGTCATTAACGAATACATAACCGTATCACGAGGGAACTCGTCCTTGAATGGTAATATAGTATCACCGAAGCGTATAAGTCCCTTGCCTTGTCCACTATTTGTTACATACTGTATTTGTTCTTGTGAAATATGTAACTTATCCGCTAATATCTCTCTATCACCGGCAGACTGATTTAATATATATACAAAATCTGAATTATCAAAAATGTTTTCAATTTCTTGTGACAGTAATAAGTCCTTAACATTTTGCGTAATTCCAGTTGGCATACCTCCCCATTTTCTAAAACGTTTCCACATTTCAGTAGAATATTTCGCCGTTTGCGCATCTTTAAGCAATAAATGAAATTCGTCCATATAGTATCTTGTAGCTTTTTTACCACGATTTATAGCAACTCTGCTCCATACTACATCTTGCAGTATTAGCATACCTAATTTTTTCAATTGATTACCTAAATCTTTAATATCAAAACAAACAAGTCTGTTATTAACATCAACATTTGTGCGATGATTAAAAACGTTCTGTGAGCCTGTAACGTACATTTCCAATGAATTGGCAACTCTACTTGCTTTTTCTCCAACTTGATTAAATTCTTCTAACAAATCGCTTAAGAGTGGCATTGTTTCTGGAGTAGGATTGGTGTTAAAAAATCTATTGTAAATCTGCCGAACACATCGATCTATTACCGAGCGTTCCTCAGCTGTAATTCCCCCACCGCCGACTATAAGCTCCATTAGTGATATAATAAAATCGGATTTCATTGAAATAGGATTTTCATCTATATTTATGTCTTCAATAATAATATCCATAGGATTTATATGTTGTTTACTATTTGAACTAATTTTAATTACTTGACCTTTTAATTTATGGACAAGAGGATAATATTCCCCCTCTGGATCGCATATTAAAATATCGTCATTGGTTTTCAAAAAGCAATCAAATATTTCCCTTTTGACACTAAAAGACTTACCAGAGCCTGGTGTACCTAACACCAAGCCATTAGGATTTTTAAGCATTTTTCTATCTGCAAAAATCATGTTGTTTGATAAACTATTAAGTCCATAATATGCAGCAATGTTTATGCTAGAAAATAGCTCTTGTGATGTAAATGGTACAAACGCTGCTATTTCAGATGTTGTAATTGCTCTATTTATTTGAACTGTATTATATCCTAAAGCTAATGATGAACCGAGTGCTTGCTCTTGAATATATTCCAATTCGGAGATTTTACAATTGTTTTTTTGAGTAATACGCTTTAAAAGCTCTTGCTGTAATTTCATATTTTTTTTGCTTTCAGCATAGTTTTTTATTGTTAATGTGATATTAAATAATCGTTCGTTTTTGCTATTTAAATCAGCTAACATATTTTCTAACTCTTCAATATACATTGTAATGTCTGGTGGTAAAATATCAGGATCCCAACCACCTTTTATAGCTTTCTTCTGCTCATCTATTTTCATTTGCTCCACATCTCTTTTTTTTGCTCTAATAAATTTTAGAGCTTCGATTTGGTCAAAAGGCTTGACGTGGATATTTAAGGAAAACAAATGACTTTGTGACAGATAATCATATAGTATTTCGTCAGAAAGCTCACCAGCTAATATATTAATAGTATTTATAGAACCGTAGCAATTGCTCATCTCAAAATAGTCTTTATAAAACTTTATAAATTGTGGAGCGATAAAATCTTTAGTACTAGCTCCTGTCTTTGCACGATAATTCCAGTCAAACAAAAATGGATTATTTGAAAAAGGATTTAGTGTCTTATATAAAACTTGCAGTCGCTCTTTGCCTTTTAAAATTTCCCCCTTAACTCCAATATTTTCAAGCATGGCTATTATTTCATCACCGATACTATTTAGTCTTGGTCTTGCAGATTTTAAGTCATCAGCTTCAATGCCAAATGTAATGAATTTTTTAATAACTCGACCGTTTGTACCTTGAATTAACTGATTTTTTAGCATTTCAGAATACTCTTTGCGAATATCATTAAAATCATCTTCCTGTGACGGAATATCTAATTCGCTTAATAAGTCTTCAACATTACTATTCTGATTTTCAAATGTAAGCTGAAATTTTATTGAATTATCAAAATAGTTAAGCAAATCGCAATACTTGGAAAAGATGCTGTTTTTTTCGTCAAAAGTTGCAAGACGATAAGTTATATCATAAAACTGAACGGTTTTTGTAAAGTAATTTTCCGTAACTTTGCAAATTCCGTCGCGGAACATATCTATATATGGAATTGCTTTTTGAGTGCTGTTTTTTGTTCCATTTTTCAATTCTGACATGCGATTTTTAATAACCTTTACTTCTTGTTTAGTCAACGCTACTTTTGCCTTTTTTGGAGTTTGTGCATTATTTTTCTTCACTTCAATTTCACCTCTTTTTCTTTGTATTAATCATTTTTTGATGCTGATGCAGTTTTCTTTTTAACTTCGTATACTCAATCTCGTTTTCTATTTGAATATATAAGTTTTCGGATTGATAAGTGCGAATTTGTGCGTTTTTAAAAAAACGTATCATGTTTTTTATTCTTTCTTCAAAATAAAAACCATTTTTCTTATACAAGCCACAAACAATTGCTGGTGCTGCTGTAATTCCCATTATAAATATTGCGAGTTCAAGTCCTGCATTTTTTGTAAGGAAAAACATAGGTATGCCAATTGCAAATCCTATGCTAAAGCAAATTGTCTGACGTTTTGTAAGACCACCGATAAACTTTTGCTTTATTTCTCCCACATCTTTATGTACTGGTATATATTGTGCTTTTGCCATTATTGCTCCTTTCACACCTTTGCCCCAGTGGGGCAAAGGTTATTTTAATGTGCATTAAATATAGACTTTGAAATTGCTCCTGAACGTAAAATAGTAAATATTAATGCAAAAGCAAAGCCTAATAAAATTCCCATTTGTAAAAAAACACTTCCACCAGAAGTACTTAATGTGGCAACTGTATTAACAAATAGGGTTATAAATATTGATAGTGCGATAATTATAAATAACCCTTGAAATGCTAATGCTAAAACACCTCTAAGCCAATTGTTTCCAATCTGTCGCCATTCCTGATTCATAAATGTCGCCATTGGAATTGGTGACGCACCTAAATACATAAATGCTTCTATCATTCGTGAACAAAGCGAAACTATTATTACCGCGAAAATTATAAAAATAGAAACTGTTAAGAATCCAGAGAGTATTAATAGAACTAATAGTTGTCCGATATTTAAATCATCAGTAATGTTGATACTTGTAATATATGATTTAGTACCGAATAATCCTTGTGTTGCTTTTACAGCAACTGAAGTGCCTATGTTGAAAATTCCTGACGTTATATAGAAAACATTTGAAACTAACGTTATACCGCAGATGCATTTTATAATCCACCGTATAAAAATACTCGTATCAAAATCTCGAAAATTATTACCTGAGATGACCATTTGTATTAAATCGTTTAACAGTACTATAGTTAAAATCATACCAGCGATAGGTACGACTGCATTGTTGCAGATTGTTTCAATCCCTGACCATATAGTTGTAGTGTTAGCTACTGAATTGCCAAGTGCTCCAGTAAATTCAGTAGGACTGGTTGTTAGAAATTGTGATAAAACGCTATTCTCTCCAACTGTAGCTTTATTTAAAGAGCTACCTAAAATTTCTATAGATGTCGATAATGATGCTTCAACACCGCTTTTAAGTGTGTCACATATTGCATTATTTATTGCATCTACAAAATCACTTACTATTCCCAATATAATTCCTCCTTCCAATTAATAATTTAGCAGGGTGTTGCCCTGCTAGATTGTTTTGAAATATGTTGTATTATCCAGTTACACCAGTCATCATATTGCCTAGAACAGGTACAAGAACTATTGCTGTTAAAATCAATCCTACTCCTGCCATGGTTTGCTTTATCCCTTGTGATTTTGCTCCAGCGTTATCGTTTCCATAACCCTCAAGTAGATTTATAATTCCCCAAATGCCTAATCCAGCACCTATGAGGATAATCAAACCTTTTAGTACAGTGACTGAATTTGATATAAACGCTGATGCATCAACATCAGCAAACGCTGTAATTGACATACAAACTATTGTACATAAAGCTACTGTGAACTGAAAAGTCATTTTCTTAGCAACTTTGCACCGATTACTAATTGATACACTTTTTTTAATTTCCATGTTGTCTAGTACTTCTGTTGATTTTTTGAATTTTGTCATAAATTTTTCCTCCAATAATGTTTAAATAAAAATGTCTTGTCCGTTACTTCCATTCATACAAACTAACTTTTGATTTTTTTAGTTTGTTTTGATTTATTTTGCGTTGTTTGATATCTGAAACATATTTTTCGATATCAAATTTATTTTTAATATTTGAATCCATCAAATATTTGTACTGTTTGTGCTTAGTAATATCAAACTTATCCGAGAAAAACGGACGAACTCCTCGAAGCTGTAAGATACACTTGCCGCCATCCATTACTGCTAATTCATCTTGCGACATCAACTCCTTTCCTAGTTTTTTATAGTTCATACCATAAGAACGTGATGTTCCACGAGTGTCGGAAGTATCAAAATCATCAATTGTCTGCTTGCCAAGCATTTCAGAAATCTCTTTCAATGTTGATTTTTCTTTTCCACCTAAAAATAATGTAGTATCACAGTTTCCGACAATTGTGTCAGCATTATCTTTATAAAGAGCTTTAAGCTGTGATTGTGCCTGCAAGATAATACTGGCTGATATTTCACGACTACGTATAGTCGCTATCAGTTTTTCAAATTCAGGGATAAGCCCTATATTCGCAAACTCGTCTAGAATGCAACGTACATGGTATTTTAATTTTCCGCTGCCGTCTGGGTTGTTATCTGCTTTTGTACACAACAAATTAAACATTTGTGTATACATTATTGCAACAAGAAAATTAAATGTGTCATTTGTATCTGAAATAATGATGAATAGAGCAGTCAGCTCATCGCCAATTTTATCAAGTCCCATTTCATCATAAGACGTGATTTCCAAAATGCTATCAATACTAAAGCAAGCCAGACGAGTAGAACAGCTTATTAGGATTGACTTTGCTGTTTTACCAGCTGCAAGCTTGTACGCTTTATATTGCTTAACAGCAAAACTACCAATTTTTATTTGTTCCTGAGTAGGGGTAATCTCTTTCATTTCCTCAAATTCTTCTTCAATTTCATCATCTTCATCAAATCCATTATTTATCCACTTTTCTACCGCTTCAAATTGCAAATCAATTGCATTCTTAAAGCTCTCATCATCTTCACGGCATTCTGAACAATTAATCATATCAATTAACGTTTCAAAATTTCTTTCATTTGCTGGTGATAATGTAAATATCATCGCTATGTATGCAGTGTAAAGCAATCTTTCTGCCTTTACCCAAAAGTCTTCTGTTTTTTGCTCAGAGCCAGAAGTGTTTTTAATTAAAACGTCTACGAACTTTAGAATATCCTGTTCGCGATTCTCCACAGAAATATACGCAAAAGGATTGTAGTGCATAGATTTTTTAAACTCTATTGTATTAAAGACTTTTATTTTATATGGCTCATAGATTTCATTTCCTTTTTTGTTTTTCCGCCCAGTAGGTCTTCCACGTTGCAGCATTTTACCGCATTCAATTAAAACCGTGCCTTTTGGGTCAGTAAATACATAAGAGGAATGCATTTGCATTAAATTTGGTTTTCCAAAGAAACGTGTTTTGCCACTACCAGAACCACCCATTACAAGTATGTTTTTATTCCTTGCATATTTTTGATGTGATGGTTTGCCCATTGTTAAACTTTCTGTTTGAGTTAAAATAACGTTGTTTTCAAAAGATTTTTTATCTATGTATGGCTTGATCTCTTTTGGAGTACCAAACCTACCAGAACCATGTTCTTCACCATGTCGGAACTTCTTTGCATTTTTCTTTTTGTAATAAAGAATTGCTCTGAAGATTAATGCTGTAATCAGCCCAAATATAAAATCATTAATATGAAAACTTATATTTAGTTTTGAAAAAGCATTAGAGAGATTAGATGAAAAATGCATAATTTTTTCTGCTAAATCATTACCACCAGAAATTCTCCAAGCATAACTTATGTTGTTGCCTAAATAGAAAAAAATGATTAAAGGTAAAACTGAAATTATGATTTTTTTCAGCTTTGAAGTGTTCATACTTCTGATGTCACCTCACTTCTAACGTGATAGGGACGTGGAACGATTGCGTTCTTTGTCCTTGTTAGCATTATTATAATTTTCTTTAAGTTTTGAATCTAAATTTTGAATTTTTTCTCTTGGAATTTCAACTTTTTTTTGCTTGTTTTTTTCAGAAACTCCGTGTGCATATTCTGTAAAAGCAGCCTTAAAATTTTCTGTTTTATCTGTAGAAAAGAAGACATGATATGTAGGTGGTGATGTTGACTTATCACGCTTAAGTGAGTAGTCAACATTGTACTTCATTGCTGTCTGCTTGAAGTCTTTTATGTTGTTATCAGTTACTTCAATTGATTCAAGTTTTCCTGAAAATTTTTGTGTCAATTTCCCGTAACTTACCTGTCCTTTTTTCTGCGTTTTATTTTTTAAAAAATCACTTAAAGCTGACTTCAAAATGTCAGCTGACATTTTTTCAGTTTGCAAAATAATATCAATAACTTTGTCAATATCTTTTTCTAAATTTCCACTCAAAAAAATCACTCCTAACGTTCATCACGTTGTATTAACTTTTGCTTTTTTTCTTGTTTTTCTTGTTCAACTTTTTGACTTTCTTTCGACTTTTCTTCTAATAAAAAATCAAAGTTAGGAACTTCAAAAAGTTGCCGATAATCGTTTTTTTCGTTTAGCCATTTTCGCATATCTGCATAAACTTTTTGAGCTGCTTCGTTAGTATCAAAATATCCTAAAGTGATTTCATTTTTCTTGCTTTCTTCACTCTCCTCTTTACTTTTTTCTTCATCAAAATCTTTGCCATGAATAACAGCGACTACCTGGTAAACTTCTTGAATGTTTTCGCCATCGTTTAATTCACCAGCGTAAAATTTAATTAGCTTGACGTATCTGTAATTTACAAAAACGTCATCTTGAGTAACAATTGTCATGAGTTTTCCTCCTAAAATTTGATTTATATTTAACTTCTGCCCCAGTGG
>CAZJRQ010000032.1:0-18120 GCA_964548535.1 uncultured Oscillospiraceae bacterium
TTTTTAAGGGTGGGGTTGAGATTAGGGCAAGGGTTGAAAACTAGAAAATATTTTTTAACTGACGGTTTGTTTTGTAACAAGCCGTTTTTTGTTGATTTTATGGGTTGGGTGTGGTATAATGGGTGGAAAAGAAAAATCAGATTTAGAGGGTTAATTTATGGCAACAACAATTCAAATTTCGAGGGAAAGAAAAGAAATAATCGCAAAATACGCAACAGCCGCAGTAAATTTATACGGTATGCTCAGCGTTGACGAATTTGTGCGCATTTTCAATCGCTACGAACCAACCATTAAAACCGATTTTGAGGAATCATCATTGGCGTTGCAACGTCTTGCAAAAACTGACGATGTTGACTATTCAATAAAAGACGATATCATTTCTGGCCCCGAATTTCAGCCTTGTTTCAGTGAATATAAAGATGAAATCAAGTTTTTTCGTTCTGCACAAAGAAATAAGCCACGATATATTCCTGAAAAAGCTGAATTTTTACGATATCTTGAATATACTTATCGTGAACCTGAGAAGCCTTATGCTGATTTGAGAGCGTACATTCTCAAGCACAAGTTGACGAAAAAAGGCACAGGTCTGAGCGGAGTGGACGGCGATCTTATGGACTTACACGAGTTCATTCAATCGGCAATTATTGGTGTTGGGGATGAGATGAATTTTTTCACTGAAAAAGGCTATGAATTCAGCGATATACGCATTGTTCAAGAATTTATGGGATTGGTGACAAACGTACATAACAACACACGACTTTTTGAAAACAACGGATTTACACCAAATGAGCTACACAAAAAGTTTGAACGTCCAAGCTTACAACCACAAGAACCTTTCGTTTTTGGCAAACCAACATTTAATAAACCACCATCAAAAAATGGTGCCTACCCTTGTGGAAGCGGGAAAAAATATAAACGCTGTTGTGGAAAGGGGTCGTGATTATGACACGCTGTGAGCTAATCGACCTCTACCTATCTATGCCACAGGGTTATGAGGATTATCCGTTTGATGATGTAACGACTGTAATCCGTCATTCGGCAAAAACCTCGTAAAACAGCCACAAAATAAAAATATCTATTCTGTGCAAGCTTCACACCAGGGACGTGTCCCTGGACCCTAGCCCTCGCAGACAAGTTCTGTGAGGGCTTTTTATTTATATGACTTACACAGTCGACTATTTGCTCGGATTGAAGTCTTGTACATTTGCTAGAAACCTCGTAAGATAGGTATTTAACTGCAATATCTTTTTCGTCTCCGCTTGACATATTGATGTCCCAAAAAAGATGTCATATAAAACATCCTTTCTTTCTTTTGATTTTTTAAGATATGAATATGGGAAAAATATTCATTAAGATTGTTTATGCTCTACAATAAATTTTCACCTCGATAATTATTATAACTTATCATGTCTTAAAACACATTGAGTGTTTAGCTAAAATACGAATTAATAGTTTAAAGCATTTGACAATTTAATAGCTTAATGATATCATGAATAATAGAAATCTTTTCATTTTCTTAGATTATAATAAACATAGAAACAAAGTTTTATCAAACGTAAGGAGTGTAAACTATGCCTTTTACTAATATAAAACAACCTGAAATAATTAACATTAATAATACCTTACGTCTAACAGCGTATAATGGTAATTATTCTATAGCTTATTCATGGTATCAAGATGATGTTGTACGTAAGTTTCCAGAGGGAATTACTGATCCTACCATACGACTTGAAATAAGTTGGATCGAAAAAAAGCTTAATGCTTTAAACAATAGCGGCGAATTATATTTTATAGAGGTTTATGAAAACGGTAAATTTATCGCAATTGGTGATGTTACCTTGCAAGAAAACAATCCTCCGATTGAGATTGGAGTTGCTGAATATAGAGGTGTTGGTATCGGTACAAAAGTTATGAAAGCATTGGTAAAACGTGCAAAGGAAATCGGAATAAAGAAAATCTATAATACAGGTTGTTACGAGGATAACTTCGCATCTCAAAAAATGCTTGAAAATGCAGGTTTTGTTCTTGTTAATCACGATAAAGAAAAACAAAGAAAAGTTTTTAAAATCGATTTGACTTAAATTACATATACAATTATAATGATTTAATTTGTGCAGTTTATATAGATTTAGAATCAAAAAATAAGCACATCTTTATAATTTTAAAATATAGAAATATTAACCGTCTGCTTAAAATGTTGACGGTTTTTAATTTATAAATAGATAGCAAATTTCTAGATTTTCCGAGCCTGAGGCAACAGCATCTTGAACACTAAGCAAACCAGCACCACCGTAGGTGGCGAAGCTCTTGACGGGTTATCATAAAAAATGCTACAATGGCAAAACCAAGGTGAAGAATCAGCAATTTTCTGAGTCATCCTCACCCTCGGCATATTTTCATCAGCATTTTTATGATGTTCTGTCAAGAGTACGGTTGGTGATGAAGTAATATTAAATTTTCGTATGTAATTCCAAGTAATGAACATCTGCTGGAAATATTCACAAATAAAACCAATGCTGTTTGTGTGTTTGTACAAATTGTACAATTATCGCAAAACAATCAATCGACGAATATTGATTGGTTATGCGATATGATGTATAATTATAGTATTAAATGCTGTAAATTCTATATTATTATATATAACGTTAATGCGTTATTTTATGTTACAACAAAGGATTAAAACACGAAAAAATGTAGACTGGAGGAAGAAAATATGACTAAGGATATTACAAATTATTCAGCTATGAAAGAGGTTCTTTGCAATTTGGATGACAATATACCAGTGTATTTGGTTGGGCATATGAATACTGATTATGATTCGGTTGGCTCGGCACTAGCACTGACGCTGTTTCTAAGAAAGCTTAACAAACGAGCTTTTATGCTGTTGGAAGAAAAGGATATACCAATGCTCGATTGGTTTGGTGATACGGATTATATTTTGACTGAAAAGGAAGAAATCCAAAAGCCTTACAACATAATTCAATTAGACGGCAATAAAAAGCAGCGTTTGGGTGTGTTTGAAAAATACTTTGATGAAGCTAATCTGAAAATAAATATTGATCATCATGAAAACAACTCTATGCAGGCAGATTATATTTTAGCAATTGGTGAATTAAGCTCAACAGCAGAAATATTATGCGGTTTATTTGAGTTGTTTGATACAGAAATTGATAAAAGTATAGCAGGATTACTATTTGCAGGAATGGTTTCGGATACATACAGCTTTTTGCAAAGAACCACAAAGGAAACAATGCAATTCGGCAGTAAATTGTTGGAATATGGAATTGATAATCAATATATTATTAAATCAGTTTATTTAGATAAAAATGAAAATGAATTAGAAATTTTGGCAGATATGCTTTCTAATATAACTAAGGCGTGTGATGGGTTTGATTATATATTTATGGATAAGGATGATGAAACCACACCTTATAAGGGCGATATTTATAATTTCATTTATAAAAAAACCATACCTACTATTCAAAATATAGTTGGACAAGAAGTGTTGGGATTGTTTTTAAAAAGCAAGGGTTTAATTAATGGCGAATTTCGCTGTAACACTAATTTAGACGTAGAAATACTGGCTAAGGAATTTGGCGGCGGCGGTCACAAAAATGCTAGCGGATTTACTACAGACAAGTCTTTAGAAGAAGTAATTGAAATTTCAAAAGAATATATTCTTGCTAGTAAAGTTGTTTAAACATTACATCTTCATCTTGTTTCTTGGGTGTTTAGCAGCCAAAATTTGCTTTTGTTTTGCTGATGCAACATGAGTGCAGATTTGTGTTGTGGTGATAAAAAGAAGATTAATAAACTGACAGGAAATCTGTCTTTGCTTAGGTAATATGCC
The DNA here is from genome assembly GCA_964548535.1 of uncultured Oscillospiraceae bacterium. GTDB lineage: Bacteria > Bacillota > Clostridia > Oscillospirales > Ruminococcaceae > CAZJRQ01. The sequence goes on from CAZJRQ010000032.1 coordinate 3,851, forward strand.
AGAAGTATTAAATAAGATTTAAAGAATCATGCCTAATTTTCTAGGCATGATTTTTTCATAAAAATAAAAAACACTTGATATGTAATAAATTCTATAACACTACCTTGTTTAAAAAATATCATTGAATTGATACTTGATTTATTGTATAATATAGATTAATTTATATTATACGATAAGATCTTAGGAGAATTAAATATGGGATGTTTTTTGCAGCAGACAATGATATGGATTTGTATGTTTATTTTATTTATTAGTGTTTCTTTAAGCGTATTTATATTGTCAGTTAAACTATTGGGTGAAAAAGTTGATAAGCGTATGTGTGTAATTTATTGTGTTATACATTGCGCCTTGTTGTTAATCGCAAACATTTTCTTTTTAAATGCACTTAACCTCTTCTCCACTTTCTCTTGGTATATTATACTTAATACTATTGTAAGCTTGGTTCTGACATTTATTTTAAAGAAAAAGTATAAAATATCATTTATCAAAACTATATCAGCTGTATCATTAGGATATTCTATTACTTATACATTTAGCTGCGTTTTTGAAGAATTTCTTTTAAAATATTTTGACGATTATGAAAATCTAGTATTACGAACAGTTTTATTTGTAATATTGCCTGCAATATTTACGCTCATAATGTCGTTTGCAATTTCATTTATACTACATAAAACTGAATTTCACAGATATTTTTCATATCTGTTTTCTAGCAAATTAAAATCATTCTGTGCTTTTATAGTTTGCTTTGCATTAATGCACGCATGGTCTATTATTGATATAATTTACACTGATAAAAACCTAACTTTTGGGTATGGTATTGCTTTCCTTTTAGTAATAACTATTGCACTATTTTGCTTGCAGTTTGCTGCAATGTATACGGCAGGAAATGAGAAAATAAGACTACAAGAAGAAACTATCATACAACAACAGACACAAATGATATTGTTTGAAGAATTACAGCAGGAGATCAAGACATTTCGACATGACTTTGTTAATTTGTTTTCAAGCGTTACACTTAAAGCAAAAGATGGAGATTTAGATGGGATTCAGGATTTTGTAAAGAAAACAAGCGGATATTTTGATGAAAAATTAGGTGATGAAATACAGCAGTTAGAAGGACTTGCGAACATAAAAAATTATCCTTTGCGAAGTCTTTTGACAATCAAATTAGCCGCTATGCGTCAAAAGAATATTAATGCTGAATTAGAAGTTTTGTATCCAATATATAGCGTAAATATTAGAACAGAGGATTTGATTCGCTGTGTCGGAGTATTACTTGATAATGCTATTGAGGGTGCTTCAAAAGATTATGGGATAGTAAGAATTGTATTTTTACATCACTCAAGTGAACTATATATTGCAATATCAAATAATTATGATGTAAAGCCAAATTTAGTAGACATTAAAAATAAAAATTATACTACAAAAGGTAAAGGTCACGGAACAGGTCTTGTTAGTTTACAGCGAATACTATCAGGATATGATAGATGTGCATCCCGTACTTTTATCAAAGATGAATTTTTCACGCAGGAATTGTATGTTCCTGCTAACTTATCAGCAAAGGAGTTCCAATGATACCTATTTATATATGTGACGACGAGCCAGCAGTATGCAATAATATTCAAGATATAATCAGTAAGCATATTTTAATAATGAATTATGATATTGGTCCAGTGAGAATTTTTGAAAATCCTGAAAAATTGTTAGATAAACATTGTCAAGATACAGTGCCAGCTATATATTTTCTGGATATTGATTTTCCGAATAATATTAATGGATTGGACTTGGCGTTAGCTATACGGAAAAATGACCCAAGAGGATTCATTATATTTATTACCGCCCATGATGATTTAGCTTTTGAAACATTTAGATATCGTTTAGAAGCAATGGACTACATAGTAAAAGGCGATGAAAAAATAATGAGTGAACGTATTTGCTCTTGCATTGCCAGTATACATCAGCGTATACAGGATGAACCTCACGAGGATAGTGCCTATTTTAAATTAAAGCTATTAGATACAATTCGTTATATTCCAATAAACAAGATTATATATTGTGAATCGATTGGATATAAGCATTTGATTCGGCTGCATATGGAAGATGAAATCATAGATTTTAACAGTAGTCTGGGCAAGCTTGAAAATGAATTAGGAGAAAGATTTTGGCGATGTCATCGAAGTTTTTTAGTTAACAGACAACACATTTCAAAAATACATAGAAACCAAAATTTGATAGAACTGATAAACGGTGAAAACTGTCTTCTTTCACGCAAAGCAAAATCACAGTACTAGTCTTAAAAATAAAAATAACACGCTGTTTGCGTATTAAAAACAACCTTTTACGAAAAAAATACTCCTTTCATGATTTTTCTGCTATATTTAAGTATATAAACTTATGCACTAAATCTATGAAGAGGGGTATTTTCATGTCTACAGAAAATATAGTTTATGATAATATAGAAGGTAATAATTACAATACGGCTATAAATAAAAACCATGAACAATTATGCGAAAACTATTTAATGCAGGCGATTAACATTTCAAAAAAGTATAAAAGCGAACAAGCTCTTTCTGATGTTAGTATAAAAATAGAAAGCGGGCAAATTTTAGGATTCCTCGGACCGTCAGGTTCTGGCAAGACAACAACAATTAAAATTATAACAGGTCAGCTAAGACAAACAAGCGGTACAGCCTATTTGCTTGGCAAAGATACAAGGGAATTGGATGAATCTGTATATAAACAGATAGGTATAGTTTCAGATAACAGCGGTATATATAAAAAACTAACAGTATATGATAACCTGCTGTATTTTTCGAAGATTTTGGGAGTAGATAAGAAAAAGATTGATGAATTATTAGACAGAGTACAGTTGATTGAGCATAAAAATAAAAAAGCAGGTGTTCTTTCAAAAGGTCAATTGCAAAGATTAATTTTTGCACGAGCAATTATGCATTCACCCAAAGTTCTGATTCTTGACGAGCCGACAAGCGGACTTGACCCCGCAACTTCTTTAGCAATACATGAACTTCTGCTGGATTTGAAAAAAAACGGCATGGGAATTTTGCTTACCACTCATAATATGGATGAAGCAGAAAAGCTTTGTGATGAAGTTTCACTGCTTAATGATGGAAGGATTGTAGAAACAGGTTCGCCGCAAGAAATCTGTTTAAAATATAATAATAAAAAGTGTTATAAGATTTTGTTGAAAGATAAACAAGAACTGATATTAAAAGATAATCTTGAATCGTTGGAATGTATAAAAAAATGGTTTGACGACAGTATGATTGAAACAATACATTCATGTGAGCCTACATTAGAGGATGTATTTATTACTATTACAGGGAAGGAGCTGGGTTGTTAGATGATATCTTCACGAAAATTTATAGCACTAACGCAGCTTAAATTTAAAACAATGATGAATGCGAATATTATTTTTGGTCCTGCTTTTGCAATTGCATTAACAGCGGTTTTAAGGGTTGTATACAGTAAAATATTCACAGGAGAGGATATGCCAGCTTTTTTGATGACTATGCTTTTAAATCTTGGATTGTCGTTTAATATAGGCATGACTGGAATATTTGTTATAAGTGCAATGCTTGCTGAGGAAAAGGAATCTAATACACTTAGAGTATTAATGACATCTTCCGTAACCTCAACAGAATTTTTACTAGCAAGTATATTACCGCCTATTTCTATTATGATTGCGGTAAACATGCTGCTAATTCCAATTAGTGGGATTAGCATTGGTGGTGCAAATATAATAATCTATTTTTTTATCACCACAATATCAAGCATTATATGCTGTATGATTGGTATTATTATTGGAATATACTCAAAAAATCAAGTTAATGCCAGTACATTATCAGTACCGATTTTAGTCATTGTAACAATTCTTCCGACCTTTGCAAACTTCTTCCCTTTTATCGAAAATGTTATGAGATTTTTGTTTATTGGCACAATATCCAAAATGATTGAAATGTTCACAATGAACAATCAATACAAGCTAGATATTTTGGATATTATAATCTTGTTAATTAATTTTATGTTAGCATTTGCTGTTTTTATTTATGTGTATAGAAAAAATGGATTTGAAAGAGATTAATGTAATATTGATACACCCTAGGTGTCCTGAACCACCCGGTTCCGTACACTTGGAGACCTTAACGGACATTGTAGGTTTTCATATTCATCTTGTAAAATTTGATGCTATGGTATCAGACGGATCTGCAAATGGTTGGAATAAAAAATGGTATGATAAATATTAAAATACAAAAATAAAGATAAAGAGCTCTGGATTAAGTTCCAGAGTTCTTTTTTGTAACAAGTATTAGATATTGCTCATATTATAATTATATATTTATGTTTTAAGATATTGATTTTATTAAAAAACAGAAAGGCAAGGCTATACATATGTATGATAATTATTTAGAAAAATCCTTAGAACTTCACCTCTTCTTTGCGCGAATAATGAAGGAGCACTCTTTATTTTTAAAAGCAGGATTTACAACTGCTAATCCATCTTTTTCGAGGAAAGCTGAATTTTATAAAATTGAGTTTGAAAATCTTCTGAATCGTGCAGTAAATCTTAGTCAAGGAATGTTTGATAGTTCCACGTTAAGTTCAGGTGAGTTTGTTACTGAATTTACACTGTTAGCAGAAAAACAAACGGAGAATTTAACAGGAATAAAAATCAATAAGAATATAACACAAAGACAGCTTCGGATGAATCGAAATTATGATAATTTCCCAAATAGGGGATTGAATCAACAGGTCAAGATGTTAAATCAGCAAGGAATTAAACTTCTTAACGGATTGATATCTTTCAAGGAAGAAATTCTAATTAATGTTAAAAACTGCACTATGTTCACGATGAATTACCCTTTGCTTATTGAGCATATTATTAGAGAAGCGAAGCTATACAGAAGTTATATATTAAAGATTGAAAGTCATGGTTGTTTAGATGAAAACTCAATGCGTGAAATTGAATGCTTTTGGAATCAAATAATGATGGAACACGCTTTATTTATTAGAGGTCTATTAGACCCTTCCGAAAACGAATTAATTGCTACTGCAAATGGTTTCGCTGATGATTTCAGCAAGCTGTTAGTTACCTGCAAAAATGCACAGGATAAAACATTAACTGATGATACTTTAAACAAGACAATGAAGTTTAGAGATTTCAAAATTGCTGGTACTAAAGGAATTGAACATTGTCAAATCAAGTCTCTTATTCTGCCGCTTTTAGCTGACCACGTACTTAGAGAGGCAAATCATTATATTAGATTACTTAAAGATTAAAATATAAGCTAATCACGTCAAATTTTGGCGTGATTTTTTATTTATTATAGAGTTTTAAAAAAGTATATTTTGAAGAAATAAAAATCGAAAATTTTGAATTCTGAATTTCTATGTTAAATAAAATTAAATAAGAGCATATTGAGATAATTTTTCATCAAAGTCTGTGCTCTTTATTTTTTTATTTATTCGTCGAAACGTATAAATATACCGCCTCAGCTTGTGCAAATCTACAAAAAATATTCAAAACTATTGACTTAGAGCCAACTCTAGGTGTTATTATTATACTAATACAAAAAGTATAAAGAGGTGTAGCAATGACAATAAAAGAAGTTAGCAATAATTACGATATTACCGCTGATACTCTTCGGTATTACGAACGAATCGGACTTATTCCTCATGTACCGCGAAATAAAAGCGGAATCAGAGATTATGATGAGGACTCCTGCGGTTGGATTGAATTTATTAAATGTATGAGAAAATCTGGTCTTTCAATTGAAAGCTTAATTGAATATGTAACGCTTTATCAGCAGGGTGATGACACTGCTGTTCAGCGAAAAAACATTTTAATTGAACAGAGAAAAATTCTGGCTGATAAGCTTGTGGAAATTCAGCAGACTATTGAAAGACTTGATAAAAAAATTGAAGTTTATCTTCTTGCTGAGAAGAGATTATTAGAAAACGGAGATGGTTCTTGTGAATGAAAATATCAAAAATACGATTTTTCCATTAGGAGAAAAACTTAGCAATGAAAATTTCATTGGAGATGCTTGGTGTGCGGTTTTAGTCGGATATGATGAGTTCAATTGCCCGGCATACAACGTGACTTTTTCGAAAGGTGCAAGGAATAGCTGGCATATTCATGCTGGCGGACAGATTTTGCTTGTTACTAGCGGTCAAGGGTGGTATCAAGAAAACGGAAAGTCAGCAAGGTTATTAAGTGCGGGAGATATTGTGAAAATTCCGCCAAATGTTAAACACTGGCACGGGGCAACTGCTGACAGTGATTTCAGCCATATCGCGATTACTACAAATCCGCAAGCAGGTGAAGTTGAATGGCTTGAGCCTGTTTCGGACGATGAATACAGAAAAGTAAATAATCAATAATTTTCAAATTAGGAGGAAATATTTATGCTAGGAAATTTTAGTTATTCAAACCCAACGAAATTACATTTCGGAGAGGATTCTCTTAATTGTCTTAATGAACAATTGCCTAAATACGTTAAAAATGTTCTGCTTATTTATGGCGGTGGTTCAATAAAGAAAACTGGTATTTACAACAAGGTTGTAGAGATTTTAAAGGCAAATGGTAAAAATATTTTTGAGGACGCGGGCGTTATGCCAAATCCAACAACGACAAAATTATATGAGGGCTGTCAGCGAGCAAAAGACGGAAACGTTGATTTTATTTTGGCTGTAGGCGGTGGCTCAGTTTGCGACTATGCAAAGGCGGTTTCTGTTTCGACATATTGTGAGGAAGATCCTTGGGATAAATATTATTTGCGCATGGAAGAGGTTGACAACAAAATTATTCCTGTTGGATGTGTTTTAACAATGGTTGGAACTGGCTCTGAAATGAACGGTGGTTCGGTTATTACTAACCCTGAAAGCAAGCTCAAAATCGGTCATGTATTTGGCGAGAATGTGTTCCCTAAGTTTTCAATTCTAAATCCTGAGTTTACTTTTACAATTCCGAAATATCAAATGGTTGCGGGATTTTATGATATTATGTCACATATTCTTGAGCAGTATTTTTCTGGTGAAGATGACAATACCTCTGATTATATTATGGAGGCACTTCTAAAATCTCTAATTCACAGCTCGAAAATCGCTTTGGAAAATCCTACTGATTATGAGGCTCGCAGTAATATTATGTGGACTGCAACATGGGCTTTGAACACACTTGTTGCAAAGGGAAAGTCTACTGACTGGATGGTTCACATGATTGGACAAGCTGTTGGAGCTTACACCGACGCTACTCATGGAATGACTCTTTCGGCAGTTTCAATGGCTTACTACAAAACAATTATGCCTTATGGACTTGCTAAGTTTAAGAGATATGCAATTAATGTTTGGGATGTTGACGCAAGCGGAAAAACGGATGAAGAAATTGCTCTTGAAGGACTTGGTCGAATGAAAGAATATATGAGTGAGCTTGGTCTTGCAATGAACATTAAAGATTTGGGTGTGACCGATGATATGATTTTGGATATTGCAAAGAGCGTTCCTATCTTCAATGGCGGATACAAAGAGCTAACTCTTGATGAAGTTAGTCAAATATTAAGAGATAGTATGTAATTCAAGGAGTAGATTATATGAGTAAAAAAGTTTTGGTTATATCAGCAAGTCCGAGAAAAGGCGGAAATTCCGACCTGTTATGCGACCAATTTATACTTGGTGCAAAAGAATCTGGCAACGATGTGGACAAAATCCGTCTGGCTGAACAGAATATAAATTACTGCACTGGTTGCGGTGCTTGTTTTGCTAAGAAAGGCGCTTGCTCACAAAAAGATGATATGTCCGAAATTCTTGATAAGATGGTTGAAGCTGACGTAATTGCAATGGCTACCCCAATTTATTTTTACACAATGGATGGGCAAATGAAAACTTTTATTGACAGAACCTGCTCAAGATACACGGAAATAAAAAACAAAGAATTTTACTTTATCATGACTGCTGCTGACAATGATAAATCAGCAATGGACAGGACAATTAACGAGTTCAGAGGTTTCACATATTGCCTTGACGGTGCTATTGAAAAAGGTATAGTTTATGGCGTCGGTGTTTGGAATATTGGTGATGTTAAAAGCAGCAGTGTTATGAATGAAGCTTTTGAAATGGGTAAACAGCTTAGTTTGCAAGGATTTTAGTATTTAAATCTATAACAATATAACCATCTTGAAATTTAAAGTAAAATATGATACAATATAACAACACCAAAATTATGTTATATATTAAAATCAATTTCAAGGAGATTGTCATAAAATAGGGACATATGAATTTAACGGCGAGAAATACAAGCAAGCCTCAAAGCACAAAAAGAATGGGGTCATAAATTAATATCACAACTGCATCTTAAAGGCAATGAAGATATTTTGGATTTAGGCTGCGGTGATGGCGTATTAAATGAACAATTATCATCACTAGTGCCCAACGGCAGCGTTCTTGGAATAGATGCTTCAATTGGTATGATACAGACTGCTCAAAAGCTTAAAAAAGACAATTTGAAATTTATTAATATGGATATTAATAAGATGAATTTAGAAATGATGTTATTGATGAAATGCTAAAAAAGACTTTGCAAGCAGATGGCAAATGTTTTGAAACATTCCGCAGAATTAAAGTTTTTGCTTATAAATAATGGTGGATATTTACATCGTTTTTATCCTGCTTGATTTAAAAAAGCTAACTGGTCAACTGATAAAACTTATATCAAAACAGTTTTAACTATAACAAAACACCGAAAGCTCGTTAATTCGCTGCTTTCGGTGTTTTTAATTTCTTTTATTTTTTATGAATAATATCTTATATACTCAATTTACAATGCCATTGCTTTGCTAAAAGCTCCATATCTGACTTCATTTGGGGAATTAACAATTCTTGATACGCTGCTTTTTCACTCTCTATGAGAATATTGGCTATCTCAACTAGCTCTTTAGATTTTATGCTATTTAGCTTTGTCAAACGCATATCTGAAAGCACAACTTCTGCCTTGTCAATTGATTTATAATCATCAGCTGTCATTCTCCAGGTATGTACGTTTTTATCTGGAAATCTTCTCAACAATCTATCGGCAATCTGCAAGCCCTCTGGGTCGAAATCTCCCGCATATAAAATCTTGCAATCAGCATTCACAAGCATTGTGATAAGCCTGATTCCTGAACATTTCATCTGACCTGATGTGCATATCAAACCTAATCTGTTCTCGCTCGCCACAGGACATAATGCTGAAAACACCATTTGATTTTCTACCACAAATACGGTCTTTTTGTCAGTATCGGCATTACATATATTCGCTAAATTTGCGGTGGCAATTAAACAGCTTTCGCCATTGTCTGCAAACGCTTTAAATGCTGGGTGCTCATTATTATCAACATCATAAAGTCGTATTCCAATTGACGCTGTTGATCCTGAAATGTTATCAGGTTCAATTCCAAATTCGGCATATATTTCTTTAATCGTTTCGGCTTCACCTGTTTGCGCTATGTCACATAAATATGACAACCCCTTAATCAAAAGCTTTCCAGCGGGATTTGCACTGTCAAAATAATGTGAATCACCAGTGATATTTGCACTTAAAACAGCAATTTTTACTAGCTCACCTTCTTGTCTCGAGTTAATCGCATTGCAGACATTTTCTAGCATAGTCTTTGCATTATCGTTAGAAATAGACATTGCGTTCAACACTGTTTGATAACCAAAGTTCTTTTGCAAAACCAAAGCAGATAGCCACTTATAACAAAATACATTGTCGTATTTTTTCAAAAAGTCTTCAAAAAAATTAGAAATAAGCTGTTCTTTATTTCTTCTTTTTTCCCCATTTGATACAATGACCTCGCCATAATATTCTTCAAGTACACATTTCAATGAAACTCCGCTGAATTTTGTATGAGCCAATCCTTTTTCAAAGTCAGCAGCACGAAATTTTAATGTTGGCGGATAAAACGCTCTTTTGGGTTCAATTATTCCATTGGCGACAGCACATTCTTCCTTTGTTGCATCATTTAAAATCACCATGCCCCTTGGCTCTCCAAAGCTCTTGTACTTCGCAAGCAGTTCATTCATAATGCGATTGTAAGCTTTGTTGGATTTGAAATATTTTGCACACTCTTTTACCAAAGGCATTAAACCCCTCCCAACAATTACTCAATTAGTTTTTTTACTTTTCCGTTCCATTCATAATGTATTACAGTAATAAAATCGGTGTTTTTCGCATGGCAAAGCTCCGCAATTGAAAGTGCGGGAACAGTGTCATAACAACCCCAAAGTGACTGAGAATTAACAATATAACCAAAGCCAAGTTTTTCAAGCAATCCGAACATTTCACTTATATTTTCATCATCAACTCCAGCAAATGCTTCATCAAGTGCTAAAATTTTTGGTGCTTGCTCGCCTGCTTTTTTATATTGTGCTGCTACTGCTGCAAATAGTGGAATATATAACGATAACGCTCTTTCTCCTCCACTGAATGTGTTAAATCTGCTGTTTGTCAGCTCCCTGAATTTATCCATATTAGCATCTTTATAATACAAGCAAAACTCGAACCAATTTCTAAAATCAAGCACATTTCTAACTAACTTTGAATAATTTACGTCCTCACCTTTTTCCTCAATCAAACGCTTTTCATATTCGATTTTGCCTTTAAAATGCGCTGACAGCTTATCATAATCATCAGGGCTAATCAAATCTTTATCCTTACTTAAAATTCGTGCTAAGTCCTTAAATTGCAGCTGGCTGTCGCCCAACTCCTTTTTAGCATTCCAGCTTAGTGAGAAAGAAAGTCCCATTGACGTGTTGATTTTTTTCATCAAATCCGCCATTGAATCTACCCAACGCCTGCTTGTATTTATCTTATCATACAATTTTTTACTTATCGTGTTCATTAAAACTTCTGTGAACATTTTTTGTTCTTCAATACGCATAAGAAGTTTGTCATCTTCAATAGCTCTTGATATCTCTTCAACAAATTCTAGAGGAGATATTTTCTTGTTTTGCCATGTAAGCAATACCATACTACGTCTGCGAATATTGTTAGAACCGCTATCCTCAAAGCAATCGTCGTTCATTACAGGGTTATATTCTGCTGCGAAAGTTCCTGTATGCTCGTGAAAAATTTTTGCTAATCTGCTTTGAATTGTATTCGGTCCTTTTTCCATATCCGCACTTGCAACTGACTTTTGGGCATACTCAGCACATTGCAGCAGAGTCAAATTGCGGTCTGTTATTACAAGCCAAAGCTCGCATTCTTCTTTAAAATATTTAGCCGCAATTTCTTCCTCATCAATTAATTTCGCAAGCTGATTTTTTGCCTGCTCTAATTGATTATTTGAATTTTCAATTTTCGTTTCGCATCTGACTTTAATTTGTTTATAATCGTCAATATTCTTACGTGAATTTTCAATTTCACCTTTAATCTCGCTTGCACGTTTTGCAATATTGACATTCTCAGGTCGGTTCAAAAAATCATCGCAAAGTCTTATAACTTCCTCATTATTATGTATTTCACGCTCAATTTTTTTAAGCTCTAAATCTGCTAAATCAATATCATAATCAAGCAGCTCAATATCATCATCTAGCCTATTTATTGTGGATGCACTCTCAAATTTTTGACGTGAAATTTCTAAAACATCTTGCAAATCATTTAAGTATTCACTAATTTCGCTAATCGCATTTTTATAATTATCAGCAGTTTTACGATAAGAAATTCCACTGCTTAAAGTGTCGACATTCGAACGGCTTGCATCATATTCAAGCTTGTTTTTTTCCAAATCAGTTTCAGCATTATCAAATATCATTTGCTTTTTCGTAAGCTCATTTTGAGCCTCTTGCCATAGATTCATTGCCGAGCTCAAGCTTTCAGTGTTAGCTAAAGTATTATACTCGTCATTTAACAAAGCAAGGCGGTTCTTTGTTTTTTCAAGTGTTTCTTTTTTATTAATCCAAATTTCATTTAGCTGATTAGTCTTATACTCTAACTCTGAAATCTGCTTTTCACGATATTTACGTCGGCTTTCAGCACCGATATATCTAGCATTATTCTCGCTTATTGCATGGCCAACAAGCATTCCGTTTTGATAATATCCGTTCAAGCCAATTTTCGCTGAAAATTCGTCACTGCTGCAAATAGCATTAATAATTAAAATCGCATCTTCTCGAAGCTCATCGTCTATTATGACATCAAAAAAAGGATTTTCTGAATTATCGACGCTTTTTGCATAAAGCACGCAGTCGGAAAAATCTTTTAACTGCTCTATTGTCATATCATATTGCGATTTTGAAACAACTAAAGCATCAAGCAATCCCATATCAGAAAACTCACTTTCAAGAACTGCCTTTTGACTTTCATCAAGTCCATTCTTGAAGTCAATGCATTCATAAAGCGGACGTGAAACTATACCTTTTTCGCACAAAGCTTTACGTGATGATTTTCTTATATCACTGCGTTCTGGTTCAAGCTCTTTTGTATTTTTCAAATCTTCAAGCTCTTTAACTGAAATTTCATAATCATTTTTGGACGCTTGGCATTCGGTATTACAGCTTGCAATATTTACTTGAATTTTTGATTCAAAAGAACCTTTGCGATTTACCAAAAGGTTTAATAAATCAACCGCCGAACCGTCACCCTCATAATTTGCAATTAGGGTTTCAATCTTTTCTAGCAAGTACTTATCTATAGTAAATTCAGTATTATTTTTAGCTGCGATATAAAAACTTTCAATCAAAGTATCCTTCTGCTCATCAAATATTTTTTGAGCTGTTTTCAAGCTATCCTCTGCAGTAAACTTATTCTGTTCAGCCAAATCTCGCCGCTGATGTGCTAAATCAAACACGCCGTGAATTCTATCACATTCGTTAATCGCTTGCAAAACAGAGGTCAGCTTGCTTATATAATCATTAATTTCACGACTGCACTGCCTATTTTTTTCGAAAGCTTTATCGTTTTTTTCAAGCTCACGAATATAGCTTTCATGAAGCGGAGGAGCAAATTCATCATATTCTAGCAGCTTTGCTGTTTGCTTTTTTATATCATATTCATACTCTGTTTTTTGAGTGCGAACTGAATTTAGTTCAATATGCTTTTTACGGCTAGTTTCTTTTTTTGAATCAATAAATTTTTGCTTATTCGCATAACTATCTTCATTCTCTTTAAGATTTTTTTGAGCATTTGCTTTCTTTGCAACTTGATTTTTTATATCGTTATCATCAAGTGTTTGCTCCTCGCGAGTTAAATCAGACAGCATAGTTTCAGCCGAGTTAATATTTGAAATTGCACGCTCAAGCTCTTGCGTCGATTGGCTTATTTCGTCTTTATACTCCTGCATCTTATTATCTGCACATGCCGTATTTGCTCGCTTATTTAGAAAAACATCCGCCTTTTTCCACAGCATATATTTGTTGTACTTATCATATTCATTAGCAATATACTGCACTTCTTGCAACACACTTTGAGCATCTTCAACTCTGCGGTGCGACTCCTCAATTTTGTTCATAGAATCAGCCATTGGACGCAATTCTTCATCGCTCAATGTCTGCAAAGAACTGTTTAGCAATTCATAAAGCTGTGCTGGTTTTAGATTTTCTTTAGACGAAAGCTTTGATGAGCGTGTCTTTATGAGAATACTTGTTAGCTGGTCAAAATCCTCTATATTCTCACGGTCGATATCGAAAATTTGCTTTGCGACCATTGCTTTATAGTCAGAAGTTTTTTCAACATAAATATTTTTATCACCAATTTGCTCACGCAATTGCTTAGAATTAAGTGGAATGTTTTCACTGCCCACCTCTCTATACAGCATGAAATCAAATCCAACACGCCTATTATCACGTACACAAAATCCCCAAGTTTTCATGTTTCCGCCCTTTTTCGCGTGAAGTCCTATTCCAATTGTGCGAAACAGATTAGATGACGGCTTTTTAAATTCAAGATACAAATAGCCCGTACATTCATCTTTACCGTTTTCTGAATCTCCAAGCAGATAGAAATCCATTTTTCTATCTTTGCTACCGAACGGATCAAGTCTAGACGGCTGACGGTCGCCGTCTAAAATATAAGGAATAAAGCTTTGTGTTGTGATTGATTTTCCAGAACCATTAGAACCTCTAAGCAGAAGCTTACCGTCGTTCAGATAAAAATCCTCTACGTCATAAACCCAAAAATTCACAAAACCTAATCTATTCATTACCCAACGTTCCATAAGCCCTCCTTGTTTTTTTGAAAAAATGCGAGCCTTGCGAGCAGAGGGCTTGCACTCCTT
>CAZJRQ010000032.1:18220-25932 GCA_964548535.1 uncultured Oscillospiraceae bacterium
AAAAAATGCGAGCCTGCGAGCAGAGGGCTTGCACTCCTTGTTTTTTTGAAAAAATGTGAGCCTGCGAGCAGAGGGCTTGCACTCCTTGTTTTTTTGAAAAAATGTGAGCCACCATTATTCTCAACTCATTTTTTGCTTAGTGACTCAAAATCAAAATCTTTCGGATACCTGCCAGCTGTTTTAAACAGTCCATCTCTAAGCAAATATGCATTATCATCAATCTCAATCATTTTCCAATTTATCATGTAACGAACGACGCTATCAATCAGCTTTATTTCAGAAATTTCGCGGTATTCCTTGCTCAAGCCTGCTGAAAATTTATCTCGGCAATCGCAAATCATTTCATGAAATTTGTCTTTGTCAATTAAATATTTGTTGCTATTACTATCAATCATCGCAGATGTTGAAAGTAAATCTTCCTTTATCTGCGCACATAAAAACAAAACCAAACCCGCTAACATTTTGTCATTAGGATGTACTTGTCCAAAATAATTGTCATCACTTAGCATATAAAACGCTGATCCGTTGTGGATATCTAGTCTGCCATCAAGGTAGCAATCTAGATGTCTTGCAATTGAATTTCGTTGATTTTTCAGATAAATACTATCAGAATTATCATTTGAATCCCAATACATAGAAGGTTTAAGAATCAATCGTCTATACACGCGGTTTATTCTAGCTGAACCTATATCATTATCAGAATAAATTCTCTCAACATTTTCAAAATCTTGATAAGTTTTAAAGTCCGAAATATCATAGCTGTGATGAACCGAAAAGTAATTAGACAACCCTGTGTTTTCATAGAGAATTTCTTTGTTCTGATCGTTTTCTACATTGCTTAACGAACCCTCTGAAATTTTGAGCAGCTGCTTGTTTTGTGCGAACCCGAGTGCACGAACAAGAGATTTTCTTTCCCTGTATTTTGTAAAATCAATTTCCATAGTCTCATGCACAATTCGCTCTAAAGCCTCTATCAATTCAGAAAGTAAAAACTGTCCGCCCTCGTCAATATCATTTAGATAAATCAAAATTGCACACAACAAACAGTAGTCACTTACCTCTTGAAACTCCTCAATCCCCATAAAACTTTCTGCCACATCAGGAACTTTTTCAAGCTTTATAAGCTTTTGATTAATAATTAATTTCCAGCCAGCCAACTCACCTATAAAACGCTTCATATCTTTATCAATAGCGCGCTTGATTTTATAATAATCATTTGGGTCATTTTCATGAGTAATCCAAAAATTTTCAAGTAAGGTTACAAATTCATCCATTGTCATGCACCTCAAATTCTATAACATATGATGGCATATATAAATCACCGTCATTACAATGTAAAACCGTGTCCTCCCCAGTTTTTATTACATGAAATCTCCTGCCGAAATCAGTTGTTCCTGTTTGATTTTTATTATGATTAGAGTCAGAAATCCATTTTAGCAATGAAATTCTAAGCACTTCTGGTACAACTTCATTTTCAAGGTTTGATATAACAATTTTATTTTCCTTTATATAACTCTCAACAATTTTTTTATCCTGCTTAATTTTCTCAACATGAGCCAGTAAACGAGCTGTTTTTTCAAACTGTCTATTCTCAAAACCTACACTCTTTATGCGCGGTTTATAAACTCGAGCTTTTGGCTGAACTTCAAAAATCTGCGGAGTCAAGTCGATAGCATTTTCATTGATACGGTCAGTTTCCTTTACGGTATTATACTTATAATGATTCACTGTCATTGCACCAAACACATGAGCTGACAAACAATGCGCCTCATTAATATCTGCACACTGTGAAAACATTTGCATGAATTGCTTGTAATCCTGCTTGCGACTTATTCCAGAATTCTGAAGTCGCATAAGCATTACAGCGTTATTCAAAATTTTTCGAATAATCTCATTAGTGTATTCCATTGCCATATTACAAGTGGACGTTTTTGAATCAGTTGAAACAAACCAACTATTTATTGAATACCATTGACCTTTAATTTTTTCTTTCATATATTGCTCATCAAAAGCTTCAGAATTCGTTCTTGGCAATTCCAGTTCGCTTAAAAAAATCTTTTCCAGCAACTGCTCTTTTGTTTCATCACTTATACTAGTCAACAATTTTTCTATGATGCTTGAATGCTTTTGCAAAATTCGTATAAAATCTCGAAGATAATCAACAAACTTATCTTTATGCTGAATAAAATCTATCGACCTCAGCATTTTATCTCCACTATTTGAATAAAAGGAATGTATGTAGTCTGAAAAATTTTGATCTAGCCTCGTAAAATCATCAAGAAGATTTTTCCACCATTCATTAACATCTTTTAAATTATCATTAAAAATTACATCATCAATTTCTTGAAAATAGTTTTCTAACCTCACAAGTAAAGAAGATGACAGCCTATTGCCCTGAGAAAACAAATTCTCAAGCTCAATAGTCATACGTTCAATTTTTATAGAATATTCGGTTAATGAATATCTATAAAGTTTGTTCTTATATTCTTCAATAGTGGTAACTTTTCGCGTATCTTGCATAGGCAATAAATTGCCCCAATTAGTAAGCTGTGTAAGAGCCTGCTTCAACTCATCAAGCGAAAGGTTTTCAAAAGGCTCAAACTGTACCAGCTTATCAAGTATTTCATTTGCACTTAAACGATTATTATACATCTCGGTTTCTTTATAAAGCAGACGCATTATTGTTCGATACAGTTCAACTTTATCAGATGAAAGATACGACGTTTCTGTTATTTTCATCATACTGCTTTTTTGAACAGCCATAAAACAATCCACCTTTCAACTAATTAACAATAAATTCTAAATAGATATAAATATTATACCATATTAACATTTAATTTTCAATAAAATATTCAAATAAAAATACATAGCTGACATTTGAGATATAAAAACACCACCTACGTTGATTCGTAAGCGGTGTTAAAAGAACTCTACTTCTTGACGGATAAAATTAATATAGCTTTCTACAGAAACTTATCTTGAAAAAAGAAATCAGTTATTGATTAAATTTAACTATTGCGGTATTTTTGAATAAGTTTAGGTGTAAAAAATAAAATGATTGCAATCCCAATGACATTTTGAAGTATTAACATAATAATCAAATTTATGTTATATTTACTAACGACTTCAGTATAACCTGCTACTAGTTCTGTTGAATATTTTAACTCTAAATCAGACATCTTCTTTGCGTAAGAAGCAACATTTGAACGCCACTGCATAAAAGAATATAACGAAGACAATATATTCAATCCAATTATTATTACAGCAAAATTTCTGAACCATTTTCTTTCATCTTCTGGGTATGAATAACATCCTTTTTTACTTATTACGCCTATAGTTTTATTTGCAACAAATATCATCAAAAACGAATAAACCAGGCTACTTAATATAGCTGTAATGTACAAAGGAACCATATTATCAGCTCCAAAAGACCGGCTAACCCATACTGATATTAGCCTGCATACAATAAATGCAATTAACCCAAAACCTAATGAATAAACAATAAATCTCCAAATAAATGATTTTGTAAACTGTGTCATAAACTACTCCTCCAAATTTTATTTAACAGAAAAACTTAACGTATTACTAATCGGTGTATGTTCTCCTGTTTCTTGGTCATAATCAACTACTAAAGTTACTTCATAATCTCCTCGATTATAAAAAGAGGGGAAATTCACTTTCTTTTTCAATGACGCATTATTGCTTTCAAAAAACTCACCATCTTTGGTAACATACCAATATAAACCGCCGTCAAGTCCCTCATATCCTTCAATTTCTGGTCGTTCTATAAAATATGTTGTGTCTTTATTTAGACTTCCGTTTTCGTCAAGGTCTGGGGTTAGAGTTATGTCTGCAGATTGAATTGTTTTTGACTCTTCAACAAATTCTATTTTTTCAACAAAACCAGTTGAATCATTATAAGTAACCTCAAATTTACCACTATCATTTTGAGAAATCATATCATTAATTTTTGCAACATCTTTTCTGCTAATAACAAAATAAGATATGGAATTCGAACTATAAACCTCCAAATAATATGTATATACTTTCATACGATTTGTGTTACTTACACGATATTCTTTTTTAGTTTGACTGATACTCATGGGTCCAGTAATTTTTGATACATCGTCCGATTGTGCTATTAATCTGCCCACCATTTTCACATCGTAAAAATATCCTTGTATACTGTTAAATTTCTTATGCATTCCATATATAGTGCTTGCATAATTTCCAACCATTGAAAATATTATCAATACTGTACAAAATATCAAAAACAACATTCGTACAATAGATAATTTCCTCATGATATCTGAGTCTTTCATCTTAATATTCAGGAAAATTACAAAAGAAAAAACACCGCACAATAACAACAAAGTAAACGCTATAATTCTTACAGAAAGATAAACAATAACACTGTTATTGTTCCCAATAAAAGATGGTTCGAATTTCCTGGCAAGAATATATACAAATAAAGATATTACAGCAACCTTAAAGCAAAGTTTAGCAACTGAATCCTCTGTATATTTTTTATTGTATTCTTTTTCCATTATTACCACACCTTCATAAAATACTAAGCAAAAATCTATTCAGCAATTATATATTTTTTTAGACAGTTTTTCAAATAAGAAACCTAGATTGTGTGTATTTGACAAGCAATCACCCTACTCTCTTTAAAATTTTATTTAATATAGAAATATTTAAATCAATTAAGTTTTGTTATTTTCATTTCCATATTTTTTATAATTTTGAATTTCTCTAAACTGAATATATTTTATCTCAGAATATATTCTAATATAATTTCATATTATTTATTTTTATTATATCATAATTGCAAATGAATTTCTATAAAAATTGGAATAAAGGTATAAAAAAAGGCATGAACTGCACAAAAAAGCAAATTTATATTGCTTTTTTTCACTTTTTATGATATATTTATATTATTATGTTAGTATAGAATAAGAAGGGTGAATATATGGTGAAGATTGCAATTTGTGATGATGAAAAGGTGTTCTATAATGAACTACACTTATATCTAAATGAATTTTCTAAAATCAGGAATATTGATATTATTGATACTTATTTTTCTAATGGAATTGACCTTATTGCCAGCGATATCGACTTCGATTTGATTTTTATGGATTATAAAATGGAATCATTAAATGGTTTGGAAACTGCAAGAATTTTACGTTCAAAAAATAAAAATGCACCACTCATTTTTCTAACTAGTTATCCTAAAATTGTTTTTCAAAGTTTTGAAGTAAACACTTTTAGATTTCTTATCAAACCTGTTAAGCAAGATGAATTATTTAAAGCTTTTGACGATTATTTAGACTCAATTGACAATGATTTATTACTAAGCTTTAAAACTGATGATGGCATTTTTAAACTACGACTTTCTGAAATTATTTATGCAGAGGCATTAGGTAAACATACGATTTTGAGAACTGCTACTGAACAATATGAGTGTACAAAATATCTTCAAGAAATAGAAAAAATACTGCCTAGTGAAAATTTTTTTAGATGCCATAAATCATTCATTGTTAATTTTGAACATATACAGCGACATGATAATCAAATAATATATCTAGACAACAACGAAAGATGTAAGATTGGAAGAACGTGCCTAACATCCTTTAAATATAGCTTTCAAAAATATATCATAAGATATAATGGAATGGGATGGTAAAACGGCTTATTTAATTTCAAAAATCTTGCTTGTAATATCAGATACTTTCTTTTTTCCTTTTTTATGCAGCAAAAAACAAAAGGCTATCTTTATTATATTTACCAATTTTATTTGTAACACTAGAGTCTTTATTCAAACGCACAATATTATGGATCCCTTATAATGTATTCAACATATCAAATCAGATTTTATATGAGAATATAATTCTTTTTTATGTGTTTTATCTATTTTAATTTATAAACATAAAGTATTTAAAAATCTTAGTATAACAATAAGCTTAATTCCTAAATTCACAAGTATTCTGATTCTGACTTGCTTTTTTGTTATGATGGAATTATTACGCTTTTGCAAATAGTCAGTTTGATAGCGTTTTGTACCGCCGGCTAGTACAATATAATAAGCAAAAAAGAAATTAAAACTATCATCGTTAGTTCCATAAATTCCTCTAACAAAATTTTTTACTTCTGGCATTTTAATATCCACATCTTCTGGAAATTGGTGATCAGACAGTTGTATTACCTGTACTGGAAGCTTGACAAATATTAATATTAGATGCATAATATATTTAATAATACTTCTGATTTTGGTGTAGCCATTGCTACAAATATTTTTACAGGAGGAATTAAAATGAGTAATTTCACAAAAGCTTTAACTAAGCAAAAAAATGACTTATCAGAAACCGAGCAAATCACCTTGTCTGCCGGATGTGGCATCATCAATAATATCCCTAATGATTGCAAAGCAAATGTCTTAATACAAAAGCAAAAAGACGGTATTAAACTAACCCAAAGAGAACAAACTTATCTTTCAGTACAGCTAAGTTTACTAAGCTGTACTGATGATGAATTTGATGAAACTAATGACGAGTGTGAAATGAATGACAAACTAGCGGAAGAATATTTGAATTCCTAGCACTACAACTAAATATTTCTTATTAAAGGAAGAACATTTTTTTGTTCTTCCTTTTTTATTTTGAGATGAATTATGAAAGCTCTTTATTGTCAATATTGCGGAAACCTACTAAACGAACGTTGCAACTGTGAAAAGGAAATTTCAGAGTATGAAGAAAATATGGTTGACGAACTTGAAAACCGTGCTGATACTCATATGTGCGTGTCCTCAGTTATGTCTAAAGTAGAAGATTATCTTTCATTACGAAAAGTTCTCACTTCAGATGGTATATTTCTTTTTTCAACTGGACATTACATGAGGATACGATGATGTAATATCATTACGAAGACATACAAAATCTAAGCGACAACTATAGGTAACAGCACTAGAGGAAGATGAGCAGCAAAGAGAACTTGCCGAATGTCTTCGTGAAAGCGGTATCGATGTGCAAGTTTGATTAGGTTGTTTCCGGAACTTTTAGACGAGAATGTCGTTGAAGAGAAAAGTAAAAAATCAAGTTACCATTTATCGAGAAAATCAATAAGTAGCAACTGAACAAATAAATAACGCTACAAAAGCGACTACCAAGGCAACTACTAACGCTACGTTTACATTAACAGTAACTTTATCACTGTTTTTATATTTCTCATCAGCAAAAGCACCCACCAAAGAGTATATTTTCTTGCAGGAAAATATACTCCAGTTCCACAGATGCCTACGAAACAACTGTGGAACCTTTAGGTGAATGCTTGTAATGTCGTGACTTTGATTATATCACGTTTTTTATATATTTGTAAGAGCGTTTTCAGTTCATTTTAGTCGACAGCTTATAGCGTTCTTTTTTTGTCCCAATAAAAATTAAAAATAAAAGCAATTATATACTGCCGGTGACTGTATGCACTAACTACACCGTTATAAAGAAACAAGAAGCATTTGTTTCAAGTTAGTAGGTATGGAACATTAGCCGCTACAAAGTAGTACTCCCGTCCAACTTCTAAGGACGTTTAAACAATAATAGACTCAATAAGTATTTACTTATTGAGAAAAGACCATAGCTAAATTGCTATGGTCTTTTCTCTTCAAATAAATTTGGCAGGGGCAGAAGGGATCGAACCCTCGGCACGCGGTTTTGGAG
>CAZJRQ010000033.1:0-25582 GCA_964548535.1 uncultured Oscillospiraceae bacterium
TGTTTCTTAAAATTTAATATTTGCCATAAGGGGCTTTTTTGTACTGTCTGTACAAACTGGGGCAGGACATGATAAACGAGGGTTTTGTGTATTTTAATTAGGACTTTTTTCTTGTGGGATATACAAAACGGATACAGCCTGAATTAGAAAACTATACGAAAGATTCTCGCTGTAATAGTTTTTCACACCTAAATCAGCAAGAGAAACGATTGAAAAAAACTATTATCGCTGTAACCAACTTCCAAAAAATAACTAAGCTTTATAGATAAATAAACAATGTTGTATTTCGGCATATTACGAACAATTTAGATTTTGTTTAAAAAGCCGTTGACAAGTTTTCGTACATATTGTATAATTTGTGCACTATGGAGTTTCAAAAGTGTCTTGGTGTATACTAAATCAGTTGATATATAAAGCTTGCATCAAAATAGAAAAATGATTTTTGATGTAAACTTATTTATATAGGAGTTGATATTTACAATGTCTACAACATTTCAAGTCAAAGATTTGTCAGTGTCAATTAAAAAGTGCTGGCCCACACGAGGCAGTGCTAACCCACACGTGGCAGTGCTAACCCACACGTGGCAGTGCTAACCCACACGTGGCAGTGCTAGCCCGCACGGGGCAATATGGCAAAGCTATTTTAAAGTTTTTTCTGTATAAAACAAAAAACCTTCACAGAAATTAATCTGTAAAGGTTTTGGGTTCAGGGATACATCCCTGGTGGTCGGGGCGACAGGACTTGAACCTGCGGCATCTTGGTCCCAAACCAAGCACTCTACCAAACTGAGTTACGCCCCGTTTGTTGACGATGCATATCAAAATCCCTTAATCAACATGCTTTAGTTATAAGGTACTATATGTCTTAACACTGCGCCTGCGTCATCAGGCGACTTTAATATTATACACTAGTCGTGTAGCGTTGTCAACTCTTTTTTTAGAATTTGTATGTTTGCATAAATTTTCGTTTTAAAAATCAGTTTTAATGTCGGATTTATCAAATGCGATTTTTATGTGGTGAAAATCTCAAATGCTAAATACTGGGTAATAAGAACGTTTGATGAAAATTAACTCTTTTCGTTGCATTTAAACAAAAAATATGTTATTATTAAAAAGTATCTATTATATAAATATTGTGTAGAAAAAGAATAGCTGCAACGAAAGGATTGAAATTTATGAAAACAAGACTGTGTCCGCATTGTCATAAAGAAATTGCACAGGAAGCGATACTTTGTAAATATTGTCACGCCCTTTTGCTTGATGATGATAGCCATAAGGTGCAGGCAGATGAAGATAGTACAATAATTTTTAATAAGCAAAATGATGATCAGTATGACGACGACCGTACAAGAGTTTTCTCGTCAGTTGGTGCTGAACCAGCTCAAAATGATTATTATGATAATTCGCCGGATGATAATACATATAATAATGATGATGATCATTATGATCAGGATTATCAAAATGATGTGTATTCTGCTCGTCAAGATGAATATGATGACAATTATGACGATAATAATAGTGAATATGATAATGATAATGATGATAACTATAACAATAATTACGATGATAATCAATATGACGATGAAGATAATTATGATGAGGACGATGAATATTATGACGAAGAACCTGAAAATTCATCTAAAAAGACATTTATAATAGTAGCGGTTATCACTTTTGCAATTTTGCTGATTGTTATTATTGCAATTTTAGTTGGTAATAAGTTGTTTGGTTTCTCAAGCAAAAAAGATGATTCTTCAAGTGAAGTATCTTCGTCTGAAAATTCTGCTATTGTAACTTCTGACGACGATAGTGAGGACGATGAAACTACTCAAACTACGGCTGATACAACTTCAGCAGCAACAACTACTAAAAAGACAACAACTACAGAAGAATCTACTACAACATCACAAACTACTACCACAACTACATCACAAACTACAACTACTGCATCACACACAACCACATCAGCTACTACAAAACCACAAACAACAACTACAGCACCACCAGCCAATACAACCTCAGCTAATACAAGTGTTGACCCTGATGATTTTGATGATACTGCTTATGCAAATCAAGTTGTTGCACAAATTAAATCTGATTTTGGTACGGATGAATTTAGTTACAGCTATACAACTAATGGTGATATCATGACTTTTAATGTAAGTTTCTATGACGGAACTTCTGCTAAGTATACTGTAAATATTCAAACTGGTGCAATTTCAATGGTTGGATAATCTTTACATATTGTGACGTGATAATACAAATATGAATTAAATGTTTCCGCAGAACGCTAAAAAACGGTGTTTCTGCGGATTTTTATGTTAAAATAACCAAAAGTGACAGGCGGTATGCTCATAATTTATATTTGCAAAGTGGGCATAACTATGTTATAATAATTAATTGGAAGGTTAATTTAAAGGAATGAAAACTCATTCACTGGAGGAAATTTTATGATTAGAGAAGATTTGAGAAACGTTGCTATAATTGCTCACGTTGACCACGGAAAAACTACACTTGTTGATGGCTTGCTTAAAGAAAGCGGTACTTTTCGAGAAAACCAAGCTGTAAACGAACGTGTAATGGATAATAACGATATTGAGCGTGAACGTGGTATCACTATTCTCGCAAAAAATACATCTGTGCATTATAAAGGTGTAAAGATTAATGTTATCGATACTCCTGGACATGCTGACTTCGGTGGTGAGGTTGAACGTGTGCTTAAAATGGTTAACGGTGTAATTTTGCTTGTTGACGCCGCTGAGGGTCCTATGCCTCAGACTAGATTTGTTCTTCAAAAGGCTTTGGAGCTTGGACATAAGATTATTGTTGTTGTAAACAAAATCGACCGTCCTGATGCTCGTCTTAATGAAGTTGGCGATGAAGTTCTAGAGCTTTTGATGGATCTTGATGCTACTGACGAACAGCTTGACAGCCCTATTCTTTATTGCTCAGGCCGTGACTGTACTGCATCTTATAACCCTAATGAGCCAGGCGAGAATTTTATTCCGCTGCTTGATGAAATGCTTGAATATATTCCTGCTCCTGATGTTGACACAGAGGGTAACATGCAGATGCTAGTTTCTGCTATTGATTATAACGAGTATGTTGGAAGAATTGCTGTTGGACGTATTGAGCGTGGAAGCATGAAGGTTAATCAGGAGGTTACTGTTGGTGATTTCCATCAAACTAAAAAAGAATATAGAGGCAAAATTGTTTCTATGTATCAAATTGAGGGTCTTAATCGTGAGGCTTGTGAGAGTGCAACTGCTGGTGATATTGTTTGCGTAAGCGGACTTGAGAACATTTCTATCGGTGACACTATTTGCGATTTTGGTGCTTTTGAGGCATTGCCTTTTGCAAAGATTTCAGAGCCTACGGTTGAAATGACTTTTGCTGTTAATGATTCTCCTTTTGCTGGCAGAGAGGGTAAATTTGTTACATCTCGCCATATTAGAGATAGACTTACTAAGGAAATTTTGAAGGACGTTTCACTTAGAGTTAATGACGGTGACACTACTGAGAGCTTCAGAGTTGCTGGTCGTGGTGAAATGCACCTTTCAATCTTGATTGAAAATATGCGTCGTGAGGGATATGAGCTTTCAGTTTCTACTCCTAGAGTTTTGTTTAAGGAAATTGACGGAAAACTTCATGAGCCTATTGAGCGTCTTGTTATCGACGTTCCAGAGGGTTGTGTTGGTTCTGTAATTGAGAAGCTAAGTACTAGAAAAGGCGAGCTTACTCAGATGAATCCTGTTGGAAGTCGTATGAGAATTGAATTTTTGATTCCTTCAAGAGGAATGTTTGGATATAAGAGTGAATTTTTAACTGACACTAAGGGTGAGGGTATTCTAAACTCTGTATTCCATAGCTATCAGCCACATAAGGGCGAAATTCCTAGAAGAAATTCTGGATCACTTGTATCATTTGAAACTGGTGAGGCTGTAACTTACGGTCTTTTTAACGCTCAGGAAAGAGGAGAACTATTTATTACTGCTGGTACTCCTGTTTATGAGGGTATGATTGTTGGTGCTTCACCAAAGGCTGAGGATTTGGTTGTTAATGTTTGTAAGAGAAAACATCTTACAAATACTCGTGCAAGCGGTAGTGATGATGCTCTTCGTTTGGTTACTCCTAGAAACCTAAGTCTTGAGGATTCACTTGAGTTCCTTGCTGACGATGAACTTCTAGAGGTTACACCAAAAAGCATTAGAATTAGAAAGAGAATTCTTAACAACAACATGCGTGCTAAGAATAGAGGCAAGGCTTAATTCTATAAAATTTTTATTAACGCTTGACAAATGCTGGCTTTGTGTGTTATACTAGTATAAATCGCATTATCTAGTTTTGGAGGGAAATTTAATGGGCGGACTTGAAATCGGTGCAGGTATTCTGCTAATTATAGCAAGTTTGGTAATTATTATAGTTGTATTAATATCTGAGAGCAAGGAGCAGGGGTTGACTTCTGCTATCGGCGGCGGTGCTAATGAGTCTTTTTATGAAAAGAACTCAGGAAGAACTCGTGACGCTAGGCTTTTCAAATTTACTAGAGCAGCAGCAATTATTTTCTTTGTTGTAACTCTTGCTGTAAATATTATTATATCTTTAGGTTCAAAGTAATAATTATCTGGCCCTGCTTTATGCGGGGCCTTTATTTTTGGAGGATGAAATGGTAAAAGTTTCAAGTGAGCAAGCTGCTCCGTTTTTTTCATGGTGTCAAGATTCGATGATAAAAAGCTATTGTCAAGGAATAATTGGCGATGGGTATTGCGACAATTCGGACAACCCTAATTGGTCAGCAATTTTTATAAGCGATTTTTGTTATTTAGGCGGTCAGCCGCTAAATATTGAAAATCTTACAAAAATGATTATTTCTAAGGGCAATGACTTGATAATCATACCAAATTCAGACAGCTGGTTTGAACCACTTGTTGAAAACGGTGTCAATTTGCAAACTTCTATACGATTTCATGTTAAAATTTCTGACAAAGGTTTAAATCTAGATTTTTTAGAAAAAATAAGATTAGAAGTAAGTAAAATAGATAACGCAGTGCTTGAACAAATTGGCGAAAAGGACTATAATGAACTTAGGAATTGCGATTGGGAAAATGCATTTGTAAGCAATTTCAAAGATTATAACGATTTTCACGAGCATGGGTTTGGGTTTGTTGTCAAAATTAATGACGAAATTGCGTCTGGTGCATCAACTTTCGGTTGGTATAGTGACGGCGTGGAGTTGCAGATTGCGACTAATCCTAAATTTAGAAAAATGGGTCTTGCAACTATTGTGTCGGCTGCTTTTTTGCTTGAGTGCGAAAAGAGAAAGCTAAAAATTCACTGGGATGCAGGAAACAT
This sequence comes from uncultured Oscillospiraceae bacterium, assembly GCA_964548535.1. Taxonomy (GTDB): domain Bacteria; phylum Bacillota; class Clostridia; order Oscillospirales; family Ruminococcaceae; genus CAZJRQ01. The sequence continues at coordinate 5,353 of CAZJRQ010000033.1, forward strand.
AATATCGTTAAAAACCGCACAAAAGCTTGGTCTGGAGCTTGCTGGCGAATATATAAGTTTTACATTTAAAGAAGAATAATAACATAAAAAGAAAGGTAATTTATGGGTAACAATAAGGATAATAAATCAAAAATCGACTATCAAAAAACAATTTATAACAATCTAAAAAAAGCTGAAAACAAGCCTGTACCGTTTAAGGAGCTGCTGAAAAAATGTCGCTGCAAGGGTTTTGACTTTGATCAGTTTGTAAAATCAATCGACAAAATGAAGTCTAAGGGTGACATTGTTGAGAACAACTCTGGTATTATGATTCCCGACAAAAAGAGCTTTATGAAATGCTTGGTTTCTCGACTTAACAAGACTTATGGTTTTGTTAGAAATGTGGAAACTGACGAGGAAATTTTCGTTGTCGGCAAATTTTTAAAGGGTGCAATGCCTGGTGACATCGTGCTTGTTAGAACTTTTGAGGGCAGAGGGGCATCGCTTGAGGGTGAGGTTACAGAAATTTTGGAAACTAATTTTGCTAGATTTACTGGTGAAATTGTTTGCGAATTCGGCAAGCTTAAAATTGTTCCTGATACTTTGAGCAAATATGCAATGGAATTTGAAAATCCGCTTGGAATTGAAATTCATGAACATGACAAGGTTCTTGCTGAAATTACTTCAAGGGGTAGGCGCCATTCTGACCACAAGTGCAGTATTGTTTCAAGCTACGGCAGTTCACTAAAAGCGGCTGTTTGCGCACTTTCGGTGATTGACATAAACGGAATTACTCCAAATTTCCCGCCTGAGGTTCTTTTTGACGCTAGAGAAAAATCTGATTATCGTACTATTCAAAAAGAGGCTAAAACTCGTCTAGATTTGCGTGACAAGATTATTTTCACAATTGATGGCGCTGACACTAAGGATATTGATGATGCTATATCTTTTGAAAAGCTTGCGGACGGATATGAGCTTGGTGTTCATATCGCTGACGTTTCACATTATGTTACTCCAAAGTCAAATCTTGACAACGAAGCTTTCAATCGCGGAACTAGTGTTTACTACGCAAACAGGGTAATCCCTATGCTTCCTAAGGAGCTTTCAAACGGAATTTGTTCGCTTAATCCTGATGAGGACAGGCTTGCATTTTCTGCGATAATTCAGCTTGACAATGATGCTAATATTAAGGATTATAAGTTTGCAAAAACTGTAATTCGCTCACGTCTAAAGGGCGTTTATTCTGAGATTAATGAGCTTTTAGAAGGATATAATTCTAAGGAGCTTTGTGAAAAATATGCTGAAGTTTTGGAAGTTTTCCCTGTTATGGCAGAGCTTGCTGACAAGCTTAGTGCTAAAAAGCGTTCAAGAGGAGCACCTGAGCTTGAAACTATTGAGAGCAAGCTTGTTATTGACGAAGATGATGTTTGTGTTGGTGTTTATCCGCGTACAAGAGGTCGCAGTGAGGAAATGATTGAAGATTTCATGCTGACTGCAAATGAGTGTGCTGCTAAATTCGGACTAAAAAATGAGCTTCCTTTTGTTTATCGTATTCATGAAAATCCAACTGATGAAAAGTACACTGGTTTCGTTGAGGGATTGACAAGATTGGGTATTCCATTTAATTTTAATGGTACGCTGACACCTGCTGATATGTCTGCGATTTTGAAAAAGGTTGAGGGAACAGACATATCAATGGTTGTAAACAATTTAGTTTTGCGTTCTATGTCTAAGGCAAAATATTCTACTGAACCAATTGGACATTTTGGCTTGGTGCTTGAGGATTATGCGCATTTCACATCACCTATTAGAAGATATCCTGACCTTACAATTCATAGAATTATGGGAGATTTTCTTGATGGAATGAGTGCTGAGCAGTGCCGACAGAAGTATAACAAGTTTGCATATGCATCAGCTGACCAGTCTACTCAAACAGAGCTTGTCGCTATGACTTGTGAGCGCAGCTGTAATGATTGTTACAAGGCTGAATATATGAAAAATCTTATTGGACAAGAGTTTGACGGCACTATTGTTTCGGTAATGGAGTTCGGAATTTTTGTAGTTCTTCCAAACACTTGTGAGGGTCTTATTCCTGCTAGAACTTTGAGCGACGGTGAGTATTCATACGACGGAACTATGACACTTCGAAACGAAAACACTGGTATGAGTTATACAGTAGGACAGCCAATTAGAATCAAGGTTGAGTCTGCTGATGTAAGCAGCGGTAAGGTTGACTTTAGTTTAGTAAGTCAAAGTAGTTCAGCTGAATAAAAAATAAGGCTATTTATCAACAATCCAGTTGTATGAATGTTGAAAGATTTATATTTTAATAAAACCTCATCAAAAGCATACGTTTTTGATGAGGTTTTTTGATACGAAAAAATAAATCTCCCCTGCCAATCGACAGGGGAGATTTGTATTTATACTAGAATTTCTGAGCGTTTGCACCAGCGAGCATTAGCTTTATTCTGTTTTCCTGATTAACTTTTGTTGCACCAGGATCATAGTCAATAGCTACAATATTAACTTGCGGATACGCTTCCTTGATTACTCGTGTCATGCCCTTTGCTACAATATGGTTTGGCAGACATCCAAATGGCTGTGCACATACGATATTGTTAGTGCCTGTTTCAGCTAAAGCTGCCATTTCTGCTGTGATTAACCAGCCCTCGCCCATTTTTACACCTTGATGAATGTACTTGTCAGCATATTCTCTCAAATGTTCAAAGTCGTGAGGTGGCTGGAACTCGCCATGCTCCTCAATAATCTTGATTTGCTGTTTTTGGAACTTGTAAAGCACCTTGTAGCCAATATCATAAGCAAGTGTTAGATTAGTCTTTTTATCATAAAGATATGCGTCGTTTACAGAATCAGATGCACAGTAAAGCACGAAGTCCAAAAGTCCTGGAACGTTAGGCTCACAGCCCTCTGACAGCAAGAAATTGTTTAGGTCATTGTTTGCAAGAGGTGAATATTTTGCGTAAATTTCACCAACAACACCAACTCGTGGTTTTTGCTCCTTAGAACGCGGAATAGCTGAAAAATCTTTCAGCATTGCCTTGTAAATCGGCTTTGTATGAAAATATTTGTTTGAGTCAACCAGCTTGCTTAATCTGTGCTGCCAGCGAGCCAAAACTTCATCAGTCTTGTTTTCTTCAAGCTCATAAGGCTTACACTGATTGTACAACAGCATTAACATATCACCGTACAAAACAGCATAAAGCAGTTTCATTGCGATGTTTGGAGTCATTGGCATTGCTGGGTTTTTCTCAAGTCCTGCAAAGTTAAATGAAATTACCGGAACTTGCGGAAACTCCTGTGCAATTGCTTTTCTAATCAAATGAATATAGTTTGATGCTCTGCAACCGCCACCTGTCTGTGACATCATAAGTGCAGTTTTGTTTATATCATACTCACCGCTTTTTAGCGCATCAATAAACTGTCCGATAACCAAAAGTGCAGGATAGCAGGTATCATTGTGAGTATTTTTCAATCCCTCATCAATTACATTTCTCGATTCGTTTTGCAAAAGCACCATGTTAAAACCGAGCTTTTGATAAATTTGCACAATCAGCTTAAAATGAATAGGCAACATATCCGGGATTAAAATAGTATAATCCTTTTTCATCTGCTCAGTAAAAACTGTCTTGTGAACTCTGTCTGAACCTTTTATTTTAGGTGTTTTATTTGAATTTTTATCGCTCACTGGAGTTTTCCTCCTTTTCTTCTAATGCGGCTGCTAACGAACGCAGTCTGATTTTTGCAGCTCCTAGATTTGTAATTTCATCTATTTTTAGCTGTGTGTATAGTTTTCCGTTTTCTTCCAAAATTGCTCTAATTTCATCAGTCGTAACAGCATCAATTCCGCAGCCGAAAGATACAAGCTGTACAAGCTGCATATCGTCGTTTTGGCAAATATATTCTGCCGCCTTGTAAAGTCTAGCATGATAAGTCCACTGATTAAGAACATCAAGCTTTGGTGTATCAACAAGCTCAGCAACACTATCTTCAGTAATTACTGCAAATCCAAGTGAAGCAATAAGCTTGTGAATTCCGTGATTAATTTCAGGATCGATATGATATGGTCGGCCAGCTAACACGATGATTTTCTGATTATTTTCTCTTGCGCTGTTAATAATCTCCATAGCCTTTTGCTGATTTTGACGTTTGTATCTTACCTGCTCAGAGAATGCTCTGTTAAGCACTCCCAAGACTTGTTTTTCAGTAATGCCATACTTAGACAGCGACCTTGCAACTGCCTTAGCAACGTGCGTTTTGATATTCAAATCAAGATATGGTGCAATAAAGTTATCATCATTAAGCTCTGGAATATTAGCTTTCAAAAGCTCAGGATAATATGCAACTACAGGGCAATTATAGTGGTTATCAGAACCAGACTCGTCAACGTTATAGCTCATGCAAGGGTAGAATATGAAATCAACACCGCGTTCAAGCAGACTCAAAATGTGTCCGTGACAAAGCTTAGCAGGATAACAAACTGTATCCGACGGAATTGTCTGCTGTCCCTTGTAGTAGGTATCTCTAGTTGAATGTTCAGATAGCACAACCTCAAAACCAAGCTGAGTAAGCAAAGCGTGGAAGAATGGCATTTGGTCATAAAATTCTAACGCAAGCGGAATACCAACCTTAGCGATTGGGTGTTTAGGCTTGATGTTCTCATAGCTTAGAATTTTGTCGTATTTATATTCAATCATGTTTTCAACAGGATTATCAATTTTAATTCCAGCACCCTTTTCACAGCGGTTGCCTGAAATAAATTTATGTCCGTCATTAAAGCGGATGATTGTTAGATTACATTTAGCAGTACAGCCACCACATTGTGCGGCTACTGAATTATAAGAAAACTCTTCTAGTTCTTTTTTATTCAAAAGCTTTGATTTATCTTCACTGCCCTTTGATTTTTCCATAGCGAACAATGCACAGCCGAAAGCTCCCATAAGTCCTGCAATTGCTGGACGAATTACGTTTCTTCCAAGCTCCATTTCAAAAGAACGCAAAACTGCATCGTTTAGAAATGTACCGCCCTGCACTACAATATTTTTACCAAGCTCGTCAACAGATTTTGCTCTGATAACCTTGTAAATTGCGTTTTTAATAATTGAAGATGAAAGTCCAGCTGAAATATCTTCAACCGACGCACCGTCCTTTTGTGCCTGTTTTACAGATGAATTCATAAAAACAGTACATCTTGAACCAAGCTCAACTGGTGCTTGCGAGAACAGTCCCAGTCTAGCAAACTCTGAAATATCATAATCCATAGCCTGTGCAAAAGTTTGAATAAACGAACCACAGCCTGACGAACAAGCCTCGTTTAGCATAATACTGTCAATGGCATTATTTTTTATTTTAAAGCACTTGATATCTTGTCCGCCGATGTCAATAATAAAATCAACGTCAGGACAGAAATAAGCTGCAGCCTTGTAGTGGGCAACCGTTTCAACAATACCGTAATCAACGCCAAGTCCTTCACGAATTAAATCCTCACCATAGCCTGTAACAGCTGATGATTTTATATTTAAGTCAGGGCCGCAAAGAGAATGTATCTCCTCAATTTTTGATGCAATTACATCAAGAGGCTGCCCCTTATTTGAACCGTAATATTGATATAAAATTTTGCCCTCAGGAGTAATCAAAATCAGCTTTGTAGTAGTAGAACCTGCGTCAACGCCCAAATAAGCGTCACCCTTGTAAGTTTTAATATCCTCATATTTAAGGTCAGACTGCTGATGTCTGCTCACAAATTCGTTATACTGCCCTTGTGATTCAAACAGCGGTTTGCCGATTACAATAGAATCTTGAGCCTTTGCATTGATGATTTTATCCAAAGCCTCATCAATTGTCATTTCTTCGCTTGTATTTTGAGCGTGCAAAGCAGAGCCATAAGCCATAAAGCATGGTGCAAGCTCTGGGAAAACAGCATTTTCTTCATCAAGTTTTAGTGTGTCAATAAAAGCCTTTCTCAAACCGCTTAAGAATGACAACGGACCTCCTAAAAACAGAACCTTGCCCTCAATTTTTCGTCCTTGAGCAAGCCCTGAAATTGTCTGGTCAACTACTGCTTGGAAAATTGATGCCGCAATATCTTCTTTCTTAGCACCCTGATTCAGCAGCGGCTGAATGTCAGACTTAGCAAAAACTCCACAGCGTGATGCGATTGGATATATCTTCTCACTATGTAGAGAAAGTTCATTTAATTCATCAGGTGCAACGCCCAAAAGACTTGCCATTTGGTCGATAAAAGCACCAGTACCGCCAGCACAAGAACCGTTCATTCTCTGCTCAACTCCACCAGTTAGGAAGATAATTTTAGCATCCTCACCGCCAAGCTCAACCACAACGTCAGCATCAGTATAGCTTTCATTTACAGCAGTAAATGCAGCAAAAACTTCCTGCACAAATGTCATATCACAAGCCTCAGCAATGCCTAGTCCTGCAGAACCTGTTATAGCAATTTTAAATTTATCTCCAACATATAAATCTCTTATAATTCTAAGCTGGTCAGCTACAGTTTCACGTACCTTTGAATAATGTCTTTCGTATTTATTGTATATGATTTCATCACCGTCAAGAATGACAGTTTTTACAGTTGTTGAACCAACGTCTATACCTAGACTGTAAACTTTATTCATAATAACTCCTCATAGTTTTATTAGTATTATATAATGTACTTACACATACAATATATTATACCATAAAATCGACAAAAAGCAAATATTTTTTGTGCGTTTACAAAAACTTTAACATTTAACAAAAATCAATAATTATTTATTCCAATTTATTCAATAAAAACTTCAATATTTAGGTCTGATAAATGATGTTTACAGATTATTTTCATAAGATACAATATGTGTTTTTAAAAATTGTAAATAAAAATTTGCAATTTCTTTTAAAAAATAGTATTATTAATGTATATTATTTTTATGCTAGTTAAAAATGCCTATTTTAGCCAGCAATATGAAAGGGGTATTTCAATGATATACACAGTGACATTTAATCCGTCACTTGACTACGTTATTACAGTTGATGATTTTGTAAGCGGTGCTACAAATCGATGTACGAATGAACATATTTTGACAGGCGGTAAGGGTGTTAATGTTTCGATAGTTTTGAAGAATTTAGGTGTTGATTCAACCGCATTAGGATTTATAGCCGGCTTTACTGGTAACGAAATTGAAAGAAGCTTGGGTGACTTTGGTCTTAATTGTGATTTTATAAAACTTAAAGACGGACTTTCAAGAATTAATGTGAAAATGAAAGGAAGGGCAGAAAGTGAAATAAACAGCTGTGGGCCTTACATTTCAACTAACGATGTTGAAAATCTAATGCAGAAGATTTCTAAGCTTGAGCACGGGGATTATTTGGTTTTAGCAGGAAGCATTCCAAACTCTGTTCCTGACACGATTTATATGGAAATAATGAAGAGTTTGAAAGATAAGCAGGTTAATATCGTTGTTGATGCAACGGGCGATTTGCTTTTGAATGTGCTTGAATACAAACCGTTTCTTGTTAAGCCCAACAACTTTGAGCTTGAAGATATTTTTGGAGTAAAGTGCGGCAAAGATAAAAATTTAATTGCAAAATATGCAAAAAAACTTCAAGAAAAAGGAGCAAGAAATGTCCTTGTTTCAATGGCTGGTGACGGCGCTGTTTTGTTTACAGAAAATGGCGATGTTCATTTTGCTGACAGCCCGAATGGTGTTGTGAAAAACTCAGTCGGCGCAGGTGATTCAATGGTTGCGGGCTTTTTAGTAGGCTGGCTTAAAGAGCATAATTATAGAGAAGCTTTTAAATGGGGAATAGCTGCTGGAAGTGCCAGTGCTTTTTCAGATAATCTCGCTACTAAAGCAGAGGTTAAGTATATTTACGGCAAAGTATAATGCTTAATAATGTCGAATGCAATTGTTTTAACAGTAAGTAATTATATAATATATATATGAATATAGGGTATTCATATTGACAAAGTTATATAATCTATAGGCTTTGTCGTAAAGAAATTGCCGATATCCCTTGACTTTGATGTCAAAAAGTAATATAATAATAGTGTTAATTTATTTTAAAAAACTATGGAGGTTTGTGTGATGGGTAGAGTTTATAACTTTAGTGCAGGTCCGGCCGTTCTCCCTGAAGAAGTGCTGAAAGAGGCAGCTGACGAAATGCTTGATTATAAGGGCACTGGTACGTCCGTTATGGAGATGAGTCACCGCTCAAAAGCTTATGAGCAGATTATTAACGATGCGGAGCAGGATATTCGTGATTTGATGAATATTCCAGACAATTACAAGGTTTTATTTCTACAGGGCGGCGCTTCACAGCAGTTCGCTATGATTCCAATGAATCTTATGAAAAACAAGGTTGCTGACTATATTGTAACTGGTCAGTGGGCTAAGAAAGCTTATCAAGAGGCTCAAAAGTACGGAAAAGTTAATAAAATTGCGTCTTCTGAGGATAAGACTTTCTCTTACATTCCAGATTGTTCAGATCTTGAGATTTCTGACGATGCTGACTATGTTTACATTTGTGAAAATAATACTATTTATGGTACAAAGTTTAAGACTTTACCTAACACAAAGGGCAAGACACTTGTTGCTGACGTTTCATCATGCTTCCTTTCAGAGCCTGTTGATGTTACAAAGTATGGTATAATTTACGGCGGAGTTCAAAAGAATATCGGCCCTGCTGGTGTTGTAATTGTTATTATTCGTGAGGATCTTATCACTGAGGATACTTTAGAGGGTACTCCTACTATGCTTACATATAAGATTCATGCTGATAACAAGTCGCTTTATAATACTCCTCCTGCTTATGGAATTTATGTTTGCGGCAAGGTGTTTAAGTGGATTAAGAAAATGGGCGGACTTGAGGCTATGAAGATTCATAACGAAAAGAAAGCTAAGATTCTTTATGATTATCTTGACGAGAGCAAGCTGTTTAAGGGTACTGTTGTCAAACAGGATCGTTCACTTATGAATGTTCCATTTGTTACTGGTAACGATGAGCTTGACGCTAAGTTTGTTGCTGAGTCTAAGGCTGCTGGATTTGAAAACCTAAAGGGACACAGATCAGTTGGCGGTATGAGAGCTTCAATTTACAATGCTATGCCTATCGAGGGTGTTGAAAAGCTTGTTGAGTTTATGAAGAAGTTTGAGGCTGAGAACGCTTAACGTTTAAAAATATTTTCAGCAGATTTCGTTTATAGTCTGCTGTGTTTAATTAATTATTTGTACAGTTGCACGGTCGCTGTTTAACGGCTGTGCTTTGTGCATTGAAAGGGGTTTTTACTAATGTATAATATTAAAACCTTGAACAAGATTGCTGCTATTGGTACAGACAATTTTGATAAGGCTAATTACAATGTTGCTGATGAGGTTGACAATCCACACGCTATTATGGTACGTTCAGCTTCTATGCACGAAATAGATTTTGAGGATAATCTTGTTGCTATCGCTAGAGCTGGTGCTGGTGTAAATAATATTCCTGTTGACAAGTGTGCGCAGCAGGGTATCGTTGTATTTAACACTCCTGGAGCTAATGCTAACGCTGTTAAGGAGCTTGCTATTTGCGGACTTTTGCTTGCTTCAAGAAAAGTTCCTGAGGCTATTGAGTGGGCAAAGACTCTCAAAGGCAAGGGCGACGAAGTTGGAAAACTTGTAGAAAAAGGCAAGGGACAGTTTGTTGGTCCTGAAATCATGGGCAAAACACTTGGTCTTGTTGGACTTGGTGCTATTGGCGGAAAGATTGCTAATATTGCAATTTCACTTGGCATGAAGGTTATTGGATATGACCCATTCTTGTCAGTTGGTGCTGCTTTGAGCCTTAAGCCACAGGTTCAGGTTGTTGCTAATGTTTCTGAAATCTACGCTAATGCTGATTATATTTCACTTCACCTTCCTTTCAATGCTGAAACTAAGGGCTCAATTAACAAGGACGTTTTTGCACAGTGCAAGGACGGAGTTCGTCTTTTGAACTTTGCTAGAGGTGAGCTTGTTGATTCTGCTGACGTTGTTGCTGCTCTTGAAAGCGGTAAGGTTGCTAAGTATGTAACTGATTTCCCTTGTGATGCAGTTATTGGTGTTGAGAACGTGGTTGCTATTCCACATCTTGGTGCATCTACTCCTGAATCTGAGGATAATTGCGCTTACATGGCTGCTATTGAGCTTATTGATTATATCGAGAACGGTACAATCACAAACTCTGTAAACTTCCCTAATGCTGAGCTTGCTAAGACTGGCGACGCTTTGGTATGCGTTCTTCACAAGAATGTTCCTGCGATTCTTTCACAGATTACTACAGCTGTTTCAAACAACGGTGCTAACATTGAAAATCTTGTAAACAAGTCTAAGAATGACTGGGCTTACACTATGCTTGATGTGAACGGAACTGTTGATGTTGCTGCAATTGACGCTGTTGAGGGCGTTGTAAGAGTTAGAATTATTTAATTTTTATAGCTATTATAAGAGGTTGTTCTGCTTATATTTTTTGCAGGATGACCTTTTTGTTATATTGAAAGGTTTAATATTATGGATGTGTTGGTTTCAATTTTAATTTGCTTTGTGCCGATGGCTCTGGCTCAGGCTACATGCATTTTAGTTGATAGAGATGGCGAAAAAACTTCCAGTCTTGTACAAAGATTTCCTGTTTTGAAACAGCATAAATTTCTCATTCAAATTGGCGGAATGGTGGTTTTTGTTGTAGTTTTTGGACTGCTCAGTATTGCTTTTAATTTTCCGAAAGAGGTTTTTTATGCTGTGTCCGGTTTTGTAATTGGTGCGATTAATGGAATTGCTGTTAATATTATGAAACTTGAATAATGCTTTTTTGATTTGCCAAAGCTTTATATGATTAGATTTTTTGGTTTTTTCTGCGTTTGATTTTGTTAATATTTTTTGAAATTTAGTGTGTGTGAAATTGTATACAAGTAATCAGTCACAAATTTGTGCAATATTTTTCGAGATTTTTGTATACAAAATACAAAAAGTATGCTATAATGTATGTACAGTAAAAATTTAAACAAACAAATCTAAGATTGAAAGGAGTCTTTGTTATGAAATCAATAATTACAATTAGCCGTGAATTTGGCAGCGGTGGACGTGAAATAGGCCAAAAGCTTGCGGAGAGTTTGGGCATTAATTTTTATGATAAGGAGCTTCTTGAAATTGCTTCTAAAGAAAGCGGAATTTGCGAGGACCTTTTTCTAAAGCATGATGAAAGCAGTACAAATAGCTTTTTGTATTCTTTAGTTGTGGGAAATTATCCTATTTCTGCTGGCGGAAAGTTAAATCCAGATATGCCAATTAATCACAAGATTTTTTTGGCACAGTTTGATACAATAAAAAAACTTTCGGGTGAAGGACCATGCGTAATTGTCGGACGTTGTGCTGATTATATTTTGCGCGCAGATATTAATGTTATTAACATTTTTATCACAGGAAATTTGAACGAAAAGAAAAGACGTATTCTTGACAGATATGATATTGAGAAGAATAAGGTTGAGGACTTTATTCGCAAGACTGATAAGCGTCGTGCTAATTATTATAATTATTATGCAGACATGAAGTGGGGAGAGGCAAAGAATTACGATTTATGCATAAACTCTTCTAAAACTGGTGTTGACGGTGCTGTTGAGCTTGTTAAAAATTATATCGAAATAAAAGAGAATATTTAAAATTAATTTGATTATATCGAAAAATACCTTTTTCATTTTATTTTCTTTCTATTGAAAAAAGCTGTCGTTTGGCAGTTTTTTTCATGTAGATTTTAAAATAATTTTATAAGTAAAAAGTTTGTTTTTAGACGTTGAAAGGACTGATTGAAATGTATATTGCAAGTGCTGACCGATATGAAAAAATGATATATAACAGGTGCGGAAAAAGTGGGTTAAAGCTTCCTGCTATTTCGCTCGGGCTTTGGCAGAATTTTGGATACAAAGATAATTTTGAGAATATGGAGCAAATGTGTCGAACAGCCTTTGATTTGGGTATTACTCATTTTGATTTAGCTAACAATTATGGACATCCATATAACGGCTCGGCTGAGGAGAATTTTGGTAAGATTTTAGAGCGTGGAATGGGTGCATATCGTGATGAGCTTTGCATTTCTACAAAAGCTGGATATGATATGTGGGACGGTCCTTATGGCGACAAAAACGGCTCGCGAAAATATCTTACGGCGTCACTTGACCAGTCGCTAAAACGCATGGGGCTTGATTATGTTGATATTTTTTATCACCATGTTCGTGATGAGGAAACTCCGCTTCAAGAAACAGCGTTGGCTCTTGATAATGCTGTAAGACAGGGCAAGGCTTTGTATGTGGGAATTTCAAATTACAACAAGCAGTCTACTGATGCAATTTTGAAAATCTTCAGGGAGCTTAAAACACCTTTTGTGGTAAATCAGCCGTCCTACTCCATGCTAAATAGATGGGTTGAAGATGATGGTTTAAGAGATTATGCTTTTTATGAAGGTATCGGATTGTCGGTGTTTTCACCGCTTTATCAGGGATTTTTGACTGACAGATATCTAAATGGCGTTCCACAAGATTCTCGTGTTGGCAAGGGTGACACTTGGATTGGTAAGGAACTTGACGAGAACATGATTGCACGTTTAAATGCTCTAAACGAGGTTGCAAAATCAAGAGGTCAAAAGCTTTCACAGATGGCACTTTCTTGGGTTTTGCGTGATTCAAAGGTGACTACTGTACTTATCGGAGCAAGCCGAGTTTCACAGATTGAAGAGAATGTTCAAGCTGTTTATAAGACGGAGTTTTCAAGCGATGAGCTTGAGCAAATTGATGAGATTTTGAGCAGATAGATGATATTTTTTTGGGATAAACAAGGATAATAAAATCAAAAAATAATATTTTGCCGTTAGTTTTTTGCTGGCGGCATTTTTCTTGCTTTTAATTCCTAGTTAGCCTATATGATATATTTTTCTACCGTTTGCACATCTATGAGAGTATAGCATTGCGTGAATTTGTATAAAATGACAGTAGTGCTATATGTGATATTAAATATCAACGCAAATTATAGTTTATGATTAACAAATATTTGGAGATTAAAAGATTAAATTTATTGAAATTTAACAGCAAAGTGATGAAACAATCAGTTTTTCGCCGATTTGATATTTCTAAAGCTCAGATATATAATAGAGTTACACTAAAAAATAAAACGAATAAGGAGTTTTTTGATATGTCAAACGAAAGATATGAACTTAATAAAAATCTTGCTCAAATGCTAAAAGGCGGCGTAATTATGGACGTTACTACCCCAGAGCAGGCTGAAATTGCACAGAGGGCTGGAGCTTGTGCTGTTATGGCTCTTGAGCGTATTCCAGCTGACATTCGTGCAGTTGGCGGAGTTTCAAGAATGAGCGATCCGAAGATGATTAAAGGTATTCAGCAGGCAGTTTCTATTCCTGTAATGGCAAAGTGCCGTATTGGACATTTTGCTGAGGCTCAAATTCTAGAGGCGATTGAAATTGACTACATAGATGAAAGTGAAGTGCTTTCTCCTGCTGATGATAAATATCACATTGACAAAAATGAATTTTCAGTACCATTCGTATGCGGCGCAAAGGATTTAGGTGAGGCTTTGAGAAGAATCAGCGAGGGTGCATCAATGATTAGAACAAAAGGTGAGCCTGGCACTGGCGACGTTGTTCAGGCAGTAAGACACATGAGAATGATGCAGGGTGAAATTAGAAAAATCACTTCACTTAGCAAGGATGAGCTTTATCAAAAAGCAAAGGATTTGCAGGTAGATTTTGACTTGGTTAAGTTTGTTCATGACAACGGTAAACTTCCTGTGGTAAATTTTGCAGCTGGCGGAGTTGCTACTCCTGCTGATGCGGCTTTGATGATGCAGTTGGGAGCAGAGGGTGTTTTCGTTGGTTCAGGAATTTTCAAATCTGGTGACCCTGAAAAGAGAGCGCAAGCAATTGTTAAGGCAGTAACAAACTTCACTGACGCAAAACTTATCGCAGAGCTTTCAGAAGATTTGGGCGAGGCTATGGTAGGAATTAACGAGCAGGAGATAGAGATTCTTATGGCTGAAAGAGGAAAATAATATGGCAATTGCAGTTTTAGCATTACAAGGGGCATTTATAGAGCATGAAAGAATGCTTGAAAGGCTCGGGGTTGAAAGCTTTGAAATTAGACAGAAAAAAGATTTAGAGCGTGATTTTGATGGATTAATAATTCCTGGCGGAGAGAGTACCGTTATGGGAAAACTGCTCCGTGAACTTGATTTGTTTGAGTCGATTAAGGAAAAAATCGAGCAGGGAATGCCTGTTTTTGGTACTTGTGCGGGATTGATTTTGCTTGCAAAAAATCTGACTAACGGCGAGCAATCTCATCTAGGCACTATGAATATTACTGCAAATAGAAATGCTTACGGCAGACAGTTGGGAAGTTTTTCTGAAATCGGCAAGTTTGGTGATTTTGACGTTCCAATGATTTTCATCAGAGCTCCATACATAGAATCGGCAGACGGCAATGTACAGATTTTATCAGTTACCGACGGCAAGATTACAGCGGCAAGACAAGGCAATCAGCTTTGCACAGCTTTTCATCCTGAGTTAGCGGATGATTTAACAGTACACAAATATTTCGTTGACATGGTATCAATGAAATAATATCGGCATGAAAAAGCCTGCAAAAACCCCGTATTCAATTTAGAATACGGGGTTAAATTTTGTTATCGAATATAAATTCCAGATTTTTATTTACTCAAGTTTATTGAGGAATCATCAGCTTTCCGCTTTTAAGAAGATTAAGCATTTGCGTGTTCTGTGCAGCTGTGCCAGTATATGCACCTATACCGTTAGTTTTTGCAATTTTAACTTGCAAAGCGTACGATGTTGGAATTCCTAATGAATTAAACGCGCTGTAAAGTGTTTGGTGGCTTTGGTCAGCCTTTTTATAATACTTTACGCCATTTGTCGCTATAGAAATGTTGTTAGATTGTGCTGAAAGATAATTTTTAATATCAGTTATTCTTATTGCACAAACTTTAAATCTATATCTTGAGCCCTTTTCAAGACCTGAAATTGTTATTGATGTTTTGTCATACACGTCAACTTTTTTAGTGTATTTTCCTGTGCTATTATTGTACATATAAATTCTATAGAATGTTGTTCCATTAACCGCATTCCAAGAAAGGTTTACGCTGTTTTGAGTTGTTGAAGTTTTTTTCAAGCCTGTTGGAGTTGTAGGCTTTGTACTTAGTGTATAGATTGCTGACAATGGACCTTGACTGTTGTTACTATATACAGCTTGTACTTTAACCTTGTAATAAGTGTTTTCTTTTAGTTTTGAAAATCTGTATTCATTTGTATTAGTTTTTGCTACAAATTTATATGTGTTTGTAACACTGTCAAGCATATAAACATTGTACGCCGATGCGCCTGCTATATTATCCCAGCCAATTCTAACTGCGTCCTTTGTATATCCCTTTACAGTAAAGTTCTTAGGGGCTTCCTTTGCAAATTTAACTGTAATAGGCTCTGCAGGTGCTGCACCTTGCCAATCTTTTCCGTTTAGGTATTTAAACGGTCTGATTGTGTATTTATGAGTGCTGTTTGCAGCAACGTTTGAAATTGTATATGATGTTGATGCAGTAGTTCCAATAAGCTGTTCTTTACCGTTTACAACTTCATAAATTTTATAGCTTGTTGCACCGTTTGATTTATCCCAAGCTAGAGTACAAGCAGTTTCGCTCTTTGAAGCACATCTAAAATTCTTAGGGTATGCTACTTTTGTAGTAAGCGTTTGATAATCAGAATAAGCACCGTAAGCTTTTGAAGTGCCTGAACCATTATATGCTCTTACAACAACATTATAGGTTGTGCCAGTGCTTAGATTTGGTATAGTATAGCTTGTCCCAGTTGTCGTACCGACTGTTGTATATGCACCCGTGCTAGTGTTATATAGTGCCACTTCGTAACCAGCACATCCGCCAGAAGGCTTGTTCCATGAAACCGTCAAAGTTTTTGTTGTGTATGATTTATAAACAGGCTTGCTAACTTTATTAGGCTTTGATACATTAGAAAGCTCGTACTTAACGTTCATATCAACATAAGTACTAATTCCGTTTACAGAACCCGAACCTGAATATTGCCACATATTAAAGTTGTTTGAATAATCAGTATATGTTGTATAGTTTGCAAGCCAAACTGGATATTTTTGCCCAAGAGTTACACCGTCGATTTTATATGTAAGCCAGTTTTTATTAGCGTAAATTCCAGCCTGATATCCAGCAGCTTTAATTGTGTCAGCAAACGCAGTACAAAGAGCTGTATGCTGTGCCTTTGTCAAATTCGCATTATCAAGTCTTCCGCTGTCAAAATCTACCGATTCAATATCGTAATAAACGGGCAAGTCAAGACTATAGTTTTTAACTGCATTTAGTACAAAATTAGCCTCAGCCTTAGCCTCAGTAGTGTTGATAGCCTGAGTATAAAAATAAACTCCTACCTTAAGTCCTGCCGCTTTAGCACCTTTAATATATTCATGAAATCTGCTGTCAAGTACCAAAGCACCATTGCCGTATCCGCGATAACCAACACGTATTATAGCATATTCAACACCAGCAGCTTTTACCTTATTCCAATCAATTGTATACTGATAATACGAAACATCAATTCCATATACTTTGTTGTAATTACTAAATCTTGATTGATGAGTAAGGTTGTTTGAACCCCAAATAGCCCTCATGTTATTACGGCTGTTCACATTGCTCATATACTTGTGATAAGAAGGGTCATTTTCTGAGCAAGGCAGGCTGTCCCCTTCAAACACGTAATCACCAAGCTCATCATCTATATTAGTGATTGCCTTATTTGATTGTTTTATTGGAGTTTCAGTTGTTTCACTAGCATTATCAGAAGTTTGCTCCGATTCTACCTCAATTTCCTGTGAGTCGACAACCTCGCTTATATCAGAATTGTCAAAATCAGAGTCACGAGTAATTTCACTTGTGTCTGTATTGTCAACGTCGGCGTATGATTCATAAGTACTGCTATCTAAATATCTGCTTGAGTCGGTTGTGCTTTCGGCAAATGCCGTTATTGCAGGTTGTACAAGCATTGCAGATGCAAGCAGTGCTGAAATAAGTCTTTTGGAATACTTCATGAATTAGTCCTTTCATCTTCTCCTGTTTTAAGGAAACATTTCCTCATAATGAAACCTTATATTTAACATCATAATTTCACTCAGGTTTCACAAATAATTTTTAAACATAATAATTATACAGAATTTCCGCCGTTGTGTCAACCGATTTTGGCTATTTGTAATAATTTAAAAATATGGAAGTTTGATTTTTGTCGTGTTTTCAAGTAATTTACTACCAAAAAAATATTAGAAGAATTACTTAAAAAATAATTTTTTGTTAAATAACCTTCTATAATCTATTGAAATTTATATGCCACTGTGATATACTTAATATGTATTTTCTAAATATAGTACATATTATAAGAAGGAAAGTGGAACAAAATTATGTTTAATAAAACTGGATTTTTGAAAAAATCGGGAGAAAATAAACAAAAAGAAAAATATTTAATGCTTTTTCTCGTTGCATTTTTTGGAATGATGATTTCTTTTATTCCGTCATTGATTCTTAATAAGGGAATTTTCCTTTATTATGGTGATTTCAATTCTCAGCAAATGATGTTTTATCAGCACGCTAATGAGGCGTTAAAAAATGGTGCTACAGCTTGGGATTGGGGTACTGATCTAGGCTCTAGCTTTCTAAACTCGTATTCGTTTTATTTGTTAGGAAGTCCGTTCTTTTGGCTGTCAACGTTATTTCCGCTAAAGGCTGTTCCTTACTTAATCCCCTGGCTTTTGGCTTTAAAAACAGCAGTGGCGGCTTTAACTTCATACGCATTTATCAGACGTTTTGTTGCTAACACTAATGCGGCGTTTGTCGGTGCAATGCTGTATGCTTTTTCAGGATTTCAAACATACAATGTGTTCTTCAATCATTTTCATGATGCTACGGCGTTCTTCCCTCTTTTACTGCTTGGGTTTGAACTGCTTACTCAAGAAAACAAACGAGGAGTTTTTGCATTATCCGTTGCAATTTGTGCATCTATAAGCTATTTCTTCTTTGCCGGAGAAATTGTATTTTTAGTAATATACTTCTTTATTAGATGTACTGATGAGGACTTTAAGATTGATATGAAATCGTTCGGTCTTCTTATATTCGAGGCAATTATCGGTGTAATGATTGCTGCTTGTATTCTATTGCCGTCAGTTGTCGATGTTATAAATAATCCTAGAGTTGATACTCGACTTTATGGTATAGATATGGCTATTTATTCTGAAAATGTTCGTATTCCTAGAATTATTCAGTCATTCTTTATGCTTTCGGATATGCCTGCTAGAATTAACATTCTTAACTCAGACAAGGCAAGATGGGCTTCTATGGCTGGCTATTTGCCAATGTTCTCAATGTGCGGTGTAATTGCATATATGAGAAGCCGCAAAAAGGATTGGAAGTCTAAGATAGTTTGGGTTTGTGCTATTATGGCTTGCGTTCCTGTTTTGAACTCTTTGTTTGTTCTGCTAAACAGCAGTTACTATGCTAGATGGTATTATATGCCTATTTTAATTATGTGCTTGATGACTGCTCAGGTACTTGATGAGGACAAGGACTTGCTCAAAAAGGGCTTTAAGCCTGTTGTTATTGTCTGTGCGATATTCATTGCAATTGGTGCGTTGCCAAAGCTTGAAAACGGCAAAAATGTTTTCTTTAAAGTCCCTGAATATATTGAGCTTTACTGGATTCAAGCTGGTGTCACTATTGTAATGACAGGACTTTTATTTGTTGTAATTTACAAGCTTAAAAAAGGAAAAGATTTTTACAGAATTGTAAATATAATGACTGCTACTGCTTGTATTGTATGTATGTCAGCATCAGTTTTTTATGGTGTTGCACAGGGTGAGAATAACGAAAGATATATCGACCGTGCGATTTATGGATCTGAAAATCTTCATATGGATAAGCTTGACGGTGATATGTCCGATATCGAAAATACTTTCTACAGAATTGACACTTCTCCGAATGTTGACAACTGGTGTATGTTCTGGGGACTTTCTTCAATGAGAGCGTTCCAGAGTGTTGTTCCTGCATCTATTATGGATTTTTACACTGAAATAGGTCAAACTAGAGATGTTGCTTCAAGAATGGAAACTAATCTTTATCCGCTTAGAGGTCTGTTCTCAGTTAAGTATTATTTTAATCAGCTTTCTGACAGCCAGCTTGAGGGCAATGCAGAAAATAATCCGCCGCAAGAACTTTCAGAAATGCCTGGCTTTAAGTATGTAGATACTCAAAATGGTTTTAATATTTATGAGAATGAAAATTATGTTCCAATGGGCTTTACTTATGATTATTATACTACTGATACCACAATTAAATCTGCGTCTGAGGTTCAGAAAACTAATATTCTAATGGAGGCTATGGTGCTTGACCAGGCTCAGATTATAAAATATTCTGATGTTTTACAAAGGTATGAGTATGACCCAGCAGAGTTAAATGCTGACACTTACTCACAAATATGCGAAGAAAAACGCGCTGAGTCTTGCTATTATTTCAAAGAAGACACCAATGGTTTTGATGCTAAAATAAAGCTTGATTCTTCAAAGCTTGTGTTCTTCAGCGTTCCTTACATGGACGGCTGGACAGCTGAGGTTAACGGTAAGCCTGTTGATATTGAAAAGGTTTCGTATGGATTTATGGCAGTTCTTTGTCCTGAGGGTGATAACGAGATTACGTTCCATTATGAAACTAAGGGATTTGCGGCTGGCAAGATTGTTACTGTTGCTGGTATTGGAATTTTGATTGCATACATGGCTGCGGCTTATGTTTTGAACAAGAAAAATAATGGTGATGAAAAAGTTTTAGCTTACGCAAAAAAATCAGATAAGTCTGCTGACGATAATGGTACTTTAGATGCCGAGATTTCAAGCGATATTCAATCTGATAAAAACAGCGACGAAAACAAGAATTAAAACAAATCAAGATAATTTTAGGAGTTGGATATTTATGCATCTTTGTGAAAAGAAAATTTCAGGAGAAAAAATATATGACGGCAAGGTTGTTAAGCTGGCTGTTGACAAGGTAATGCTTGAAAACGGCAAGGAGGCAACTCGTGAGATTATTACTCATCCAGGCGGAGTTTGCGTTGTTCCTATAAATGAAAATAATGAGATTTACATGGTGGAGCAATTTAG
>CAZJRQ010000034.1:0-23450 GCA_964548535.1 uncultured Oscillospiraceae bacterium
AGTGACGATTCACTGTTTATTTCTTCCCAGTCAAGCAAACTGTCTTTATCGGTATCTGCGGGACTATTTGGTGAAAGCTTATCATCAAGTGTTACAGTTTTTAAATTTGTTCCTAAAACTATGTTATAGCTTTTTGGAGTTTGATTTTCCCATTCGCAAATAAATCCATTAACACCCGGCACACTAACTAAGTAATCATTCCACTTTCCAAATGTTCCCCAAGGTTGCGCAACTTTAAGCATTCCTAAATAGTTTTCAGTGTTTCCATAACTTGAATCAGGTTGATTTTTTCCCCAATTGGTGTAAACAAAATCTTCTCCTGTTACCCATTCCCAATTACCTGTTCTCTCTATGTCTGAAGCGCCAATCCAGTAAGCTGAGCCGGATTGTGATATTAAAAAGCTTTCAATTGCATTCTGTTCTTCCTGTGAGGTGATTGTAGCCAAATGACCTCCCATCAATTCACAGATTATTTTTGCATTAGTCCAAGAAGAAACATTGCTTCCAGCGTAAAAACCATAAGTATGACCGTTAAAATCATATTTTTTTATTTCATTCTCAATGCTAGCTGTGTTAAATTGACTAGAAACACTTCTAAGTGCTTGTGTTTCACCTGTAACTTCATAACCTAAATCATTAAACCATGTAGATAAATCAAAAAGACAATAAGTACCTAGCTCATCTGTTTCACATGATATGGTGTTATTTTCAACATCATAACGTGTTTCAACTGGTAAAAGAGTATTGATATCTTCATAAAATTTGAATACTTGATATTTTTTTATTCCATTAAGTTCATTTGTGTATTCAGAATAGTTGTTATCATTATTAATGTATTCATTCTTTATCTTAAAGTTTAACACAACTTTACTAATATTGCAAGTACTATCGCAAATTAATTCTGGAGCAGTTCCAAGCATTGCTGAATTCGCTATTGCATTTGCATATCCAGTTTCACCTGCTTGAAGATTGCCTTCAACGTATCCAGTTGATTCAACTTCGATTGAAAGTTCATAAGGACTGTCTTCTGTATTTATTTGAGAAAGAACAGGACTTTCAGCTGAAATATTTTGATTCGATACATATTCTGCATCAGGGTAGCCAAAAGTTTCAGGGTCTAGAGGATCTAGTCCGATTTTTAGCTCATCACCGTCTTTAATTCCGTCATCATCAGTGTCAGCCTTTAGCGGATCAGTTCCATAAACATTAACTTCATCACCATCTGATAGACCATCTCCGTCAGTATCAGCTTTTTGCGGATCTGTGCCAAGTTCAATTTCTTCTCTGTTTGAAAGACCGTCACCGTCTGAATCTGCATCAGCATCTGAAACACCTTCTGTAACAGAGTCGTATTTTAATGGATCAGTACCTGTAATATATACTTCTTCATAATCGGTAAGTCCATCTCCGTCAGTGTCAGGATTATTAATATCTGTACCAATCATTATCTCATAAATATCAGGTAATCCGTCTCCATCACTATCAAGAAAAGCAGGTTCATATCCGTTTTCTGTCTTATTAACAACAAAAGGTACTGATTCAACTACTTTACCATCTTTAGTAGTAAGTGCAACCTTGAAATATTTAGTTTCAAAATCTTCAGTAATTACATACTGATACGTAGTTTCATCAGAAGGAACTACAGCTTCTGAAACGTAATTTTCATTATTATTTGAACTGAAAATTTCAAAATCACTGTCAGTATAATCTGTATACCATTTAATATCTATGCTGTTTTCTTCATTGTTATACTCACCCATAGCGTAGATAAAAATATCATCCATGGCTATTTCGGTTTCAGTACCAACAAATTCAGCCATATTATGATTATAGTTAATATTCACATTAGAGCAGTCAATAGTGATATTTTGAGCGATAATAACGCTGCCAAGAGTTAAGTTATCAGCCTTAATTTCAACGTCACCATATGGAGCGTAAATTAAGCCGTTAAGATTTACATTTGTACTGTCAATAACAATATTTCCTATATCAGAACATATTACTGAATTATTTGAGTTTATCACTTCGCCATTTAAAGTGATATCATTTAAAGCCTTAATTCCAGCATTTAATGAGATATTACCTGATAATTCAGCTTGTCCTTGAATTTTAAATGGATTATCAATGTTAATATTGATATCATCACATTTATAATCTTCAGAATAAAGCTGAACATTTTCACCTGAGAAATATGCGTTATCAATCTTATTAATAATGTAAATCATCTGTTCGTTTGCATTTTCTTTTTTAGCACCATTAATGTTAGGATATTCTGCGGTAGTTTTAATAGTGCCGTTTGTAGCGATATCGCCATTAGCAGTCAAATAGGAACTGTTAATGGTTATTGCCCCATCTTTGTTTGATCCAGCAAACAAAGCATACGGATACTTATCCCCCTCAGCCGATACTGGCATACTTGACAGCAAAGTTGATGTCATAGCACAAGCCAGAAACCCTGAAAGAAATCGCTTTAAACTAGGTAATTTCTTGCTTTTCATTTTTTTCGACCTCCATATTTAGTATGTATATTTAATATATACATACTAAATATATCATTAAACAACATAAAATGCAATGTTTTACATGGTTAATTTATCTTATTTAGGATATACTCCAATATACGGTGTCGTAAAATGTCGATAATTATAACAAATTACAATAATAAACATATAGTTATTGTAATATAGTTTATGTTTCTAAATTTTGCTATTACTCAACTGTTACCATACAACTTGGATCTTCATATATAGTTGTCTTTACTATTGTGTAATAAATTATATTTTTAACTTGTAAACTTAGGGCAACTTTAGGACAACTATGTGCTTGAAAGTTGTCCTGGATTAGTAAAGGCTAGAAAAATTCAATGGTTGTAAACTACGTATTATCGGGATTTGCCTAACTGGGTTTACGTCTAAAATTTAATATAAAAAAAGACTGGAGACACAAGTCTTCAGTCTTTTTTTAATGCTCGTATTTAACTACGATACCAAACACTCCTAAAGTTACGAAAATAATTGGTGTTCGGTTTATACCTAAATGGTGGAGGCGAGGAGAGTCGAACTCCTGTCCGAAAACCCATCCCCACGAATTTCTACGAGTGTAGTTTGTTATCTTGGATTGCTCCGCTTCCCTCGAAAACAAGCAAACAAACACGCTTGAAATGTCAGTAGCCTGAAATACATCAATTAGGTTACAGGCTTAACCTAACGACGTTCACCACTAATCGACGCCCAAACTCAAGCCGTGGTACTCAAGAGCAGGACGAGCGCTGACTAAGCAGCAGCTAGTTCAAAATTATTGTTGTCGTTTAATTTTAAAAACGTGCGACGTTTAAAGAGAGTTCGCTCCTCTACTCGCTTATCGTGCTTCAAAATCCCCGTCGAAACCTTTACGCCCCCATATAGAATAATATAGAGTGGTAGGTGATTTCTTGAAATTTAAAACCTACCTGTTTCGCTCTTTCATAGCTCTGTCAATATCCCTAGCTGCAGCCTTTTTAGCCATGTCATCACGCTTGTCATGTAGCTTTTTACCCTTGCAAACACCAAGAGCAAGCTTAACTCTGCTTCCTTTAAAATATAAAGCCAGCGGAATCAAAGTCAAACCCTCTTGCTTAACCTGTCCATAAAGTCTATCAATCTCACGCTTGTGCATTAGCAGTTTTCTAACCCTAATTGGATCACGGTTGAAAATATTGCCCATCTCATACGGTGAAATATGCATTCCCTTAACCCACATTTCTCCGTCATCAATACTGCACCAACTATCCTTTAAATTAACATTACCATTGCGAATCGACTTCACTTCAGTACCAACCAGCTCAATTCCACACTCAATTTGCTCTAGGACAAAATAATCATGCCTCGCTTTGCGATTGTCAGCAATCTGCTTTGTACCCTTTTTATCAATAGCCATGTTAGCACCTCCATTCATAATCGTAACAATTATTATATCACTATTTTCCCTGTGTGTCAAGGTCTTTTTAGCGTTTTTTAAAAATGAAATTACAATATAAAATGTCCGCAAAAATTAAAGTGACAAATTAAATGTTTTTAACATAGCTTTTTATGAAAATCAACAAAATATACGTCGTAAATGATTGTTAATCCAGCCTTCAATACGTTTGCAAATTTCTTAATACATTTACAAATGTCACAGCATTTAGAAATAAAATACCAATCAACTTATTGCACATTCGTTGTCATCCCTTTCGCATGAACTATAGGAATTCGCATAATACTTAGTAGCTTTAGTTTATTCTTTTTAACTTTATCTAATATTTGGGGTTCAAACTACTTTTATATTTACACAAAATAAAACGCATGACATATAATCATGCGTTAAATACTTCATATGTGTATTTTATTCACAATCTTCGCTCACGCCAACCATCGGCATATTGTTATTACAGCAAGAGCTCTTTGAATTCTCACAATCTAAGCTCTTTGGGAAGAACTCATTTGTTGGGAACTTAATCTTCTCAAACAATTCGCAAGGGCTATCTGTATTGCTTGAGCACTCCTTCTGAGGTATGCAATAATCATAAGCAGGGATTAGAATTGATACCTCGCGCTGTAGCTGGACAATGGCAAACATACCGATTGTAACAAGCACTGTCTTTCCAAATCCATGTGGTGGCTTTGGTGGTTTTGGCTTTGGTTTGCAATCCTTATCATCAAAGTCATCTTCATCACAGCAATCATGATGCTTTGGTGGGCAAGGTGGTGGACATGGGCATGGGAATGGTGGGCATGGTGGGCATGGCGGACATTTGTTGACTAGTTTTGTGTCTAGGCAAATAGGATCAACAACGCTCACTGTTGCTCGTGGCAGATTAGTAAAGCAGCAGCCATTTACTACAGGTGTACTGACCTGGTCAGAACTGAAATGCTTAGTATTACCGTCACTACCGAATAGAATTACCTTTTTGTTGAATACTGCTGTTCCAGAAATAAAAACTGGCTTCTTGCTAGAATTCTCAAACACTTCAAGGTCAATTTTAAATGTGTAAGTAAGATCTACTGTGAAAAATCCCTTATTAAATGGTACGGGATCAATCTGGAAAGTTGTGTTAATCACCTCAACACATTTTGTTTTAATGAAACTAGCACGATCAATTAACATCTGATCACCTGGTGAGTTAAAGTTGACTGTCAAATCCTCAAGGCAATCTTGAGAAGAACACGAATCAAAAACTCTCATAGCCTCAATGCAGACAGCTTCCTTAAAGCAGTTGTTTTGTTTCAAATCGCTCATAAAAAAATCCTCCTGACTAATTTAAGATCAAGGCAAATTGCCTAAAGTAATTTTATACTTCACTTTATCATATTCAGTTTTAGCTAGGAGTGTGACGATTTTTTATAAAAAAATAAAAGAAACAGAAAAAAATCATGTTTTCTCTGCTTCTTATGTTAAAAATAGCTTATTAAGTGTTCTTGTCAACAACATGGAAATTCTTTAAATTACCTGTTTTATTGTGTCTTTCTTCAAGGACAGACTCAACCTCACTCCAAGGCAAATCCTGCTCAACACACATAACCATTAGATGATAAAGCAGGTCAGCAACCTCACCTTTAAGCTCATCTTTATCTCTATTTTTAGCGGCGATAATAGTTTCAGAACTCTCCTCGCCAACCTTTTTCAAAATCTTATCAATACCCTTTTCAAAAAGATAGCAAGTGTACGAACCCTCTTCTTTAGTATCTTTTCTTGAAAGAACAACCTGTTCCAAATCTAACAATACTGACATATTAGTCCTCCTTATATAATTCATTGAAAAAACAGCTATATTCGCCAGTGTGACAAGCAACACCTGTCTGCTTAACATTCAAAAGCAATGTATCATTATCGCAATCAGCATATATAGACACAACCTTTTGCAGATGCCCGCTAGTTGCACCCTTGTTCCAATATTCCTGACGCGAACGGCTCCAATACCACGTGTAGCCTGTTTCCAAAGTCTTTTTCAAGCTTTCTTTATTCATATACGCAAGCATTAAAACTGTCTTAGTGTCAACATCAAACGCAATTGCAGGCGTAAGCTCATCTTTTTCAAAATATTTATCCAAATTGTCTATATCAATTTTTATATTACTCATTTTTACTATCCTTTAAAATAATTTTATATTGTATGCAACGTCATCTATTCTTCAAACAAATAATTTATCATCTTATTTGGATTTTCTAAAAAGCTCTTTGTAATTTGATAATTCTCAGTATCCTCATAAGATGTTTTTTCTATTATACCATCATGCAGCTGATAAATTTCAGAATTAGGAAATGCAGTCAAAATCGGTGAATGAGTTGCAATTATAAACTGAGAACCGTCATTTACCAGCTGATTAATTCTAACTAGCAGTGACATTTGACGTGACGGTGACAAAGCTGCTTCAGGCTCATCTAAGATATACAATCCATTGCCTCTAAATCGGTTCATTATCAAGGCAAAAAAACTTTCTCCATGTGACTGCT
Organism: uncultured Oscillospiraceae bacterium; assembly: GCA_964548535.1. Lineage (GTDB taxonomy): Bacteria > Bacillota > Clostridia > Oscillospirales > Ruminococcaceae > CAZJRQ01. The sequence goes on from CAZJRQ010000034.1 coordinate 6,472, forward strand.
CATGCAGTGAAACTCCACCATATCCCTCTATAACTGGTTCATCAAGGGATGGCAAACTATCCATATAATCAATATTTGATGCAACATTATAAAAGCTCTCAGCTCGCAGAAAATATCCGTCTTTAGCCTTGTTTATTCCCTTTGATACTCTAATATATTTATGCAAATCTGAATGAGTTTGATTAGTTGAAAAAGTAAAATTCTTAGAACCACCCTCTGCATTAAAGCCGTACGACACTGCCATTGCCTCAAGCAAAGTAGATTTTCCAGAGCCATTTTCTCCAACAAAAAAAGTAACCTTACTACTTAAATCCAAGCCGTCATTTTCATAAAGATATTTGATTGCTGGAATTCCCGAAATATAAGAATTATAATTCGGGAAATTAGAAATTTCAATTCTTGATATATAATTCTCAGAAAAAAAGTTAGTCATAGAAAATTTAACCTTTAATATATATTATCTAATTGCAATTCCCTTAGACTTGCAATCAGCCTTAACATCACTTACTGTTAACTCTTTAAAATGGAATAGTGACGCTGCAAGTGCCGCCGAACAATCTGTTTCTTCAAAAGCCTCAGCAAAATCCGAAAGCTTTCCTGCTCCGCCGCTTGCGATTACAGGAATCTTAACAGCTTCACAAACAGCCTTTAGCATAGGCAAATCAAATCCGCCCTTTACGCCGTCTGTATCCATTGAAGTAAGCAAAATTTCTCCAGCACCAAGCTCTTCAACTTTTTTCGCCCAATCAATCAGGTCGATTCCCATATCGATTCTTCCGCCGTTAATTACAACAGTATATTTTCCGTCAGAAATTTTCTTAGCGTCAATTGCGACAACAACACACTGACAGCCGAAAATATCTGCCGCCTCTTTAATAAGCTGTGGATTTTTAACCGCCGCTGAATTTACCGAAACCTTGTCCGCTCCAGCACGAAGTGTATCTCTGAAATCTTCAATTGTACGAATTCCGCCGCCGACAGTCAGCGGTACAAAAACCTTTTCAGCAGTACGACTAACAACGTCAAGCATTGTTCCTCTGCCCTCATGTGACGCGTTGATATCTAAAAAAACTATCTCGTCAGCACCCTGTGCGTCATATTCTGCTGCGCACTCTACAGGGTCGCCAACTTCTTTAATCCCCTCAAAATTTACTCCCTTAACTACCTTTCCTTCACGAACATCAAGGCAAGGGATTATTCTCTTCGCAAGCATCTTACTATACCTCCTCAGATACAAGTTTTGCAAAATTCTCAAGTATTTTAAGTCCTACCTTACCTGACTTCTCAGGATGAAACTGTGCGCCGAAAATTGTTTTTCCGTCAGACACTAACGCAGGAACTTTATTTCCGTATTCGCAATAAGCATACAAATTTTCGTCATTACAAAAAGCCTTGAATGAATGTACAAAATATACATACTCGTCATCAGACAAGTCATCAAACAATGGAGATTTATGATTATAAACAAGCTTGTTCCAACCTAAATGAGGAATAACCAAATCAGGTTCAACAATTTTATCGACATAGCCAGAAATTAGTCCTAGTCCCTCACACTCTTCAAACTCAAAACTTTTTTCAAACAAAAGCTGCATTCCAAGACAAATTCCCAAGAATGGTTTAAGTCTAGCCTGCTCTTTAATCGTATCAACCAAACCGCTCTCTCTAAGCATTTTCATTGCCCAAGGAAAAGCTCCAACACCTGGTAAAATCAAAGCATCAGCAGATTCTAAATCTTCTTTTTTGTTTGTAAGCTTGTTTTCAAGTCCTAAATAGTCAAGTGCGTTTTTAACTGAAAAAATGTTTCCTGCACCGTAGTCGATAATTGCTATCATCTATAACACTCCCTTTGTAGAAAGTACTTTATTACCCTCAATTTTTACTGCGTCTTTTAGTGCGTGTGCAACGGCCTTAAAAATAGCCTCTGCAATGTGATGGTCGTTCTTGCCATATTCTTTTCTAATATGCAAAGTAATTCCTGCATTAAATGCAAATGCTCTGAAAAATTCTTCAGTAAGGCAAGTATCATACTCACCAATTCTGTTGTCAGAAAATTCAGCATCAAATGCTAAAAATGGACGTCCGCTTATGTCAAGTGAGCAAAATCCCAATGCCTCATCCATTGGAATAAATGACGTGCCATAACGTGTAATTCCAACCTTATCTCCAAGCGCCTGTGAAAAAGCTTGCCCAAGCACAATACCGATATCCTCAACAGTGTGGTGACCGTCAACATTCAAATCGCCATTGCAATTAACCTGTAAATCAATTCCGCTATGTACGCCAAAAGCAGTAAGCATATGGTCAAAAAAACCAATGCCAGTATCAACCGATACTCTGCCCTCACCGTCTAGCTTTACAAAAACTTCTATATCAGTTTCCTTAGTTTTTCTTTTAATGTTAGCTGTTCTCAAAATGAACTCCTCCTAACTACTATATTAGAATCTAACCTTAATTGCGTTTGCATGAGCTGTAAGACCTTCTCTTTCAGCTATCAAAACAATATCTTCCTTAGCATCATTCAAAGCCTCTTCTGTATAGTAAATAAAACTTGAACGCTTTTCAAAACTGTTTACTGAAAGCGGCGAGAAAAATCTTGCTGTACCGCTTGTTGGTAAAACGTGGTTTGGTCCAGCATAATAATCTCCCAAAGGCTCTGGAGCATATTCGCCCAAGAAAATTGAACCCGCATTGTCTAATCTGCCTAAATATTCCATAGGATTTTCAAACAAAACTTCAAGGTGCTCAGGTGCAAGTTTATTAGCAAATTCACAAGCTTCATCCTCATTATTACAAATGATAATAGCACCAAAGTCAGCAAGTGATTTCTCGATAATTTCTTTTCTTGAAAGCTCCTTAACCTGTCTTTCAATCTCCAAAATAGTTTCGTCAGCAATCTTCTCGCTTGTTGTAATCAAAATTGAAGATGCTAGCAAATCATGCTCTGCCTGTGACATCAAATCTGCCGCAATGTATTTTGGATTTGCATTCTCATCAGCAAGAACCAAAATTTCGCTAGGTCCTGCAATCATGTCAATATCAACAATTCCGTAAAGAAGTTTCTTTGCAGTAGCTACAAAAATATTTCCAGGTCCAACAATTTTGTCAACCTTCGGAACTTCCTCAGTACCATAAGCCAAAGCTGCAACAGCCTGTGCTCCGCCTGATAAGAAAACTCTGTCAACGCCGCAAACTGCAGCAGCAACAAGAATATCCTTATTAGCTGTACCGTCCTTTAGCGGAGGTGTAACCATGATTATTTCCTTAACTCCAGCAATTTTTGCAGGAATTGCATTCATCAAAACTGATGAAGGATAAGCCGCTGTACCGCCTGGAACATAAAGCCCAACTCTTTCAAGACCACGTACACGCTGTCCTAAAATAACACCGTTTTGCTTTGGGTCAACAAAAGATTGCGATTTCTGGCGATTATGAAAATCAGAAATATTCTCAACCGCATTTAGCAAAGCATTAACAAACTCAGGATCAGCCTCTGTCAATGCATCATTTATAACATCTCTAGGAACTTCATAATACTGCGGAAGCTTGCCGTCAAACTTCTCTGTATATGCCTTAACTGCACTATCTCCGTTTTGCTTAACATTTTCAATAATTTCAGAAACAACTACTGTTACTTTTTTATCAGTTTCACCGCTGCGCTTTTCAACTTGCTTGAAAAATTCAACCTCATCAACGCCATTGGCAAAAATCTTATTTATAATAGACATTTTAAATCCTCCAATTAAATGTTCGCCTCAACTAGCTCAACAAACTTTTCAATTTCTTCTTGTCTAAGTTTCATGCTAACCATATTAACAATCAGTCTAGCCGAAATTGGAGCAATATCTTCAATAACTTCAAGACCATTTTCCTTTAGAGTTGTGCCCGTTTCAACTATATCAACAATTCCGTCAGCCAGCTCTAAAAGAGGTGCAAGTTCAACAGAACCCTCAATCTTAACGATTTCAACATCCATTCCCTTGCTCTCAAAATAATTTCTTGTGATGTTTGGATATTTAGTTGCAATAGTTTTTACATTATATCCGCCATAAAAAGGAGAGCCCTTTTTAGTTGCAAGTGCAAATTTACATCTGCCAAATCCAATATCTGCAAGCTCGAAAAACTTGCCTTGCATTTCCATAATTGTATCTTTTCCAACAACTCCGATGTCACAAACTCCATGTTCAACATAAGTAATTACATCGTTAGCCTTTGCAAGCACTACCTCAAGATTGCCGTCGGGAACAGGCAAAATCAGCTTTCTGCCCTTTTCTCTGATTGCCGTACAATCAAATCCGATTCTCTCTAAAAGTGCTACTGTATCTTTTTCAAGTCTACCCTTTGTAAGGGCAATTCTTAGTGGTTTATTCATTTATATATCCTCCGCCCCAACTTAAAGTGTAATTTCTGTAGTCTTATCATTTACGACATACATTTTATGTATGCCCTTTGAAATTGCATATTCTTTTGTTTCATCAGCAGTATCAAACAAACTGTTTTCGACAACAAGACCTTGTCTAACTAGACTGTTAGCATAAGAAATAGCCTCAACTACATAACCATTTTCACCATAAACTATGCAATCAGCAGTTTTAAGCTTAGGAGCTGTTCCTTTTTTACGTGTGAAATTAGCAATTGCATCACAATTAACTCCAAAACCAACTGCATTTTCCGGCTCGCCAAGTTCACCGATAAGCTTATCATATCTTCCGCCCTTTAGAACTGACTGACCAACTCCCGTTAAATATCCCTTAAACACAATACCAGTATAATAATCTGCATGACTGACAATTCCCAAATCAACAGAAATATTTCCCTCATATCCAAGACTTGAAAGACGATTGTATACCTCTCTCAGATTATCTAATATCTTATTAGTTTTTTCATCAGCAAACAAACTTGCAGCCTTATCAAGAACCTCAACTCCGCCAAAAAGACGTGGCAGCTGCTTTAGAGCGTTAGTAATCTGATTATCACCAACTTCATCAAGCAAATCATTTAGTGCAGGATAATTCTTAGCAGAAATAAGCAGTCTAACTTCTTCCTTAGTTCTATCGTCAGCGTCCAGCTTATCAACAAGCTCATTGAAATACCCAATATCGCCAATTTCAAGTCGGAAGCTTTTTTCATCAAATGACGCCAAAGCCTCGACAGCAATGCAAAGTGCCTCATAATCAGAACGCTTAATATTTGTTCCGCCAATAAGCTCAATTCCAGCCTGAACAACCTCGTCAGAACGACCTTTAAGCAAAGCATTGTTCTCATAAATGCTTTGATTATAGTATAGTCTTAGTGGCAGTTTAGCCTCTTTAAGTCTTGTTGCAACTAATCTTGCAATCGGAATAGTTGAGTCTGGTCTTAGCACAATAAGTCTGCCCTTTGAATCTGTCAGCTTATACATAATTTCCTGCTGAAAATTTCTGGAACTTCCGCTAAACAAATCATAAAATTCAATGCCAGGTGTAACAACCTCGCTATATCCAAAGCCCTTGAAAAGCTGAGAAATTTTATCTTCAACTGCACGTCTCGCCAAGCAGTCATTAAACAATAAATCTCTTGTACCCTCAGGCGTTATAAGATCATTTCTTTTCATATAAATTATCCTTTCCCCATACGCTTCACTTTATCGTAGTAAAGTGATATCATGATATCACGATACTGCTTTATTATAATAACATGATGATATATAATTGTCAACTAATTCTATGTACAAACAGTTGATATTTTGTAAAGTTAAAGTTAAAACAGCGACATTTGATTTGATTTAGGCAAATCACCAAAAGCACCATTTCTCTCAAGAGTTTCTACTACAGATTTACCAATACCGCTCTGCTGCTGGAACTCTTCAATTGAGATAAAATCACGATTTTTCGCCTTTTCATAAAGACTCTGTGCAGCATTTGTTCCAACACCTGAAAGTGAACAGAATGGCAATCTTAGCTTACCATCCTCAATCTGATAAATCGTCGCATGAGATTTAAAAATGTCAACAGGTAAAAAGTCATATTTCCTTGAAAGAAATTCATTCGTAAGCATAAGCATTTCCAAGACGCCTTCATCCTTTGCAGTACGCTCCTGCTTTGCCATATTCCTCAACTGTTCAATACGCTCACGCACCATATGCACACCTTTTACAGCAGTCTCAGCCTCAAAATTCTCACCGCGAACAGTTAAATACGCCGCATAAAACTCAAGCGGTTTATAAATCTTAAACCAGCAAAGCTTGATAGCCGAAGTAACATATGCCGCCGCATGGGCTTTAGGGAACATATATTTAATCTTCAAACAACTTTCGATATACCACTCTGGAACATCATGATCACGCATATCCTGCTTCATTTCTTCTGTCAAAAGCTTTGGTGCGTTACCCTTACGAGTAATCTCCATTATCTTAAACGAAAGCTTTGGATCAAGTCCATGATAAATCAAATAAGTCATAATACTATCACGAGTACCGATAACTTCAGAAATTGTACAAACATTATTATGAATAAGCTCCTGCGCATTTCCAAGCCAAACGTCAGTACCATGAGAAAGTCCAGAAATCTGCAATAGGTCACTGAAGTTCTTAGGTTTCGCCTCCAAAAGCATTTGACAAACAAAAGCTGTACCCATTTCAGGAATACCCAGCGTTCCGGTCTGCCACATAATGTCCTCACTAGTTACACCCAAAGCGTTTGGTGATGTAAACAGTGAATATACCTTTTCATCAGACATCGGAATTTTTAAGATATCAAGTCCAGTCATATCCTCAAGGTATTTATATAGTGTAGGAACATCGTGTCCCAACTCGTCAAGTTTTAGAATTGTATCGTGCAGCGAATGGAAGTCAAAGTGAGTTGTAACAATATCAGAATCAACCTTTTCAGCTGGGTGCTGAACCGGTGTAAAGTCATAAACATCGTAATCACTTGGAATAACTACCATTCCGCCTGGATGCTGTCCTGTAGTTCTTTTAACGTCTAAACAGCCGTTAATAATTCGCTGTTCTTCTGCTGGATGAACCACTCTTCCACGCTCTTCAAGATATTTTTTTGTATATCCGAAAGCAGTTTTTTCAGCAACACCTGCAATAGTTCCTGCTTTAAATACATGGTCTGCGCCGAACAATTCTTCTGTATATTTATGTGCAAATGACTGATAATCTCCAGAGAAGTTAAGGTCGATATCAGGCGCTTTATCGCCATCAAATCCCAAGAAAGTTTCAAATGGAATATCATGTCCATCACGATTATATTCTTCACCGCAATTTGGGCATTTTTTAGGAGGCAGGTCATATCCTGAACCAACTGAACCGTCAGTAATAAACTCACTAGTTCTGCATTTTGGACATACATAATGCGGCATCAGCGGATTAACTTCGGAAATTCCAGACATTGACGCAACAAAAGATGAACCAACCGAACCACGAGAACCAACCTGATATCCATTCTCAACTGAATTTGCAACAAGCTTTTGTGAAATCATATACAGCACTGCAAAACCATGCTTGATGATGGACGAAAGCTCTCTATTAAGACGCTCATAAACTATTGGCGGAATATGGTCTTTAAAAGCAACCTCAATTCCGGTATCACCTTCCGGAACTTCAATTTCACTAGGGTCACAATCGCCATACATTCCACAGGCATTCTGCCAGCAAATAACCTGAAGTTCTCTAACCGCACCGTCAATAAACGGTGTATATGTACCATTAGGAAAAGATTTTAAATCACTGTCAATCATATCAGCAATCATATTTGTATTAGTTACAACTATTTCATAAGCCTTATCTTCACCAAGATACGAAAGCTCAGAAAGCATTTGAGTTGTAGTTTTTAAATAAAGCGGTGGCTGTCTGTCAGCATCAGTAAACCCTTTAGAAGCCATAAGCACTGCTCTAAACTGAGCATCACCTTTGTCAAGAAAATGCACGTCACCAGTTGCACAAACTGGAATGCCCATTTCATCACCCAGCTTAACTACAAATCTATTTATATCCTTAATCTGCTCCTCAGATGTAATATTAGTATACGGAGGACGTTCTGAAGTCAGCATAAACATATTATTTCCTTGTGGCTGAATTTCCAAATAATCATAAAAGCTTGCAATCTGCTTAATCTGTTCGTCAGTCTTTCCATCAAGATAAGCCTGAATAAGTTCACCAGCCTCACAAGCACTTCCAATAATCAGACCCTCACGATGCTTAACAAGCTCCGACTTTGGAATTCTAGGACGGCGTTTATAAAAATCAAGATTTGACATTGAAATAAGCTTGTACAAATTTTTCAGCCCTGTATTATTTCTCACCAAAATTATTTGATGATAAGAAGGCATTGAATCAACATTATCAGTATTAGCAAGCAAACTATTGAGCATATCTACCGTTATAAACATATGACCATACTGCTCTATCAGCTGATTGGACAAATTAATGAAAATCTGTGCTAAAACCTCTGCATCATCACACGCTCTATGATGATTGAAATCAAGTCCGAAATGCTCAGCAACAAAATTAAGCTTATGCTTCTCAAGCTGTGGGAGCATAATTCTGCTCATCGGCACAGTATCTATTGAAGAAAAGTCATACTTGATTCCAAGCCGTAAAACTGAATTTCGAATAAATCCAGTATCAAAATCTGAATTATGTGCAACGAAAACAGGCTTTTCACCGCAAAACTTCAAAAAAGCCTCAACTGCTGTTTTTTCATCAGCAGCACCATCTAGCATTTCATCTGTTATATGTGTGAGATTTGATATAAATTCAGTAAGCTCTCGCTTTGGATTTACAAGCATATCAAATCTATCAACAACTTCAAGATTTCTAATCTTGACAGCACCTATTTCAATAATTCTGTCATTTGTAGCTGATGTGCCAGTAGTTTCAAGATCAAAAACAATTATCTCATCAGTTAATTTGCGCTTGTCACAGCCCTTGAAAATTCTTTCATCGTTATTAACTTCATAAGCTTCAATACCATAAATCGCCTTGAAATCTGTACCGCCCTTGCGAATTTTAGCAACAGCATTTCCAGCATCTGTATATCCCTGTACAACTCCATGGTCAGTAATTGCAATTGCCTTATGTCCCCACTCGTGGGCACGATTAACTAAAGCACTTGAAGCAGCCAAAGCGTCCATGCTTGACATATTAGTATGACAGTGCAGCTCGACACGCTTTTCTTCAGCCTCGTCAATTTCTTTTTCACGCCTAACAACCATAATATCAGTCGGAATTAGATATGTTCTGTGATCAAAATCATCAACGTCAACCTTGCCTGAACAAATTATTGTAGTACCCTTTTTTAGGTTTCCAAGCAAGCTCTCAAGATCATCTCTATGTAAACCTTTAGCAAAGCGACCTCTTCGAGTTCCACCTAGCATTTTTATAGAAAATGACGATGTAAAATCCGTAAAATAAATAACGGCAATAAGCATACCGTTGCGAGTTTCTCTAGTATCAATCTGAAAGATTTCGCCCCAAACAGTAACAGGTTTATCCATACCTTCAAGCGGAATCTCCTTCATATTCGTAACTTTAGAACTTGAAGCTATCGGTGAACCCATTAACACAACTGCATTATCAGCTATAAGATTAAGTCTTGTAAAGTCCACATTGCATTTACGGTAATCAATTGATTTTTCTGCAACTTTTGCACCAGGCTGCGAATTTGCACCTGAAGATGGCTGTGAAGGTACAATCTTGGGTCTATTCTCCTGCTGCTCGTGTAAAATTGCATCTTGAGTTTTTTGAAATTCTTCATTATCAGTTTCAGTAACACCAGTAAATGTTATTCCTGCACTAGTGGAGAACATATCCATAACCAAAGATGAAAACTTATTCTCGATACCTGCTTTTCTCAGCACATTTTCACCACCGTGCATAAGATTAACCGTAAATGTATTTTCAGTAAATTCAGCTGTTGCACCATCGAAAAAACCGTTCACGACCGGAAATCTACTCTTTAAAAATTTTACAAGTTCTACAAAATAATTCCCACAAAGCAAGTTAGGAGTATATTTACACAAAATTTCAAGTTGATTAAGATGTATAGCATCGGCCAATTTGTTTTCAAACTCATAAATCACATCATAGCTTTGAAGGTCGTCAAACTTTGCTATAACCGTCATTTTATTTTGCTGTTGTATATACGCTAACTTTAAAATCTCTGCATTCTCCATCGATTTAGGGATTAGTTCTATATATTCTTCAAAAAAACTAGATAGTGTATAACTCTTCATTTTTTCATTCCTTACAGTTTTTCTATTTCGCCAAGCAAGGCTGTTAGTGCCTCACTTTCATCAATCTTATACAATTTTTCACCGTTTTTAAACAAAACAGCACAGCCGTCGCCACCAGCAATTCCAATATCAGCCTCTCCTGCCTCACCGATACCGTTTACAACACAACCCATTACTGCAACTGTAATATCCTTTTCGATATCTTTAGTTGCTGCCTCAACTTTTTTCGCAAGAGAAATTAAATCAATTTTAGTTCGACCGCAAGTCGGACATGAAACAATCTTCACGCCACTTCCCTTGCCTATCGACTTTAAAATATCTTTAGCTGCATAAATCTCTTTTACTGGATCATCTGTTAGAGAAACTCGAATAGTCTCGCCTATTCCGTCGACAAGTAAAGAACCAATTCCAACTGCTGATTTTATTATTCCCATACGCTCAGTGCCTGCTTCAGTCACCCCTAAATGCAGAGGATAATCACACTTTTCAGCAAGAAGACGATAAGCACCAATCATATTTGGAACGTTTGACGATTTTATTGAAATAACTATATCATTAAAATCACATTCTTCTAAAATCTTAACATGACGCATTGCACTCTCCACCAAAGCCTCTGGCACTGGCGAACCGTACTGAGCAAGCAAATCCTTCTCAAGTGAACCTGCATTTACACCAATTCTTATTGGAATATTTCTGCTCTGACACGATTTCACTACAGTTTTCACTTTGTCCATAGAGCCGATATTGCCAGGATTAATACGAATTTTATCGACACCAGCTTCAGCCGCAGCAACTGCAAGTCTGTAATCAAAATGTATATCAGCAACTAGAGGAATACTTGTTTTTTCCTTAACTGCCGGAATTAATTTTACAGCATCCATATTTGGTATTGCAGCTCGAACAATTTCACAGCCAGCATTTTGGAGCATTACAGCCTGTTCAACTGACTTTTCAATGTTCTCAGCTGGAACATTAAGCATTGACTGAATGTATATTTTTTCACCGTCAAGAACTAAATTCCCGACCTTAACTGGTCTGCAATTTCTTTTCAAAGTCATTTTATATCAAGTCCTCTTAAATAATTTTTATAATATCACTCACAGTAATTACAACCATGAACAGCATAAGTGCTGCAAATCCTACAAAATGAACCACTCCCTCTTTTTCTGGTGGAACTGGTTTTTTTCTTATAAGCTCAACAATTAAAAAGATTAATCTTCCGCCATCAAGTGCTGGCAACGGCAACAGATTAAAAAGTCCGATATTTATAGTAATAAACGCACCAAGTGAAAGAATTTGTTCAGTTAAAGCGCGCCAATCAACGCCATTCTCTTCAGTTGTTTCATTCTGAATAACATCACCGATAACGTCAACAATTCCAACTGGACCTGACAAATCTTTTATAGAATATTTACCAGTTACCAAATCGCCAAGCGAGATATAAATCAATCGCGCATCAGTAATTGACTGCTTAAACGAGCGTGACATTACTGTTCCAAAAGTAGCTTCAATAGGCTGAACTCTAAAGTCAATATGTGTAGTATTTTCGTCAGACTGGAAAGTTACATTTGGAAGTTTAACCTTTTCACCGTTACGAACTACAACCATTTCGAAAATTCCATCAGCGTCGTTTTGAAACTGATATGACAAATCCATATCAGTATAAATTCTCATGCCGTTAACTTTTACAATCTTATCTCCTATCTCAAGACCAGTTTCATGTGATTTTGCATTATCCTCAAAATATGAAACCGTAGTAGAAGCAATAGGTGCTGACATGGATGTACAAATAATCAGTAAAACAAACCCCAAAATCAAGTTCATAATTGCTCCAGCAACTACTATAGCTATACGCTTCGGAACTGGCTTTTTATTAAATGCTCCATCGTCAGAACTCTCGGCATCCTCGCCCTCCATAGCGCAATATCCACCAATTGGGAAGATTCTTATTGCATACAAAGTTTCGCCCTTTTGCTTTTTAAAAATAGCAGGTCCCATTCCTAAAGCAAACTCATTTACTTTAACTCCGCACTTTTTTGCAACAATAAAATGTCCAAACTCGTGAATTAAAATAATAATTTCAAAAATAACTAAAGCTAAAATTATCTTCATCTATTCTGTCACCTTTCAAGATTTATTTCTTAAAATTCTTTTATTCTATTCCTTATATACTCTCGTGCCTCTTTATCAGCCAAAAGCACGTCATCCAAGCATTTTATCTCTTTATACTCAATATTTTCTAAAACACTTTTTACTAATTCTCCAATTTCGAGAAAACTGATTTCGCCATTTAAAAATTTAGCGACCGCCTCTTCATTCGCACCGTTCACAGACGCTGGCATATTTCCACCGATTTTTATAGCCTCTATACAAGCGCTAAGACAATCAAACGTGTCATAATCAGGTTTTGCAAAAGTTAAATTTCCATAATCAGTCAGCGACAACTGCCTAGTCGGGCACTCAAATCTATCAGGATAAAGCAATGCATACTGAATAGGAATTTTCATGTCAGGCACACCCATTTGCGCTATAACCGAACAGTCATTATACTCAACAGCCGAATGAACAACACTTTCCCGATGAACAACCACTTCAATTTGCTCTGGTTTTAGGTCAAACAGCCAAAGAGCCTCAATAAATTCAAGCCCTTTGTTCATTAGTGTAGACGAATCTATGGTTATTTTACTTCCCATACTCCAGTTTGGATGATTTAATGCATCACTTACCGTAACATATGAAAGTTCATCCTTTGTCTTTCCAAAAAAAGGTCCGCCGGAAGCAGTAAGAATAATCTTATTCACCTGTGATTTTTTATTTCCCTGCAAACACTGGAAAATTGCTGAATGCTCACTATCGACAGGATATATATTGACATCATTCTCCTTTGCAGCTTTTATTACAAGCTCACCGCCAGCTACTAGAGTTTCTTTATTCGCCAAAGCAATATCGACACCATGATTAATTGCGGTCAAGGTCGGCACAAGTCCAACCATTCCAACCACTGAATTAAGCATAATATCAACGCCGTCAAGCTGCGCGATAGTATTAAGACCGTCCATTCCGACTAAGACTTTAATATCTGTGCTGCCTAACAATTCCTTTAAAGTATTGACATTTTTCTCATTAAAAATACAAGCATACTCAACATCAAATTCTATTGCTTGTTTCGCCAAAAGCTCAGCATTCGAATGAGCAGCAAGCGCCTTTACTTTTATACTATGCTTTTTTGCAACATCTAATGCCTGAGTTCCAATAGAACCAGTTGAACCTAAAATTGTTATTGTCTTCATATAATCTATCCTTACAAACTACTTTTAAATATCGAAAGGGGCAGCCAGGCTCTGCAAACGCAGAGGCTTGCCAGCCCCAATTTGAAATAATCTAAATATTAAAATTTGATAAAAAATTGCTTATTAGCCCAAGGTCTTTAACTATAAGTCCTTGGCTGAACAAATAATACATAAAAGGTGCTACAAAAAGTACACTGTCAAATCTATCCATTATTCCGCCGTGCCCTGGCATTATTTTACCATAATCCTTAATTCCACACTGACGTTTTAGCATTGAAGCTGTCAAATCGCCTAAAAGCCCAACCAAAGCGCAACCCATACCAGCAACAAAAAGCATTACAAAATCAAGTGACGCTTTGTCAAAAATCACACCATAGAAAAGTCCGATTATCAAGAAAAGTACACCATTGCTGATAACCCCTCCGATTAACCCCTCAACTGTTTTCTTAGGACTAATGTTAGGACAAAGTGGTGTTTTCCCGAAAAATGTTCCTGCAAAGTACGCTCCTGTATCAGCAAGCCAAGCTCCGCACAATGTCAAAACAATCATGAAAACAGGACTCACAGACGAACTAGACATAAGCAACAATGTTCCAAATGAATATGTAATCAGCGTTGTAGCTGCAATCATAGAAAGAACCTCAGTATGCTTAACCTGCTCATGGAATTTCAAATATAACAACATCATCGCAATAATAAACAGCCCAAAATAAAATCTGCTGTTTAACCAAACTAACCATCCATTCCTATAAAAAACATCCATAAAAGCATCTAGAAAGGCATAGCCGTAACACGCATAAGCTAAAAATTTATATTCTTTTTTCTCATCAATCTTCAACGCTCTAAATATCTCAAATATAGCAACAATTGAAAGAAAAGCTATTGCAAGATTAAACATAAAAGTATTATGTAAAATCAGCAGTACTATAGCAATTGCAACTGCTACCGCCCCAGATATTATTCTGGTTTTCATATATTTACATCCTTTCAAATTTTAAAAATCAAACTCCGCCGAATCTTCGGTTTCTGTCACTATATTCTATTATAGCATCATCTAAATCATCGTTCTTAAAATCAGGCCATAGTATATTTGTAAAATAATACTCCGCATAAGCAGCCTGCCAAATCAAAAAATTTGATAGCCTCTGCTCTCCGCTTGGTCTGATAATCAAATCAACATCAGGAATTTCCTCAGTATAAAGTCTGCTTTGAATAAAATCATCACTAATGTCTTCTGGATTAACCAAACCATTCTTTACATCATATGCAATATTTTTAACAGTATTCGTAATCTCATCACGCCCACCGTAATTAATTGCGAGAATCATTGTCATTGAGTCAAAGTTCTTAGAATCCTCCTCAACTCCACGCATTTTCTCCTGCAAACTAGGCTTCAGCATAGAACGGTCACCAATAAACCTAACACGAATGTTTTCATCAATAAAATCACGAACCTCATCTAAGTTTTTCTCAAACAAGTCCATAATCGCATCGACTTCATCCTTAGGTCTTTTCCAATTTTCAGTTGAAAAAGCATAAAAAGTTATATACTCAACACCAATCGCTTTTGCATGACGAGTAATAGTTCGAAACGTTTTTGCACCAGCACGATGACCAAATTTACGTGGCATTCCGCGCTTTTTTGCCCACCTGCCGTTGCCGTCCATTATAACCCCTACATGAGCTGGAACTAATATATTTTCGCCCAAAATACCTGAGTTATTATCAGACATAAATTTACACCTCGTTTTTTAACTAATTAGATGGAAAGAATTTCCTTCTCCTTATCAGCAACATACTCCTCAACCTGCTTAACGAACTTATCAGTAAGCTTTTGCATGCTGTCCTCGCAGTCCTTTTGCTCATCCTCTGAAATCTCATTATTTTTCTTCATAGTCTTATATTTATCCATTGCATCACGTCTGATTGAACGGATAGCAATCTTAGTGTCCTCACCATACTTTTTAATATCTTTAACAATTTCCTTACGTCTATCCTCAGTTAGCTGTGGGAAAACAAGACGAAGGCATTCACCGTCATTCTGCGGATTAATTCCAACATCAGAACACTGAATTGCTTTTTCAATATCGCTCAAAGTAGACTTATCCCATGGCTGAACTACCAAAACTCTAGCCTCAGCAACAGAAACAGCTGCCATTTGATTCACTGGAGTTGGTGCACCATAATAATCAACATTTACTCTATCTAAAACATTAGGATTCGCTCTGCCTGCTCTAATTGCAGCAAAATCTGACAATAATACATTTATTGATTTCTCCATTTTGCTCTGTGCTGTATTCTTAACATCGTTCATAAAAAAATTCATTCCTCTCAATAATTATGTCCAAAGACATATAACAAAGGGATGTATTCCCCATCCATATAAAAACAATCTAACTTTATCTAACAATAGTACCGATATTTTCGCCCATGCAAGCATCATAAATATTATCAGGTCTATCAAGATCAAACACCAAAATCGGAACATTATTGTCTTTACACATTGCAGCAGCAGTTGAATCCATTACTGCAAGGTCATTTGACAATATCTCACTAAAGCTTAGCGTATCATACTTAACAGCATCAGAATACTTATGCGGATCCTTATCATAAACACCGTCAACAAGTGTTGCCTTAAAGAAAATATCAGCTTCAATTTCAGCTGCTCTCAAAGCTGCCGCTGTATCAGTTGAGAAGAACGGATTTCCTGTTCCGCAGCCAAAAATAACTACTCTGCCCTTTTCAAAATGACGCATAGCTTTATTTCTGATGTATGGCTCAGCAACTTGTGGCATAGAAATTGCAGTCTGAACACGAACTTCAAGTCCACAATTCTCCAAACCGTCAGCAACTGCCAAAGCATTCATTGCTGTTGCAAGCATACCAATATGGTCTGCTCTAGTTCTATCCATAGCTCCGCTTGAACGACCTCTCCAGAAATTTCCGCCGCCAACAACAATACCTACTTCAACGCCTGCGTCAACGCATTTCTTAATGCTGTGACCGAATGAAGTGATAACATCATAATCAAGACCAGTTTTATTTTGACCCGCTAGAGCCTCTCCGCTCAGTTTCAAAAGGATACGTTTATACTTAGGATTCATTTTAGGCACTCCTTATAAATTATAAAAATTCACAAAATTACTTATAATAAAATTATACAATATTTCAGTCAAAATGTAAAGGGGTTTAGTGAAAAATTAAAAAATATCTTTTCCAGATTGTATATTTATTATATATCTGACAATATTATTATTGTGGAAAAATTCTATAATAAACATTTACTAGATTAATTATTTCGTGAAAAAATATATAAACATCATAAACTAGCCCATTTACGCAGCTTAAATTCATTTTCGGTTCACATAGCCGTGTTATTATGTATTTGTCGATAAGAGATATTTAAACTTATCACATTAATTTGATTCTTATCCCTAACATAATATATAAAGCTTAATGCTCATTACAGCC
>CAZJRQ010000035.1:0-23081 GCA_964548535.1 uncultured Oscillospiraceae bacterium
GCTTTTTTAGTGCCGTCGACGCCGTTACAAAAGGCACTGAAAAATAGTGAATTATGTTGACTATAACAAGTATAGCCGTCGTTCCGTATAGAAAACTAAAACTGTTTTCTATACCATATCCAGTGTTGCCGATTGGGAATACAAGCGGATTGAAAAACAAAATGTACGAAAGACCAATTACAGTTCCTGGTACAGCATTAGGCTCGATAGAAAAGAAATATACCACTCGGCGAAGTTTAGAACATTTATTTAACTTTTCTACAGAATATGCCGTAATAAATGAAATAATCGCCCCGAAAAAAGCAGTAAGCAGTGCAACCTTTACCGAGTATAAAATAACCTTAGCACCACCGCCAGAAGTCACCTTGCTAAAGTCGTAATGCTTAAAAGTAAGCACCTTGTTGTATGGCCAGAATGTCACAATAGAACCGTAAAAAGCCACCGCAAAAAACATAACAAGCAAAATCACAATTATAGAGCAGTAAACGGTGCATAGAATATCAGTAGGCAAATGCGGCTTAATCTGATAAGGAACAGCCTTTGATGACACAGCGTCCGACTGCTTTTTGCTGGTGATTCGGTCAACCGCAAACGAAATAACAGTAGGAATCATCATGAAAATTCCCACCACAGCACCCATGTTAAAATTCTGCTGTCCGATAACCTGCTTGTAAACGTCAGTAGCCAAAACATTAACATCACCGCCAACAACGCTAGGTGCTCCAAAGTCGGTAAAGCTGTATGTAAAACAAATAAAAATAGCATTGATTAACCCGTACTTCACCGACGGAAGTGTAATAGTCATAAACTTTCTAAAAGCGCTAGTATCCATAACCTCTGCCGCCTCATAAAGACGATTGTCAGCCGACGAAAATGCCACAATAAGAATCATAAGTGCAACAGGAAAGCAGTAAATCGTTTCAGAAATTATAATTCCAAGCTTTCCGTAAAGCTTAAATTGCAATCCCAAAGCTGTCAAAATACCCTTGTTTCCCATGATGTAAACGAGTGCAATACCCAAAAGCATAGTCGGTGCAAACATCGGAATCATCGCCATAAATCTAAAAAACTTCTTGAATGGAACACGCTTTCTAGTCAGCGAATAAGCAAAAACAAAAGCAAGCGAAACAGCAATCACAGTCGACGCAACAGAAATCTGAATAGTGTTTACAAGTGAAATTCTCATGCTAGCCGAAGAAAAATACTGCGAGAACTTTGAGAAGCCTGCAAAACTGCCGTCCTTATCCTGAAAAGCCTTAGAAAAAAGCATAAACAAAGGACCTGCCAAAAACACCAAAAACATTAAAAGCAAGCATAAAATAATAACGACCTTAACCGTTTCCTGCGGAGTAATCGAGCGAATTTTCGATTTAATTTTATTCATTTATTCACTCCACCCCTATTCAGAAAAGCTCAAAATATGCTGTTTAGGAAAATCCAAATACACATTACTGCCATCAGACAAATTAGCATTTCTTATTTTTTCAAGAGGAACATCAACCATAAAATCAGCCGATTTCATAATGTTAGTCAAACTACAGCTAAGCCTTACAAAATTCCCCCTAAACTCTGACGAATTAATTTTCGCAGTCCTGCTTGTCGACGTCTTTTGGCTAGAAACCGCAATGTGTTCAGGACGAATAGCCAAAGTCTTAGATGAATCAGATTCATCCTCAAAAAAGTTAATCGCACCAATAAAATTGGCAACAAATTTACTGTTAGGTTTCTCATAAATCTCCTGAGGACTGCCCGACTGCATAATCTCCGCGCGGTTCATTACAACAATTCTGTCCGCCATAGTAAGCGCCTCGTCTTGGTCGTGAGTAACCATAATAGTAGTCAAATTTAACTCACGCTGTATAGCACAAATTTCTTTACGAAGCTTGAGTCTAACCTTTGCATCAAGTGCCGATAAAGGCTCATCGAGCAGTAAAAATTTTGGACTAGTCACCAAAGCTCTTGCCAAAGCAACTCTCTGCTGTTCACCGCCAGAAAGCTGTGACGGATATCGATTTTTCTTGTCCGAAAGACCCACCATGTCAAAATATCGATTTACAAGCTCAATGATTTTCCCCTTTTCGATTTTGCGATTTACAAGACCATAAGCCACATTATCAAAAGCAGTAAGATTGGGAAAAAGTGCGTAAGACTGAAACACAATACCAAAATCACGCTTTGCCGGAACAAGGTTAGATGCATCCTTACCATTTAGAAAAATCTGACCGCTAGTCGCCTTGTCAAGACCAGCAACAAGTCGCAAAAATGTAGATTTTCCACAACCCGACGGACCAAGCAAGCATACAAATTCGCCCTCGTTGATAGTCAAACTAACGTCATCAAGCACAGTATTTTTGCCGTATTTTTTCACTATATTTTTGGCATCAATCGCAGCTGCCATAATTATCTCTCCTCATTAAAAAACAAGTGCGTACAACTGACGCACTCATTTAAATCTATTAAAAAATTACTCCTTAGCAGAACGTGCACCGAACTTTTCAGTCCAAGTTTCCAAAACTCCCTCTCTGTTGTCAGCACACCATTGTAAATCAACATCAAGCAGCTGATCAACAGGGTTTTTAGTGTAACCGTCAGGAATATCATCACCAATTCCAGTTGCAACGATTGGATAGTTAGTTGCATATTTTGTCATCTGATCATCTTCAATTGCCCAGTCCAAAAACGCCTTAGCGATTTCCTTTTCGCCCTCAGATTTTTTGATAAGTGAGTTAGCCTCAACGTCCCAGCCAGAACCCTCTGAAGGGAATACAACCTGACCATTATCGCCCAAATCAGCAGCAGATTTAATACATCTATATCCGAAAGATACACCAATTCCATACTCGCCAGCAGCAGTATCCTTAGCAGGTGCAGAACCGGAATGTAGATATGTAGCAACATTCTTGTCAAGATCCTCAAGATACTTCCAGCCATCATCCTCACCGTAAAGATTTAGAATACCATTTACAGTCAAAAGACCAGTTCCAGATGAACCAGGATCAGACATAACAATAAGTCCCTCATATTGTGAATCAAGCAAATCCTCATAGCTTGTAGGAACATCAGTAATTCCCTTACTTTCAAGAACCTCTTTGTTTACCAAAAAAGCAGTTTCCCAAGCATCAATTCCAACCCACTGTGGCTCGTCAGAAGAAGTATCCTTAAACTCGTCAAGAATTCTGTCAACGCCGATTGGAGCATACCCCTCAAGCATATCCTGGCTTTTAAGTTCAAGCAAACTAGCAGCTGAAAGTCCCCAAACAACGTCAGCAACAGGGTTATCCTTTTCAGCCAAAAGCTTAGCAGTAATAATTCCAGTTGAATCTCTTGTAATGTTTAGTGTTACATCAGGATAAGCCTCTTGGAAGCTTGTAATGTAGTCAGCAACCTGCTCGTCCTCAAGAGCAGTGTATACGTTCAAAACTGTCTCGTCAAGATCCGAACCACCATTAGTTTCTTCCTTAGACTCATCTGAAGCACCAGCAGATTCGCTAGATTTTGATTCTTCAGAACCGCCAGTACTGCTGTCAGTAGAAGTAACTCCACAGCCAGTAAGTGACGCAAAAGCTAGTAAAAGTGCCGATGTTAAACATAATACCTTTTTCATAAATACTCTCCTTTAAATACCTTAATTTAAAATCTTCTATTATATCAAGCAGTTTTTTCTGCTGACAATCGGATTTTTAGGCGATACCCAATCGCCGACCTGATGATGTTCCTTTTCATATTCCCCATGAAAATCACTTCCGCCAGTACAAAACAACTCGTAATCTTCAGCAATAGTCAAAATTCTATCCAAAGCCTCGTCATCATTTGACGGATGAAAAAGCTCAATTCCGTCAAGACCAGCAAGCTTGAGTTTTTTCACAGATGAGTAATTTTTCTGCTGTCCGCAGTGAGCCAAAACCGCATATCCGCCCGCCTGTTTAATCGCCTTAACAGCCTCACAAGCGTCAATATATCTAATGTCAAAGTGACAAACTCCGCCATTTTTAAAAATATTTTTATATACATCACCAAACATTTCATCAGCCTGATTTGTATCAACAAGATACTTCAAAATATGCTGTTTGTAAATATATTCACCGCTGTATTTTAAAACATCTCCCTCGCAAATCTGATACCCATTATCCGCCAAAATCTCAATCTGCTTAAGCGAATTTTCATGACGTTTCCTCAGCAGCGGAGTGCAAAGGCTGTCAATTGGCTCAGGATTTTTGTAGTCATATCCCAAAACATGAACCTTCTTACCCTTTTCAAAATCAAAAGCCGAAATCTCAACACCAGGAACAATAACCAAATCTTCGCTAAGTCCTGAAAGCTTGTCAAACCCAGTCGTGCAGTCATGATCAGTAAACGAAATGTGCGTAAGTTTTTTATCTATTGCCATTTGCACAATTTCTTCTCGGCTGAAACTACCGTCAGAAATCGTAGAATGAACGTGTAAATCTGCTTTCATATAATCAATTTCCCCCTATGCAAAACTGCCCTTTGAAAGATTATAAACCTTGTCGCAAAGACCGTCCATAAACTCAAGATCGTGAAAAATCCCAAGCATTGAAGTACCCTCATTTTTAAGTTTTAACAGCAAATCACGCACCAAAAGCTTAGTGTCAGGATCCAAACTAGCGGTCGGCTCATCTAGCAAAAGAAGTCTAGGAGTCTTAACCATAGCGTGAGCCAGATTAAGTCTAAGCTTTTCACCGCCAGAAAAAGTGGCAGGATAAAGCTCCCATAAATCCGAACGAAGTCTGAAATATTCAAGCATTGAAACTGCCCTCTGCTCTGCCTCTTCTTGAGAAAATCCAGCCTCAAGTGCCGCGTCAACAACGTGCTGTCTAGCAGTAGTTCTCGGCAGAATGGACAAAAATTGTGATACATATCCAATCTCAGCCTTGCGAAGATATATAATTTTGCGCTCATCAGCAGAAACCAAATCTATGTTTCCGTATTGAAGAGAATCATAAATAACCTCACCCTGCGTCGTCAAATAAGTGCGGTAAATACATCTCAAAACAGTGGATTTACCAGCTCCAGAAGTACCGACTATTCCAATAAATCCACCCTTATCAAGAGTGAATGAAATATCAGCACAGCTCTTAATTTCTTTCTGCTGTTCGTGAAGATAAAAATTTTTACTAAGATTTTTTATAGTTAAAATCGGCTCACTCATCATTTTGCCTCCCTCGAATAACCAAAACTTATTGCCTCATTTCCGCAAACATATACCTGTGAAATTTCAGGACAAATATCCTCGTCAACATTTATAATAAGAAAATCAGCGTCCTTGCCAACCTCAATTGAACCTGTGTAATCGTCAATTTTAAGTGCCTTAGCCGGATTATATGATACCAAATTCGCACAATCATGAAGTTCAAGAACCTTGTTCTTATAAAGATAAAACACTGATTGTAGCAAAGCCTGAGGATAATAATCACTGCACAAAATGTCACCGCAGCCAGCCTTAATAGCCTGCTCTGCCGACAAATTTCCTGAGTGACTTCCGCCAAGCAAAATGTTAGGTGCTCCCAAAAGAGTGGAAATTCCGCACTCCTTAGCCTTTTTAGCAACCTCAAATGTAATCGGAAATTCGCTGATGTCCACCCCTAAAGATAGATTTCTCTCAATACATTCAAAAGTGTCATCATCATGGCTCGACACAGGAATTTGCAAAGATTTTGCCGTCTTAACAAGATTCAAAAGCTTTTCGCCCTCAATCATCGGCTTGTTTTTTTCTCTAAGCAAAAGCTGTTCAAATTCAAGATCAGTCAGATTTTTACCCTCAGACGGTAAATGTCTGCGATAAATTTTAACATCTCGATACTGCCCCTGATACGGTCTGTGATCCATAATCGAAATCAAATCAACAAATCCGCCGTTCATAAGCGAAAGCACGTTATCATAGCATTCAACGTTGTCAAGCTCATATCTCAAATGATACTTGTTGTTAATCAAATGCTTGCCGTCCTGTTTTCCTTTTATAAGCCTAGAAAGCCTCTCAACTGACTTAGCCGAACGTATTTCTCTCCCGTCCCAACTACCATCGCGATACATCGAAACCGAGTGATAAATCGTAGTAATTCCGCAGCAGCAAAGCTGTTTTTCCGCCTCATCAAGCCCTAGCTGAAAATCCATCATAGAAGTCGAGCGTGGCTGTAAAAGATTCTCAATCATATCCGAATGAATATCAATAATTCCAGCCATAATATAAGCTCCGCCGACGTCAATAATTTCAGCATCATTTGAATTAATGTCCTTAGAAAACTCCCTAATCTTGCCGTTATCCACAAGCATACAATAATCAAAAAGCACTTCTTTCGGAGTAATAATATTTGCATGTTTAAATATCTTCATTTTTATCTCCTTTAAAGCAACGAGTGAACTAACTGCTGAGTGTAAGGATGCTGTGGATCGTCAAGAATTTGGTCAGTCAAACCACGCTCGATCACCCTGCCGTCAAGCATTACAATAGTGCGGTCAGCAAGCATTCTAATAACACCCAAATCGTGCGAAACAAGTAGAATCGAAACGCCAAATTCCTGTCTGATTTTTCTAATCAAATCCAAAACTTTAGCCTGTACAGATAAGTCAAGACCAGTAGTAACCTCATCAAGCAAAAGCACAGCCGGATTGTTAGCAAGGGCCTTTGAAATCTGCACCCTCTGCTGCATACCACCGCTGAAATTCTTAGGCGGCTCTTTCATTCTGCTCTCCAAAATTTCAACCGAATCAAGCAGTTCTTTCGCACGCTGAGTCATGTCAAAATAACTTTTCCCGCCAGCCGCAATAAGCTTTTCAGCAATATTACCAGCCGCCGAATAGTCCATCCTAAGCCCTAAAACAGGATTTTGATAAACCATTCCCATGATGTTATTTCGAATATATTTTTTCTGCTGTAAGCTGACATTAAAAATATCTTTCTCACCATTATGATAATTAGAAAGATAAGCCTCACCGCCAGTTACAGGAAAATCAAAGTATAAACTTTTCATCAAAGTGGATTTTCCCGAGCCAGACTCGCCGACAATACCCAAAATCTCACCCTTGTAAAGCTCAATATCTATAGCGTTAGCCGCCCAAACAGTCTTGCATTTAGGGCAGGTATTTTTCACAAGCTCACCGCCGTTAGCACAATGTTCGCAGGTTTTTCCGTAGCGAACAGTCATACCCTTAACCTGCAAAATAGGCGTATCAATATTATTTTGCATATTCATTTCTCCTCTTCAAACAGAACCCCGTGTCACTGCACTCGTAGAAAGTACCCTCTTCTGTAACAATTTCATCAAGATACACATTTTGCGCACCGCAAAGTCTGCAAGATTTTCCTGAAAAATCCTCCACTTCAAAAGGCACGTCAGAAAAAGCAAGCGGAATAACAGATGTGTGCGGAGGAATAGCATAAATCTTCTTTTCACGTCCAGCGCCGAACAAATAAAGCGTGTCGCTGTCATTAAGTTTAGGAGTATCATATCTAGGTATAGGGCTAGGATTCATAACATATCTGTCCTCAACCCAAACAGGATATTCCGAGCTGATTCCGATTTTTCCACAGCGAATTATGTCCTCATAAAGTGTCAGCCACATAGTGCTGTATTCAGTCTCAGCGTGCATTTGTTTAGTCACCGACTCTCTAGGCTCAACAATTCTCAAAGGCTCAGGAGTTGGCACCTGCAAAACCAAAATCTGATCATCACGCATAGCAGTTTCAGGAATTCTGTGTCTAGTCTGAATTATAGTCGCCTGCTCCGAATCATTAGTAATTTCAACATCAGTGCAAGACTTAACCAGCTTTTTGATATTAACAGCATTAACACTCTCGTCACTGCCCTGATCGATTACCTTTAATACATCATCCTTACCGATAATTGAAAGCGTAATCTGAATACCGCCAGTACCCCAACCACGTCCAATCGGCAGTTCACGGCTTCCAAAAGGAACTTGATATCCAGGAATTGCAACAGCCTTCAAAAGACTTCTCCTAATTTCCCTCTTAGAATTTTCATCAAGAAAACCAAAGTTATAATGACGATTATCCATTCTACTTATCCTCCTTTTGCCTAACAATATCCAGCTTGGATTGGAATGTAACGTAATGAGGAAGCTTAAGATGTGACAAAAATCCCTGCATTTCAAGACAATCACCATGAGTAAGCACAAATTCCTCGTCCTGCGACGGAGCGGGTCCAGTAGTGTTCAAACTAGCGTCCGCAATCGACATAGCAATACACTTAGTTTCGTTGCGGCCAATAACACAGCCATATCCTCCCGAAAGTGTAAGCCTGTCAAAATCATCATCAGTTTCCGTGTGGCTAGGCCATAAAGCCTCAACCTCAGTCACCGCAATTTCACCAATAGTAATAAACTCACCGTCATGTAAAGGGTGCGGAATTTCAATCGAAATGCTGCCGCTCCTTAACTCGCTGACAGTAGGGTGAACAGCACCGTATCCACGCATAGCACTGTAAGCAACGCCCTCCAAAAATCCCTCTTCACTGCGTGTCAAAGCCTGAAGTCTAGCACTTCTAGGAGCAGGAAAAGTAAGCAAATTGCTAGTAACATCAAAAGGCTCAGTGTTATCCTCAGCCTTTTCCTCAATAGCTCCGCCAGATAGCAAAATCTCATCAACTCGAGGGCAGTAAATATCGTCAGCACCCTCATTTTCAGAAGAATCAGAAGCATTCGTTTCATTCTCAAGTAAATCAAAATTCAGCAAGCGGTGCGCGTAATCAAAAGTAGGACCTAAAATCTGTCCGCCCACAACGTCCTTAAAAGCAGCAGAAATACGCCTAGTAATCCTCATATCCTTGCAATCACAAGGAGCAGAATAATAATCACGTTTTAAAGTGCTTCGATAAGCTCTAAGTAAAAAAACCGACTCTTCAACGCTTCCAAAGCTCTGTTTTAGTGCCAAAGCAGCATATTGCGGAGCATAAAGTCCAGCCTCACTCATCACCCTGTCAACTAAAAGTGGCATGTTTGTCAAAATATCATCAACTGAAATTTTATTATCAGTACTGTTAAAAAGCTCCAAAAGCTTGAGCGACTGCTCAATAGCCTTTTCTCCGCCCTTAACTGCAACATAAGCCATTATTTTTCCCCCTTTGCAATACTAGCAAGACGTGGATAGCAGAAAAAATCTCCACTGCCATCAATAAAAATCAAATCAATTCCGCAAGGGTATTCAACATCAAGCCCCTGCTTAATCTCAAAAATCGTGCGAATATATGTAGACACATTTTTCTCACAAACGCCGTCAATTCCAGGCGATTTTATCTTCACAGCCTCATTTCCAACCAAGCTGTCACAAGCTATTATAATAGTAGCCGAAAGCTGAGGATCGTAAAGAGTACCCTTCTTTGCCTTAGAAAAAATCGCTTTTACGCTCTCATAATTCATCTCAGATGTAAGAAAAATATAGTCCGCCTTGTCAATTTCCTGCTCTTTAGAAAGTGTCAAAGCACTCAAATTATTTGAAAACTTAGGATCTTTTTCAACATAAAAAGCAACCTCATTATCAACTAAAGTACAGCCCAAAGCGCATAAAAAAGAATCCTCTTCAAAGCTGTCCGAAAGCTTATCCAAACTGTTTATTTTCATAGGACGAGCCATAGAATCAAGCACTTTTCTAAAAACAAACTGAACATCAAAAACAAAATCAAATTCAAAAGCCTTCTCCATGTTAAATTACTCCTCCCCCATTGTGTGAAAATCAACCTTAGATTTCAAAATTTCCGCATTCATCTGACGTCTTTGCATACGCTGCGACTGCCTAATCATCAAAATTCTATCTTTAATTTCACGCATTTCAACAAGCTTAGCTGAAAATCCAGCATCAATAATAGCACAATCCAAAGCCTTGTCAAAATCATCACCCATGCAAACGGCAAAACCCTTTTCGCCCTCAACTTCAACCATGCACTCACAGCAAAGCACCTCGCCCAAATAAAACAAACTATTGCCAACAGGCTCACGCATTTTAATCATAGTAAGGGTTTTTTGCGGCTCGCGAATAATTTTAACCTTATATTTATCAGAAATCACCTTTGAAATTTCCACCGCATATTGAGTCTTAGCACCATTCAAAATACCTGTGTAATCACGTCTTGTAAGTTCCATAATAATCTCCCTTCGCAAGTTTTATTCAACAACACAAATCATATCATATTAGTGAAAAATCAACAATCAAATCTAGGTAAATGCTCTGTAAACCAATGAAAAACTATGTAAATGTAAAATTCAAAAACCACGCACAAAGGCAGATATTAAAAAGGTTTATCAACTTTACATTTCAAGATATAAAATCTAAATTTGACTAAATTTTTACAGCCGCGGTATGAAAACAGTGTCATTTTAACCATATTAATTTACTAAAAATTGAAAATAATTATCGTTTGTCATATACTTGTAAAAAGCTATTGACTTGTGATATTTGAATGTAGTATAATGTATTAAATCTGTGTTCAAACACTAAATATTCAGGGGGATTTGTATGCTTATTAAGGACTATTTCACCACCCTTCAAACGGAGTTTCGTAACTATAATCTAACAAAATTCCGAAAAGATTTTTTGGCCGGAATAACCGTCGCCGCCGTAGCAATTCCACTATCTCTAGCCTTTGGAGTAAGCTCAGGAGCAACCGCCGCCGCCGGACTAGTCACAGCCATTTTGTCAGGACTAATAATAGGTACACTCTCAGGCACATCATTCCTAGTAAGCGGACTAACAGGAGCAATGTCCGCAATAATCGCCCCAATAATAACTCAGTATGGACTTCAAGGTGTTTTCATAGCAAGCCTTATGGCAGGAATTTTAATCTTGCTGACAGGTGTTTTCAATCTAGGCAAAATAGTTTCGCTTATCCCCTCCCCAGTAATCACCGGCTTCACCAGCGGAATTGCAATAATAATAGTACTAGGTCAAATCAACAACCTAACAGGCCTTTCAAGCAAAGGTGAAAATGTCGTCCAAAAAACCGCAAGCTATTTCACAACAGAACAACACTTTCACATAACGTCTTTTATAATAGGTATAGCAGTGATAATTCTCATGTTCGCCTACCCAAAAAGACTTAGCAAATACTGTCCGCCGTCACTAATAGCACTAGTTTTAGCGACGCTTTTCAATAGTATTTTGAGCCTAAATGCTAATACATTAGGCGAAATTCCCAAAACGATAATGCTAGTCGACCATTTGAAAACATCGCAAATAACCCTTTCAAATGTCATAGATTTAATAGCCCCAGCAATATCAATAGCCGCATTAGGATTTATAGAAACTTTGCTCTGCGGTACATCAGCAGGCAGAATGAAAAACGCAAAAATGAAATCAAATGTAGAGCTAACCGCACAAGGAATAGGCATGATGATAATCCCGTTCTTTGGCGGAATGCCCCCAACAGCGGCAATAGCAAGAACCAGTGTCGGCATAAAATCAGACGGACAAACAAGAATAGTTTCAATAATCCACGCACTAATTCTGCTAATATCAATCCTTGTGCTAAGCGAAGCAATGTCGCTGATACCACTGTCCGCACTAGCCGGAGTACTAATCGCAACCGCTTGGCGAATGAACGAGTGGACAGCAATAAAATCTATGTTCAGCAACAAAATAAAAACCGCAATCTTTCAATTTTTGATAACAATGATAGCAACAGTAATCTTCGATTTAACTATAGCGATATTGATAGGACTAACATTCTCGTTTGCCATGTACATTATAAAATCATCCAAATTACAAATAAAAACAGATCAAACCGACCTGCCAGAAAGCACCTGTATAGTCCACATCTCAGGACCTCTCTATTTCGCCACAGCCTTAAAACTTGAAGAAAAAATCATAAATCTTGACAACCAAAACACTGTAATATTTTCGATGAACGAAGTAACAACCGCCGATATTTCAGGACTAGAAACGCTAAAAAACATCTGCAAACAACTAGTATCAAGCGATAAAAAAATATATCTAATAAACCTAAAACCCGAAGTCTTATCACTAATCAACCGCACAAAATTCGCCAAAGACTTCAGCTATAATATATTCAAAAACAGTACGCAATCGCATGAAAGCATAAAATTATAAATACAACAAAAAAGCAAGTCTGGCAATCATTTTGCCAGACTTGCTCAATTTTTAAGTAAATTCATTTTTTTCATGGAGAACATATATCAAAGTTCGTCCGAACCTTGCCTGCAAGGCTGTACCTTTGTATAAAACATTAGACAATCAAACCCATGCGTAAATACTTTTAGGCAAAACCTTACGTCGAAAAGCCATACATAATATAACTTACGCAGACGGCGAAATCCCCCTTGCGCACCAATGGCTAAGCCTCGCGAAAAACCGATGTAACCGCAATAACATCACCGTCAGCGCTCGCAAAAATATCTCCGTCCATTTTCTTCATCAAATCACGGCAAATGTATAGCCCCAAACCGCTTCCGCCGTTGCTTCCAATATTCGAACCTCGCCAAAAGCTGTTAAAAATATTTGGCAGTTCAGCTTGACTAAGAGTGCAGCCAGTATTCTTCACACAAACCAGCCTGCAATCCTCTTCCTGTGATACGCTCAGCGAAATCTCTCGACCATCGCCATATTTAACAGCATTCTCAATAATATTTTGCAAAACCTCAACAGACCTGTCCAAATCGCCCAGCAAAATGCAGTTGAGATAATCATCAACAACAAAACTAATCTTCAAAAGATTAAGCTTTTCAACATAATAATTCTGTATCCTGCCAATCAATTCCGACAAATAAAACTCCCCGTTTTCAACCTCAAGATTAAGAAAATCCTCGCTTGATGCCTTGATAATCTGTGTTACAAAATTCTCAATCTCGTCCGCGTTTTTGTTAATACTCTCAGCAATTTCCTTCTTCTTTGCCTCGTCCCTGTATAAGTCCTTAGATAAAGCCATTGAGTATAACTTAATAGCCGAAAGCGGAGTCTTAATATCATGAGAAATCGCCAAAACAAGCGTCTTTTTCTCCTTGTAAAGCTCGTATTCTTTTAGCTTGTGCTCCTCCAAATTCTCGCGGAGCATGTTTATTCCCCAAGTAAATCTACCAAAAAATCGACTCTTGTTTTCTTTTATAGGCGCAGTCAAATTCCCCTTAGAAAGTTCCAAAGGAAGTTCCGAAATCTGATTAAACGGATTCAAAATTTTAGTGCGAATATAAACCCAAATCGAAATGAAAATCAGCAGAACAGCCCCCATAATAACATTCATAATCAAGATAATATCATTATTTTTCTGAACCCCGTAAACATAATCAAACCTGTAAAAATCGCCGCCAATTTCCTTAATCAAATAATCATAATCAATAGCAGAGGAAAAATCTTCACCATATTCACCCGACAATTTAACTACACCAACAATGTCAGAATAATCAGCCAAATCATATATCTCACCAGCTTGAATTTTATTAGCAATCCTGTTGATTTCCACGCGATACCCCCTGCCTGACTCGTCGGATTTACTATCTAAATAAACATTCATGCCAGCAATCATGAGTAAAATCAGTACTAAAGATATCGCAAAAACCCAGTTAAATTTCTTCATGAAAAATGCTTCCCCTCCAGTTTAGTAAATGCTACTCAAAGCGATACCCAACACCCCACACAGTCAAAATACGAGTAGGTTTTTTCGGCTCTTGCTCAATCTTCTCCCTTAGCCACTTTATATGTACAGTAAGTGTCTGAGCCTCCGAAAAACTGTCGAATCCCCAAATCTTATTGAAAATCCAATCCTTTTTAAGCACCTTACCCTTGTTCTCAATCAAAAGCAAAAGCAGGTCAAACTCCTTCGATGTCATGCTTATTGACTCACCATCTCTATAAACAATACGTGAAACCTTGTCGATTTTCAACTCATTATCAACAATAACATCCGAATCATATCTCCTCTTGAAAATCCCGCTGATTTTCGCAAGCATAATATCAATATCATACGGCTTTTCGATGTAATCATCAGCTCCAAGCACAATTCCGTTGAGCTTATCCTCCTTGCCGATTTTCGCACTGACAATCAGAATAGGAACATTACTCTTCTCACGAATTTTCTGACAAACCTCAAACCCGTCCATTTCAGGGAGCATAATATCAAGCACAACAAGCTTAGCACCCTCAGCCTGATAGTACCATAAAGCATCCTCACCGCTTTCACAAAGCTTAACGCTGTAACCGTCCGCCTCTAGAAAATCACAAAGCAAATTGCCAAGCTCAAAATTATCCTCAACTATAAGTATGTCAGTCATAGTTCACCTCATTGTTTAATAAAATTAAAAACGACATATAAAAAATGCAGTATTGTAAATATGATTATTGGTACCATAGCAATAATATTCTGCCTGTCTATTGCAAAAAACAAAAACGCTAAGCAGGGAAAAATACATAAAGCTATTAAAACTGGTAACGCCACAACGCCTAAATAATAAACTACCCAAGCTAAAAAATATAAGACCAGAAAAACCAGAGTAACATAAATCCATTTGCTGCCAAAAGTAAATGGAACAGCATTTTTGTTTGATATAAAACATAATGCAATTACTAATATCACCTGAAAAACACTTGCTGTCATATCAATTTTAGGTGTAACAGATTGATTTTTCAAAACATCATTTGGTGCTGAAACAGCAAACCAAATAAAATTCGGAACCATAATAAGCAAAAACAAAATCAACCCTTGAACATTAAAAGACATCTGATATTTATCTAGCATGATATTCACCTCAAAAACTATTTTCGATTTTTTTACCAACCCATATCCATAAGCCAGTTAGTAAGAGTTCTCTCACGCTTGCGAATTTCGCCCTCGTCATTTTTAATCTTATCTAGATTATACTCTCCTTTTATGTTCCCGTCAACTATATATAAAACTCTTGTACATTTTGCTGCAACTTTTACATCATGAGTAACAAGCATAATAGCCGTACCCTCGTCATTAATTTTAATAAGTTCCTTCATAACCTCGTCAGAAGATGTTCTGTTTAACGCACCAGTTGGCTCATCAGCAAAAATCATCTTAGGACGATTAATCAAACTTCTGCAAATGCAAGCTCTTTGCAATTGTCCTCCAGAAACTTCGTTGATATCATTATCCGCAATCTCGACAATCCCAAGCTTTCGCATAAGATCAACACCGCGCTGTGCAGTCTCCTTGCGTGACTCATTATTTTTCTTTGACTGGCAAGCAGGAAGAATAATGTTATCAAGCACAGTCAGATTTTTAAGCATATACATCTGCTGAAAAATAAATCCCATGTCATCAAGCCTAATCTCAGCAAGAGCATTAGCGCCAAGCTTGCTGATGTCCTTTTTATCAAATAAAACCTCGCCAGAAGTCACATTGTCCATGCCCGAAACGGTGTAAAGCAAAGTCGATTTTTCCGAGCCAGAAGGCCCCATAACAGCCACCATTTCACCGTCCTTAATAGACAAATCCACATTCTTCAACACGTTGTTCTGATGTTTATTTACAATATAAGTCTTGCAAAGTGATTTTACTTCAATCAAATTAGCCATAATAATTTCTCCTTTTTCTTATTCAAGTTATTCAATATTACTAGTTTCAGTTGCCGATATTTTTCGAACCTGCTGGGATGTCAAAAAGCTAGCCAAAAGCGTAACGCCCAACACAATCAGCGGATAAATAACATAACATTGAAGTACATTAACCTCAAAATCAATCGAGCTAGCACCCATCATCTTAAACACCTGACCGCTTGAAATCTGCGCAATTGGATTTGACAAAACAACACCCAAAATAACCGATATAACAAGCACAATTCCAATTCTCAAAGTCTGCCAGTAAACTAATGATTTGTTCTTAAATCCAATAGCCTTAAGCATTCCAATTTCGCCCTTTTCTTTTGTGATAAAACTCTTAATCATAAGTACAGAAACCAAAACATTTATAGTCAACACAACAATAACAATAAGATTTCTCATGCCAACCATTGAGTCAGCTATACCACCCATCATATCACTGATATATTCACCGCCAGTTTGAATATCATCATCAGGATACAGTTTTTGAATTTTCTCAAGTCGCTCATCAATCACCTTTTGAGTAGGATTATCAGTAAATTTAATCTGCATCGCAAACTGCCCCATAGCGTAAGAATAATTAATGTCAGCATCTTGGTAAAATCTAATTCCCTCACCCATGTTGTTCATTGTCTGATAAATTCCAGTTACAATATAATCATTTTCCTTGTCACCATTGTTAATCGAAACAGTATCGCCGATTTTAGCACCAATCTTGTCAGAAATCATATGAGTAATCGCAACCTCATTTGCATTTTCAGGTCCAGAACCGTCCATATAAGTATATCTGTCAGCACTAATTCCAGTACCCTGACTTGAAATTGAATTGTGAGCCTTGTCACCATAAGCTATTGTAAATTTGAATATAGTCTCTTTAAAAACCTCACAAGGCATATCTTCAGATTTTAACTTGTTTTCAATTTCGCCCAACTCATCTATTACATCCTGTCTGTCACCGCCCTCACTAAACATCATTTCTTTTGAAATATAAGCGTCACTTTCCGCCATTCCAAACCAAGTTACAAGATTATCACTAGTCAGCGTATCCATAGTCATAACAGGAACGATAATCAAAATAAGCCCCAAAGTAAAAGCAATAATCATAACGCCGAATTTTCTAAGACCGCTCAAAATATCGTTTAGTGCCAAAAATGGAACAGTTGACATTTTTTTAGTTTTGTTAAGATTAAGTATACTCTTTCTCTTAAATCTCTCACCATTCGAACCATTTCGAATAGCGTCAATAGGAGTAATTTTCTTAACCTTAGCAGTGCTTAAATAGCAAAACATTACAACCACAAAAACAATAGCAATACAGCAAAGCAAACTTATAAGCAAATTATTAGAAGAATCCATTACAATATTATTAGAAACCTCTTTGATAAGCAGTTTTCCAAAAGGAATCCCAGCAAAAAATCCAGCAACAGCACCCACAACCGAAATGGCAAAATATTTAGTGATATAAATCCCGCGAATTTTCCGATTTCTAATACCAATAGCCTTCATAACACCAATTTCACGGAACTCCTCATTAAGAGTAAACATAATAGTAAAACGCAGAATTACAATAGAAATAATAATCAAACAAACGCTTACAATCAGCATAATCCCCGCAGTAACCATATCCATAACATACATTATTTTAACAGTAGGAATATCAAGAACAACAAAAGTAGCAATACCAGTTTTACTAAAATCACTCTGCAATTGTTCCACGTCGTCAGAATTAAATCCATAAGCACAAAAATTAGTAAAATCAGCATTTTTCATAATGTCGTTATAATCATTTTCACTAACAATCAATCTAGTAATACCAGCCATTGCCGAACCATAAACAATATCCTTATCAGCACCGACAAACTCATATTCTTTCGAAAAATCGCCGTTATAAATAGTAATAGTATCGCCGATTTTTATATCCAATAAAGTAACAAGATACTTAGGCAGCCTAATCTCACCGTCATTAACATTAGTAATTTCCTGATTTTTTTCATCAAAAATCTTATACCCAGTTTGGCTCAAACTCGCAACACAAATAGAATTTGAAAAATCAAATTTACCGTCATTAAGTTTAACATTTTTATTACTAATCATCGGATTTTCAATGTAGTTGTAATCAATAATATTTTCATTTGTTTTAGCAAATTCGTCCACTCCATCCTTGCCAGATTCAAAAGCAACAACGGTAAAATCCGCCACCCCTGTTTTTTCGATATAAGCGTCCATAGCGTTAGAAATTGTCATTAGATTATTCACACTACTAGAAACAAAAGTAGCCGCCAGAATAATAAAAAGGAACACAATAATATTCATAGTCCTTTTCCGTTTCAAGTCTTTCTTGAGTATGTTAAAATACATAAATTCCCTCTCCCTTTTTCAAGTAATTCGATATCGTATCCACATTATAACACCCCAATTATTAAATAATCCTTAAATCCAGGGGCGTACCCCTGGACCCCAATCACGGCAGGGGCGTACCCCTGCACCCCATTCACGTAATCGCTCGTACCTCGCTCGGCTTTGACGTGCCGTAATTCAATCCGCGTGGTGATATTATGACTGGGGAGAATTAAAGGGCTTGTGGCAATCAAGCATAGCCAAGTCAAAAATTTGCGACAATCTAACAAATTAGCACACACTCCAACCCGAGCAACATAAAGCCACCATAACCAGTATACTATCCACGAGGACTTTGCGCCGTGCGCGCTAGCACCCAGGGGCGTACCCCTGGACCCATATCACGTTATTACTTAGATGATACTTTAAGTTTAAATCCGCGTGGTGGCAGATTCATTTACTTTATAATTTAAACAACAAAATAACTAACCTCAAAAGACTTTTACGCTTACAACTAACCCCAACCCGAGCAACATAAAGCCACCATAACCAACAAACTATCCGCGAGGGCATCGCGCCGTGCGCGCTAGCACCGCCGTACGCGCCAGGACCGCTAGCATAAAAAAACACGACCCTCATCAAATGAGAATCGCATTTAATATATAAATAAATTACAAAACCTTACAAGGTTCAGTCCACGCGGTAACTATTTGACAATATAAATCAAAAAATCCATTGATTGTCACACCCCACATAAAACCACAAACTCCAACCCGAGCAACACAAAGTCACCATAACCAACAAACTATCCGCGAGGACTTTGCGCCGTGCGCGCTAGCACCCAGGGGCGTGCCCCTGGACCCCATATCACGTTATTACTTAAATGATATTTTAGGGTTAAATCCGCGTGGTGGCAGATTCATTTACTTTGTAATTTAAACAACAAAATAACTAACCTCAAAAGACTTTTACGCTTACAACGAACCCCAACCCGAGCAACATAAAGCCACCATAACCAGTAAACTTTACGCGAGGGCATAGCGCCGCCCGCGCTAGGGCCCCGAGCAACATATCGTTACCATCACCAACAAACTATCCGCGAGGGCTTTGCGCCGTGCGCGCTAGCACTGCCGTCCGCGCCAGGACCTAGGACATTGCATTTTTCAATCTATCTAAGGCAAGTTTCAAAGTCTCTCGCGGACAAGCAACGTTAATACGCTCAAAACCCTCACCGCATTTGCCGAACATTGAACCGCTGTCAAGCCATAACCCAGCCTTTTTCTCAACTAAATCTTGAAGTTCATCTTCAGTCAAATTCAAAGCACGAAAATCAAGCCATAATAAATATGTCCCCTCTGGCTCAATAAGCCTAATCTGCTGAATATTTTCAGCAAGATATCCCCTCACAAAATCAATGTTTGAAAACAAATATTCCATAAGTTCATCATACCAAGCACCGCCATGCCTGTATGCCGCCTCGCAAGCAACCAAACCCAAAGTATTTAGCTGAGAATATCCAGCAGCATATACAGCACCGCGAAATTTCCGCCTAATGCCAGCGTTCGAAATGAGTATGTTCGAAACCTGAAAACCTGCTAAATTAAAAGTCTTGCTAGGTGATGTGCAGGTAATCGTAATATCTGACAGCTCCTCACTTAAATTAGCAAAAACAAGGTGCTTGTGTCCTTCATAAACAAAATCTTGGTGAATTTCGTCACTCGCCACAATCACATTGTGACGTAAACAAATCTCACCAATTTTCAAAAGTTCAGCCTTAGTCCAAACCCTGCCAACAGGATTGTGCGGATTGCAAAGCAAAAAAAGCTTGACCTTGTTATCAACAATCTTGCGCTCAAAATCTTCAAAATCAATGTGATACTTGCCGTCATCACCCAGATGTAAAGTGTTAACAATCAGCTTTCGATTGTTGTCCTCAACCACCTCGCTGAATGGATAATACACTGGCTTTTGAATCAAAACAGCGTCGCCCTCGTTAGTAAAAGCCTGAACAGCCATAGCCAGCGCAAATACAACTCCAGGAGTCTTAATCAGCCAGTTAGGCTCAATCTCCCAATCATGTCTTTTGTTCATCCAACCCTGTAAAGCCTCAAAATAGCTATCCAGCGGCTCAGTGTATCCAAAAATCCCATGCTCCACACGCTTCTGCACTACCTCAGTAATTTCAGGTGCAGTCTTAAAATCCATGTCCGCAACCCAAAGTGGCAGAATATCCTTATCCTTGCCCCTGCGCTCTGCAAAATCATATTTTAGACAATCAGTGTTTCGCCTGTCAATAATGCTGTCAAAATCATATTTACTCATTATAAATCACCCTTATTTGAAAAGTCTTTCGAACTCATTAATCAAATCCTTGCTGTCCTCAATTCCAACAGAGATACGTAAAATCCTGTCAGTGATTCCGTTCTTAGCAAGAACATCCTTAGGAACATCAGCGTGAGTCTGAACGATAGGATATGTTATCAAAGTTTCAACTCCGCCCAAGCTTTCAGCAAAATGAATAAGCTTGACCTGCTTTAAAATTTCAAGTGCAAGCTCCTTGCTCTCAACCTCAAAAGTAATCATACTGCCGAAACCACTAGCCTGATTTTTGCAGATTTCGTAAGATTTAGTTCCCTCAATTCCAGGATAATAAACCGCCTTTACCTTAGGCTGATTTTTCAACCATTCAACGAGAATCTGCGCGTTTTTCTGAGCGTATTCCATTCTAGGACCAAGCGTTTTTATGCCGCGTAAAATAAGCCAGCAGTCAAAAGGCGAAAGCCCCGAGCCAACAGTCTTAATAATAAATCTTAGCTTTTCTGAAATTTCTTCTGAAGCGGTAACAAGAAATCCAGCCAAAGTGTCGTTGTGACCGCCCAAAAATTTAGTACCGCTGTGAACAACAATGTCAGCACCCAAATCAAGCGGATTTTGAAAGTACGGCGACAAAAAAGTGTTGTCAACAATAAGATAAATTCCATGCTTTTTAGCAAGCTCAGCCGCCGCCCTAATATCAATAACATTCATCATAGGATTAGTAGGAGTTTCAATATAAATCGCCTTTGTTTTATCGGTAATATAGTCCTCAATGTTTTCAACAGCACAATCAATGTGGCTGAAAGCAATGCCGTTCTTTTCACTGATATTATCAAAAAGTCTAATACTTCCGCCGTATAAATCGCTGTCAGTTACAATATGGTCGCCAGGCTTAAAAAGCTCCATTAAAGCAGTAATTGCAGCCATTCCAGTTGTGAAAGCCAAAGCGTCAACACCATTTTCAAGTGATGCCACAACATTTTCAACCTGTGCACGAGTAGGATTTTGAAGCCTAGAATAATCATACCCAGTCGACTTTCCAACCTCCTCATGTGCAAAGGTCGCCGATTGATAAATCGGAAAACTGATAGCGCCAGTATTGTCACATTTCAAATCTTCACCATTGCCATATAAGCACTTAGTTCTTATACCATAATCCATATATTCACACTCCGTTCGTCCAGCAAAAATGCGAAATACACATTTTAAAAAAGCTAAACAATTTTATTTTTCTTTAAATAATCCTCATAAAGCGGTGACATATTGCGCAGTCTTTCAACACTGCTTTTAACAGTATCCACCACAAAATCTATATCTTCCCTAGTAGTTTTCTCAGACAATGTAAGTCTTAAAGAACCGTGAGCAATGCTGTGCGGCAGTCCAATAGCAAGCAGTACATGTGACGGATCTAAAGAGCCAGAAGTACAAGCCGAACCACTCGATGCGCAAATTCCCTGCTGATCTAAAAGCAGCAAAAGTGACTCGCCCTCAATAAATTCAAAGCAGAAATTCGCATTGTTAGGAAGTCGTTTGCTAGCATGACCGTTTAATCTTGAAAAAGGTACTTCAGACAAAATTCTATTAATCAAATAATCCCTAAGCCGTGTTTCCAAAGCTGTGTTTTCAGACAGATTTTCATCAGCAATCCTAGCCGCCTCACCCATTCCAACAATAGCCGGAACATTGGTAGTACCGGCTCTTTTGTGCCTTTCCTGAGAACCGCCATGAACAAAAGAACCTAATCTCACACTATCTCTAATGTACAAAAATCCAACGCCCTTAGGACCATGAAATTTGTGACCGCTAGCACTCAGCAAATCAATACTCAGCTCATCAACATTAATAGGAGTATGCCCAAAAGCCTGAACAGCATCAGTGTGGAACAAAATTCCATGCTCACGAGCCACCTTACCAATTTCCTTAATCGGCATAATCGTGCCAATCTCGTTATTAGCAAACATTACACTTATTAAAATAGTATCCGAACGTATAGCATTTTTCAAATCTTCAATTGAAATCGACCCAAATTTGTCAACGTCCAAATAAGTAACCTCAAAACCCAGTTTTTCCAAATATTCGCCAGTATGCAAAATCGCATGATGTTCAATTTTCGTGGTAATAATATGCTTACCTTTATTTTGCAAAAGCTCCGAAACGCCCTTTAAAGCCCAGTTATCCGACTCTGAACCGCCTCCAGTAAAATATATTTCCGAAGACTTAGACCCGATTACATGAGCAATATCAGACCTTGCCGCCTCAACTGCCTCCCTCGCCTCATTAGCAAAACCGTAAACGCTTGAAGGATTGCTGTAATTGCCTATAAAATAAGGCTGCATTTTCTCAAAAACTTCAGGCAAAAGTTCAGTAGTGGCAGCATTATCCAAATAAATCAGATTTCCCATGAATTTTCCCTCTTTCTTTAATTATACTCTATATTTTTCAGTTTGTCTATATATTTTATAACCAAAAACTTCAAACTTTTCGACAAATTATAGTAAACTGATAGGTTTAATATATATTAACACTATCAAACTAATTTGTCAAGCATTTTACCAAACTTTTCGAAATAAAAACAACATAATTAAAAATCATATTTCCGCAAATTTAAAATGCAATTCTAAATATAATAATCGAGCGCAGAATTAATAAGCAAACCTATATTATTAAAAATACAAAAACGACGGACGTGTAAAAAATTTTTTCGCGAATTTGATGTAACCGATTCGGCGTTTTGTTACCTATTCCTCGACACTAGGTGGAAATAAATGCAAGTTTACCATTCGACTACTCAATTTATAACGAATTTTAAAGACTGTTGATAATGTAATAATTCATGCGTTCGTTGTCAGTACATAACATCGCTATTGACATTAAAAAATATATATGA
>CAZJRQ010000036.1:0-20557 GCA_964548535.1 uncultured Oscillospiraceae bacterium
TTTATTGCATCATTAATTAATGCTATATTCGGAATAATTATAGCATGGGTTATGGTTAGGTATGATTTTCCGTTAAAGAGATTTTTTGATGGGTTGATTGAACTTCCGTTTGCACTACCAACAGCAGTGGCGGGAATTACCTTAACACAGCTTTATTCAGATCAAGGCTGGTTTGGTAAACCGCTTGCCGCTTTGGGTATAAAGGTTTCGTACACTAAACTTGGTATCATAGTTGCTATGGTTTTTATTGGTATACCGTTTGTTGTGCGAGCAATTCAGCCAGTTCTTGAAAAACTTGACTCGCAGTACGAAGAGGCGGCGACAATGCTTGGTGCGAGCAGAGCTCAGACTTTTAGGAAGGTTATTTTACCTGAGATTTTACCAGCGACTTTAACAGGATTTGGATTAGCTTTTGCAAGAGTTTTGGGCGAGTATGGAAGTGTTATTTTTATAGCAGGAAATATTCCATATGAGACAGAAGTTACATCGCTAATGATTATGAATAAATTGCAGGAGTTTAATTATAACGGTGCAACAGCAATTGCACTTACAATGCTGGTTGTGGCATTTGTGATTTTGCTGATAATCAATACAATTCAAGTCAAAACAAGCAAATACATAAAGGAGTGATAGGCTAATGGAAAAGAAAAAACAAGGCGGCGGTCCTGTTAAATACATCCTAATTGCACTTACAATTTTGTTTTTGACTGTAATGCTTATCGTGCCTTTAATTGTGGTTATTAGAGAGGCTTTTCGTGACGGAGTTGATACATTTGTAAAGGCTGTAACTGATACTTATACAATAAAAGCTTTGCAACTTACTTTGATTGCGACAGCTTTCGCAGTAGTCGTGAATATAGTTTTTGGACTTTTCGCAGCGTGGGCGATTACAAGATTTCAGTTTAAGGGCAAGAGATTTTTAATAACATTAATTGACATACCTTTCGCAGTGTCGCCAGTAATTGCAGGTCTAGTATTCATCTTAACATTTGGACGAATCGGCTGGGCAAAGCCTATTGTTGACTATTTTGGAGTCGACATTGTTTTCGCAACACCTGGAATAGTTCTAGCAACAATATTTGTTACTTTTCCATTTATTACTCGTGAGATTATTCCAGTGTTAAATTCAATAGGTACAAATGAAGAAGAGGCAGCATCACTTATGGGTGCTAAAGGATTTGAGATTTTTAGAAAGATTACTTTTCCTCATGTTAAATGGGCATTTTTATACGGCGTGATATTGTGTTCAGCAAGAGCTATTGGCGAATTTGGAGCGGTTTCAGTAGTTTCTGGACATTTAAGAGGAAAGACGAATACTTTGCCTTTGCATATTGAAATTTTGCAGAATGAATATCATTATACTGAAGCTTTTGCGGTATCAACAATTTTGGTTGCTCTTGCAATTTTAATGTTGGTATTTAAAAATATCGTTGAGTACAAGGGTAAAAAAGGGGGCGAGTAAGTGTACGTTGAGCTAAAAAATATAAACAAAACTTTCGGAGATTTTAAGGCATCAGACAATGTCAGCTTTGGAATAGAAAAAGGAAAACTAATTGGTTTTCTAGGACCAAGTGGCGGAGGAAAGACTACTATTTTGCGAATCATTGCAGGTCTTGAAAATCCTGATAGCGGTGATATTTATGTTGACGGAAAGCGAATTAATGATGTAGAGCCGTCAAAAAGAGGAATC
The DNA here is from genome assembly GCA_964548535.1 of uncultured Oscillospiraceae bacterium. Lineage (GTDB taxonomy): Bacteria > Bacillota > Clostridia > Oscillospirales > Ruminococcaceae > CAZJRQ01. The sequence continues at coordinate 1,691 of CAZJRQ010000036.1, forward strand.
GGTTTTGTTTTTCAAAACTATGCGCTTTTTAGGTATATGACAGTTTTTGATAATATTGCATTCGGTCTTAAAATTCAAAAGAAGCCTAAAAATGAAATTAAAGAACGCGTAACCGAGCTTATTAAGCTTACTGGACTAGAGGGACTTGAAAAAAGATATCCAGGACAGCTTTCAGGCGGTCAAAGACAGAGAGTTGCTTTTGCAAGAGCGTTAGCGCCTAATCCACAGCTTTTACTTCTTGATGAGCCGTTTGCTGCAATTGATGCAAAAATTAGGCAGGAGCTTAGAAGTTGGCTAAAAGAAACTATCGAAAAGCTAGGGATAACAAGTATTTTTGTAACTCATGATCAGGATGAGGCAATTGAGGTTGCAGATGAAATTATTATAATTAATAATGGAAGTGTTGAGCGAAAGGGCACACCGATAGACATTTACAAAAATCCTGAAAATGAGTTTGTCGCTAAGTTTATTGGACAGACTTCAACTATAACAAATCCTAATTCTTACAAAGGTTTTGAGAGTTATGAAAGTCTTGAGAATGCGATTGTACGTCCTGAGTTTATCAAGGCGATTAAGCTGGACGAACAAAATCAGTATGAGAAATCTGCTGAGACTGGTGTAGTGTTGGAAACGTATTTTAGGGGCAGCTATACCGAAATAAAGGTGGATGTTAAGGGGAATATTTTTACAGCAAATCGTTCACTTGAGGACAGTATAATTGAAAAAGGCGAGAGCGTAAAGGTGCTTATTTACCGAATGTATGCCTTTGGTGATAGTGAAACAACAATATGGAACAACAAGTCAATTGACGATTCATCAATGATTTATATTTAGCAAATTTTAATGATAGGGTGCTTTGATATGAAAACAGTAAAGATTACAACAGATGTATTAATTATCGGCGGCGGAACTGCTGGCTGTTATGCGGCTTTGACATTAGCTGATAAGTCAGAGAATATACAGATAGTGGTTGCAGAAAAAGCTAACATCAAGCGAAGCGGTTGCTTGGCAGCTGGAGTTAATGCTATAAACGCATATATTTGCGAGGGCAGAAAACCTGAGGATTATGTTGAGTATGCAAAAAAAGATGCTGACCAAATTGTCAGGGAAGATTTGCTTCTTTCAATGTCGGAGGGCCTTAATAAGGTTACTAGGAAGTTAGAAGAGCTTGGACTTGTTATTCTTAAAGATAAGAACGGTAAATATGCTGAGCGTGGAAATCGTAACATAAAAATCAACGGCGAAAACATAAAGCCGATTTTGGCGAATGCAGTACAAAAAAGTAAAAATATTACCGTAATCAATCACATAAACATAACCGATTATGTTGTCAAGGACGGCGAAATTATTGGAGCATATGGCTTTGGTGTTAATGATGACAGTTTCTATGTGATTGAATCAAAATCGGTAATCTGTGCAACAGGAGGAGCGGCTGGATTATACAGACCGAATAATCCAGGATTCTCAAGGCACAAAATGTGGTATCCGCCATTTAATACAGGAGCGGGTTACTCAATGGGTATCCGCGCTGGTGCAGAGATGACAACTTTTGAGATGAGATTTATTGCATTAAGATGTAAAGACACAATTGCTCCTACTGGAACAATCGCTCAGGGTGTTGGTGCAAAGCAGGTAAATGTGCTTTCTGAAAATTATGAAAGTAAGTATGGTATTACAACTTCAGAACGTGTTTATGGAACGGTTAAAGAAAATAGTGATGGTAAAGGTCCTTGTTACCTACAAACTAAGGGTATATCTAAAGAACAGGATAAAGAGCTTATAAATGCGTATTTCAACATGGCACCAAGTCAAGCACTAAAGTGGATAGAGAGCGGTAAAATGCCATCAGAGCAGAGCGTTGAAATTGAGGGAACTGAACCGTATATTGTAGGCGGTCATACAGCTAGCGGATATTGGGTTGACAATAATCGCAGAACAACAATTGCTGGCTTGTATGCTGCTGGAGATGTAGCTGGTGGATGTCCGCAAAAGTATGTTACTGGTGCATTAGTTGAGGGCGAGATTGCGGCTTTAGATTCTGCTGAGTACATAAAAGGTAAAACGTATACTGCAATTTCAGATGATGAGATTCTTAACAAAAAGAAAGAGTATGAAGATTTTCTAAGCAATGAGTATGCAAAATTTTCAGCTGAACAGCTTGAAGATGCTATGCAAAAGATTATGGATACCTATGCTGGCGGTATTGGTGCTAGATATCAGTATAATGAAGAACAGCTTAGAATGGCTGATGATAAGATTAGGGCGATTATAAAGCTGTCAGAAAATCTATCTGCTAAAGATAATTATGAGCTTATGCAAGTTTATGAACTTAAAGAAAGACTTGTAGTTTGTCTAAGTGTTATAGCCCATTTAAAGGCGCGAAAAGAAACAAGGTGGCACAGCTTTGCTGAAAATCTTGACTATCCGAAAAAAGATGATGAATGGCTAAAATATGTCAATTCTGTCTATGAAGACGGCGAGCTTAAAATAATCTATAGGGATTTAGTTAAGCTTTAAAGCTTGAATTACTTTTATTTATGAAAGGGCAAACGTAAGGTTTGGGTGAAATTATGAGCATTGCGATAGAAAAAAGCAAGTGTATAGGTTGCGGGGCTTGTGTCGAGGCTTGTCCTGGAAATCTTCTGAAAATCGGCGATGACGGCAAGGCTTTTACTAGATGTGAAAAGGACTGTTGGGGCTGTACAGCTTGCGTAAAGGAATGTAAGTTTTCGGCTATTAAGTTTTACTTAGGTGCTGATATTGGCGGTATGGGCAGCAGTATTCATACGCAAGAGCAGGGAGATATTCTTTCTTGGATAATTGAAAAGTCGGATGGTGAAGTTTCAAGAATTGATATCGACAAAAAAGAGGCCAATCATTACTAATTGTTATTGATAGGAAAATTATATAAAGAGGTGCGACGTATGGACCATTTAGATGAATTAGAGGCAGAAGCAATATACATAATCAGAGAGGTTGCGGCGGAGTGTGAAAAGCCAGTTATGCTTTACTCAATAGGTAAAGACAGCTCGGTAATGCTGCATTTGGCTTTGAAGGCTTTTTATCCTGAAAAACCACCTTTCCCATTTATGCACATTGATACAACTTGGAAATTTAAAGAGATGATTGATTTCAGAGATAGAACTGCTAAAAAGCTTGGAATTGAAATGTTAGTTTACAGCAACGAACAGGGAATAAAGGACGGCATTAATCCGTTTGACCATGGTTCTGCTTATACAGATATTATGAAAACTCAGGCACTTAAACAGGGACTTAACAAGTATGGATTTACTGCGGCTTTCGGTGGCGGCAGACGTGACGAGGAAAAGTCTAGAGCTAAGGAGAGAATTTTTTCCTTTAGAAATGAGGCTCACGCTTGGGATCCTAAAAATCAGCGTCCAGAGATGTGGAAACTTTACAACACTAAGATTGAAAAGGGAGAGAGCATACGAGTATTCCCGATTTCAAACTGGACTGAAAAGGATATTTGGGAGTACATTAAGCGTGAAAATATTGACATTGTACCTCTTTATTTTGCAGATGAGCGACCAGTTGTTTATCGTGACGGAAATATTATCATGATTGATGATGACAGATTCAAACTACGTGACGGCGAAAAAATAGAGCATAAAAAGGTTAGATTTAGAACACTTGGCTGTTATCCGCTAACTGGCGGCTGTGAGTCTGACGCTAAAAATCTTGATGAAATTATTGAGGAAACCTTGAGTGCGGTTGAGTCTGAACGTACTACAAGAGTTATCGATAACGAGGCGGCTGGCAGTATGGAGAGAAGAAAAAGGGAAGGATATTTTTGATATGAATAGTTTATTGAAATTTATAACCTGCGGTAGTGTTGATGACGGTAAATCTACACTTATCGGACATATTCTTTATGATTCAAAACTTCTCTATGCTGATCAGGAAAAGGCTTTGGAGCTTGATAGTAAGGTTGGCAGCCGTGAGGGTGAGATTGACTATTCACTGCTTCTTGACGGCCTTATGGCTGAAAGAGAGCAGGGTATTACAATTGACGTTGCCTATCGGTATTTCACTACAAATGCAAGAAGTTTTATTGTTGCTGATACACCAGGTCATGAAGAATATACAAGAAATATGGCAGTTGGAGCATCATTTGCAGATTTATCAATAATTCTTATAAATGCAAAAGAAGGCGTTTTGGTTCAGACTAGACGTCACGCTAGAATTTGTTCTCTAATGGGAATTAAGCACTTTGTATTTGCTGTAAATAAAATCGATTTGGTTGATTATAGCGAACAGCGTTTTAACGAAGTTGTCGCACAGATTGATGAGCTTGTTAAGGAACTTTCGCTTGAAAATGTAAAGATAATTCCTGTTTCAGCTACTGTTGGAGATAATGTCACAACACGTTCTGAAAACACTCCATGGTATGACGGCGGATCGCTTTTGGAATATCTTGAAGGTATTAATGTTTCAGAGACTGCTGAAAAAGGTTTTTATATGCCAATTCAGAGAGTTTGCCGTCCTAATCATACATTCAGAGGTTTTCAGGGACAGATTGAATCAGGAAGCGTTGCGGTTGATGATGAAATTATCACTTATCCTAGCAATGAGAAAGCTAAGGTTAAGAGTATTCTTGTTACCGATAAAGATGCAGATACAGCTAAGGTTGGTCAGCCGGTAACAATTCAGCTTGACAGAGAAGTTGACGTTTCGAGAGGCTGTGTATTTGCGAAAAGCGCTGATATTTCGCTTACAAATAGTTTTGAAACAACACTTTTGTGGATGGATGAACAGGAATTGCACGTTGGCAAGGAATATTTTGTAAAGCTAGGGACAAAGCTTTTGATAGGTACTGTTGAAAAGCTGGATTACAAGATTGATGTAAATACTGGAAAACATGAACGATCTGAAAATTTGACTAAGAATGAAATTGGCAGAGTATCAATAACGGTTTCACAGGTAATTGCAGTAGATTTGTTTGAGCATCACAAAACTCTTGGTGAGTTGATTTTGATTGACAGAGTAACAAATATGACAGCTGCTTGCGGTGTTGTAGATTTGGTTAATGATATTGCAAAAGAAAAAATATCGTACGCTTTTGAGAATGGTGATTTAAAAGCAAGAGGTGATATTTTTGAAGAGTACTATTATAATGTTGACAGCAAAAACATCAGCAAAAAGAAGCAAAGTGGTGTAGTTTACAAAATCGGAGATGCTTTGCCACTGAAGGGTGAAAGCTATGAATATCCTGAAAACGTCGATATTTTAGTAATTCGTGATAATATCGCTATTACTGTTAGAGATAGTAAAGTACTTGACATATTGAGCCTGGAGAATTATAATTATAATGGTATTTCACTAATTAATGGACGTGGTTTTGAGATTAAGGCAAAATCACAGCAGGAAGTTGAAGCATTTTTGAATGAAGAAAAAAAACTTAATAATAGTCAGATGGCTGAATTTATGAACAAGTGGATTGCTTTTGATACTTATAGAAAAGTAGTTTTTACTGATGAGTATATAGGTGTTTTGTAAGATTTGGCATTTTATAAATAAAATTAATTGATGAGGTAAGAAATAATATGATAAATATAAAGAAATCTTTTTTTGCAATAGTTGCAGCAACAATGCTAGTATTAACTGGGGTAGGATGTGCAAAGGAGGAAAGTTCGTCAAAGCTAGATAATAGCTCTGCAATTTCTTCAAGCAGTGCAGATAAATCTGATGATAGCAGTGATAGAGCATCTGATAAAGATTTTCAAGAATACAAATTTACTGATTCATTAGGCAATGAAATTGTACTGGAGCAAAGACCTGAAACTGTAGTATCGCTTGAGGGTTCATATTCTGAAATTTGGCTTTTGGCAGGCGGTGAACTTGCAGGAGTTACTGAGGATGTAATTAGCGAACGAAATTTTCTAAATGAAGGCGATGCTAAGGTAATTGGAAGTTTAACAAGTGTTGATGTTGAGCAAGTAATTGAGCTTGCACCAGACCTTGTTATAGTTTCATCAGAGCAGCCAGCGCACGAAAAGGTTGCAAAACAGCTTGAAGACGCAGGACTTACCGTTGCATATTTCAAGGTTAATTTCTTTGATGAGTATTTAAGTATGTTGAAAATCTGCACAGATATTACGGGCAGAGAGGATTTGTATCAAACGAACGGTCTTGATGTTCAAAAGCAAATTGATGAAGTAATTGCAAAGGTTAATGATGTTGAGGATAAGCCAAGTATTCTATTCCTAAGGGCATTTACTAAAAAAGCTCCAGCAAAAAAATCTGACAACATGACTGGTAAAATGCTTGCAGATTTGGGTGCAGATAATATTGCTGAACGTCATGATTCTCTTTTGGGAGATTTAAACATTGAGGAAGTTGTGTCAGAAGATCCAGATTTCATATTTGTAACAACATTGGGCGATCAAGAAACAGTGCTTAATGCACTTGATAAACGAACTAATAATGATCCAGCTTGGAATAATCTTTCAGCTATAAAGAACGATAATTATTACGTTCTGCCAAAGGATTTGTTCCACTATAAGCCTAATGCAAGATGGGGAGAAAGCTATGAGTACCTCGCAAAAATCCTTTACCCTGAAGTCTTTGAAGCAGAATAAGACATTTGTAATTATATTTAGTTTAGCTTTATTGGTGCTTTTAACCTTGCTTAGCATTTCAATGGGTTCGGTTAAAATTCCAATTAAAGATATAGCAAAAATAGCAGCTGGCGGAGAGGTTGATAAGAAATTTGAAACGATAATTCTCCACGTAAGACTGCCGAGAACACTTGCAGCAATTTTGGCAGGTGCGGCACTTACTACATCAGGTGCGATTTTGCAAAATGTTTTAAATAACACTCTTGCTGCACCAAATATTGTTGGTGTAAACTCTGGTGCGGGTTTGTTTGTAGTTTTACTAGCAGCGCTTTTTCCGCAGTATACTGAATATACTCCTTTAGCAGCATTTTGTGGTGCTATTATTGCGGTTTGTTTTGTATATTTTTTATCAAAAGCAACAGGCGCATCGAGAACTACTACGGTTTTGGCTGGTGTTGCGGTTTCTTCCTTTTGCACAGCGATTTCTGACACGGTTATCACTACTTTTCCTGACATTACAATCAATCGAACAGCTTTTTCGATTGGCAGTTATGCGGGAATCACAATGTCAATGCTTAAGTTTCCAGCGATTTTGATTGTAATTGGATTAGTACTTTCTATTGTGTTTTCATTTGAGCTTAACATTCTAGCGCATGGTGAGGAGCAGGCGAAATCACTTGGTCTTCGCACAGGGATTATGAAAGCAGTTTATTTTTCAATAGTCGCTATTTTAGCTGGAAGTGCTGTTAGCTTTGCTGGTTTAGTTTCGTTTGTTGGATTGATTGTTCCGCACATTGTAAGAACTTTTACTGGTAATGACAACCGTTATTTAATTCCGCTTTGCATAATTTGTGGTGCTTCATTTTCTCTGTTTTGTGATATTATTGCTAGAACTTTTTTTGCTCCTTTTGAAATTCCAGTTGGTATAGTAATGTCATTTATAGGTGCTCCATTCTTTATTTATCTTTTGATGAAAAAGAGAAGGAGGTTTGAGAATGATTAGGATAGAAAATTTATCATGCGGATATCAAACTGAAATTTTAAAAGACATAAATATTACGATTGAAAAAGGTGAGATATTAGTAATTCTCGGACGAAACGGCTGTGGCAAAACTACTTTGTTAAAGACGATTGCGGGTTTAATTGGTTCTAAGGGCGCTGGAAATATTCTAGTTGATGATAAAGATATCAGTGATTATTCAAGAAAAGAGCTTGCAAGAAAATTTGCGTTTTTACAGCAAACACGGGAATCAGCTGATATTATGGTTCAAAGCTTAGTTGAACATGGCAGGTTTCCGTATCTATCATTTTCAAGACGTTTAGCTGATAATGATAAGAAAATTGTTGATGATGCGATGAAGAAAACTGGGGCTTATCCACTTAAAAATAAGAATGTCAGAAAGCTTTCGGGCGGTGAGAGGCAAAGAGTTTATCTTGCTTTGGCACTCGCTCAAGATACTGATTATTTGTTTTTAGATGAACCAACTACCTACCTTGATTTGCAGTATGTTTTTGAAACAAATGAAATTTTAAAAAATGTTAGTGGTTATGGTAAATCAGTTGTTGCGGTCATGCATGATTTACAGCAGGCTTTGGATATTGCTGATAAGATTTGTTTAGTTGGCGGTGGAGAAATAAAGTATTTCGGCAGTTCTGATAATGATGAGTTACTCGAACTAATTAAAACAGAATATAGTGTTGAGTGCGAAATTGTTCAGACGTCACGTGGTAAGCAACATATTTTTTATAATATATAAGTATTATTATTTTAATGAATTTGGATATTAATTCTGATATAAATTATATCAGCAGAAAGGAATGTTTGTTACATGGGTAAAGTCGATTATGCAGCATTAAAAAAAGGCGGATTTATGCGTCAGAAGCAGAAAAACTGTTTCTCGCTTAGAGTTAAGGTTGTTGGAGGTAATCTAACGTCTCAAAATATTAAGACTATTGCAGAAGTGTCTGAAAAGTATGGTGAGGGATATGTTCATCTTACGTCAAGACAGAGTCTTGAGATTCCATTTATAAAAGCTGATGATGTTGATGAGGTGCTTGCTGATCTTGAAAAAGGCGATGTAAAGCGCGGTGTTTGTGGACCTAGAGTAAGAACAATTACAGCTTGTCAAGGTAGTGAGATTTGTCCAAGCGGATGTATTGATACCACTGCTTTAGCAAAAGAACTTGATGAAAGATATTTCGGACGTGAACTGCCTCATAAGTTCAAATTCGGTGTAACAGGCTGTGTGAACAATTGCTTGAAAGCTGAGGAGAATGATGTTGGTGTAAAGGGCGGTCTTTATGTTCAATGGAAAAAAGATGCCTGTATTAATTGCGGACTTTGCGTAAAGGTATGTCGCTCGAAAGCTATTGCAATTGACGATAATGGTGAGCTTACAATCGATAGATCAAAATGCAACTATTGCGGAAGATGCTACAAAACTTGTCCGACCGATGCTTGGGATGTGGAAAGCGTTTATGTAGTTTCATTTGGAGGATTATTTGGTAATCAGATTATTAAGGGTGAGGAGATTATTCCACCAATAAAATCTAAGGATAAGCTTTTTGAAATTACTGATGCAGCTATAGATTTCTTTGCAGAAAATGCAAATCCTAGCGAGCGTTTTAGGTTGACTATTCAACGTATTGGTGAGGATAAATTTAAGGAGAAAATCAAGGAGGCATATGAAAATGGAAATTAATATTGATGAAAATTTAGATATAACAACAAAGGTTTGCCCACTTACTTTTGTATCAGCAAAGGTGGCACTTGAAGAGCTAGAAGACGGCGAGATAATTTCAATTAGAATGAATGACGGCGAACCAGTTCAGAATGTTCCAAGAAGTATTAAGGAAGAGGGACATCAGATCTTAAAGCTTATTAATAATGAGGACGGCACATATAACCTTATCGTTAAAAAAGTAGGAGATGATTAAATTTGGCACAGAGAATCAAAGCGGATGATTTTAAGAGCAAGGTTTTAGAAAATGAGCTTGCTGTTTTAGTTGATTTTTATTCTGACAGCTGTGTTCCATGCAAACAGCTAGCTCCTGTTTTAGGGGATATTGAAGATGAACTTGAGGATAAGCTTGCGGTTTTTAAGGTAAATGTAAATTTTGACACTGATTTGGCTTTGCAGTATGGAGTTCAATCATCCCCAACAATTATTTTGTTTAAAAATGGTGAGGCCGTAAAATCAAGAAGTGGTTTTGCAAAAAAAGATGAAATTTTAAAATGGATTGATGAATAAAAACTAAATTATAAAGGAAAGTGTGAGTAATATGAAGATAACAGTAGCTGGCGTTGATAAGGAAGTTAAGGACGGTTTAACTCTTGTAGAGCTTATTGAAGTTGAGAATGTAGAAACACCCGAGTATGTTACAGTTGCGATTAATGATGACTTTGTAAAAAAAGATGATATTCAAAGCACTGTAATTAAAGAGGGCGACAGCGTAGAATTTCTATACTTTATGGGAGGTGGCCGATAATGGCTATGACTGACGAACAAATTGAAAGATATTCTAGACATATTATACTTAAAGAGGTTGGCGCAAAAGGTCAAAAGAAACTTCTTAACTCTAAGGTTTTGATTATTGGTGCAGGCGGTTTAGGTGCTCCTGCTGCAATGTATTTGGCTGCTGCTGGCGTTGGAACAATCGGTATTGCTGATGCTGATGAGGTAGATTTGTCAAATCTGCAAAGACAGATTATTCACTCAACTGCTGATATCGGCAAGGCAAAAGTTAAGTCTGCAAAAGAAACTATGAATGCAATGAATCCTGATGTCAAAGTAAATACATATAGAACTTTTGTGAATTCTGAGAACATCAAGGAGCTTATTGCTGAATATGATTTTGTAATTGATGGAACTGACAATTTTCCTGCAAAATTTCTTATTAATGATGCTTGCGTTATGCTTAAAAAGCCTTTTTCTCATGCTGGAATTATCAGATTTCAGGGACAGCTAATGACTTATGTCCCTGGAGAAGGCCCATGCTATAGATGTATTTTCAAAAATCCACCACCAAAGGATGCTGTTCCTACTTGTAAGCAGGCAGGCGTAATTGGTGCAATGGGTGGCGTTATCGGTAGTTTACAGGCTATGGAAGCTGTAAAATACATTATCGGTGTTGGAAAGCTTTTGACAGGTCAGCTGCTAACTTATGATGCACTAACTATGGAATTCCGTAAGGTTAAGCTACCAAATCATGTTGATGACTGCGGTGTTTGCGGTGAAAATCCTACAATTACTGAGCTTATTGATTATGAGCAGATTGAGTGTACTGATCACTAATAGTACGATTATTTGTACTTATATTCTTGCATGAATGGAGGTAAACTGGTGATAGTTTTAAAAAAATCTGATTATGAAAAAATTATTGAACATGCGAAGGTAAACCGTCCTGAAGAGGCATGCGGACTAATTGCTGGAAATATTGTTGACGGTAAAAATATCGTTGAAGAAGTTTATTTGCTTGAAAATATTGATCATACAAATGAGCATTTTTCTATGGATCCAGCTGAGCAGTTTAAGGTTTTGAAAGATATTAGAGCAAAGGGATATGTGCAGTTTGGAAATTTCCACTCACATCCTGAAACTCCGTCAAGACCGTCAAATGAGGACAAGCGTCTAGCTTATGATTCAAAGGCAAGCTACTTGATTTTGTCGCTTATGGATATTGAAAATCCAGTGCTTAATTCTTTTAAAATTTCTGGTGATGAGGTAGAAATTGAAGAAATTGAGATTGTCTGATTCTTACATTTGACAACGGTTTTGAAAAATGTTATAATATTTAAGCGAGTAAGCTATACGGTAGCGTGAACGCTTTAGTTCATGAGGAAAGTCCGAGCATCATAGAGCAGGGTAGCTGATAACATCAGCCGAGGGTGACCTTAGAGCAAGTGCAACAGAAATATACCGCTATAGCAATATAGTAAGGGTGGAAAGGTGAGGTAAGAGCTCACCGGAGTAATAGAGATATTACTGCCATGTAAACCTTATCCGGTGCAACACCAATGGTAATTGTCAAGTCAATGGCTGCTCGTCAGGCTTGCGGTTATAGGTGGCTTGAGATGTCTGGCGACAGGCATACTAGATAGATTACCGTACACGACAAAACTCGGCTTATCGGCTTAGTCGCATATTTGTATTTTATAATGTTTTCATTATTTTTAATACGTAAAAACGCTTATCTGATTTATTTTCAGATAAGCGTTTTGTTTATATACAGAACAAATTTGTTTCCCATGCGGGGTAGTATTGATATTGTCTGATATAGAAAGAATAGTTTGGATTAAGCCTATGAATAAGCAGAGGAATATCAATTAGATCATAACATCTGTGATACAATGCTGTACAAATTTTCGGACTGTGTTTTTGTATTGTTTTTTCACTGCCCAGCAATGCCTGTTTGTCAGCACCCTCAACGTCGTATTTTATATAGGTGCATTTTTTACCAGAGAGAATATTATCAAGAGATCTAGCAAATACCTTAGCACCTTTTGAATCTATTTGAGCTTGTCGGCCAGAGCCCTGTGAGAAATTAATTATAGTATCAGTATTCCATGCTGGATTATTGTAGAATGAAATATTTTCGAGATAAAGCGAGTTCTTAACGCATTTCTTAAAGTTTTTCTTGTTAGGCTCAAGAGCGATTATCTGCCTATATTTATTATCAGTATGCGCTAGAAATTCCTTTATAGTATCGCCGGTATAAGCACCTAAGTCGCAGTAAGTTTCGTTATCTGTGAGTTTCAAAATGTTATTGTATGCCTCACTAGGCGTGGTGTATACTTCTTTTAGAAATCTGACTTCACCAGTAATTTTATACAAAAGCACATTTTCAAATACTTGCTTTGACTTTTCGTCAGCAAGCAGGGAATAAACATTGTATACATCATCGAATCTATCAAGAATTTTACTTTTTGAAAAGCAATCATGACCTATCACAGACGTATCAGGAAAAACTAGTGTGTGCTTCGCGGTAATTTCATCAATATTCTTCATGACGTTAGGAATACTTGTGCCAAATGCAACTGCGACGGAAAAATCGTTATATTCATCTTCGATTTGTGAAAGAGTTTTAACCTTGTATCCTGCGAATTGATGATTTCGAACAAAGTCGTCACTAGCAAAAATTCCTTCGCATTTTAGATTATATTTCTCGAATGCAGATAGTATTTTTTCACAGCCGTCACCCATCCCGTAAATGAATATTGGCTGTTTCTTTTCTCTTAGTGTTTCGTGCCAAGGTTTTTGTGTTTGTAAAAAACTTTTGCAAAGCATTATATTTTTCTGCCCATATACAAAAATTGATTAATCAAATTTTGCGCGGACTATTCCCACCTTTCTATTATTATATAAAAATTAAGGCGGCAAGAACTGCCGCCTTTTTAATTATTTTGTGGATTTCTATTGTTCATCACCATAATCTACTGAATCAGTATGATAAATATCATGATGTCCGCCAACCATATCACGGCCTCTAATGCTGTATTTATCACGATTTATATCAATCTGTTTATCAAGCATATCTAAAAACTTACGAGGATTTTTTATAGATTTAATTTCCTTAACTGGAGTGTCAACATCCTTGACATGCATGATAATAGTACCGCATTTAAATATTCTTTCAAAAAAATGAAGGACTAATTTTTTATCGGTAACTCTGTAAAGCTCAAGTTCGTCTTCCTCAATTTTAAAAAAACCTACGCGCGTAATAAATTTATTTTCAGTTAAAAAGTATCTAGTAAAAGATAGTGGAAGTCCAAATAGTGTGCGTTTTTTGTCAGTCCAAATATAATCAAATTCGTGCTTACCCATATATAAAACCTCCGATATTTAATACTTAATTTTACAACTTTTATGATAAAAAGTCAATGGATAAATTTGGTTTTCATTAAAGACCTTTAGCTTTTGAAAGGGTAATACCGTTTTCTCCTAGTGGAATCTCGTGGTCAAGACCAACAAACTTGCCGTTTTCTTGCCATAAAACTTCCTTTACAAACTCGTACTTTTCCTCGTCCCAAGTTGTAAAATCGTCAAGAACCATACCGCCAGTATCACCAGAATTTGCATTAAAGCACCAGAATGTGTGATGTAGATTGTAAGTCTTGATAAGCTTGCGCATATGAGTCATCCATGTAAGATTTGGCTCTTGCATAAATCCACCCCATTCACCAATTAGCAAAGGTGCAGTCTTGTCTTCGTAAATATAAAACCAGTTATCTTTCCAGCAATCTTTCATGAGCGATTTGTATGTGTAATTACCTTCAAACCAAGGCTGCTCATAGACTGTTGGGCCGTAATCATGAGGAGAGTAAACTAGTTTGTTTTGATATTTTCCAAGATCAATTGGATAATCCTTAACACCTCTTAGATTTCCACCCCACCAATTGAAATAGTAGTCGTCATCATTTGTTGAAGAGTAGTCGCTGTTCTTTTTGATATTTTTAGGATAAATCTCAATTCCCTCAACCATAATCAGAACATTTGGGTTTTTTGCAAGCACTTTATTTGCTGCCTGCTCAGCTACATATTTCCAGTTGTTTGCGTTCTTAGAATTGTTCCAGATAGCCGCCTGTTTACCCTCGCTAGGCTTTCCATGTGGTTCATTCTTAAGGTCAAATGCTACAAGTGTATCATTATCCTTATATCTGTTAGCCATATATTCAAGTGCGGAGTAATATTCCTTAACAGATACTCTATCGGTATACCACAAGTTTACTACGTGACCAGAAGCGTCAGTTTCAGCACTATGAATATCAATCATAACTTTTATGCCATTTTCCTCAGCAAGCTTTAGGAAATAGTCGAAAATCTGCTGGCTGTTCATTGAATTAAGTTCTGGATTGTAAGCGTTATTGTAGTTCGCAGTTGGATATTCTTTGTTAGCCCACTGATTGATTAGCTCAGCTGAAATTGGTACACGAATTAGGTTGAAACCATGGTCAGCAATTGCCTTTACAGTCGGAACAAGCTCGGAATTCCAAAGTCCGTCAAAAGTATTAGTTCCAGTGTTGTAACCGAACCAGTTTATACCAGTGATCCAAACTTCCTTACCGTCTTTATCGACGATTTTATTATCCTTTACAAATAGCCAATCATCACCTTGTTTAGCCTTAGATGTACGCTCAAGCAGTTCAGAAACGTCAGCAGAAGAATCTTTACTATCACTCTGATTATCTTGTTTTTGCTCGTTATTTGTCTGAGAAACCTTACCTTTTTTCAGTGTTACCTCTTTACCGTTAAGTTTCGCTGATGTAATCTCAAATTTTCCATTAGTACCAATATTTGCACCAACTGATATATTTCCGCCAGCAACAATTTCACCGTTATACTCAGCCGGAGTTATTGTTAGTGTGTCACCTTTGACTTTATATTTTCCATTCCAGCCTTCACAGTTTTTTAGTCCCTTGATTTCAAGTTCAAGTTTCCAGTCGTTTATTTTTGAACTATCAGCGTTTTTGATTCCGATTTCAACACCAGTCATAGTTACACCACCGTTGTCCCAGGTGTTGTCACCGTTGTATGTAACAATTACGCCTTCTTCGCTTTTTGAGTCTTCACCGTTTCCATCAGAATCCTCATCGTCATCTTCGGAATCTTCATCGTCAGAATTATCGTCCTCGTCAATATCACTAGAATCCTCATCAGCGTCTTCGCTATCGTCAGATTGACTTGCAGCAGAACTATTTTCGTCTGTCAAAGAGCTATCATTGTCTTTGTTGCCAGTATTTGTGACGACTAGTGCGATAATAAGTCCAATTATTACAACTGCCATTGCAGAAAATGTGATAATAGTTTTCTTCGTTTTAGATTGTTTTTGATTGGGCAGATTATTATTTGTGCTATTTTGATTTCCAGAACCTTCAACATCTGGTTTTTTGTTTTCATTTTCAGCCATACCAAATCTCCTTAATACGTTTTTATTAATTATACTATAAAATTCACAAACTTGTCAAGTTCAAGACCAATTTTTATCACATATAATTGTGTTAATATAAAAAATAACTCCTAACACAAAAAAGATTAGGAGTTATTTGATGCCAATTTAGTTTATTATCCAAATTTGCGAGTTATCACCAGGGATAAAATCAGTTATTGTTAGAGATCCTATTTTTGAACAACCAAGAACTTTTTCAAAACCAGTTGCGCCAACTGTAATTCTAAAACGTCTTTTTCCAAGAGCAGCAAATCTAAACAAAGCAGGAGTTTCATCGTTTTCAAGTTCAGTGTAACCCTTACAAGTTTCATTTACAAATTTACCATCTTTAGTTCTAAGCCCAAACGCGCCATTTTCGCCGATTTTAAGAATTAATTTTTGCTCTAATTCTTTGTTAATCGCATTAAGCTCAAGATCTTTGTCAGTCACAGTAATTACTTGTCCGCTAAATTCATTTCTAATAGTATATGCCTTATTATCAAGTAAGAAGTTGCCCTTGTCAGCAGAGCATTCCTGATAGAACTTAAATAGAAGTGCAGCAGCATTTTGCTGAGCAAGCGGAATTGTTGCTCGTGAAGCAGCATCAAATGATGTTGGGTCAAGTCTAGCCAGTGAACTTGCATAGCGTGATGTATTGCTTATAAGCTTATGAACTGCATTTTCGAAACTGTCGCTATCATAAGCTTTATTCAAACGCTTGTCATATTTGTCAGCCGTATATTGTCTGCATAGCGTATTAGCGTGTTTTTCGTATGTATAGTGAACATTAGTTGGCTTGTCTAGATATCTCATGTTTGCAGTGTGAGCAGTACAGCTTAGGTCAGAAACAAAGTGTATCGCACGTCCCAAAACATTGATAGCCTCTTGTTTTTTGCCGCTTTTATATAGTGACAGAGCAGATGTGTAGTTTTCTTCAAGCATAGTTCTTGCACTCTTAGAATACTTTCCAAGGCGGTTAGCATAATATCCGTTTTTATCCTTAACTGGTTTACACTTATTATTTACGCAAGAATAATAATGTGTTCCAGTTCCGTAATCAATATCATAAACCTTGTCTGGCTGAATTGAGCCTAAAATTAAATCTCTTGTATAAGGCTCATAAAACTTATAAATTTTAGTTTTGCCTTCTTTTTTTAAAAGTTCCAAAGCATTTTCAGTAATATATTCATGCGTGGTATTAAACCAAGCGTCAGCTTTTTTTCCTCCAAAAGAGCAATATAATCCGATGACAGTAAGTGTAGCAATTAGTTTTTTCACGATTGTTCTTATCCTTTTCTATTTTTAGTATTTTTCTTTTTCTTTTTGCGTACTGAATATCCAAAGCTACCAAGCTTTTTGCCAAGTGCGAAATATTCACCATGAGCATACGCAAGCAGATTTGCCTTATCAAGTGCAAGTCGACCATTTTCATCAAGCAGTTCTTTAGCGACATCAAGTTTAACAATATCAGCCACGAACATATCATGAGTACCGAGCGTTACAATTTCACGCACTTTGCACTCAATATTAACAGGAGATTGAGATAAAATAGGACTGCTAACTTCACAAGCTGGTTCTACAGTTAAACCCATATCCTTAAGTTTATCAGTGTTGCGTCCTGACTTTACACCGCAATAATCTACGGCACGAACAAGCTGTTCAGTGGTAAGATTTATAACAAAGTCACCGCTTTGCTTAATTAAATCATAAGAATATCTTTCAGGTCGAACAGAAATATAGGTAACAGGCGGTTGCGTGTTAAGTATCCCAGTCCATGCTACCGTAAAAACATTTGGTTTTTCGGGCGTCCCGCAAGTAATTAGAGTTGGCGGAATTGGGGAAGTAATGACACTCCCTTTCCAGGTTTCTTTAGTATAATTTATATAATCCATAAAAATTAAATATCTTTCTTTGAAATAAAATCACAGTCGATATTAACTTTTTCAAAAATCTTCTCATAGTCCTTATAAAGCTCTTGAGTTTGATTTTCAAGAAAATAATAATGCTTTATATAAGGTATCAAAAGAATCAAAAGTCCAATAGCGAGCGGTAGAATAATGAGTTTTTCAGTGCAGGCGACAATAATAATACAAGCGACAGTCAAGACGGAAAAAAGCACAGTGACAATTAAATGAATCAATCTCTCATGCATGAAAAATTTAATATGTTCAAGATGATATTCAAGTAAGCGAGTGTAATCACAAGAATCATCTTCAAGGCATTTCTGAATAAACGCACGATACTCTTTAAAATACTTAGTCATAAAATCACCTACAAATCAATAAACTCGCCATTTTCGATAGTAAAATTCTGAAGTGATTTGCTCTTATACTCTTCCTCAGCTTGTTTTGAGAAAGCCTTAACAGCTAATTTATCGAAAATAGAATTAAGTTTTTTATAGTTTGCAATAACTCTTTTAGGATAGTTCTTGTATTTTTCAGGATGTTTTAACTTCTTTTTTTCACTGCCACCAAAAAATATGGCAAGCGCTATAGAAACAGTAGCAGCAATTATCGTTTTTTCAGGTTTTGAATTGAAATTAACTTTATATTTCATAAAAATCGGCACCCTTCAACAAATTCATAAAATTATTATACTATAAAAAAAGTTTTTTTTCAAGTACTTATCGAAAAGTCACAATTTATTTATATTTTAAATGAATTATTAATTTTCAAGAAAACGGCTTGCTTTTTTTAAAATAATGATGTATAATTAATAAGTGGTTTTTGCACAGCCTTGAAAATTAAAATCTTATGATGATTTGGATTTAATTGTGTGAAATGTCAAAAATGAAGACTTACGGAGATGTACCCAAGTGGCTGAAGGGTCCGCACTCGAAATGTAGTGACTCAAACAGTAGTGGTGTAGTCGGAATCCTTGATTCTATGGGGTTTTCCCACCCATCGGAAATCGAATAAGCAGCAATTTTTAGCCTGTTCTATCCGAGGGTTTTATATAAATTAAATATTTGGAAGAGTATCGAAGTGGTCATAACGAGCTGCACTCGAAATGCAGTTGTCCGCAAGGGCACGTGGGTTCGAATCCCACCTCTTCCGCCATCGGAAAGCCTGTAATCTCAAGGGATTGCAGGCTTTTTCCTTTTTGCGTAAGCACTGCTTTGGTTTACTCTCAAATTCACAGTTCTATACGTTCCATTCAAAAACCTTGATTTTACGGGTTTTTGCCCCCTCAGTTCTATCAGCTTAATTTTGCGGTGCTATGGCAACAGATTTCAGTGGCAAAGAGCCTGCAATCGCCGCTGCGGTTTCTTTCTTGGACTGGTACTCCAGATGACCATAGGTATTGACTGTCGTGCATATATCGCTGTGTCCAACCCAATCCCTTACACGCTCGATTGCTACAC
>CAZJRQ010000037.1:0-5075 GCA_964548535.1 uncultured Oscillospiraceae bacterium
CATTGTGTTGCTCGGGGTGCTAGTCACCACGCGGATTAGAACTACGCAAGGCAAGCCGAGCGAGGTACGAGCGATTACGTGATAGGGGTCCAGGGGTACGCCCCTGGTCCTAGCGCGGACGGCGCGATTCCCTCGCAGAAAGTTTACTGGTTATGGTGACATTGTGTTGCTCGGGGTGCTAGTCACCACGCGGATTAGAACTACGCAAGGCAAGCCGAGCGAGGTACGAGCGATTACGTGATAGGGGTCCAGGGGTACGCCCCTGGTCCTAGCGCGGGCGGCACGATACCCTCGCCTAAAGTTTACCGGTTATGGTAACATTATGTTGCTCGGGGTGCTAGTCCGCACGGGGCGAATCACTCGCGTAGAGTTTGTTGTTATGGTAAGGTTATGAAGCTCGCGTTGGGGATTGTGGTGGTTTATGTGGTATTTCTTACGCAAAAAATCAAAGTCATATTTAACTCTGCTTTCTAAATAAATTTTGTTTTTATTACATTAAATCAATCTGTCACCACGCGGATTAGAACTACGCAAGGCAAGCCGAGCGAGGTACGAGCGATTACGTGATAGGGGTCCAGGGGTACGCCCCTGGTCCTAGCGAGGGCTTTGCCCCGTGCGGGCTAGCACTAATGTAACTGCGTGGTAATTACATTTTACATATTGTTTTATATGAAGTCAATATTTTTTGTTACTATAATTTGCAATAGCATTTAAATTGTTGCATTTTCTAGAAAATTGTGAGGCGAAACTTGTAAACCTTACGTATACTATTATATAAGTATAATGCGTGAGATTTATATGGATTGTTTAGGATTCAGTCCTATAAAGTGAGGGATCCCAAATGAAAAAAAGTAAAACTATCGAACTTGTAATAGCAATAATAATGGTTATTGTTGTAATGCTGATATTTGTAATTCTTGGCAGTGCAAAAATCGATAACGGTAATGATAAACTAGGAATTAGTAATAACGATTCGTCACAAAATAAGAAATCTAGCTCGATAAATAATAGTAGCGTCGAAGCGAATACGGTTTTATCAAGCGAAACTGTTCTTTATAGTGTGAATAGTAATACTTCGTTTTATGAAACATCTGCTAGCGGTGAGGTGATTTTCGAATCTTCTGATGAAACTATTGGAGGATTCTATACAGGTAGAAAATCTAAAAATCATCATGGCTGTATTGAAATTGACTATAAAGACAGCTATGTTTTGATTGATGCAAAGAATGCTAGGCTTATCGACTCGGCTATGGTTTTGCCAGTTGGAGTAATTTCGCAGTTTACTCAGTCACTTAATGGATTTTCTGCTTGCGGAACAGCATGTTTGTATATGCTGCAGAGAAATTATACATACGAATCGGAGGAATTTATTCCTGAAAACTATGAAAGTTTGATGCACTTTGCTGAAGATAGGGGGTATGGTGATCAAGGGTCACTGTTATCGTTTGGCGGAGGCATGACTTGTAATGAATTACAGCGTTTAACAAAGGATGTGTATGGTCTAAATTTACAGAATGCTTATAATGATTTAAAACTACCGTCAGATATTCTGAAAACTCTTGTTGACAGTGGCAAGCAAGCGATTGTGCTTGTTAAATATAGGAACGATGAAATTACAAACTACAATGGTGATCCGCATTTTGTTCTTATAACGGGCTACGTTGAAGTAGAGGGAAAGTTGGACTTTTTGTATGCAAATAGTTATTATACTGCCAATATTTCACATGGAAATCCGCTTAGCCATATTGATGAGGATATGTTAAATCAATCAATAAGTTCTTATTTCGATGAGCCTAATTCGATTATGTATATCGAGGATTAAGGTTTGCTGATTGATTTGAATTAAAAGTTTATGCATACAATTTTTAAAAAATGGTGATTCATATATATATTTGATGCCGTCTTGATTATTTGTCAGGACGGTGTTTTTGTAAAGATAAAAAGCAGTCGAGTATTACTCAACTGCTTTTTTGCACGTTATTTCTTTTTTACTGGGTAACAAACTTCTGTCACATACTCGTCAGGATTTTGAGTTTCGTGTGGGCTAACATGATAAATCCAAAATGCTGGTCCATTAAATTCATATCCGTTGTCACTAACCCAATTAGCCACATTTTGATTTAATTGAGCTATTTTTTCGTAGCTGCCTTTGAAAGTTGAACTTGCGACTTCCACTGCTGGTTCGGTTTTGAACATTACATTTTCTGTGTTTGAATATTTGCCTGAAACTGTTGTTTGTATTTCAACATCCACATCATTTTCTTTATATTCTTTGTCATGAAATATAGCTAGGGCATAATTTGGATTTCCTACACATTTTATATTTAGTGGTGCGGATTCTTGCATTAGTGTTGCCCACAACATTCCCTCATCTTGATATGTTGGAATAATCTTTCTGACACTTGCCACATAACGCTCTGGTATGGTTTTTAAACTTACATCGTATCCCATAATATTTCCGTCCTTTCTTAACCATTCAATAGTGCTGTCAAGAAGACATAATGTTTGATTAAGACTTTGCTGTTTTAGTTCAATTTCCTGCTTTTTAAGCAAGAGAAACTGTTCCATTTCTTTAGGGCTTGCGTACTTGTCGAGTACTAGCTGTATTTCTGAAAGGCTAAATCCCATATTCTTTAAAACCTGAATACGTTCCGCTTGCACAAGCTGTGATTCATCATAAAAACGATAGCCAGTAAATTTATCAATTGTCGCTGGTTTTAGCAGGCCTAAATCATCATAGTGTCTTAACATGCGAATGCTTATTCTTGATAGCTTTGAAAAGTTTCCTATCTTTAACATGAATTTGTACCTCCATATATGGATTTTTGAGCTCACTTATATTATATACTATACCATAGTGTTAGAGTCAAGTGCAAATTTAAAATTTATTTTTTAGTTGAAATGTTTACGTGTAATGTGCTATAATAAAACAAATAAACTGTATGTTGGAATTGCGGAGGTAATTAAAATGAACAAAATTCTAATTGTTGAAGATGATGAAAAGATAAGGGATGAGCTAGAAAACTTTTTGAACAAACATGGTTATGAGGCAAATAGTTTGAAGAAATTTGATAATGCTGTAGAAGATATTTTAAATGAAAATACAGATTTGATTCTGCTTGACATAAATTTGCCTTACACCGACGGTGAATATATATGCAAGGAAATAAGAAAGACATCAAATGTGCCAATAATAATGGTTACCAGCAAGGATAATGAGCTTGATGAGCTGATTAGCTTAAATTATGGTGCTGATCAATATGTTACAAAGCCTTATAACATACAAATTTTGCTAGCTAAAATTTCTGGTCTTTTGAAAAGAAATCAAAAGTCTGGGGAAAATCAGGATATGATTGATTGCGGAGATTTTGTTTTAAATCGCTCTCAAAGCACTATACAGCGTGAAAATTTAAAGGTTGAGCTGACTAAAAACGAAATTAATATTTTGTATTTTTTAATATCTCACAAAGGTAAAATTGTATCTAGAGATGATATAATAAATTATTTGTGGGACAGCGAGGCTTTTGTGGACGATAACACTTTAAATGTAAATATAAGGCGATTGAGAGCAAAGCTTACTGAGATTGGTCTTAGTGATTTAATTGAAACAAAACGAGGACAGGGGTACATGTTAAGATGAAGTTTGGAGATTTTATAAAGGAAAAAATTTTGCTGTTTTGTTTAACTTTGTTTGCAGTAGGCAGTATTCAAATTTTTCTTTTGGCTTATCAAATTGGTATAGGTGTAAGAATATACATTGCAATGATGCCGATTTTGTCAGTTTTTATCGCTGTAATTGTAGAGTATAACAGGAAGAAAAGTTTTTATGAAAAGCTGAAAAATAATATGGAGGAGCTTGACAGCAAGTATCTGATTTCAGAGATTATGAGTACACCAGATTTTGTTGAGGGCAAGATTTTAAAAGATGTTTTGCAGGATTCTGGAAAATCAATGCTTGAAAATGTGAATAAGTATAAGTACTTGCAGGACGATTATAAAGAGTATATTGAGCTTTGGATACATGAGATAAAGATACCCATTTCAGCAAGCAAAATGGTAATTGAAAACAACAAGACTTCAGTTACAAAAAGCATTGACGAGGAACTTGACAAGATTGAAAATTACATTGAGCAGGCATTGTTTTATGCAAGGAGCAACACGGTTGAAAAGGATTATATAATTTCAAAGGTGTGTTTAAAGGATATAGTTAATCAAGTTATACTTAAAAATAAGACTGTTCTGATTTCGAGCAAAACAAGCATTGATTTGCATGATTTGGATATAGCTGTATACACTGACAGCAAATGGAATGTATTTATACTCAACCAAATTATACAAAATTCGATTAAGTATTTAAAAAGCGAGAACAGAAAAATAGAGATATACGCTCAGCCAAAGAACGAAAGTATAGTTTTGTACATCAAGGACAACGGTATGGGAATGAAATCTAGTGATGTGATAAAGGTGTTTCAAAAGGGATTTACAGGAGAGAATGGGCGAATAATCGGCAAAAAATCGACAGGTATCGGTCTTTACTTATGCAAAAAGCTTTGTGACAAGCTTAGATTAGGGATTGAGCTAAGTTCGCAAAAAGACATTGGAACAGAAGTGCGAATAACTTTCCCCAAAAACAGCTACATAAAAATGCAGTCCTAGCGCGGACGGCGCAAAGTCGCATCATCGTTCGTACCTCACTCGTGATTGGTAATCATACCATAATCAGCGTCATGACCGATTGGTAGGCGAACTTTATTAGGTTTTTATTAGGCAAAGTTTTTTGATTTTTATAAACGTCAACTTAAAGTAACATGATTTGCTGGTTAATTTAAAATTATTACGCACTCAACCCCAAGCAACATGAAGTCACAATTATCAGTAAACTTTACGCGAGTGCATTGCCCCGTGCGGACGGCGCAAAGTCGCATCATCGTTCGTACCTCACTCGTGATTGGTAATCATACCATAATCAGCGTCATGACCGATTGGTAGGCGAACTTTATTAGGTTTTTATTAGGCAAAGTTTTTTGATTTTTATAAACGTCAACTTAAAGTAACATGATTTGCTGGTTAATTTA
>CAZJRQ010000037.1:5175-20492 GCA_964548535.1 uncultured Oscillospiraceae bacterium
AATTATTACGCACTCAACCCCAAGCAACATGAAGTCACAATTATCAGTAAACTTTTCGCGAGTGCATTGCCCCGTGCGGACGGCGCAAAGTCGCATCATCGTTCGTGCCTCACTCGTGATTGGTGATCATACCATAATCAGCGTCATGACCGGTTGGTAGGCGAACTTTATTGGGTTTTTATTAGGCAAAATTTTTTGATTTTTATAAACGTCAACTTAAAGTAACATGATTTGCTGGTTAATTTAAAATTATTACGCACTCAACCCCAAGCAACATGAAGTCACAATTATCAGTAAACTTTTCGCGAGTGCATTGCCCCGTGCGGACGGCGCAAAGTCGCATCATCGTTCATACCTCACTCGTGAATGGTGATTATAGGATAATCGGCGTCACAACTATATGATTTGGGAAAGTTAATAGATTTTAATTAGTCTAATAAATTAAACACCCACAAACTCCAATCCGAGCAACACAACGCCACCATAACCAATAAACTTTACGCGAGGGACTGCGCCGTGCGCGCTAGCACAGCTAGGACAGGGCTACGTCTAGGATCATCATGATTAGGAATCCAGCCATTACGCCGAATGTGCCTAAATGTCCGCTGCCAATGTGTGCCTCTGGAATAAGTTCCTCAACTACAACATAAAGCATAGCTCCTGCTGCAAAAGCTAGAAGATATGGTAAAAGAGTAAAAACTTGACCTGCAATAAGTACGGTAAGTACACCGAAAATCGGTTCAACAATTCCTGAAAGAGTTCCGTATGCAAATGATTTTTTTCGGCTTAAACCCGATTGTCGCATTGGCAGAGAAATTGCGGCACCTTCAGGAAAGTTTTGAATTCCGATGCCAATTGCAAGTGCAATAGCAGATGCTAAAGCCTCTGGATTTCCGCTGTGAGATGCTAGTGCGAAAGCTAATCCAACTGCCATTCCCTCAGGAATATTGTGCAAAGTAATTGCGAAAATAAGCAACCCTGTTTTCTTTAAACCCTTTGTAACGCCGTCAGGGCGGTCGTTTCCGTGCTGGAAATATGGCAGCAATTTGTCGATTCCCATAAGAAAAATTACACCAGCAATAATTCCGACAGTGGCAGGAACCCAGCCGATAACTCCCTGTTCTTCGGCTTTTTCAATTGACGGAATGATTAGCGACCAAATTGATGCCGCAATCATTACTCCAGCCGCGAAGCCTAAAAATATTGTCTGAATTTTTTCTGATGATTTGTTGCTTTTAAAAAAGAAAACCATCGCAGAACCTAAAAGTGTCATTAAAAA
The DNA here is from genome assembly GCA_964548535.1 of uncultured Oscillospiraceae bacterium. Lineage (GTDB taxonomy): Bacteria > Bacillota > Clostridia > Oscillospirales > Ruminococcaceae > CAZJRQ01. The sequence goes on from CAZJRQ010000037.1 coordinate 6,455, forward strand.
TGTAAACCCTGTTCCGCCAAGAGCCAGTAAAACTCCGTTCATGTATCTCGTTCCTTTCGAATATGTTTGTGAATTTGTAAATTTACGCACCTGTCATTTTTAATACTAAGTGTGCATAGTTTACTATATTCGAAAGTGACTCGCATGGTTCAAAAGTGCCGTAATATCGATGTTTTAATAATAAAAGTAAGTATGGATTTTTTACATGAATTTCAACAAAAAAGCTGTATCTCAGAAATAAAATCTGAAATACAGCTTAAAATTTATTTTTCTAAATCAGTGATTTTGGATAGTCGACGGTCGTGACGTTCTCCGCCTTCAAATTCAGTGTCAACAAATGCGTCGACCAAATCAAGAGCAGTTCCTTCGCCGACAACTCTTGCTCCAAAGCACAAAACATTCGCGTTGTTATGCTGTCTTGTAAGCCTTGCTGAGAAGTAGTCAGAACAGCAAGCCGCACGAATTCCCTTGACTTTGTTAGCGGCGATTGACATTCCAACACCAGTTCCGCAAATTAAAATTCCAAGCTCGCAAGTGCCGTCAGCAACCTTTTCGCATACAGCCTTTGCAGCGTCGGGATAATCGCAGGTCTCACCGACTGCACAACCCATATCAACACATTCAATCCCCTTTGCCTTAAGATATTCAATAACTGAAAGTTTAAGTTCAGGAGCCGCGTGGTCATTTCCGATAGCTATTTTCATATGTTTTCCTCTTTCTTAACGTTTTTTAGCGCCCATGCTGTAAAGATATAGAATGCAAAATTCATTCACGCATGTGGTAAAACTTAGTTTTTAGCTAAGTGTTTTAGTAATCTAAACGATACAGTTTTCTGTTGATCGACTTTAGATTTTGTGTCATTTTATTTACACAAATTTCAGTCATGTGCCAAAACTTTAATTATCATTTCCAGACTTTAACTTTTCAGCCTTAGTAGCTTGAAGATACTGTGCCTCAAGCAACTCTGGAGTAGTTATAAACTGTTGATTATTCATCAAAGCCATGCAAAGTGATGATGCCTTTTGATTTTGACAGGTAAGATTTGCACATAATATATTTTCATTATCTGAAAAATAATCCGACTTGATTTGATTGCAGTAATCGCCAGTAAGCATTGTCTTTTGCGATGTGTCAAGATGTTCAAAAAATTCCTGCTCGTCACAAACGATGTCATCAGAAATCCTATTAATCTTCTCACCGTCTGATGAAAATTCACCAACGTAAACAACTTTAGGACGTGCTTTCATGACAACAATAATTTTTCCGACAAAGCTTGCGCAGTTGTATGCAACCGCCAAAAGTGTAGAAATACCAGCACATTTAATGTGAGGAGCACCCATGCAAATTCCTTTGACAGCACCAATTCCAATGCGAAGTCCAGTATAAGAACCAGGTCCGTTTGAAATTGCGATTTGGTCAATGTCCTCAAAATCAACCTCACTATCCGCCATAACTTCCTTGACCATTGGCAGAATTATTTGAGAATGCGTAAGTTTGGTGTATAAAACCTTTTCGCAAAGAATTTTTTCGTCGTCGATTATTGCAGCAGAAGCTACCTTGCCTGATGTGTCAATTCCTAATATCCGCAAAACGCTCATCTCCGTAAATTGTAATTTTTCTTGTTTCATCATCGATACGTTCGATATCAATTTTAGTAGTGTTTTCAGGCAAACAGTCGGCAATATTCTCCGACCATTCGATAGCCAAAATATTATCGTCACTAAGATAATCATAAAAACCAGTAGTTTCAAGGTCGTCAGCACTGTTTATTCTGTACATATCGAAATGATAAAGAGTCAGATTTTCACCCCTGTATTCATTAACAAGAGCAAATGTTGGAGAAGTCACCTCATCACCTAAACCTAAACCAATTGAAACACCTCGTGTGATTGTGGTTTTTCCTGCACCAAGACCGCCGTTGTAAGCAATGCAGTCACCACCTTTTAGCAGACTGCCGATTTTTTCGCCTAGCTTGATTGTTTGCTCGGCTGAATTTGTGATTATTTCGTATGTTTTCATAATTACCTCAGATTTTTACTAATTTTCTTTGTCTTGCAGATTATTTTCAGCATATCTATTATCTTCTTCTGATGAATAATAGTTTAGCATTAAATCAACCATGCGTCCGTAAGATTTTTTACCGTCCGATACGCCGTTAAGCTTTAACGATGCCTCCATTGCCTTGTCTGAAACCTCAGCAACAGTCTTGCTGGAAATTATGCCCTTGTCACTTTCCTGAACTGATTCCCAGTATGCTGAATTACCGCTGAAATCGTAAAAAACTCTGTCATCAATTAGAGCATAAATGTCATCAATAGTGTCATCATCGCAATTATCACGAACTTGAGAAAGTACGTATTTAAGCGCATTTACATACCCGCTGTATTGATATTCAATATCGTCACTGCGAATGCTAGCAAGAAAACCGATAAAGTTTGCCTCGTCCTCTTGAATAATACCCTTAGTATGTGCAAGCTCGTGACAAATTGTGTCAGGCAAGTTCAGCGAATACATTTCCTTGTTGTAATTTGCCTCCATAGTGAACGGAAAATAAACGCCCATTAAATATTGCTGGCTCATAAAAAATGAATACATCACAGGCTTAGGCTTAACATAATACCCTGCCAGCTGCGGAAATTCGTCACTCAAATCAGCAACCGCCGTGCGAGCAGTCTTGTTTAAGTCAGTAGTCAGCACAAAATGACCGTTTTCATCACGTTCAACCTGTGCCGCAAGCTCGTTAGTTTGATCAATTAAATCGCGCGCTAATAGCGAAAGTTCATAAGGAGTATGCTCCTCTTGCGGAATATCATACAAAGTTCCAAAGCTTGATGCTTGATAAAGAATAAAGCAGTTGAGCGTTTCTGTCACAAGAACAAAGCATAATAGCCAAAGATAAGTGAATATGTAAGTCTTAGCAATTTTTTTACGCTTGCCTTTTTTTATGATTAAAAGGACTATCATAGAAACAAGCGATAATGGAAGTCCGATTACGCCAATCCAAATCAAAATTTCACCAAGTGATATTGGTAACAGACTTGTAAGTCGTCCGAAAGATGCTGTCCAAAAAGGGAAGATGTTTTGTGTGTACCAGTCACTAAAAGTTGTCGAAAGTCTAGCTGTCGCATTTAAAATTATACATAACGCAAATAGTATAATCAAAACCCAAGTGGATTTTTTAAATTTTTTCAATGCTTTCATGCTTATGCCCATGCACCAAGTTTGCACTAAATTTTTACAAATTTCAGCATGGACTCGTCCCGCCTTTCTTCTAATTTTATAGTTTTTTAAGACTGTATCCTTTCAAATATTTCTCATGTATATGTGCCTAAGAATTTTATGTCTTTTTACTTACCGTCAAGCGACACTAGGTCCGTTTCGTATCTGTCGATTGAATCGCCGTCCCGTGAACTATATTGAACGACTGTAAATGACATTTGGATTTTGCTCAAATCAGAAAAATCTACTCCTTCAGCATACTTATAACTCATACAAGATATATACCCTGATGTTTGAGCAGGGAAAGAAGATAAAACGGAGATTGATGTATCTGAATCATCTGGATGTTTAAATTCACCGCTGCGCAAGGATATAAAATTATTTGATTTATTTTCAACCCAAAAATTAATATAAGGTGTATCGTATTTAACTTCTGAATTAATCACGCTTATAGCTATATTTTCATCAGAATATATCAGCGTTTCTGATAAATCCTTATGAGTATAGCCTTTTTCGTTATAAATAATATTATAAGCTGGTGAGTATACAGTGAAATTGTCAGAAATATTCTCATCGTCAAATTTATGGCGAATTTCAAAGCTGATTGACAGAGAGCTAAAGCCATCGAAAATCTTTTCCATGTTATTTTTTCTGCACTTAATATAAAACAATTGATTTTCAGTTTCAGGATATATATAATCAGTGAAGAAGTCTGAAGTATAATAAACATTATCATTAAAAATTATATTTGCTTGCACAGCAATTGAAGCGTCATCGGTTTTATTGTCACCAATAAAATAAAAGCGATATTCCTGATCAGTTTCGGTTGTCGCAATGTAATTTATTTCAGCGGTTTTATCACTGAAAAATACGTTGTTTTTAAGTTCAGCGCCGTCTTGGTCAACAATTTTTAATGTGTTAATAATATCGCCGTCAAGTTCATCAAGGTTGTAATCAATAGCTGGCTGGCTGGTGTTACTAAAATCTTCAATCTCATCTATAGACTCGTCAAGTACCAGAACCTCAGACCTGCTGAAAGTATCAGCCACGTCTTTAGAATTATCAGATGAATTTGAATTTTTGCTTTTTCCGCAGCTTGAAAGTAACATCGTCGCACAGTATGTGAAAATAATCATCAACTTAAATTTCTTATTCATAATTTATACCCCTATAATTTTGAATATTAGTTTTTAGCGTTTAGAATAGTCCAGTAATGTGTCCGTCATTGTCGCAGTCAATGTTGTTAGCAGCAGGAACTTTTGGAAGTCCTGGCATTGTCATGATGTTGCCAGTGTAAGCAACAACAAATCCAGCACCAGCTGAAAGCTTAACGTCACGAACAGTAATTTCAAAATGCTCAGGCTTGCCAAGCTTAGTTGGGTCGTCTGAAAGTGAATACTGAGTTTTAGCAACACAAACAGGAATATCTCCAAAGCCAAGAGCCTCAATTTCAGCGATTGCCTTGTTAGCCTCATTTGTAAAAGTAACACCATCGGCACGATAAATTTCAGTAGCGATTATATTTAGCTTTTCCTTGATAGGAAGTTTTTCATCATAAAGAGGTTTAAAGTCAGTGCAGCAGTTTTCACATTTGTCAATTGTATCGCAAACCTTTTGAGCAAGGTCAGTACCGCCTTCTCCGCCCTTAGCAAAGATTTCAGCAAGTGAGAATTCAACTCCAAGCTCCTTGCAAGTTTCTTCGATAACATTGATTTCAGCGTCAGTGTCAGTGTGGAAACGGTTGATAGCCACAACTACAGGAACACCAAATTTGTGCATATTCTCAATGTGAGTTTTTAGATTTACAATACCATTTTTAAGAGCGTCAACATTTTCAGTAGTAAGGTCAGCTCTAGCAACTCCGCCGTTGTATTTCAAGGCTCTGATAGTAGCAACCAAAACTACACAGCTAGGCTCAAGTCCAGCATAACGGCACTTGATGTCAAAGAACTTTTCAGCACCTAAATCAGAACCAAAACCAGCCTCAGTAATGCAGTAGTCAGCAAGCTTTAGTCCAAGCTTTGTTGCACGAACAGAGTTACAGCCGTGTGCAATGTTAGCGAAAGGCCCGCCGTGCATAATAGCAGGAGTGTTTTCCAAAGTCTGTACAAGATTAGGCTTTAGAGCGTCTTTTAGAAGTGCAGTCATAGCACCGCAAGCACCAATCTCCTTAGCGTAAACAGGCTTGTTATCATAAGTATATGCAACCAAAATCTTTTCAAGTCTAGCCTTTAAATCAGCTAGGTCAGTTGCAAGACAAAGAATAGCCATAACTTCAGATGCAACAGTAATCTGGAAACCGTCCTCACGAGGAATACCGTTTACCTTAGAGCCAAGTCCAACAATAACATCACGCAAAACACGGTCGTTCATATCAAGACATCTCTTGAAAAGAATTCTTCTCTGGTCAATGTTAAGAGGATTACCCTGATGCATAGAGTTGTCAATCATAGCACAAAGCAGATTGTTAGCAGCAGTAATAGCATGCATATCTCCAGTAAAGTGAAGATTAATATCTTCCATAGGAACAACCTGAGCATATCCGCCGCCAGCAGCTCCGCCCTTGATTCCGAAAACAGGACCAAGTGAAGGTTCGCGAAGTGCCAAAATCGCCTTTTTGCCGATTTTAGCCATAGATTCAGCAAGACCGACAGAAATCGTAGTCTTACCCTCACCAGCAGGAGTAGGGTTTATTGCAGTAACTAGAACAAGCTTTCCGTCAGGCTTGTCTGAAAGCTCGCTGAAAAGATTTTCAGAAACCTTAGCCTTGTAGTGACCATAAGCCTCAAGATTATTCTCGCTGATACCTAAATCAGCCGCAATTTCGTTAATTTTTTTCATTTTTGCCTGTCCGGCAATTTCAATGTCAGATAACATAAAAACATCCTTTCAATTGACTCATAAAGATGATATAAGCCACAATAATTCATACAAAATTATTATATCACAAAATACAATAAATTTCTACTGTTTTTCATAATTTTTTTAGATTATTATGCAGATTCCCTTGAATTTCCATTGTATTTCGCGTTGTAGATTCTTTTAAATTAATTGATTTAAGAAAAAATATGATTATTGTTAATAATCACTATTGAAAATTGTGTCGAAATGAGTTATAATAATATATCATTGCTGTTTAAGAATATAGACAGCAAATTCTTTTTTATAATTAAGATAAGGCAGGTTGAATAAATGGGCGGATTTTTCGGAGCGGTTTCTAACGAAGATTGTATACTCGACGTTTTTTACGGTACAGATTATCATTCACATCTTGGAACAAGACGTGCAGGAATTGTAATGCATAGTGAAAAGGGATTTGACAGAGCGATTCACAATATTGAAAACTCTCCTTTCAGAACAAAATTTGCAAGTGATGTAGAGTCGATGAGCGGAAATATGGGTATTGGCTGTATTTCTGATTATGAGCCTCAGCCACTTATGGTACGTTCACATTTGGGTACTTATGCAATCACAACAGTTGGTAAGATTAATAATACTGATGAGCTGTTAGATATCGTTTATCAAAACGGACACTCTCATTTTCTGGAAATGAGCGGTGGTGAAGTTAATGCGACTGAACTTATTGCGGCTATTATTAATCAAAAAGATTCGATAGTTGAAGGTATTCAGTACGTTCACGAAGTTGTGGACGGCTCAATGACACTTCTTTTGATGACAAGTGAAGGAATTTATGGGGCAAGAGATAAAGTCGGCAGAACTCCAATTGTAATTGGCAAGAAAGAGAACAGCTGGTGCATTTCGTTTGAGGCATTTGCATATCTAAATCTTGGCTATTCTGATTACAAAGAGTTAGGACCTGCTGAAATTGTTTTTGTTTCTCAAGACGGAGTTGAAGTTTTGCAGAAACCACAAAAGAGAATGAAAATGTGTTCATTCTTATGGGTTTATTACGGTTATCCATGCTCATCTTATGAGGGTATAAGTGTTGAGGAAATGCGATACAAGTGCGGGGCAATGCTGTCACAGCGTGATGACGTTAAGCCAGACCTTGTAGCAGGCATTCCAGATTCAGGAATAGCTCATGCGGTTGGATATTCAAACGAATCAAAAATACCATTTGCACGTCCATTTATTAAATATACACCAACATGGCCGCGTTCATTCATGCCGCCTACACAAAAGCAGAGAAAACAAATTGCAAAGATGAAGCTGATTCCCGTCGAGTCACTAATTAAGGATAAAAGCTTGCTTTTAATAGATGATTCAATCGTTCGCGGAACACAGCTTAGAGAAACTACAGAATTTTTATATATCAGCGGAGCGAAGGAAGTTCATATAAGACCAGCCTGTCCGCCATTGCTGTTCGGTTGCAGATACTTAAATTTCTCACGTTCGACATCCGAAATGGATTTAATTGCAAGGCGAGTAATAGCAAAACGTGAGGGTGACAATGTTTCAGAAGAAGTTTTGAAGGAGTATGCAAATCCTAACAGTGAAAAATATCAGGCAATGCTTGAGGACATTAGAAAAGAGTTGAATTTCACAACTTTAAGATATCACAGACTTGATGACATGATAAAATCAATAGACATTGACCCAGATTGTTTATGCACATACTGCTGGAGCGGTGAGCGCTGCGACTCCGGGTGCTAGCGCGCACATAGCCAGGGGCGTGCCCCTGGGTCCTGGCGCGGACGGCGCAGAGCCCTCGCGGAAAGTTTACTGGTTATTGTGACGTTATGTTGCTCGGGGTTCTAGCGTGGATAGGGCAAAGTCCTCATGGAAAGTTTACTGGTTATGTTAATATTACGCGAAAAAGACAAAGTCATAATTGGCTTTGTCTTTTTTTGAAATTTTTTTTGGTTATTGTAATATTGTGTTATTTGGCTTTGAGATTGTAAAATTACAAAACCAATAAACTTTACACACCACAAAGTTTTGACGCTGATTATGGTATGAACACCAATCACGAGCGAGGAACGAAAGATGCTGCGATTGGGGTCTTAGCTCTTGTAAGCAAGAGCTTTGGTACGCCCCTGGCGCCGTCCGCGCTAGGACAGACCTACTAGTTCTTTTTCTGCTATGTGGAGTACTAGAGTATCTCCTTGTCTTATGATTATGTTGCCGTTTGGTATTATTGTTCTGCCGTTTCTTCTTATCATTACGACCAACACATTTCTCGGAATTGTATCTGTAATCATCTTGTCTGTCCACTCGTGTGTGTCATCAATATCTTCTTCAATCAGTGTTACCTGACTGTTGTATTTTTTCTTTTTATTCTCATCAAGCCCTAATGCGCTGACTACAAGTACGTCGCCCTCATTTATTATAGTTCCGCCTCTTGGAATTACTGTTTCATCACCACGAATTATCATTACAAGCATAGTGTCCGGCAAAAGTGTTATATCTCGGATTTTCTTGCTTATCCAATGATGTCCTGCTTTTATTTTAATTCTAATAAACTCAATTTCTGTTTCGTTTGAATAGTCTGTAAATGTTTTAAGCACACTGTTGTCATCATCGATCATATCAAGCTTGCGTGATAGTTTCGGCAAAAGAGTACCTTGTATTCCTATAGATAAAAGTACTACACAAAAAACTATGTGAAATACATCATTTTTTATTTCAACGCTTGATACAGCTGCCATTATTGCAAATACTATGGATGTTGCTCCCCTTAGTCCTGACCATGCGACTATTATCATTTGATTTAACGGAGCGCCAAATGGTTTCATAATCAAAAATACAACAAGTGGTCTTATTATAAATGTAAGAGCAACTGCTATTAGTAGTGCTGGACCTATAATAGTATGCATTTGCGATGGGAATGATAGAAGTCCTAACAAGAAGAAAAGTATAATCTGCATTAGTCCTGTAAGTCCGTCGAAGAAATGCACCTGAGGTTTCTTGTTGCGGATTTTTGCGTTACCTAAAATTATTCCCACAAGATAACAGCTTAGGTATCCATTTCCGCCCACTACTGATGGGACAGAATATGAAAGAAGTGCTACTGCTAAAATAAAAATTGTGTCAAATCCGTCAGATTCAAACTCAAAATGCTTTAGAATCCAAACTGCACCCAAAGCGATTAAAAGTCCAATTCCTGCGCCGTAAAAAACTTGAGCAAACAGCATGTATGCGACTTTTCCGCCAGTCATAGAGCCATTCATCAGTGTAAGTACTATTATAGTAAGCATGTAGGCCCATGGGTCATTACTGCCGCTTTCAACCTCAAGAAGTGAGGCTGTACCATACTTTAGATTAAGATTTTTTGATCTAAGAATATTAAATACTGAAGCCGCATCGGTTGAACTGATTACAGAGCCTAACAAAAGTCCCTCAAGCCATGTGAATTTCAAAACATAGTGGGCAAAAACTCCTGTAAGTACAGCTGTTAAGATTGTGCCAACCGACGAAAGCAGCAAGCTTGTGGGGGCGACCTTTTTGGCCTGAGACCACTTTGTTCCAAATCCACCATAGAAAATTATAAAAATTAACGCAATTGAACAGGTCCGTTCAGCAAAATCAAAATCTGCAAACGGTATTTTAAAAAGTCCGTCAGAACCAAAAAGCATTCCAAGCAATATAAAAGCAAACAGCATAGGAACACCAATCTTGTTGGAAATTCTGTTAAATATAACACAAGCTACTAATATGATAGCTACTATAATTATTTTCAGCGCCATAAACCCACTCCTTCATGTCAATGTTATATTTATTATACCACAAATCAACGTCATTTTCAACAAAAAAAAGAACAAATATATCTAGTTTGAATAAAATTACATAAAAAAATAAACCATGTGAAAAAAATTCTCGTGGTTTACTTTTTAGCCTTATGCTTAAAGGGGATTAAAAGTATAAGACTCAGCAAATATTGTGTGTATTTGTTTTGCTTCTATAATATATAACATTAAAAACACTAAAATAGTGCAAATTATTTTTAAAAAAAATTTAAGTTTGTGTATTTTGCTAAACAATCTCCTTGTTTTATAAATATTTTAACGGTTATGTCAAAAAAAAATCTGTTAATAACATTCAAAAGTTAATATGTTAAAAGAGTAAAAAACCGTATGGCAATGAAAAAAGACAGTTCATTTTGAACTGCCTTTTAAAATTATAAACTTATATTTTAGTTGAAAAATGTATAATAAGCGTAGCCCTTTTGACCCTCATATTCCAAATAAAGCCAGCCGTTTTCGTTTTTATAAACTTCAACCTTTGCACCTGCTGGAAGTGTTGCTAAATTTGCAGATTGTGATGATGGTTCTGGGTGTAAATAAACTGCACTCTTAACAGTCATCTCAGTTGCCTCACCGAGCTCGCCATCTTCAGAATCATCAGTAGCATAAGGGTCTTTGGTGGATTTTGTTGTTTTCTTTTTAGTATCCTCAGGGGCTTCAGTAGTTGTTGGAGTTGTTGTGACAACCACGTAGTCCTTTGATGTTATAATTCCTGTTTTGGTAGGTTCATCAGAATTCTTTTGAAAAAATAAATTCTTTGCAAAAACCATAACTACAACAATAACGATTAACAAAGTAAACATTATTGCAATTATTCCCTTTACTAGAGGTGTCAGACCTGCAGTGCTAGCAGGTTTTTGATTTTGCTGTGACTGTCTATTCTGTTGTTGTCGTTGCTGATTAGAATTCTGAGCTGGTCTTGACTGTCTTTGCTGTGAATTCTGTGGACGCTGCTGTCTTTGCTGCGTATTCTGTGCGGGTCTTTGCTGTCTTTGTTGACCCTGTTTTGTTTTGTTTTGTTTCTCCATATTAAAAAGGAAGCTCCCTTCATAGCATACTTACATATTCTATTTCTTTCGATAAATTTCGAAGTATATTATTTATTATAACTCTTAATGGTACATAAGTCAATTAATAAACGGTTACAATAAACGTATAATATACTTGATTTAGTACCATTATATGTTGATTTTTAAATTTTTATGTGATATACTTAAAACAGTTTATTTCGAAAGGATTTTTGACTATGAAGGACGGTTTTATTAAGGTTGCCGCTTGTACACCTAAAATTTCGGTGGCAGACTGCAAATACAACGCTGATAATATAATTAGCATGACAAAACAAGCTTATGATATGGGCGCAAAGGTGATTATTTTCCCAGAACTTTGCATTACCTCATACACCTGTCAAGACCTATTTTTTCAAAATGTGCTTCTAGACAGTGCGATAGAAAACGCTGTTAAAATTGCGAAAGCTACAGAAGATTTTGACTGCTTAATAGCTGTTGGATTGCCAGTAAAAGCTAGGGGGAAAATCTACAACTGTGCCGCTGTTATAAAAGACGGTGAAATATTAGGATTTGTTCCTAAAACACATCTGCCTAACTATAACGAATTTTACGAGGTGCGTCATTTTGCCGCATTTGACGGAGTTAATATTGCGGTTGATTTGACTGAAATTTATAGCGACGGGGCTCATCACATTGCTGATTTAGGACAGCAGACTTTTGCTTGTGAAAATATCCCTGCACTTAAAGTAGGTTTTGAAATTTGCGAGGATTTGTGGGTTAGCGATCCTGTTTCAAACTATCTTGCTAAATCTGGCGCTACGCTAATTTGCAATCTTTCTGCCTCTGATGAAGTTATCGGCAAGAGCGATTATCGCCGTCAGCTAGTATCTAACCAATCGGCAAGACTTAATTGCGCTTACATTTACTGCTCGGCTGGTGACGGTGAATCTACTCAGGACATGGTTTTTTCAGGTCATAATATTATTGCTGAAAACGGTGCAATTTTAAAAGAGAGCAAGCTTTTTCAAAACGAGATTACAATTACAGAAATAGACCTTGACAAGCTTGAATTTGAACGTCGCAAAACTTCAACATATCCTGCAAGTTACACTGCAAACGATTCAACTTACAGCGGTCATTTTCTTGATAATCTTGCTGAAGAAATTTTCAAGCTTGAGATATCAGAAACTAGTCTTACAAGAACTTATTCAAAAACTCCATTTATTCCGTCAGACAGCGCCGAGCGAAATGACAGGTGCGGACTTATTTTACAAATGCAGTCTGAGGGATTAAAAAAGCGCATTGAGCACACTCACTCGAAAAAAGTGGTTATCGGAATTTCAGGCGGACTTGATTCTTGCCTTGCTTTGCTTGTTTGTGTAAAGGCAATGGACTTGCTTAAAAGACCTCACTCAGATATTGTAGCGATTACAATGCCATGCTTTGGAACCACAAAGCGGACACGCTCAAATGCTGAAATTTTATGCGAAGAACTTGAGGTAACTTTTAAGGAGATTAACATTTCGAAGTCAGTTTTACAGCATTTTGAGGACATTGGTCACGATCCAAATAATCACGATGTAGTATTCGAAAACGGTCAGGCAAGAGAGCGCACAAAGGTGCTTATGAATGTATCCAATCAAGTCGGCGGATTTGTTGTTGGAACAGGCGATTTATCCGAGCTTGCACTTGGCTGGGCGACCTACAACGGCGATCAAATGTCGATGTACGGAGTAAACGCGTCAATTCCAAAGACACTAGTAAAGCACATTGTTAGGTATTATGCTGAGACGTGCGGTGTTGCGAGACTGTCGGATGTTTTGATTGATATTTTAGACACGCCAGTATCGCCTGAACTTTTGCCAACCGATGAAAGCGGAACTGAAATGACACAAAAGACCGAAGATTTAGTCGGACCATACGAACTTCACGATTTCTTTTTATATTATGGAATCCGCTGGGGATTCACACCCGAAAAAGTAAAGAGGTTAGCGATTTACGCATTCGGCAATGATTACAGCGTTGAAACGATTGACAAGTGGCAGAAAACTTTTTACAGGAGATTTTTCTCGCAGCAATTCAAGCGTTCATGCATGCCAGACGGTGCAAAGATTGGTTCAGTAACATTATCACCAAGAGGCGACTGGAGAATGCCAAGCGACGCCTCAAGCCACCTCTGGTCCTAGCGTGGACGGCGCAAATCCCTCGCGAATAGTTTACTGGCAATGGTAACGTTATGTTGCTCGTGGGTGAAATTTATAAAAATCCACAAAACAATAACCTCCGCACATCACAAGGTCGCGACGCCGATTATGGTCCTAGCGTGGACGGCGCGAATCCCTCGCGATAAGTTTACGGGTGATTGCGACATTATGTTGCTCGGGTTGGAGTTCGTGGCGATTTTTAATATTATTTATTGTATTTATTCAGATATATATAACTTTGTGTGTTTTATGATTAGGTTTGGATTTTCAACTATATATAAACTTCCTATAATCGGCGTTGTGACTTTGTGGTGTGCAGAGTTCGTTGGTTTTGAATTTTTACAAGTGCAAGCTGAGCAACACAATATTACAATATCAAAAATAAAATTTTAAAAAGACAAAGTCAATTATGACTTTGTCTTTTTCGCGTAATATTAACATAATTAGTAAACTTTCCACGAGGGAATCGCGCTGTGTAGTTAGGGCACATGAGCACCATAAATATACCATCACTATGTGTGTTGAAATCTAAAACAAAAAATAATAACTTTTGCACACTACAAGGTCGCGACGCCGATTATGGTCCTAGCGCGGACGGCGCAATTCCCTCGCAAATAGTGTACTGGCAATGGTGACGTTATGTTGCTCGTGGGTGAAATTTATAAAAATCCACAAAACAATAACCTCCGCATACCATAAGGTCGTGACGCCGCTTATACTATAAGCACCAATCACGAGCGAGGCACGAGCGAAGATGCGAATGGGGTGCAGGGGCACGCCACTGGTGCGAATAGTGTACTGGCAATGGTGACGTTATGTTGCTCGGGGTTGAAATTTATAAAAATCCACAAAACAATAACCTTTGCACACCATAAGGTCGTGACGCCGCTTATACTATAAG
>CAZJRQ010000038.1:0-18525 GCA_964548535.1 uncultured Oscillospiraceae bacterium
ATGGTGACGTTGTGTTGCTCAGGTTGGGGGTTATTACAATTAATCAGCCACCACGTGGACAAGAACCAAGCAAGGCAAGTCGAGCGAGGTACGAGCAATTACGTGATTTTGCGCTGTCCGCGCTAGGACCGAGCGATTACGTGATAGGGGTCCAGGGGTACGCCCCTGGTGGAAACATAATTGAAGCGGAGTGTTTGATACACTCCGCTTTTTTGTTAATTTATAGATGTTTAAGTATTACTTCATACCAGATTTTAAGCATTGCAATGCCTTTTTTTCAATTCGAGATACATACGACCGTGAAATATCCAGCTTTTTTGCAACCTCACGCTGTGTCAGCGGAATCTCATTGTAAAGACCGTATCTTAGAATGATTATTTCTTGTTCACGCTCGTTTAGGCATTGTGAGAGTAAGTTGTATAATTTCTCTGATGATATCCTAAGTTCAATTTTGTCAATAAGATTGCTGCCGTCTGAAATTATGTCTATTAGAGATAGCTGATTGCCGTTTTTGTCCGTTTCAATCGGCTCGTCAAAATGCAACTCACCTGCTGATTTTTTTAAAGTTCTGAAATGCATTAAAATCTCATTTTCTATGCAGCGTGAGGCGTATGTTACAAATCTGCACCCCTTTGTGTAGTCAAAGGTTGAAACAGCCTTGATTAAGCCGATTGTTCCGATTGAAATTAAATCTTCTTGGTCGCTAGTTACTGCGTAATATTTCTTTATAATGTGTGCTACAAGTCGCAAATTGTGTTCAATAAGCTTATCCTTTGCATGCTTATCACCTTGCTCCATAAGTTCGAAATATTCACGTTCCTGCTTGGCTGATAGTGGCTTTGGAAATGCGTTTTGATTGTCAAAATGCAGAGCGAAGAATAAAAAATGACTGCTTAAAAACTGGAAAAATAGTTCAAACATGACTTTTTGTACCGCCTTTCAATTGGTTATCTGCGTTTTTTATATTCTATGTTTGAACAAAGTTTGTCTATGCTAAATTGTTAACTTAGTTTGTTAGATTGCATAAAAAGATTTGTGTAATTTGTGTAAAATCCCAAAAACGTATCGGTTGCATTATTTGCGTTTTTTCCGCCTTGACAAAAAGTGGTTTATATTCTATAATTAATATATGTAAAGAATTATGTTAATTATTTGTGAACTGAGAGATGTGAGTAGATCTCTTTATAAAAAATATATAGATAAAAGAGTTCATTTGGAGGCAGCAAATTAATGATGGGTATTAGGTTGAAATTTTTGGTGTGTGTTGCAGTACTGTTTTTGTCGGTGCAGTTGTTTTCGATAAGCGCATTAGCTTATGATATCGGATCGATTTCTGGAGCGACAAATGTATCAGGTGCAAAATTGCCGTCATATTCAAAATGTGAGCAAATTGATGTTGTTGATCAGGGTGCAGATAAATCTGGCAAAAAGGATTCGTCAAAGGCTATTCAAAAAGCACTGGACTATGCAAAGGATAAAGCTTCTGACAGTGTTCAGATTAAAGTTTTTGTTCCTAAGGGAGAGTATAAAATAACAAAAACTTTGAGAATTTATAGCAATACTTGGCTTTATTTGGAGGAAGACGCAGTTATAAAGAAATCTTTTGGCGGTGGCTGTATGCTTAAAAATACTATGCAGTTCGGCGGCAGCGGATATGACATGGATAGGAATATTTTGATTGAAGGCGGAAAATGGGACGGAAATACAGCAAATTATGACTCAATGGCGTATTTCTCAAATATCCGAATCGGTCATGCTAGAAATGTGCTTTTTTATAATGTCGAGGTAGCGAATAATAAGAATGGACATCATATGGAGCTAGGCGGAATTGACGGACTAACTATTGAGAATTGCTCGTTTCATGGCTATTCTGGATATCTTGCAAAAGAGGCAATTCAGCTTGATATATTGAATAATAAGGAAATTTTTGTAGGTTATGAACCTTTTGACGATACGGCAATGAATAATGTTTTGATTAAGAATAATGATTTTTATGATTTGAGTAGAGGAATTGGTTCTCATTCAGCAGTTGTGGGAAAGTATTATACTAATATACTGATTACTGAAAATAGGTTCAAAAATATTAGTGACGTCGCATTGATTATGTATAATTATAAGAATTGTACAATCGAAAAAAATAATATGACAAATGTTGGAATGGGTGTAGATTTTCGATATATGAGTGATAATGGCTCTGTCGATTTTTTCAAACCAGTGATTGGCTATGATTCTGCTCGTAAGAATATAAATGATGATGCAAATACTATTATAAGGCAAAATGAAATTACAACAAGATTTACAAATAACAGTAGTACGCCTTTCGGAGTTAGAGTTTATGGAAAAAAAGTGAAGGGAACTAAATTACCGGAATATAATTATCGTGTTCAAGGAGTTAATATTTCAAATAATAATATTACATCAGCAGCACAGGCTGTAATTTTAGATGATACTGTTGATTGTGTTGTTTCTGGTAATAATCTTTCGCGAAGAACTGATACTGATTGTGATGTAAATGCAAATTTGTTAGATGTTGTTAGAAGCCGCTATGTTACGATTAGCAGGAATTTAGTTTCAAATAGCTCATCTGCTGGAATTAAAATTGACGGCGGTAAAGTTTTCAATGTCGATAAAAATACGGTGGTTGAGTCAAATGGAGTAGGAATTCTGGGTAATTCTATAAGCGAGTCTAGTTTTACAAATAATAATGTCAAAAAGGCAAAAGATAATGGCATTATGGTTAAAAATAGTAATGATATAGATATTTCAAACAATGTAATTGACTTTGTTGAAAAGTCGGGTATTGTTTTTGCAGATAATTCAAGTGAAAATAATAGATGTAAAAATAATTCTTTAACTTCCGCAGGCAAATTTGGAGTATGTGTTACTAGCCAAAGTCAAACTGTTGTAAACGGTAATGTTTTCAGCACTAATAATAAGAATATTGGTGTAGGTGAAGGTTCAGTTTGTAAGATTACAAGACCGGAAGATGTTTTGACAAATGATGTTACAGATGAAACTGCTGCAATAAATTGGCGATATCAGCAAGAGGCTGACGGATATAATATTTATAGAAAACAGGGTCAAAATAGTGAGTACGAACTTGTGAGCGATCAAAAAGAGCCTGTGTATAGAGATGAAGATGTTGAGTCTAAAACAACATATTTTTATAAAATAGAGCCATATATAGGCGGTAAAAATATGCAGAAAGGCGAGTCTTTTGATGATATTTATGTAAAGACAAAGTCGTCAATCAAAAGAGCATATGTGGAGCTTGAAAAGGAAGTTGGCTATACAGGACGTGCTAGAAACCCAGAAATAAAGGTAGTTGCATATGGCTGGACTCTGGTTAATGGTATTGATTATAATGTTGAATATACAAATAACACCAATATAGGTAAAGCGCAGGTTAAAATTGTCGGCGCAGGTGAATATTGCGGGGAGCTTGATACAGAGTTTTCGATAGTGCCAGCATTTGAGAATTTATCTGCTCCACTAGAACAGACGAATAATTTGCCAAGTAATAGCAACAATCAAGTCAATCAAAGCTATGAGATAAAATGCGATTTGAATAACCATGTGTCGCTTGCAAATGACAGTGCGGTAAAAACTTCAGAGCAGATAGTTCTTGATTCTTTTTATGTGAGAAGAACATTTTTAATAAGTTCAAGAACATATAGAACAATTGATGCAACAAGAATTTACGGTATCTGGACAGCTTAGAGTCATATTTAATAATAAAAGGACGGTGCTTGCCGTCCTTTTTTGTATATGTAAATGTTGAAAGTTTGCAATAAAAAAAGAGCCTACAAAAGTAGGCTCTAAGTTGATTAAAATTAATCCTTGTCGATATCCTCAACAACATCGTCGATTTCATTAAGAGCAGCCTCAATGTCATCAGCAGTTTCTTCAACAGCGTCAGAAATATCTTCAGTTGTTTCGTCAACAGTATCATTAGATGAACATTCGTCACAGTCACAGTAGCAATCGTCAAAATCTTCGTCTAATTCTTCATAGTCGTAGTCCTCAAGTTCTTTACGCTTTTTCAAAGCAAAAATTGCAGCAGTACCAGCAGCAACTGCGCCTAAAGCAGCCAAAACTTTCAATCCGTTACCCATGTTCAAACACTCCTTTTTTTTGTTTTAATTTGAGCTAACATGACAAAATATACATAAATGTTTTTGTCAATCATTTGCGTAAATATCATATTAGATTAATGATATTATATCACAGCAATTTACAATAAGCAAGTATTTTTCAAATAATTAAGAAATATTACACTTCTTTTGTGCAATATCAACAAAAAACCGACTTGATAAATTACATATTATCTGTTAGTGACATTATTATGCTGATTGTGGCAATTGGTGCAGTTTCACATCTCAAAATTCGATTTCCAAGTCCTATTAGCGTGATGTTATTTTCAAAAGCAAAGTCAGCCTCAGCTTGTTCAAAACCGCCTTCGCTGCCGATTAAAATGCCAACATTTGATGCGTTTTTAAGTCTGTCAGCCGTTAGGCGTTCGCCGCCTTTTTCGTAGCACATAAAAGCACAATCTAGCTTTTGCAATTCAAGAACGCATTCCTCAAATGATAGTATGTCCGATATTTTTGGAATTATCCCTCGTCCAGATTGCTTTGCAGCCTCAAGAGCAATTTTCTCCCAGCGAACTTTTTTCTTTTTAAAACTTTTATCATCAGGACGTGAAACACATCTTTCGGTCAAAACAGGAGTAATTTCGTCAGCACCAAGCTCAACAGCTTTTTGAATAATCAACTCCATTTTGTCGGATTTAGGAATAGCCTGAAAAAGTCGCAGTGAAATATTCGGTTCTGCTTTAGAAGTCTGTGAACTCAAAATCTCGCAAACGACTTCGCTGTCCGAAATTGTAAGAATTTTAGTGGTATATTCAGTAGCGTCACAGCACAGAATAAGTTCATCACCAAGCTTCATACGTAAACTTCTGCCAATGTGAACAGCGTCAGCACCAGTTACAATAGCATTATTGCCGTTGGGTTTATCTATAAAAAAGCGCGGCATTTTTAATCCTCCATAAAATCTTAGATTGAAATTTGTACGCTAAAACGGCGTTTTTATTAAAAGATACGCCTTGTACATTGTTAGTATATCACAACTTTAAAAAAAGTTCAACAAATTTCATATTTAGTATAATAACTTTTCATATGGACAACATAAAAACAGGTTATTATATATATATAGAACAGCAAGTCGGTTGAACTGACTTTGAGTTCTTATAATTTGGTATGTTGGCTTTTACCCCAAGCCTTCATATATAGGGCTATGTAGAAATTTCTACTAGATTCTCCCCTATAATTTTTTATTTTTTGGCGTCCGTCTAATTTTTTAGGAGGACGTTTTTTTGCGTTTTTTGTCGAAATCAACTTCCATTAAATCCACAGAAAATGTTCACGAAAACAACACAAACACATGATAAGATAATAATTACGAGGAAAGAGGTTCAGAAAAACTGAAAATCAGTTCTCAATTATTTTTTTGTTATGTTGGCTTTTTACCCCAAGCCTTCATATATACAGCTATGTAGATTAATTTTTACTAGCTTCTCCCCTATAATTTTTTTATTTTTTTGTATCCGTCTTTTGACGGATATTTTTTTTGAGATTTTCAAGAAAAAACCACTATAATTACAACGTTCAGACACAAAAATATCACAATGACAGGTTATTATATATACAACGAAGAGAGATAGACAACCAACAGATTGAACATCTTAATTCGTATCAATTTAAGGTATGTCGGCTTTTACCCCAAGCCTTCATATATATGGCTATGTAATTTAGTTTTACTAGCTTCTCCCCTATAATTTTTCATTTTTGGCTCCCGTCTTTTAGGCGGGAGTTTTTTTGTCTTTATTTTTCATTGACATAAGTCGTAAAAAGTAATATAATAAATATGTATGCAAACAATTTTACTTGGAGAATATTTTATGAATTTTTTTACTGTGGGATATATTTTAACGCTTTTAAATTTTAACGCCGGTTGGTTTTCACTTTATGTAATAAAAACTGTGGGAATGCTTTTCATGATTGCTGGAATGGCGGAGATTAGACCTTTTATTGATTTAGATAAACCCGAAGTGGACAAGCTTGATTTGAATAAGATTAAACAGTTTGGACTTTGTACAACTATTTTGTCAGTTGTCTGTTCGGCAGTGATTGGCGCTGCTGTACTTTTAAAAGTATCGGATTTTATCAATAATATAATTGTAATTGTCTGCTCGGCTGTTTCGATTTTGATGATTATGTTTTTTATGGATAAAATTATTAAGCTGATAAGTACGCTTGCACGGAAAACGTACTTTGTAAATGACAATTCAAATGTTGTAAGATTGGCAGATGGCTGGAAAAAAGTTTTTATATTTACTTCAGCAGGTCTTGCTGGAGATGTTTTGTGCAGAATTTTTACAAATACTATAATAGCAGATGTCGGCGGAGTGATTGCTTTGATTGCTCGGATTTTAATGCTGATATATTTAGTTTCGTCAGCAGTGACATTTAATAAGGTAAGAATGGATTTTAATAAGGTTCATGCTGATGATTTGGGATTGTCTGATAAGTGATGCAAAGTTGATACTTTCGAGTGATAATATGTGATAAAAGGTTGACTAAAGTCCATAAAAAAGGTATAATATTAGAATTGATAAAAAGAAAAAAATGTGTGTAAAAGGAGCGAATAGGATGATATCGATAATAATTCCTAGCTATAATGAAGAGAAAAATGTTGAGAATACAGCAAAAGTTGTTTCTGATATAATGAATAGCAACAATATTGATTTTGAACTTGTGTTTGTAAATGACGGTTCAAAGGATAAAACTTGGGATAAACTAGATGATATGGCAACAAGGCTTGATAATATCGTGGCAGTTAATTTCAGCAGAAACTTCGGTAAGGAAAGTGCAATTTTTGCAGGACTAGAGGTTGCAAAGGGTGATGCCTGTGTGCTTATGGATTGTGACTTGCAGCATCCGCCAGAAGTAATTGTTGACATGTATAAGATTTGGAAAAACAATGATGTTGATGTTGTTGAGGGACGTAAAAAAGATAGGGGCAAGGAAAATCCAATATATAAAGGTATGAGCCTGTTTTTCTATAAATTGATTAATGATTCATCAGGGCTTGATATGTCAGCGGCATCTGACTTTAAACTTCTGGATAGACGTGTTGTTGAGGCTTTAAACCGTATGCCAGAAAGATTGACATTTTTCAGAGCAATGTCAACTTGGGTAGGTTTTAAAACTGAAAAAGTTTATTTTGAGGTTGCCGACAGAGCAGAGGGTGAGTCAAAATGGTCTGTTAAATCGTTGTTTAAATATGCGATAAATAATATAACATCATTTACATCAGCACCGTTGCAGATTGTAACATTCTGCGGAGTTATTACTTTTATTATTGCTGTTATTTTTGGTATTAATACTATTTATAATAAAGTGCAGGGACAGTCAGAACCGGGATTTCCGACTGTAATACTTTTACTGTTGTTTACATCAAGTATAATAATGTTCAGTTTAGGACTGATTGGGTATTATATGTCGAAGATTTATGAAGAAATTAAAAATCGTCCTAGATATATAATTCGGGATGTTGTTAGAAAATCAGATGAAAAAGAAGTTGAAAATCAAAACAAGGATTAAGAGGTGTCGTAGTGAATAAAAACAATTCAAACCAGCATGAGATAAAAACGCTTGACGGCGATCCGTCGCGCAAAGGTTTTAAAAACTGGCTGTATCAGCATAGGATATATTTTTTAGTTTTTGCATTGCCAGTATTAATAATGTATATTGCGTACGCACTTTTTAAGGTCCATCCGTTTGGAGATAATTCAGTGCTTGTACTTGACTTAAACGGTCAGTATGTTTATTATTATGAGGCTTTTCGTGACGCTATTTTGGGCGACGGAAGCTTGAAGTATAACTGGTCGCGAAACCTTTCGGGCGAAATGTTCGGAATATTTGCATACTATCTTGCAAGTCCTTTTATGCTAGTAACCTGCATTTTGCCGCGTAGCTGGATGTGCGGTGCAATTGAGTTAATGCAGATTCTAAAAATCGGTACAGCTGCAGTTACGTTTGCATTTTTCTTGCGCAAAACAAGTAAGCCAAAGACAGTTTCGCTGATTATTTTCAGCATGGCTTATGCGCTTATGTCATATATGGTAGTTCAGCTTATGGATCCAATGTGGCTTGACGGTTTGATTTATCTTCCGCTTATTTGCTGGGGAGTTCAGTGTCTTGTCGATGAGGGCAGGCTTACTCCATATATCGTACCGTTGGCATTGATGTTCATTGCTCATTTTTACATCGGCTATATGCTTGGATTCTTTACACTTTGCTACTTTATTTATTATTGCCTGTCAAAAGAGGGCAGATTGCTTCCAAAAAACTTTTGGACAAGACTTTTCCAGTTTGCCGGAGCTACAATTATTGCAATAATGACGGCATGTATTGTAATAATTCCTGTTTACAATTCGTTGAAATTAGGTAAGCTTGAGTTTACAGAGCCTGATTTTTCAATGGCAACTCAGTTTGATTTTCTGACATTTATTACAAAGCTTTTCCCAATGACTTATGACACCGTTTATCCAAGCGGCTTGCCAATGATTTATTGCGGTGCAATGGTACTTTTGCTTGTTCCGCTGTTTTTTATGAACAAGAAAATTGGTATGAAAGAAAAGGTTTCAAATGCACTTCTTTTGTCGGTTGTTTTTGTTAGTATGTACATTAAGCCGATTGATATGGCATGGCATGGTTTCCAAGTTCCAAACTGGCTTCCGTTCAGATATTCGTTTGTATTTTCATTCTTGCTTTTGCTTATGGCGTATAAAGCTTTTGAAAATCTTGACGGAATTACCACAAAAGAAATCGGCGGAGTTTTCTTTGGCTTGTTAGTATTTCTATTCTGGTGTGAGCGTGAAAACTATGAGCATTTCCAGATTTTTGAGGGGCAAACAGTCAACGGAGAAACCAAGACTATAATTCAAGGTGTATGGTTCTCAATTATTGCACTTTCAATTTATTTTGCAATGATTCATCTGTTTAAAAAAGGTAAGAGCACTAAGGCACTGCCAATTATAATGTGCCTGCTTGTGTCGGGTGAATTGCTTGTAAATTCAATGGATACACTTCAAAAAGTCGATAAAGATGTTGCTTATAGTAAATACACATCGTATGAGCCTTATATGAGCAATACTCGTGACGCTGTAGAGCATATCAAAAACTTTGATGATTCACCGTTTTATCGTATGGAGGCAACTTTCCACCGTACTGTAAATGACCCAATGGGTACTGGATATTATGGAATTTCGCATTCTAGCTCAACAATGAATGCGCCAGCTCTGAAAATGCTGCAGCAATTAGGATATGCTTATGGCGGACATTATACAAAATATAATGGACAAACTTTGCTGACTGATGCACTGTTCGATATTCGTTATTTAATGGATAAGCAGGACGACGGCAATAATAATTCTTATATGGACAGCCGAATTAAAGTGCCAGAGCAGTATAATCTTGCAACTCATGTTGAAGAGGATGGTTCAACCTATAAATTCTATAAAAATCCATATGCTTTAGGGTTAGGAATGGTTTCGTCATATGCGATTGAAAATGTAAAGCTTACTGATGATAATCCATTTGAAAACCAAAACAGAGTTTATAATGCATTGTTCTCACCTACTGCAAATACTGAGTATTTCACACGTCTTGAGCCAACGAAGAGTGAAACTGAAAATATGGTAATATCAGACCTTGGCGACGGTCATACAAAGTATGCTTATCAGGATACTTCAATTGGAGAATGTCATATTGACTATGTTTTCAAGATGGATAAAGATTCAGATTTGTATATGTATCTTCCAACTAAATACGAAAGAAATTGTAATATTTGGATTCAAAAAGAAAGTGAGTATCTAGAGGGCGAGTCAAATATGGACTTTGCTGGCGCATTCTTTGTTGGAGATAATTATTCTATTTTGAATTTGGGCAATTTCTATGAGGGCGACGAGATTCGTGTTAGAATTACAGTAGCCAATGATGATAATGAGGCGTTTTGGAAAGATTCGCTGTTCTATACATTTGATTTAGCTGCTTTTGAGCAGTCAACAGCTGAGCTTCAGCAAAAGACTTGGAATGTAACAAAGCACGAAAACACTTATGTTGAGGGTACTTGTACTGCACAGAGCAGTGATGAAGTTTTGTTTACAACAATTCCAGCTGAGAACGGTTGGGTTGTAAAGGTAAATGGCAAAACAGTAAAAACTGACACATCACTTGATTCAATGATAACAATTCCGCTTGAGGCTGGAGAAAATGTAGTAACGATGAAATATTCACCAAGCTATTTTACTTTTGGCTTAATTTTAACAATTTGCGGAACATTGTTTACTATTTTGATATTCTTGTTTGAGTATAAAGACGGCAAAATCATGAATAAGCTTTTCAAAAAGGTGAATACAAAAGAAGTAACTGTAGTTGATGAAACAAATAAAATTGAAGTTGATGAAACTTTTAATGAGAATTTATCTGAAATTCAGCAAACGCTCGAAAAACATTCAGAAAAGTCGGATGAACAGACTTGATGAAACTTGTTATTAAAAACGACGTAAGTCGCTAAAACTAGGGCTTTTTCAGCCTTGACTATGCTCCCTGAAGCTTGTATTATTAGTATAATAATTCAAGTGACAGGGAGTGTTTTTATTATGAGCGGAGCAAAAAAAATTAGAAAAAAGCTTACAAATTCTGGCGGATTTATGTGTTTTCTTTCAGCGTTGGCGCTGATTTTCGCAGGACTAAGTGTAACGATTGATTTTTGGTCAAAGGCAGTTTATCAAAAGCTATTTTCAACGGACGAGCTTGATTATCTAACCTATAACTATATGTCGATTTTAATGTTAGACCATGCACATCTGATATTTTCGGCATCGCTTGTGACATTTTTAATTTGTGTAGTGAATAAACGCCGGAAGAAAATCGGCGCTCAGTATGGGGCTTTGCTAACGATAATTTCGATAGCAGGCATGGTAAATCCAGCCTTGTTGATTCTCCATTCGCTGAGCAGCAGTTTTCGATATGATATAAGGAATCTAACAAGTGATGCAGAGGTGTATATTTTTTTCATACAGGATTTAGTAAGAGTTTTACCTCTAGTGTCAGAATTTCTGCTTTTCTTGTGCGGAATAATATTGTGGATAAAAGCAGGAACAGACAAGTTTTCAGTTGAGTGCGCAGTAGTAAAAAAGCATTCAAGAGGTGAAGATAGTCAGGAAAATCATTTTGAAAACAACGAAATTCCGCAAGAGCTAGAACAGAAAAAGCAGGAAAATATAAAACAATATGATAAAAGTGAGAGCGATTTTGCAAGTGGAGTGATAGTAAAAGAAAAACCTATTTCAGAAAAATTCAACCAAGACTTAAAATTTTCAGAAGATGAAAAAAATAAAGAAAGTGATATAAACTTCAATGCAAAAAAAGCAGCGCCGCTTACACATAGAACAGAAAAAAGCGAGTCCAAAAGTTTAGAACGCTGCCCAAACTGCAAAAAATTGGTTGTAGATAAATCTAAATTTTGCAATTCGTGCGGACAAAATCTAAATCCGCAAGTGTAAAAATAAAATGTTAAAAGCTGATAGATTTTTAGTTATAAAATCTGTCAGCTTTTTTCATTGAGTATAAATTGTCTGAGTAACATTCGCATTGACTTTTTTGAGATTTTTTAGTATAATTATTAAATGAAAAAATATACAAGGGGAGTTTTTTGAAAATGAAAAATTTAAAACCAAAGAGAAAAAAGCTTACAAATTCCAATGGATTTGCAAGGCTTATGTCGTTTTTAGCGTTTATCCTATCGGGTGTAGGACTGCTCACAGAGCTGGTGAGATATTATATTGTTGAGAACAATTTGAAGATTTCTGATAATAACTTTTTTGGAAAATCAGTATATGGTCCAACTATATATCCAGCAATGTTTATTACTGATATTGCTTCGTTTATATCGGCGTACGTGTTCCATATTTTTCTGATTCTTGTGTCTTTGTATGCAATGATTATCTGTTTTTCCGGAAAATCATATAAAAGTATTGGTGCTGAATTTGGTGCAACTCTATTTGCGACAAGCCTTCCAGTAGTTGTTTTATATGTTTATACGTGGATTACAATGATGTCTAGTGGTGATTTGTCCGACTTCTTTGCATTAGACGGCGACTATTTTTGGCTAGGAGTTCTATGTTTTTTGTATTATGCGATTCCGTTGCTGTCGTCAATTATGCTGTTGCTAAGCGCAATTACAATGTGGGTAAAGGTAGGAGCAGAAAAGTATCAAATTGTATGTGTAATAGCTGAAAATAAAAATAACCATACTCAAACAGCTCAAGAAACGTTAGATAGTCGTAACAATCAGAATTTTGGTGAGCAGGAGTTCAATCAGTATTATAATCATAATGCAGCAACAGTACCGCAGGCAGACCCAAGACAGATGGCGGAAAATTTCACTCAAGATATTAATAATCAAAGTTACCAAAATAATAACCAAAGCGATTTTGAGTCTGTTGAGAATTTTAATAATAACTTTGCCCCTATAAATGATAATTCCTTTGAAAATTCTAATGCGCAACAAAATAATGTACCAGAGCCTAAGGTATGCCCAAATTGTTTGCAGCAAGCAGACGATAATTCCAAGTTCTGCCGTTTGTGCGGAACGAAAATGCAGTAGAATTTTGCGTTGCTTAATTTATCGATATGTAGAATATGATATTGTAAGACTGTACTATTTTTGTGCAGTCTTTTTTGATTTTCACACATTTTTCTTGCAATTTTGACATTAAAGTGTTACAATGTTTTATATAACGAAATTTCAGAAAGAGGTTTAATATGAAAGATTTTCTATCAGTAGTAGTGATGAATTTGGCTGGTTTTGATATAGTGATTTTTATCCTAGCTATATGTAATTGTGTAATTTATAATTATACAAAAAAATCTGCTGATGATTTGTATAATAAAATGCACCTAACTGTTTTTGTTCCAGATCAGCACAATTCTCGTGCTTATACGGATAGAGAACTTGGCAGTCTTAGAGAGTCGGATGTTTCAGATATGAGAAATAAAATGGGCAAAAGATATTCACTTTTTGTAAATCTGTCAGGAATTTTCCCGCTGTTGGGAATTTTAGGTACAGTAATATCGCTGATTTCGCTGACATCAGATTTGTCAAATGCTCAGGGAAATTTCTACGGTGCTCTTACATCAACCTTTTGGGGACTAGTTTTTGCAATAATATTCAAAATTCTTGACGGCGTAATTAGTGCAAAAATTGAGGATAATGAAAAGACAGTGCAGTTGTATTTAGAAAGAAATTCTTCGAGCAGAGCTG
Organism: uncultured Oscillospiraceae bacterium; assembly: GCA_964548535.1. Classification (GTDB taxonomy): domain Bacteria; phylum Bacillota; class Clostridia; order Oscillospirales; family Ruminococcaceae; genus CAZJRQ01. The sequence continues at coordinate 13,396 of CAZJRQ010000038.1, forward strand.
AAAAGGCGGAAATTCATGAATAACTTTTCAAAAAACAAGGGAATGATAGTAGAGCTTACTTCGCTTTTGGATGTTATACTAATTTTGCTGTTTATGGTTATAATGAATACAGCGAATCAAGCAGAGCAGGTTGAGAAAGACGCTCAAGATAAGGTTGATAAAGCTAATGAACAGGTTTCTCAAATCAAGGAAGAAACTGATAGCAAACTTGATGAAATGTCGCAGTATGTATCAACAATCGAGGGGTTTGAAAATGGTGAATTGCTGTCACTTTGTATAAATAATAGAGAAGGTTCAGATTGGCTGGAGTTTGTGCGTGGCGGTGAAGAAATATTGTCAGTACCGCTTGACAGCAGTGTCGATATAAAAAGTCAAATGCGAATGGTTTTGAATGAAATTTCTGCAAAAAATGAAAATAGTCTTGTGCTTGCCGCAGTGATATATGACGGTGAAACGGTTTATTATCGTGATACAATAGCCGTTCGAAAAGCACTTGAAGAGGTTCGATTAGATTATGAAAACATTTATTTTACATATATAAATACAAGTGTTAATTAAGGGGGAGAAATAATGGCTAGTAAAAAGAAAGGGCATAAGTTTATAACTATTTTGATAGTGCTGATTTTGGTTTTTATATTTTTGTTGTGGCTTTTTAATTATCTAGGCGTTGGTTTAGGCGGCAAAAAAGGTAATGGTGAAGATGACGGCGAAACAGGAAAAAGCCAGGCAGAATTATCAAGTGAAATAGAAACTGAAAAAGAAGTTGTTCAGGTAATAGTCTTAGGCGGCACATATGTTTATAAAGAAAGCCCATATAGTCTTGAGGAGTTTGAGGAAATAGTAAACAATATGGATAAAGACAAGGTGGTTATTGAGATTATAGACAATAAAGCTGTTGCAAATTCGATTAATAGTATTCATAAAATGCTTGACAAATGGGGTTTTAGTTATATTGATACTGAGTCTGAATAAGCTTAAGTCATAATTTTAGAGGTTGAAAAGTTGGCTATGATAAAATTGATTTTACATATAATTGAGAGGAGAAACAATAATGGCTGGTAATAATAAAAAGCAATACATTCACCCTGCTGAGGAAAAACAGCAAAAACATGAGGAAAAGCGCAGAAGAAAAAAGCAGAGAAAGCATGTTATTTTATTGCTTGTTTTGATTTTGATTTTCGTATTTTTAGTATGGCTGTTTAATTATCTAGGCTTTGGACTTGGCGGTGGTACCGGCGAGGGCAGTGGAGAAGAGAGCAATCAAACAGCATCATCACAAGCAGCTGAAGAAAGCAAAGAGGATGAATCTTCAGAGGTTGAAAAGAAACTTGTACAGCTAAGAATTTCAGGAAGTTCGTATATTTATGAGGACAAGCTTTATAATCTTGATGAATTTAAAGCAATAGCGAGTGTGATGGATAAAGAGGCGGTAGTTGTTCAAATTGCCGATGATAATGCTGTTGCAAACTCAGTTGAAAGTATGCACAAAATGCTTGATGAGCTGGGGATTAAGTATGTTGATATAATTTATATTTCTTCAGAGGCTGAAAACCAAAGTGCAAGCGATAGCGAAAGTGAACAAGCATTAGCAGACATGTCAAGTGTTAGTGTGCTTGATTAAGTTGAAAGGGAGTTTTTGTCATGTTAGGTCTGACTTGTGAGGGCGGCGGAAGCCGTACAGTTTATTCTTGCGGAATTTTAGATGTACTGCTTGAAGAAAAAATTGTGGCAGATTATTTTGTAGGTGTTTCGGCAGGAATTGCGTTCGGAATATCCTATTGTTCAAACCAGCATGGCAGAAATCTATCGCTTGCGACAGATTTTATGAATAGCCCTAAGCATTCAGGTTTAAAGCATCTTCTCAATCCTAAAAATCGCAGCTATTATAATATGAATTATGTTTATCATGATATTCCTAATTATGAATTGCCGTTTGATTTTGATGCATTCAAGCAATATCCTGGAGAAATAATTTCGGTAGTGACTAATGTAGAAACTGGCAAGGCGGAATATCTAAAGTGTGATAGAGATGATAGAAGTTTTACAAATGTCAGAGCAAGCTGTGCTTTGCCTCTGCTGTTTCCTGAGATTGAAATAAACGGTGAAAAATATCTTGACGGCGGAGTAGCAGACTCAATTCCGTATAAACATGCAATAGAGTCAGGCTGTGATAAGAATATTATCATTTTGACAAGACCGAGAGATTATGTTAAAACAGATGAAACTATGATGAAGGTAGCTGAAAAACGCTATAGAAAACATCCGGAATTTATCGACGCAATGCGCACAAGAGCACAAAGGTATAACGAGTGTGTCGGTGAGCTTATACAGCTCCAAAGTGAGGGCAAAGTATTTGTGTTCACACCCAAAACGACATTCAATGTAGGCAGAACTGAGGGTGACCCAGTAAAGCTAAAACGACTGTATGACCATGGATATAATCATGCGAAATGGGCATTAGATTCGTTGAGAAAATATTTAAGCAAATAGTACATAATGCGCGTATTTTTTAAAGTTATCTAGCGTATAATTTTATTGTGAATGGTATTATTAAAAAGAAAAGAGATATGTTTATAAATGAGTAGAGGTAAAATCTTATTGGGGATGGGATTTTCAACCGTGCTGGCAGTCAGCGCGATGGTTGAAAACAGACAGCTTTTGACAACTAAATACATAGTTTCCAGCAAGAAACTGCCTAAGAATTTTGACGGCAAAAAAATTCTGCATCTTTCAGATTTGCATAAAAAGCGTTATGGTGACGGATATAATAATCTGCTCAACTCTTGCAAGGTTCAAGAGCCGGACTATATATTTTTCACAGGAGATTTGTTTAGCAGATGTGAGAAAAATCTTTTTCCAAAGCTGGTTTTGATGAAACGTCTAGCTAAAATTGCCCCAGTTTATTATATTATGGGAAATCATGAAACTGATGTGCCAGAAAAATCATCAGCGCTAAATGAAAGATTAAAGCGTGAGGGTATTCATGTTCTGATAAACGAGAGTGAACGTCTTTGGTGCGGTGATGAGTATGTAAATATTTACGGTACAGAATTGCCTGAGGACTGCTATAAAAATCCGAATGGCGGATATAATAATCTTTTGCCGGTGACTGAAAAAATGCTAAACGGCACACTTGGAAAAGCGCCGAAAGATGAGTGCAATATCCTGCTTTCACACAGTCCGTTCCCGCTTTGCGTCTATGATAAGTGGGGAGCAGATTTTGTTTTTTCAGGACATTGTCACGGTGGTTCAGTAAGATTGCCAGTAGTCGGCGGAGTGCTTTCACCAGAGCGTAAGTTTTTTCCAAAATACACAAAAGGTGTGTATAAATTGGGCGATTGTAAAATGATATTATCAGCGGGTTTGGGTAAATTCAGACTTGGCAATCCAGCTGAAATCGTTGTTGTAACCCTGAAAAAAGGCTGATTCTAACAACGAGTTTTTATATCAAAAAAATGGAGGTCTATTAATATGTATCAGCAAAAAATTGAAGAATATTTTGATAAACATAAAGATGAAATGTATAAAAGCCTAAGTGAAATCATGTCAATAGACAGCAGTTTTTCTGAGCCAGTTGACACAAAACCGTTTGGTGAGGGTTCAGCTAAAGCACTAGCATGGGCTGGAAATTTCGGAAAATCTATCGGCATGAACGTTAAAAATTTTGATAACTATGCCATTTCAATGGACTATAAAGAAGGCGAGCCAGCACTTGGGATATTAGCACATCTAGATGTAGTCCCAGCTGGAGAGGGTTGGAACTATCCGCCTTTTGCCTGTACAATTGACGGTAAAAATATCTATGGCAGAGGTGCAATTGACGATAAAGGACCGTCAGTAGCAGTGCTTTATGCGGCAAAATGTATTCATGATTTAGACCTGCCAGTTGAGAAAAATTTTCGTTTGATTTTCGGTGGGAATGAAGAGGGTGGCTGTACAGATATCGAATATTATCAGCAAAAAGAGAATTTTCCTCCTAATGTGTTCACTCCAGATGGTTCTTTCCCAGTGCTTAACTGTGAAAAAGGAATGGTTCATTTAAGCTTTTCAGGAAATGGTAATTTTGATACTAATGAAATAAAATTCTCAAAAATCACTGGCGGAACAGTAGTCAATGCAATACCAGGAAAAACAATTTGCAAGGCAGTGGTAAGTGATAATCTTCGTTTTAATCAGCTGTCAGATTGCAGTGTGAATGGCACGGTCGAGGGTTTTGAAATAATAGGACAGTCAGCGCATGGTTCACGTCCAGAAAATGGTCGAAACACAATTACCGCGCTGATGTCATTTTTGGCTCACGGCGGAAATGCACTTGCGCTGTCACTTTCAAAAATTTTTCCGCATGGCGAGCGTAACGGAAAATCGCTAGGCTTGGGATTTTCGGATGATGTTTCGGGAGAAATGACAACAGCGCTGACTACTTTAGATTATGAAAACGGCAAGTTTAAAGCAGGCGTCGATATAAGATTTCCAATAGATAAAAGCTATGAAGAAATAGTTGGAATAGTCACAGACACATTAAATAAAGCAGGCTTTGAGTTAGATGAGTGTGATGGTATGGAACCGCATTATGTACCAGAAGATAGCGAGTTTGTGAAGTCGCTTTTGAGCGTGTATGAAAAAGTTAGCGGTAAAAAGGGATATTGTATAGCAGAGGGTGGAGTAACCTATGTCCATAATACCGAAGGCGGAGTAGCATTCGGAGCAGAATTTCCAGAAGAAAGCAACAACATGCACGGAGCAGATGAGCATATTTCACTAGAAACATTCAGACAAAATTTTCTAATGTATACAAACGCAATTTTGGAGTTGACTGTTTAATTTGCGCAGAATATTAACTTGGTTTGTGTAGTTCTAATCCGCGTGGCGAAAAATTATAGCAAAATTAAAAAAGAATTTATTTAAAAAGCAAAGTCAATTATGGCTTTGCTTTTTTACGTAATAAATAATTACTATAAAAATTATCAAAAACTTCACCCCAAGCAACATAACGTCACCACAGCCAGTAAACTTTCCGCGAGGCCTTTGCGCCGCCAGGGGCGTACCCCTGGACCCCTATCACGTAATCGCTCGTACCTCGCTTGACTTGCATTGCTTGGTTCTTGTCCGCGTGGTGGCTGATTGATTGTT
>CAZJRQ010000039.1:0-18025 GCA_964548535.1 uncultured Oscillospiraceae bacterium
AAACAAACTGTATACACGAGAATACTTCTCAAAACAAAACCTATAGACAATGTTTAGTTGTCTATAGGTTTTATTTCGTTTGCAGGGGAATATACAATTTTAACGTATGATTTAATAAATGCGTTTTCATATTGTTATGGTGCCTAAGGCAGTGTAGGTCGCAGAATCGAATTTCATTACTCTTGCAAAAATCCTTCATCCAATCATATGGCATACCTGTTGTTCATCGGATCGTTTGTATATTCTTTCAGTATATACATTATAAATTGTGGAAATTTCAACGAGTGTTGGCTTTTTACGCAATATGACAATTTCTTTCAAAAACAATGCAAAATAGGCAAAATAGCAATTTACACTTATTTTTTACAAAATTTTGTGCAAATTGACAATTGACATTATTTGCAATAATATGTATTATGTTATTAACTAGGTAATATAGATTTATTGATAAACTAGCATATTATTAATAGAAAATCAAGGATTCTATGCTGGAGAAATTCTATTTAACATCAAATAATAAATTCAATGTAGTTGATTCATATACTATTGATATAACAAATTAATTAATGGAGGGGCATGATGAATATAAAACTTGCTTTTCGCAATTTGAAAAACTTGATAACTAAATCTACATTTTCATTTGTAATAATTGTACTAACTCAAATTGTAGGTGTAATTATTGTTATTTTATCCTATGGTATTATTAGAAATGTTTTTACACAAGAACAGAATAACTCTCTATTAAATAGAAAATTTACTATTGAGCTTTCTCAATGGATAGATGAAGACAACCACACACCTTATTTATCTAATTCTGAAATTAAAGAAAAATATGATGAATTTATGAAAACTATTGATACAAAATGGTCTTCAGCATATATAGAAGGAGAGATAGAATATAATGGAGATACATACTCGCTTGGAGTAATTGATATTAATTCTCCAGAAGATGAATTTTTCAAAAATACTAAATTAACTTATGAAGATTTCTATAATGGTAATATGGTTGCTAGAGTTTCGTATTATGAATATCCTGCAGAGGTCGGCGATACTATAAATTTGAACGGAGAAGATTATACCGTTATTGAAACAGATGAAGATATCCCTGAGTATGGATCAATATTTTAAAATGCTTTTCAAGTGCCATATAAATCCATACCAAATGGCACATTTTGTGAATTTAGTTTTGAATTAAAAGAAGTTCCAACACAAGCTGAGTGTAATGAAATAACTCAAAATTTGAAACAAATTTTCGGATACGATGTTAATGTATTACCGCCCGAACTGCCTGATTTACTTGTTGAACAATTTAATTCTACGTCTTTATTAACTTGTGCAGTTGTTATGCTGATTGTTATTTTTAATGCGTCACTGATATATATGTTTGTCCTTGAAAAGCGTAAAAAATGGTTGTCCATTATAAAACTTTGTGGTTGCAAAAATGATCAATGCAGCGTAATATTTCTGACCGAAATAGTCTTCATTATTATCATTTGTTTTATTATAGGCTTATATATTTCAAATAGATTTGTGATACCAAAATTTATAGATCAATACCCTGTTTTTGATGTAGTATATAATACGAAAAGTTATGGGTACATATTTCTTGCTTATATAGTTTCATCAATAATAATCTTACTTGCAAATATTCAGCCTTTTGTAAAGAGAACCGTTGTAGATATGCAAAGGGGGAATAAATAATGAAGTATTTTAAATTATCACTACTTTCTTTGTGTGAAAAAATCAAACTGAATATCGCAATTGTTTTACAGCTTATTATAGTTTTTTGCATTGTTAATATACTTGTAGCTTCATTAAACAGCAGAACAATGTTAAGTGATGCATATGATGGAATATTAGATAAACAGGGCTATTATTACTATAATCCATTTTACGATTCGGAAAATGATACACCCGTAAATTTAGAAGGTGATCTTGAAAATTTTTCTATAAGGCAAGCACCGCTAGATGCGAATTCAGCAACCAATAATCAAGTTACTCTTGTTGTTTGTTCAGATGACTATTTTGGAAAATTAAAATTGCCAGTTTACAATAATTTGACAGATAGCGAATCTCCTGCTATAATATCTGCTAATAATTTTGGTGTTAAAAGCGGTGATACAATTGACTTTGTTTATAACGGGAAAAAATCATCAATTAAAATAATCGGAGTTTTAACAGACCCCGCATATATTCCAAATTTAAATCAAATGAATTATACGGATGATGTCTTACTGTTTTACAAAAGGATTTCTTTATCAGCAGAGGAAACAACGTATATTATTGTAAACACAACTACTTTTACAAACTTAGGATTTGAATTAGATGAGGCAGTAAAAAATGTTGGTGAAATTTTTTATTATACTAGTCAAGTTGATGATGAAACATATAATAAAAATATGCAAGTATTAGAGAACAAAGGGTTTGTTAGAGAGCTTTCAGATATATATTCATATACTCAAGACTCAATTCAAAGCGATTACAAAAATTATGTGCCACTTGCCTTGCTTGCTTTTTTTGTTATTATTATCGGTGTAGTTTGCGGTATAGCTATTCAATCAATTCAACAAATGCGAAATTATTCTATTTATTTCCTTTGCGGATTAAAGTGGAATAAAATTATATATATAAACCTGGCTAATATAATAATCCTGCTGCTGATATCAATATTAATTTCTTCTGGTATTTTAAATATTATTTATATGTCACAAATAAACAATAAATTTGGATTGGTTTTTAATTCACTAAATATTGTCGTCACAATTTTAATGATATTGGTTGTGTTAGTATTATCAATGGTAATACCGATTATAAACAATCGAAAAAAAACACCGAATGACGTTTTAAGGAGTGTGAAAAATGATTAAAATAAACAATCTAACAAAGACCTATAATTATAAAAAAAGCAATGCGTTTGAAGCTTTAAAAAATATATCAATATCAATAAATGACGGCGAATTGATATCAATAGTAGGCAGTTCTGGTTCAGGCAAGACTACACTGCTCAATATTATTGGCTGTATTGATAAAGCTGAGCAAGGCGAGTGCATAATAAATGATGTAAATATAACCAAGCTTAATGAAAATAAAAGAACGGATTTTCGTGCTGACAATATCGGTTTTGTTGTGCAGGATTTTGCCTTAATTGAAAATTATTCTGTTCTTGAAAATATATTAATACCCACATATTTTTCGAAAAATAAAATTGTTCGACCTAAAGACAAGGCTAATGACTTGTTAAAAACATTAAAATTAGAGCAAATGAAAAATAAAGATGTTTCAACACTTTCAGGAGGACAAAAACAGAGAGTGGCAATAGCACGTGCGATAATTAATGACCCTTCAATCATTCTTGCCGATGAACCAACCGGTGCATTAGATACCAAAACATCTGGTGAAATTATGCTTCTTTTTAAAGAACTTAACAAAAAAGGAAAAACAGTTATAATTGTTACTCATGATCCTAAAATAGCTAAACAGTGTGATAGGGTTATCCATATTTCAGATGGTAAGGTGATAAATTTGTAATACTAAATTGAAATAAGCCATTTGTAAAGCCTTTAAACTCTTTTGATTGCAAATAGAACAGAGAAAAATGACGGTAATGTTCACCTGCAAATTATAAAGAATTACTTCACGATTAACCTGTTGCGAGCCTTGAGTTTGAACTATCCTGAATTTCCGGATAGTTCATCTTCTGTAAGCTCATCATAATAATATATTTGCACATCTACCAATTACCATATCTGCAAAATAATTTTCATAACATCACGACAAAATTACTACCTTGACCTAATAAACTTTCAACATAAATTTTCCCATCATGAACCTCAACTATACGCTTAACAATGGATAGACCAAGTCCTGTACTAGATGTTTCTCGTGCTTTATCTGCTTTATAAAAACGCTCGAAAATACGCTCTTTTTGTTCATCTGTCATACCGATACCATTGTCAGATATATAGAATTTTATCCTATCGCCTTGTTTAAGTGTGATAGAAATAGCACCATTATCTTTTGAAAATTTTATAGCGTTAGAAATTAAATTCGTCCACACTTGATACAAAAGATGTTTATCTCCAGAATACTTAATTTCTTCTAAATCAAGCTGCATATCAATATTTTTATGCTCCCATTCTGTTTGAGTTAGCAATACCGCATCTCGTATTTGTTCATCTAAACTAAAGGTTTCATTTTTCAGTATAAACGATTCGTTCTCAAGCTCAGATAGACGCAGTAAATTAGATGAAAGCTTTGATAATCTACTGCTCTGATTTAGAATTATTTCAGCATATTCTACTCGTTTCTCATTTGCCAAATTCTCACTTGTGAGCATTTCGGCATAACCTTGAATTGCAGCTATTGGAGTTTTAAATTCATGCGATACATTAGATACAAAATCTTTGTGCAGATATTCATTTCGTGATAATTCGGAAACCATTAGATTAATGTTGTCAGAAAGTTCCGTAATTTCATCATGTCCCTTTGAAATTTCAGGTACTCTTGCTGTGAAATCACCCTTGGTGATTTTCTTTGTCACTTCAGACATTTTAGTGATAGGTTTTGTAACAATTCGTGCCGCAATAATAATAAACATCGTTCCAAGTAAAATAATTAGTCCGCCCATTCTAACCACAAAACCTAAAGCTATATGTCCATTCTCAATAATTGATGGCGGTGGAACTTCCATGATGTTAGAAAAAATCAGCATTATAATTGTTGCTAAAATATTTGTAGCTAGTAATACGCTTAAAAAAATCACTAAATACTTTCCGAATAATGATGTAAATATGTTTTTCAGCTTTTTCAAACCACCACCGCCTTATAGCCTAATCCCTTTACTGTTACAATCTCAAAATCTTTGCAATTTTCAAAACGCTCTCTAAGCCTGCTAACATGAACATTAACAGTATGTGAATCGCTTTCGGTATCATATCCCCATATATCATCCATAATTTGCTGGCGGGTAAAAATTCGTCCTGGCTGTGATAATAATTTGAATAACAGCATGAATTCTTTTTTGGGTATTTCTATATTTTCGCTCTTGATAGAAATTAAAAAAGTATCATAATCCAGTACAGTTTCACCTATCCGAATTTTCTTAGAACTTGCTATTTGTGCTCTCTTTAAAAGAGCATTTACTCTTAATAACATTTCCTTCAAAATAATAGGCTTAACCATATAATCATCCGTTCCGCTATTATATCCATATTCTTTATCATCAATGGTTTCTTTTGCAGTAATCATAAGCACAGGTAAATCATATCCAGCACTACGCAAATCTTTTGTTAATGAATACCCGTCAATTTTCGGCATCATAATATCTGTTATCAACAAATCTATTTGAATTCCCTCTAAGATTTCCAGAGCAACCTGACCATTTTCAGCTTGATAAACTGAAAATCCATTATTCTCTAAATACTCACTCATCATTTTTCGTATATCTTTTTCGTCCTCAGCAAGTAGTATTTTAAACATCTCATCACCTCGCTTTTAGTATAACACAAATTTACATTTTAATCTACTTATTAGTCTCTAAAAAAGCGGAGAAAATTTGCTTCTCCGCTTTTTTGTTTTTTTGATTAACTTATGCACTTCTTAGTGCGTCAATTGGGTTAAGCCTGCTTGCTTTTCTAGCTGGAGTATATCCAAATATCAAACCTACAACAGCCGAAAAACCTAGTGCTAATGGAATGGCATAGCCTACTAATACAAAATCAACCCCTATAGCCATACACGTAACAAATGATAAAAGCATGCCAAATATAAGTCCTAGAATTCCGCCTACAATTGACAAAAACAATGCTTCTAATATAAATTGTGATTGTATAGTTTTCGGTTCTGCACCTAGAGCTTTTCTAAGTCCGATTTCACCTGTTCTCTCGGTCACAGTTACAAGCATCATGTTCATAATACCAATACCACCAACCACAAGTGCAATTGATGCAATTCCTGCAAGCAATAAACTCATAGTTCCTGTCACTTCTGTAACTACATCTAGAATTGTCTGCATATTTGTCACTACAAATCCGTCTTCGTTATAATTAAAAGCTGTATTTAATACGCTTTCGATTTCCGCAGTAGTCGTGTCGGACAAATTTTCATCTTGAAGATAAATATCTAGCGAATTTATATATCCTGTTCCCAAAAGCCCCATTGCCGTAGTGTACGGAACTATAACCGTACTGTTGTTACTGCCAGCTGAAAATCCGCCTGAATCCTGCAAAATTCCAATTACGCAATAGCTTATTCCGTTAATGCTGATATCCTTGCCAATCGGATTTTCAGTAGCAAATAGCTCATCAACAACGTCTTTACCAATAAGACAAACTCTGTTTTTAGATTCAACATCAATCATATTAATTTCTCTGCCTGATTGCATTAAATCCTTAGTGTTAGCAAAATGGTCTTCATTTTTTCCTTGAACACCAACATCCTCCATAACATTTCCGTTATACACAATACTAGTGATGCCACTTACGGAGGGAGATACTCCGCTGATATTATCAACGTCTTTTAAGTCTGATAAATCATTATCGGTAAGTCCTTGCTTTAGCGGTGTACCCATAATTTGAACAGATACCTTGTTCGCTCCCATATCTATAACCTGCGAAGTAATATTGTTAGTAACACCTTTTACAATAGAAATTAAAGCAATAATCGCAGTGACACCAATCATAACGCCTAAAATCGTAAGAAACGAACGCATTTTATTGTGAATAATATTCTGCCAAGACATTTTTATGCTTTCTTTAAACACCAGCATTTCCTCCTTCTTCTAAATTTTCTGACGATATGTCATTGTCATTAGAATCAAAAGATTCTTTACTTGAGGTTAGATGAGAATTATTCTCATTTAATTTTCTACCGAATTGTCTTACTAAATCGCCCGCTGTTTCTGACATTTTCTCATCCTTTGCAATCATTACAAAAGCATTAAAAAGCTGTCCGAAAACATCGGAATTTTCTCCGCTGTTATTTTGAGCTGAATTCTTATCATTGCTCAGTGTGCTATTAACATCAGCTATGATATCATGGTCTGACAAACAATCTCCTTCGTCAGCTAAAGATGATATTTCTAAATCATCTTTTGTTTTTAAAAACTCATCATGAGATTTCAGTTCACCGTCAAGTATATGCACGATTCTACTGCCATTTAGAGCAATTTTTTCGTCATGCGTAATCATAACAATAGTTCGCCCCTCCGCATGGAGTTCTTTAAAAAGCTCCATGATCTGTGCTCCAGTTTTTTGGTCAAGTGCACCAGTTGGTTCATCTGCCAGCAAAATAGTTGGCTTTGTAACTAAAGCTCTTGCTATTGCTACTCGCTGTTGCTGACCGCCCGAAAGCTGATTCGGACGGTTTTTCAATTTATCGCCGAGTCCAACTTTCTTAAGCATTTCTATTGCAAGAATCTTACGTTCTTTTTCCGAAACACCAGAATATATTAGCGGAAGTTCAACGTTTTGAACCGCTGTTAAACGTGGCAAAAGCTGAAAATGCTGAAACACAAATCCAATTTCTTTATTTCTCACGTGTGCAAGTTCTACTTCGTCCAATTCTTCAACCTCTTTGCCATTTAACATATATTCACCGCTAGTGGCAACATCTAAACAGACAATAATATTCATAAGTGTTGATTTTCCTGAGCCTGACGGACCTAAAACTGATACAAATTCACCTTTATTTAAAGTGAAATTCACATTTTTCAGCACAGTCTGCTCTTCTTGACCCGTTGAATATATCTTTACTATATCTTTCATTTCAAGAATTGCGTTCATATTTTTACCTCCTTACATACCTGGCATTTGAGGAGTAAAACCGCTACCTGAATTTGAATCAATATAGTACACAGCTTCGCTATTAGTCAAACCGCCTGTTATTTCAACATTCTTACCATCATTAATTCCAACTGTAACAGATACTTTTGTCATTCCATTACGATTGTCAGCTACATACACGTACGGATTATTTTCTTCATCAAAACTTAATGCTCTCATTGGAATAATCAGCGTATCCTTAGATTCTTCGTTAAGTATTTTTGTTTCAGCGGTCATACCAACTTTTATTTCACTGTCATACTCTAAGTCAATCTTAGCCGTAAAATATGACACACCATTTTGATTTGTCGCTGTACGTGATATTTCTAAAACAGTTCCTGTTATTTCTTTGTCAATTGCAGATATATTAACATCAATTTCATCATCAACTTCAACGCATGATAAATCATACTCATCAATCTTAATGCTTACCTCAAGCTCGTTAAAATCAATAATTTCGCAAAGCTGTGCACCAGACATAACCTGCTGATCTGTTTCTACAAAAATTTGATTTACTGTACCGTCAATTTTTGCTTTTATCTTTGTACCATCACTTGTTACAAAAAGCACATCACCTGACTTAACCTCAGCACCCTCTTTGACCTTAATTTCAGAAATTTGTATAATACTTTCCGCCATTACGTTTTGTGTATTTTTGCTTTCTACCTCACCTGAAAAAGTATAATATGTTTCAATAGTTCCTTTTGAAACTGAAGTAGAAAGATAATTAGAATTATTTCCGCTTGAAAAAGCTGGTACCAAAATCATCAAAGCTATAACCAAGACTATAATTACAGCGATTATTAACCCTTTTTTAGATTTTTTTGATTTACTATTTGTATTTGACATAAGTAATACCTCCGTTTATTTATTATAAATATTCTTGTTTTTTAGCTGTCGCTATCAGTATATTTTGAGTAAAAGCCCTTGTCGTCAAATGTGTATGGAGAATTTTCATCTTTTAAAAGAGCCTCTGGAATTTGAACAAGTAATAAACTCCCAATCACTAATGTTACAATTCCGCCGACCAATTGGCTGACCTTAGGTTTTGATTTGTGCTTGATAAAATATACAAAAAAACCAATAGCTACTGGTAAAAATCCTAGAATTGATGTAATCAGACCTGGAGCATAAATGATACTTTGTCCGGCATCCACAAATTCACCATAGGATTTAAAAGCAAGGATGATATGCACAACTACCTCGAATGCACTAAAAATCATGATTGCTATTCCAGCTTGATTTTTGAATTCCCAAATAAATAAAACAATACAGCCAAGAGCTATTGCCCCAAAATTTGTTATCATATCTGTCAACTGGCTCATTGGATATCTATCTGGATACTGTGAACCTAAATTATATATGTAGTGAAATCCTCCTGGAAAAACCCATTCTTCCCACACATGACAAACCAAAACAATGATAGCTAATGCCCCTAGACGATTTAACCAAGGCCATTTCTTCCACTTAGCTACTGTAACTGCAATCATCGCTATTCCTATACCTGCAATCACATACAGCCAAATTGACAGCCACCCATTTATTAACGTTTCCATATAAATTATCTCCTTTCGTTTTGCTATCTCAAGTTTAAGTTTTCAAGATAAATTTAAAGTAAACTTTCTTATGGAAATTTTCACCACACTGCTTAAAAACAATGGTGAATTTAATAATGTATAACTTTTTGAGACATATCAAATATTACTAATTTCTATTGGAACAATTTTTATTTAATAGGCTTAGTGCAAATTATCAGATTGACTATGAGAAAAAATCACGACCCTCATAAAAGAGAATCGTGATTTAATAGTATAGACAATACTGCACAATCCTTGTGGGGAATTGCCTATATATATTTAAGAAACTTTATCAAATTGGCTATTATACAAATCAGCATACAGACCGTTTTGCTCTAGCAATTCTTGATGATTGCCACTTTCAATAATGTCGCCATCTTTCATAACGAGAATTAAGTCGGCATTCTTTATTGTAGACAGTCTATGTGCAATGACAATTGATGTCCGCCCAGCCATCAGCTTATCCATAGCATCTTGAATTAAAACTTCTGTTCTTGTATCAACCGAGCTAGTAGCCTCATCTAAAATCAATATTGGCGCGCGTTTTATCATTGCACGTGCAATCGTTATAAGCTGTTTTTGTCCCGCTGAAAGACTTGCCTCTTCATTTAAAATAGTGTCATAACCGTCAGGAAGTGTCTTAATAAAGTGATGAACACCAGCCGCCTTACAAGCTTCTACAACTTCTTCATCTGTTACTCCCTGCTTGTTGTATACAATGTTTTCTCGTATTGTACCTTCAAACATCCAAGTATCCTGCAAGACCATGCAAAAAAGTTCATGAACATTTTCTCTAGTTAATGACGTAATCGGTGTATCGTCAATTAAAATTTGGCCGCTGTTCACTTCATAAAATCGCATAAGCAAATTGACCATTGTGGTCTTTCCAGCTCCTGTTGGACCAACAATCGCTACCTTTTGTCCAGCACTGACTTTAGCAGAAAAGTCGTTAATAATTGTTTTATCATCCTTATATCCAAACTTAATGTTTTTAAATTCGATATCTCCATTCGCTGTTTTTAAAACATCTAGCTTTTGTGATTCGTCATCAAGTTCTTGTTCACCTAAAAACTCAAATACTCGGTAGCTTGCTGCTCCTGTAGATTGTAAGCTAGTTGCCGCTTGAGCTATTTGTGAAAGTGGTTGAGTAAACAGACGAACATATACCATAAATGCTACAATTACTCCAAATGTTATAGTGCCATTCATAGCAAGCAAAGCACCTGTCACACAAACCGCAACATAACCGATATTACCGATAAAACTCATAAGCGGCATCATAAGTCCTGACATAAACTGTGATTTCCATGTGCAGGAAAATAGTCCTTTGTTGATTGACTGAAACTCATTACGCAGAGAATTTTCAGCATTATAAGCCTTTACCACATTGTGTCCAGAATACACTTCTTCTACATGGCCATTAATACTACCAAGCAAATCTTGCTGTTTTACAAAATACTTTTGAGATTTGGAAATTATCAAAATCATGAAAACAAAGCCTATAAGTGATGCACCCATAGCAACCAAAGCCATAATCCAATTTGTTTTTAGCATCATAATGATAGAGCCGACAAACAAACTGATTGCTGATACAAGACCGCCAACACTTTGATTTAACGTCTGCCCAATAGTATCTACATCATTTGTAACCCTTGATAAAACGTCGCCATAGCTATTAGAATCAAAATATTTAAGCGGCAATTTATTAATCTTTTTTGAAATATCAGTACGCATCTGTTTTGAAACTTTTTGCGTAACAGTTGCCATAATATATCCTTGTGCATAAGAAAGAATTACGCTTACACTATAAAAAGCTACCAATGTCAAACCGATATTTCCTATTAATTTCAAATCAATATTGCTCATAATTCCTGCTGTTATTGTGTCTGTCATTTCGCTTAGCTTATCAGGTCCTAGAATGGTAAATACTGTACCTCCAACTGCACAGATTAGTGCAATAATAATAGCTGGAAAATATGCCTTGCAATACGCTAAAAGTTTGCCCCAAGTATCAGAAAAAGCGTGCTTTTCATTTGTATATGCAACTTCTTCTCCTGGTGAATTTCTTAAGTTCGGTCCTCTATTCATTTTCGAGCTCCTCCTTTGATAATTGTGAATAGGCAATTTCACGATAGACATTACAATCTTTTAGAAGATCTTCATGCTTGCCAATTCCTACAACATTTCCTTCATCTAATACAATTATCTGATCGGCACTTCTAATTGTTCCAATACGCTGGGCTACAATAAATGTTGTTGCACCGAATGTTTGCTCAGATAAATCCTCACGCAGTTGTTTGTCTGTTTTATAATCCAAAGCTGAAAAAGAGTCATCAAAAATAAAAATCTCTGGCTTTCTGCAAATTGCTCTAGCAATCGCTACTCTTTGTTTTTGTCCGCCTGACAAATTCTTACCGCCTTGTGATACTGGCGAATTATATTTGTCAGGAAGCTTTTCTATAAAATCCTTTGCCTGTGCAATTGCTGCCGCATTTTCAATGTCAGCAGTGCTGGATCTTTTTTCACCATTATCACCAAAATCTATATTAGACTCAATATCACCGGAGAAAAGAACTGCTCGCTGTGGCACATAGCCAATTTTATTATGCAAATCTTTCTGCTTATATTCTTTTATATTTGTTCCATTGATTATAATCTCCCCTTCGGTGGCATCATAAAAACGAGGGATTAGATTAATCAGTGTACTCTTTCCACTGCCAGTAGAACCGATGAACGCGATTGTTTCTCCAGATCTTGCTCTAAATGAAACATCATGCAGCACATATTCAGATGCTCCTGGATATTTAAAGCTGACATTTTTGAATTCTACCTCTCCCATAATCCAAGGGACACAATCAAGAGTACCGTCTTTAATATTTGGCTGTGTATTAAGTACCTCATTTATACGTTTTGCCGAAACTGTTGCACGAGGTAAAATAATAAAAATCATTACAAGCATCATAAACGCCATAACCACCTGCATTTCATATGATGAATAAACAACCATGTCAGAAAATAGTCCAAGCTTTTCTGTCATTTCTGCTCCATTAATTAAGTAAGCACCAATCCAATAAATTGCAAGTGAAAGACCGTTGTTAATCATAGTCATACCCGGCATCATAATAGCCATCATACGATTTGTAAAAAGATTAGTTTTAGTCAATTCATCGTTAGATTTATCAAACTTTTTCTCTTGATATTCTTCTGCATTATATGCACGTACAACACGAATACCAGTCAGATTTTCTCTTGTAACTAGATTTAGATTATCTGTTTGCTTTTGTATAATTTTAAATTTAGGAACAGCAAAAATAATAATCAACGCCACCATGATAATCAATACAAAAACTGCACTGCCGGTAGCAGCAGACCACTGCCAGCTTTTGCCCGATATTTTAACAATCGCCCACACTGCCATAATCGGCGCTTTAATCATTACTTGAAGTCCCATAGCAACGAGCGTTTGCACCTGTGTTATATCATTTGTAGTACGTGTAATCAAGCTTGAGGTTGAGAACTTTCCAATCTCCTCCATAGAAAAGTCGGTTACTTTATCGTACAAAAGTCCTCTAAGTCTGCATGATAAAACAGCTGCAAGCCTAGCGGCAAAAAAGCCGACAATAAATGCTGCAACAAGACTTCCCAATGCACACAGCAGCATATATCCGCCTGCAATCCAAATGTCGGACATAGCACTGCCTTCTGTTTGCACTAATCTAGTAATTTCTGACATATAGTCAGGCAGTTTCAAATCAAGCCAAACTTGAACAGTAACGAATACCAAACAAGCCAACATTTGAAACCATTCTTTCGCTTTAAATTTTTTCAATATTTGAAGCATTAACAATTTCTCCTCTTTGTATATATTTATTGAAACTTCATTCAATAAATAGCATTGTATATCAATTTGAGAAACTGAAAGTAAACTAATCTGCATTAAATAAAAAAACATCGGAATAATCAAATTATTGAAATTTCTTGTTTATGTTGAGTTAACTTTAATCGTGTAATATGAAAATAAAAAGGTGGTGTAATGTCTGATGTTTCAGATATTAGTAGTTGAAGATGATAAAAATACTGCACGTTTAATGCAGGCCGTATTAAAACACGCGGGATATGAAGTCTTTTGCTCAAAAAATGGAATTGACGCACTTGATTTAATGGACACACAACATGTTGATTTAATTGTTCTTGATGTTATGATGCCACAAATGGACGGCTATGAATTTGCACGGCAACTTAGAAATGCAAAGGACACAACTCCAATTCTTATGGTTACAGCAAAGCAGCTGCCAGAAGATAAATGTAAGGGATTTGTTTCTGGCACAGATGATTACATGGTCAAACCCGTTAATGAAGAAGAAATGATTCTGCGTATCAAAGCTCTTTTACGCCGTTCGCAAATTGTAAACCAACACAAACTTCATGTAGGAAAAGTTACACTTGATTATGAGGCACTTACTGTTGAACGAGAAGGCGAAAGTCAAACTCTTCCGCAAAAGGAGTTTTATTTGTTATATAAATTATTATCATACCCTAATAGAATTTTCACCCGTATTCAACTCATGGATGAAATATGGGGTATGGACTCTGAAACCGTTGATACAACTGTAAATGTTCATATAAACCGTTTACGCAAACGATTTGAATCCTATCCCGAATTCGAGATTATTTCCATTCGAGGGATAGGCTATAAGGCGGTGAAAAATTGTGAATAAACCTCCAAAAAGAATAAGGAAATATCATATGGCACTGTTGTTTGCTGTTGTGATTTTCATCATAATGCTTTTGACAATGTTTATTATGTTTATAGGGATTGTTATATTAACTCATCTTGGTTTTACTGAGCCTAATCCAATAAAATTCCCTCTTTTTATGTTCGCTATATTTAGTATAATTATAGGAACGATTCTTGCGCTCTTTCTTAGCCGTGTTCCACTCACGCCGTTTCGTGAAATCAGCACCGCACTTGATAAGTTAGCAAAGGGAGATTTTAACACCAAACTAAACCTTAGAGGACCAGATGAAATTCATGAATTAAACGCAAGATTCAATAACATGGCGCAAGAACTTGGAAGTATTGAATTACTACGGTCTGATTTTGTAAACAATTTCTCTCACGAATTTAAAACACCAATAGTTTCAATTCGAGGATTTGCTAAAATTTTGAGATATCAGGATATTTCTAAGGAAGAACACGAAGAATATCTTGATATTATTATTAATGAATCTGAACGACTTGCAGATTTAGCAACTAATGTGCTTAATCTATCAAAGATAGAAAATCAGACCATTGCTTCAAATAAAACTTATTACAACGGCAGTGAGCAAATCAGGCGTGTAATAGCATTGCTTGAAAGCAAATGGTCTGAAAAAAATATAGATATTAATTTTGATTGCAGTGAAATTGAGTTTTACGGAAATGCAGAATTGCTAATTCAAGTCTGGACAAATCTAATTGATAACGCAATTAAATTTTCCCCAGAAAATTCTTCAATAGGTATTAACATTATCAGAAAAACAGATTCTGTTATAATCACTGTATCGGATAAAGGAACTGGTATTAGCGAAGAAACTCAAAAACATCTATTTGATAAGTTCTATCAAGGTGATACTTCCCATATAACAAAAGGAAATGGTATTGGTTTAACACTTGCAAAAAAGATTGTTGAACTTCATAATGGAAACATATTCGTGAAAAATAATAGTATAGGGGCAACATTTACAGTTGAACTACCATTTGAATAATTACATGAAAAAAGAGCTTTGCTTGTTTGCAAGGCTCTTTAGTTTTCACTGTATTAATTCTATATACAAGAATATATATCTATTCTCATCAAGGCATCTAAACCAAAACGTTGACCAAACATATTACATCATCTTTTGAATCCCAACGATTTTATGCCGTGGAGTAACAGTATACCAGACACTATTCGTATGAAAGATAAAGATGAAAATGACAAACAATAATCCTAAAATCCACCTTTTATTTGGTGGATTTTTTTGATTTTGTCATCGATTATTTGACGGATACAATTGTGTACCTACCACCCGAAGCACACCCGTGATATACTAAGACTCATGGAGGTGTTTGCGAATGACGACAGAGCAAAAAAAATGGATGGAAAGAGTAGCCGAATATCGGAAAAGCGGAGAAAGTCAGCGAGTATGGATTGCAAAACATGGAATAAAACGGAGCACACTAAGATATTGGCTTGAGCGAACAGAAGAGATATCATACGGAAAAGAAATACGATTTGCGAAAATAGCGATAGGCGGTGAAACTGAATGCGAATAATTCCGCCTGAGAAGATATATATTTCATCCTGCAATGTGGACATGAGAAAAGGAATCGACGGATTATCGTCGATAGTATGCAGTCAATTTAATCTTGATCCGCTGGAAGAAGCAATGTTCGTGTTTCATAATAAAAACTGTGATAAAATAAAGATATTGTTTTGGGACAATGATGGTTTTTGTCTTCTTCAAAAGAGAATGGAAAATTCAGATTTCCGAAAATGATTGAAGAAGATGTATATACTGTAACACCAAAAGAATTAAGATGGCTTATGCACGGACTTCAAATAGAAGAAATGAAGCGATATGAAAACTTGAAATCTGAGTATTATCCACAGTTAAAATGCACATAAATGTTGAATATATTTCTCATCAAAAAAGCTCGTAAATACGGGCTTTTTTCTTGTTTTTATGCTCGTTTTATGGTATAATAAATATATAAAAATTACATGAAAGGACAGTGAATTTAATGCCCAAAAAAGAACCGACATATGCAGAATTACAGGCACAGCTGTCAGCACTTAAAAAGATAAATTCACATATGTCCAATCAGGTAAATACTCTTGAAAAGAAAAATAAGAATCTTGAAAAAGATAATATAGAGCTTGAAAAGGATAATAAACATTTACAGGATACTTTGAATTGGTACCAAGAACAGCTTAAAACAAGCAAAGCAAAAATATTCGGAGCATCAAGCGAGCATATGGAATATGAGCAGATAAATCTTTTCAATGAAGCAGAAGCTGAACGTACTGCTATGCTTCCCGAGCCTGACCTTGATGAAGTAATAGTAAAATCACATCCAAGAAAAAAGAAGCGTACCAGAGAAGAACTCATGGAAACACTTCCTGTGGAAACAGTTGAATATACACTGCCCGAGGACGAACAAGATTGTCCCAAGTGCGGTGAGAAACTTCATGTCATGGGAAAAGAAGTTCGTAAGGAACTTAAAATTATCCCTGCACAGGTTAAGGTTGTAGAGCATGTTACATATACATATTCATGCAGAAGCTGTGAGAAAATTGAAGATTCAACTCCTGTAATCACTGCACCTACATTAAAATCGTTGATTCCTAAGAGCTTTGTATCCCCAAGCTTGATGGCATATATTATGAATCAGAAATTTACTAATCATATGCCTCTATACAGACAAGAGCAGGAGTTCAAGAGATTTGGTGTAATGCTTAGCCGTCAGACTCTTTCCAATTGGGTGATAAAAGGTGCTGCAATGCTTAAGCCTTTGTATGAGCATATGCATAATATTTTGGTTCATGAGGATGTTTTACATGCCGATGAAACAACACTCGAAGTTCTCAATGAACCGGGAAGACCGGCAACATCCAAATCATATATGTGGTTGTACAGGACATCGAAATTTACACAAACGCCGATTGTTTTGTATAACTACAAGATAGGACGTTCGGGCAAGTATGCAGAAGATTTCCTTAAAAGCTTTAACGGATATCTTAATTGCGACGGATGGTCGGGATATCATCGCTTATTGGAGCATGATGTCATTCTCTGCGGATGCTATTCGCATTTACGCAGGAAGTTTTTTGAAGCATATAAGCTTCTCAAAAACCCAAAATCAGATTCTATTGAAGCCATTGGAGTTGCATATTGTGATAAGCTGTTCGCTTTTGAAAAGAAAATGGCTGAACGAAACCGCACTCCCGAACAGATATATCGACGAAGACAGCGTTTCAGCAAACCGTTTGCTGAGGCTTTCTTAGCATGGGCTGAATCGGAATACAACAAATTAATCCTTGTCAAGAGCAAGCTTGGCGAGGCTCTTAAGTATGCCGTGAATCAAAAACAATATCTTTTATCCTTCCTTGAGGATGGCAGAATAGAGTTATCCAACAACCGTGCTGAAAATTCTATCAGACCTTTTGTGATAAGTCGTAAAAACTGGCTTTTCTGCAATACTCCAGGTGGTGCAGATTCGTCTGCTATAGTGTTTTCCATCATCGAAACCGCTAAGGAAAACAACCTCAAGCCTTTTCATTATCTTGAATATATTTTCGAAAATATACAACGCAATCAACTTTTGAATCCCAACGATTTTATGCCGTGGAGTAACAGTATACCAGACACTATTCGTATGAAAGATAAAGATGAAAATGACAAACAATAATCCTAAAATCCACCTTTTATTTGGTGGATTTTTTTGATTTTGTCATCGATTATTTGACGGATACGATTATTTGACGGATACGTTTATGTCGATAAAAAACAAATAAATCCGAACTCCAGTGAGAGTTCGGATTATGTTTAATTGGCTCCTCCAGTTGGACTCGAACCAACGACCCTGCGGTTAACAGCCGCATG
>CAZJRQ010000040.1:0-14769 GCA_964548535.1 uncultured Oscillospiraceae bacterium
AACCTTACGCGAGGGCATCGCGCCGTCCGCGCTAGGACCCCGAGCAACATAACGTCACCATAACCAGCAAACTCTACGCGAGGGCAGGGGTCCAGGGGCACGCCCCTGGACCCTATAGATTTATTGTAATCGCTCTGTTTGTCTGCTCATATTGCCTGAATTTGACGCCTGACATGTCGAACATTTGCTTTGAGGCTTTTACTGAATCAGTCTCAGCGTATTTGTCCTCCATGTATATAACTTCCTTTATCCCAGACTGAATAATTGCCTTAGCACATTCATTGCATGGGAATAGCGAAACGTAAATTCGTCCGCCCTTTAACGAGCCGGTCGAACGATTCAAAATCGCGTTAAGTTCTGCGTGACATACAAATGCGTATTTGGTGTTGAGCATATCGCCCTCTCTCGCCCATGGCATATCGTCGTCGCAGCAGCCTGTCGGCATTCCGTTGTATCCTACTGAAAGAATTTTGTTTTCGTCTGAAACAATGCATGCCCCAACTTGAGTGTTGCTGTCCTTGCTTCTGCCTGCCGACATCAAAGCTATACCCATAAAATATTCGTCCCAAGATAAATAGTCCTGCCTTTTCAAAAATAAAACCCCTTTCATTTTAGCGATTTTGCTACATTATTTCAACGACTCAAGAGCCTTTTGAAGCGTCTTATCATTCTCAACATTAAGCGCATTTGCACCCTTTAAAGTCTTTTTCACAAGCCCAGTTAGAACCTTGTTAGGACCAAGCTCAATGTAGTTTTCATAACCAGCCTCATCCATTTTCGCTAGCTCTGATGTAAATTTAACTGGCGAAACAATATGCTTAGCTAACAGTTTTGGCATATCTGAAAAATCTTCAAGCTTTGTGCCGTAAACGTTAGAATAAAACTCCTTTGCAGGTGCATTGAAAGTAATTTCTTTAGCTGTTTCAATAAACTCATCAGCCGCCGATTGCATTAGCTTTGAGTGAAAAGCTGATGCTACATTCAACTTCATGCACCGAACTTTTTTCTCGAAACTTGAGAAAATCTCGATAGCCTTGTCAACAGCGTCACAGTCACCAGCAATTACTGTCTGAGCAGTCGAGTTGTAGTTTACTGCTACAACATATCCGTCAACGCCTTCGCAAACTTTTTCGACTTCCGAAGCGTCAGGACCGATAATCGCACACATAGCCCCCTTGTTAGACTCAGCCGCCTTCTGCATAGCACTAGCACGAGCCTTTATTAGCTTAAATGCGTCCTCTACAGTGATAATTTCAGCAGCAACCATAGCAGCATATTCACCAAGTGAGTGTCCAGCAACACCGTCAAATTCAATACCATTAGCCTTCATAGCCTCAAAAGCGCAAAGTGAGCAAGCCATAATCGCAGGCTGTGAATATATAGTCTTGTTAAGTTCCTCGTCAGGACCGTTGAATACGATTTCGGCAAGGTCATAACCTAGAATTTCCTTTGCAGTTTCAAAGATTTTCTTTGCACCGTCGAACTCGTCATAAAATTCCTTAGCCATTCCTACGTATTGTGAACCTTGCCCTGAAAATAGAAAAATATTTTTTGACATAAATTTCTCTCCTTTTTTATTCATAAAATTTTTATAGTCTAAAAAGCTTTCACATGTAATAAATGCACGCTTTTAGTAATTAGGTTAATATTTTTTGACATAATTCTTTGATTTTTCATGCTAAAATCTATCAAAAGATAGCCAACCAAGCATAATTTAAAAATCCCTATCCATTCAGTATGGTTTTTATAAAAAAATCATAATTAATTAAAAAGTCGCCAGTAAAACTGATTTTTCAATTAACAAAAAATACACAATAGGAAATTGTCAGCTGTCGGTATTTTTGACAGCTGTAAAAAAATAATGCTGATTTTTGGACATTAAGTATGCTAAAATATGAAAAAATTCGCCAAACGTTCACGTTAATCACAGGTTGTTCATTATTTATTATTTAACAGTCAATAATCTGAGTTTATAATAAATAAGGTTGAACAAAATTTATATGCGTTTCTTGTCTATTTTGTATAAACAATTAAGCAATTCATACACCTGTCGCAAATGGTAAGAAAAAGCAATAATGCAGTTACAAAACCACTACCAAAACATTATAACATAAAAAGAATGATTGTACAATATATAGATTTCAAATATACTAATTATTTTAGGAGGAAGAATGAATGGGCGATTTTATCAACAACACGGGTGTTAATATTAAAGGTATAGGCAGATATGTTCCTGAACTTGTAGCAACAAATGAGGACTTTGCTAAAATTGTCGACACAAATGACGAGTGGATTACATCTCGTACTGGAATAAAAACAAGACATATTACAGATGGTGAGCCTACATATTATCTAGGTGCAATGGCAGCAAAAGAGGCAATGGCTGACGCAGGAATTACAGCTGAGGATATTGATTTAATTATTGTTACAACAGTAACAGCTGATTTTTATTCACCATCTACAGCTTGCCTAGTCCAGCGTGAAATTGGAGCAATTGGCTGTATGGCTTTTGATATAAATGTAGCTTGTGCTGGCTTTTCTTATGGAATTGACATGGCTAAAAGATATCTTGACAGCGGTGATGATATAAAAACTGTACTGCTAGTTGCGGCTGAGGAGCTTTCAAAGTTCACAGATTATACCGACCGTTCATCATGTGTGCTATTCGGTGACGGCGCTGGTGCATTTGTGCTTGAAAAGCGTGAGAATACCCTGTTCCAAAGCTATCTAGGAGCAGATGGAAACGGCGCAAAGCATGTTGTTTCAAGAGCATTAAAATCAGTAAACGTGTTTAGAACTAACGAAGAAGATTTTGATATGGGAATGCCTGAAACTAACGAGCATTTCTTCTGGCAGAACGGTAAAGAGGTTTATAAATTTGCTACAAAAATTTTAGCAAGTGCAGTTAAGAATGCTTGTGAAAAGGCAGGAATTACACCTGAAGATTTGGACGTGATAGTTCCACATCAAGCAAATATTAGAATTATTGAAACTGCTGCAAAAAATCTTGGCGTTTCAATGGACAAGTTCCCAGTATATATTGAAACGTACGGCAACACATCATCAGCATCAATTCCAATGGCGTTCCACGATGCAGTTAAGGACGGCAAAATCAAGCGTGGCGACAAAGTCTGCCTAGTTGGATTCGGCGGCGGTTTGATTTACGGTGCTGCTATATTTGAGTATTAAAAACTAACATGGGGTAATTAAATCGATATAAAAAAATAGATATATTATAAAAATAGGGGTGTTTTTATGTATGGGATAATTTCAATATTTTGGGCAATATTTGCGTTAATTTCATATTCAAGCATTAAGCAGTGCAAACGCAAAAAACAATCAACAACGTTAGCAACAATATGGTTTACTTTATCCGTTGTTTGTGCAATTTTGGGAATTCTATCACAGGTCTTTAATTCTCTTAATTTAATTGCGTCCGCAACTTTACTTCCAATAGCTTTAATAGCTTTTATAGTGACAGCGGATTTTATAATTTACTCAAAGAAATGCAACGTTTCCCTTCAGGCAGAAATGATAGACTATAAAACAATTCGTACTAATAGAAAAAAACGCAATACTAGTTATATTGCGGTGTTTAAATATTATTTCAATGGTAAAGAGTATATTACTGACGATCGTTATGGTTCAGATAAAAAACGCTTTTTCAAACAATATCAAGTTGGCGAATATTATGAGATTTTCTTTTGTGACCAAACTCCTGAAAAAATCTTAAGGAGCAAAAAAATAAAGTCTACAGAAATAGCCTTTTTGTTTGCTGGTTTAGTTGTTTTGGCAGCTTATTTTGCAGCTATTTTCACAGATTTTTTTGATTAATATAAAAATTATAAATCAATCAAAAAAATATCTTTTCTGCTTGGAATATAATTCAAAAAGATTGAGAACTAAATACGTTAATATCACATCGATAAATTTGTTTGACAATACAAAGGAGAGAATAAAATGAACACAAGAATTACAGAACTTTTAGGAATCAAATATCCAATTATTCAAGGCGGAATGGCTTGGATTGCTGAATCTACACTTGCAGCAGCAGTATCAAACGCAGGCGGACTTGGACTAATAGCTGGCGGTTCTGCTCCAATTGATTATCTTCGTGAGCAAATCAGACGTACAAAAGAGCTTACAGACAAGCCTTTTGGTGTGAACATAATGCTTATGAGCCCAAATGCTGAGGAGCTTGCACAGCTTGTTATTGAAGAAAAAGTTCCTGTAGTTACAACTGGTGCTGGAAATCCTGCTAAGTTCATTCCTGCCTGGAAAGAGGCTGGAATCAAGGTTGTTCCAGTAATTCCGTCAGTTGCACTAGCAAAGCGTGTTGAAAAATACGGTGCTGATGCTGTCGTTGCTGAGGGCACTGAGGCAGGCGGACACATTGGTCAAATTTCAACAATGTGCCTTGTTCCTCAGATTGTTGACGCTGTAAACATTCCTGTTATCGCAGCAGGCGGAATCGCTGATGGTCGTGGAATTGCAGCATCATTCATGCTTGGTGCAGAGGGAGTTCAGGTTGGTACAGCTTTTCTAGCGTCAGATGAATGTCAAGTTAATCAAAAATACAAGGACATCGTTGTTAAAGCTAAGGACACAGACAACATTGTTACTGGTTCATACACAGGTCACCCTGTTAGAAATGTAAAAACTAAGTTTACTAAAAAGCTTGCAAGCGGTGAGGCTAACGGTTCAATTAGCCCAGAAGAATTTGAAGAGATTACACTTGGTTCTCTAAGAAAAGCTGTTCAAGACGGCAACGTTGAAGAGGGTACATTCATGGCAGGTTCTATTGCTGGTATGGTTAATGAAATCAAGCCTTGCAAACAGATTATTGAAGAAATGTTCGCAGGAGCAGACAAGCTTTTAAAGAAATAGAACGAATGACATAACTGTGCAAAAAACAAAACATCTTCAAAGTTTGATAAAACTTTTTAAAGTTTTCTGGGTCGAGGGACAGAGTCCCCGTCGCTCTCCGCAGAGAGCGAAATCTCCCCTGTAAAGTATGATATAAATAAAAGACGGAGGTAAAAATTATGGCAACAGCAATTATAACTGGTTCATCAAGAGGAATTGGTGCGGCAATCGCACTTAGACTTGCTAAAGACGGCTTTAACATTGCTCTTAACGATATTAGCGAGGCAATGTTTGAAGATAATGATATTGTTGACAAAATCAAAGCTGAGGGTGTTGAGTGCGAAAAGTTTGTTTTTGACGTTTCAAACTATGCTCAGTGCGAAGAGTCTGTAAAGGCTATCAAGGAGCATTTTGGCTCTATCGACGTTTTGGTAAACAATGCAGGAATCACTCGTGACGGTCTGCTTGCTAGAATGAGCGAGGAGAATTTCGACAGCGTTATTGCTGTAAATCAGAAGAGTGTTTTCAACATGACTAAGTTTGCAGGTTCAATCATGATGAAACAGCGTTCTGGCAGAATTGTAAACCTATCATCAGTTGCAGGACTTTACGGCAACGCTGGTCAGTTTAACTATTCAGCATCAAAGGCCGCTATCATCGGTATGACAAAAACTACAGCTAAGGAGCTAGGACCTCGTGGTGTAACTTGTAATGCCGTTGCTCCAGGATTTATCAGCACTCCTATGACTGATAAGCTTTCTGATAAGCAAAAAGAGGCTGTTATGGGACTAATCGCAATGAAGAGATATGGCACAGTTGATGAGATTAGTTCAGTAGTATCATTCCTAGCATCAGAGGGTGCAAGCTATGTTACAGGACAAGTAATTGAAATTTCTGGCGGACTTTCAATGTAATTTATATAAGTAATTGTACAAATATAAGGAGAGGATATTTAAAATGAAGAGAGTTGTAATTACTGGAATGGGTACAGTAAACCCACTAGGTAACAATGTTGCAGATTTTTGGGAAAACATTAAGGCGAACAAGCTAGGTCTATCTTTCATTGACCAATTTGACACAACAGGTTTTCCTGTTAAGGTTGTTGGTGCAGTAAAAGATTTCGACGCCACTAAATATATAGAGAAAAAAGAAGCTAGAAGAATGGATCGCTTTACACAGTTTGCTCTAAATTCTTCATTAGAAGCAATAGAAAACTGCGGTTCCGACCTTAAGGACCTTGACCCATACAGAGTTGGTGTCATGATAGGTGTTGGTATCGGCGGACTTAACCTTACTGAGCAGGAGCATGAAAAGTTTCTAGCAAAGCCTGATAAAATTTCGGTTTTCTATATTCCAATGATGATTGCTAATATGGCAGCTGGTACTATTGCAATGAAAACAGGATTCAAGGGCGACAATATGGCTACAGTTACTGCTTGCTCATCAGCTACTCATGCAATTGGTGAAAGCTTTAGAAAAATCAAGGACGGTTACCTTGACGCTTGCGTTTGCGGTGGTTCTGAAAGCTGTATTTCACGTTTCGCACTTGGCGGATTTAACAATATGAAAGCTCTTTCAAAGGCTGAGGAACTTGATAATGCCTCAACTCCATTTGATGCTGAAAGACAAGGCTTTGTACTAGGTGAGGGCGCTGGAATTTTAGTACTTGAAGAACTTGAGCACGCAAAGGCTCGCGGTGCTAAAATCTATGCTGAAATCGTTGGCTATGGCGCAACAAATGACGCATACCACATGACAAGCCCATCACCAACAGGCGATGCCGCTGCTAGAGCTATGAAGGACGCTTATGAAGAGGCTGGACTTTCAGCTGACGAAGTAAATTACATCAACGCTCACGGTACATCAACTGGTCTTAACGACAAGTATGAAACTAATGCAATAAAGATAGCACTAGGTGAGGACGCAGCTAAAAAGACAGTAATCAATTCAACAAAATCAATGATTGGACATCTTCTTGGCGGCGCAGGCGGAGTTGAAGCAATCGTTACTGCTTTATCAATTGATGAGGGCATTGTCCACAAAACATTGGGCTTTAAAACTCCTGACCCTGAGTGTGACCTTGACTATTGCGTAGAAGGCAACAGAGAAGTTGATATCAAGGGAGCATTGTCAAATTCATTAGGTTTCGGCGGACATAATGCAACAATTTGTCTAAAGAAATACGTTGATTAATATATAGGTGATTAAAATTATGGAAAAAATTTATGATGAGTTTAGTTTAGAAACAATAAGCAATCTAGCTGATATTGTAAATGATAAAGAGCTGTCTGAGATTACTATTGAAAGTAAAGATAAGAAGATTACAATCAAGGGCAAAAAAATTGAAGTAGCACCACCGGCACCAATAATGCCCTATCCGTCAGTAACCGTTGGAGAGAACGTATCAGTATCCTCCCCGGCACAAGTTACAGCAGTAACAAATACCGTTGACGGCAACGCAGTAAAATCACCGATTGTAGGCACTTTTTATTCAGCACCATCTCCAACGGACAAGCCATTTGTTTCAGTTGGACAAAAGGTTAAAAAGGGCGACGTAATTTTCATAATCGAATCAATGAAGGTTATGAGCGAAGTTCAGTCAGAATTTGACGGAGTAGTAAAAGACATCTGCGTATGCAGCGGCGACCCTGTTGAGTTTGACCAAACAATAATGATTATCGGATAAAATTAAATAAGTTTTCAAAGAATTCCTGCCTCTTATATTTATATAATTTGGACTTTTTAAAACTTGTTTAATAAAACTATCCATGATTATATAAAATTAATTTAAAGGTAGGAATGTATAATGAATATAAAAACTGTATTGAATAATGGACAAAAAATTGCTGTAATTGAAAGCGATAACAAGGTTATTACAGACACCCAGTCTGCTTTAGACTTGATTATGACAGTTAGTTATGACACTGGGATTAATAGAATTGCAATTTCAAAATCCGCCGTAGCCGATGAGTTTTTTATACTAAGCTCAGGAATAGCAGGCGAGATTTTGCAGAAATTTATTACCTATAAAACTAAGTTCGCAATTTTCGGTGATTATTCAAAATATACAAGCAAACCGCTCAAGGATTTTATATATGAGAGCAACAACGGCAAGGATATTTTCTTTGTTGCTGATGAAAAAACAGCAGTTGATAAATTGAGCGAAGTTTGATAAAATAATACAAAATTACAGGAGGATAACAATGGCAGTTGTATATAACAAAGAGCAGATTATGGAAATCATCCCTCATCGCGACCCATTTTTGCTGATTGATGAGGTTAATGAGATAGAAATAGGCAAGCGTGTTGTAGCTACAAAATATATCAAAGAAGACGAGTTTTGGTTTAAGGGACACTTCCCTGATTACCCAGTAACACCTGGTGTTTTAATGCTTGAAATGCTTGCACAGGCAGGAGCAGTAGCACTTTTAGCTTTGCCTGAAAACAAGGGTAAAATCGGTTTCTTTGGTGGAGTAAACAACTGTAAATTCCGTCAGCAGGTAGTTCCTGGCGATACTTTAAATCTTGAGGTTGAGATTATAAAGGTAAAAGGCCCAATTGGAGTGGGCAAGGCTGTTGCTACAGTAAACGGCAAAAAGGCCGTTTCTGCTGAAATTACTTTTGCAATAAAATAATTCGGTTTTGTCCGTTTGAGAGGTTAAATCTATGTTTAAAAAGGTTTTGATTGCTAATAGAGGAGAAATTGCTGTCCGCGTAATACGTGCTTGCAGAGAGCTTGGAGTACATACTGTAGCAGTTTATTCTACTGCCGATAAAAACGCTTTGCACGCAAAAATTGCTGACGAGGCTGTTTGTATCGGCCCTGCGGCAAGTAAAGATAGTTACTTGAATGTTCGTGCTATTATTTCCGCTTGTGAAATTACTGGCGCCGACGCTATTCACCCAGGCTTTGGATTTCTGTCAGAAAATCCGTCATTTGCTAAAACTTGCGAAAAGTGCGGAATAACTTTTATCGGCCCTCGTGCTCAAAGTATTGAAATGCTTGGCGATAAGGCTCAGGCTAAGGAAACTATGAAAGAGTCTGGAGTGCCAGTAATCATGGGGTCTGACGGTGCAATTTCCAACATTCATGCTGCACACACTTTAGCTAATGATTTGGGTTATCCTGTTATGGTTAAAGCATCTGCTGGCGGCGGCGGTCGCGGAATTAGAATTGTCCACACCGATGATGAGCTTGAAGCACAGATGACTGCGGCAAAGCAGGAGGCTTTATCTTGCTTTGGCAATGATGAAATTTATATCGAGAAATTTATTGAAAATCCTAAGCATATTGAAATTCAAATTTTAGCTGATAATTACGGTGATGTTATCCATTTAGGTGAGCGTGACTGCTCTATGCAGAGAAGAAATCAAAAGGTGCTTGAAGAAGCTCCGTCACCTATAATGACACCAGAATTGCGTGAAAAAATGGGTAAAGCGGCTGTTATGGCTGCAAAAGTCTGCGGATATAGAAATGCAGGTACTATTGAATTTTTGGTTGATAAGCACCATGATTTTTACTTTATGGAAATGAATACTCGTATTCAGGTTGAGCACCCAATTACTGAGGCAGTAACAGGTGTCGACCTTGTTAAACAGCAGATTCTAGTAGCGTCAGGTGAGCATCTTTCAATAAAGCAAGAGGACGTCAAGCTTACAGGTCACGCTATCGAGTGCAGAATAAATGCTGAAAATCCAGCAATGGGCTTTCGTCCGTCACCAGGAACAATCCGTTCACTGCACATTCCTGGCGGTCCTGGAATTCGTGTTGACAGTGCTGTGTATCAAGGTTATGAAATTTCACCTTATTATGACAGCATGATTGGCAAGCTGATTGTTCATGGCGCAAATCGTGAAGAGGCAATTTCTAAAATGACATGGGCACTGTCTGAATTTATTGTCGATGGAGTTTCGACTAATATAGACTTCCAGCTTGAACTTATTCGTACTGATGCGTTCTTGGCAGGAGATTACGATAACGGTTATCTAAA
Source organism: uncultured Oscillospiraceae bacterium (assembly GCA_964548535.1). Lineage (GTDB taxonomy): Bacteria > Bacillota > Clostridia > Oscillospirales > Ruminococcaceae > CAZJRQ01. Next base: position 9,858 of record CAZJRQ010000040.1, read on the forward strand.
TCGTACAGATATTTTAAAGAAAGGGGACAAATAAAAAATGCTAGAGGATTTGTTTTCGGTTGTTAAAACTCGTTTTAACGGCGACAAGCCAGAAGATTCAAAACCAAAGAAAACGGATATTCCAAAGGGTTTGCTTTTTAAATGCCCCAGATGTTCGAATGTAACCTTTATTGATGAGTTCCAGTCAAACGGCAAGGTTTGCCCTAATTGTAATTATCATTCAAGACTTACCGCTCGTGAAAGACTTGATATCACTATAGATAAAGATTCTCTTGAAGAATTTGATGCCGACATGATTTCTAAAAACCCTATTGATTTTCCAAATTATGAGGAAAAGCAAAAGGAACTTCGTGATAAAACAAAGCTTAATGATGCCGTAATCACAGGCAGAGCGAAAATTAGAAATGAAGATTTAGTTATAATAGTTATGGATTCTAACTTTATGATGGCGTCAATGGGCAGCGTTGTCGGCGAGAAAATCACACGTGCTTTTGAGTATGCAACTGAGCATAAATTGCCTGTTGTAGCATTTACAGCGTCAGGCGGTGCAAGAATGCAGGAGGGTATCGTTTCGCTAATGCAAATGGCAAAAACAAGCGGTGCTGTTGCCTTGCATAGCGAGGCAGGACTTTTGTATATCGCTGTCATGACCGATCCAACTACAGGCGGTGTTACAGCATCATTTGCATCTTTGGGAGATATTATAATCGCCGAGCCTAAAGTACTTATCGGATTTGCGGGCAGACGTGTAATTGAGGGTACAATAAAACAAAAACTTCCTGATGAATTTCAGTCAGCAGAATTTATGCTTGAAGCAGGCTTTGTCGATATGATTATTGAACGTAAAAAAGTGAGAAGAACAATAGCACATCTTCTAAAACTTCATAAATCAGAGGAGGGCGAATTGAATGAATAATTTAACGGCAAGTCAGCGACTTGATATAATTCGCCATAAGAATAGACCTACAGTTAAGGACTATATTCCACTTATTTTTGATGATTTTTTCGAAATGCATGGTGATAGATATTACGGTGATGATGCCGCAATAATTGGCGGAGTATGCAAATTTCGCGGAACACCTGTTACAGTAATCGCTCAGGTTAAGGGCAGAAATCTTGAAGAAAACAAAGTCTGCAACTTCGGAATGCCCCACCCAGAGGGCTACAGAAAAGCTTTAAGACTAGCAAAACAAGCTGAAAAATTTCATCGTCCTGTAATTTGCCTAGTTGATACATCTGGTGCTTTTTGCGGTGTCGAGGCTGAAAAACGCGGACAGGGCGAAGCAATTGCTAAAAACATAATGGAATTTATGCGACTTAAAACTCCTGTAATTTCTATAGTTCTAGGCGAGGGCGGTTCTGGCGGAGCTTTGGCAATGGGCGTATGTGACGAACTTGCAATGCTTGAGAATGCTATATATTCAGTAATTTCACCAAGAGGTTTTGCGTCAATTCTTTGGAAAGATGCAACACGTGAGCGTGAGGCTTGCGATATTATGAAAATTACAGCTGAGGATTTAATTAATCTAAAAGTATGTGATTATGTAATTTCAGAGCCAGCAGGCGGTGCACATAATGACTGTGAACAAACAGCAGAATTCATTTCAGATTATATTTTTGAAGCTTTGCAAAGAAAATTGCAAAAAGGTCTTGACGAAATGCTAAATGAACGCTATAATAAGTTTAGAATAGTTGGCGAGTTTGAATTTATTGGCAATTCTAATGATTAATTGTTGGACGAGTCTTTAAAATATATTTTGCTTTTTGAGTAATATATTTTCAAATTCCCGCTATTATAATAATGAGTAATGCAGCTTGGCTGCTGCACTTATATTTCCTAATTAAGAATGGAGGGTGAAGATATTGGTATTTGAAAAAATCCGTGATATTGTTGTTGATCAGTTTGATGCTGAGGAAAGCAGTGTTACTTTGGAGTCATCAATCATTGATGATCTAGGAGCTGATTCTCTTGACGTAGCAGACCTTGTTATGGCTATTGAGGAAGAGTTTGATATTGAAATTCCTGATGAGGAAGTTGAAAATATTAAAACTGTAGGCGACATCGTTAAGTTTGTTGAAACAAATGTTGAGGGCTAATATACTCACTTTTTTGAAAACCTTTTAATCATTTGATTGAAGGGTTTTCTTTTTTTATAGTTTTCACAAATAAGTTTACAGTTTGTTAATATAAATTTGGCTGTGTGAATTGTTTTATATATAGAAAGATATATAGTGTAGTGCAAAAACAAAAGACAGCAAAACGGATTTTTATATTTAAGGAGGGTTGTTATGAAAAAGAAATATATTATTATGCCTTTAATTATTTGCATTGCTGCGCTTACAGCCTGTGGTGAGAAGACTAGCGAACATGAAGAAACTGCCGAGCTTACTGGAAGATATTTAAGACAAGACAAAGGATCTAGCCTAATTATTGATGAAAGTAACACCCCTATTGTAATGAGCAATTATACGGGCGACGAAAACATTTTTGACAATCTAGAAAACGGTGACGAAATTAAGATTACCTTTTCGTCAATTCGCGAAACGTATCCAGCTGGAACAGATATATACAGTTGCGAATTAATTTCAAAAGGAGATATCAGCGATATTGATGAAACTGTAATAACTTCGCTTGAAGATCTTGGGTGGATTTTCAGCTAGATTCAAATTAATAGCCATAATATTTTTTAGCAAGGGGTGAGCGTTACGACTCGAAAAGATGTAGCCAGAGCTTTTGAAATTTATTCGGACATGGTCTACCGAATATGTTTTATGTATTTTAAAAATAATCACCAAGATGTTGAAGATGCAGTGTCAGTTATTTTTCTAAAATACATGGAACACGGCGATGATTTTGCAGACGAGCAGCATGAAAAAGCTTGGCTTATTGTTTCGGCTCAAAATTACTGCAAGAGTAATTTAAAGCACTGGTGGAAAAAAAAGAGATTGGATGTTGATGATTCACAGATTTCACAGCAATCTGAAAGTTTTGAAATTTCTGAAACTATGGAAGCTATTTTAGAATTGCCTGAAAAGCTCAGAAATGCAATTTATCTTCATTACTATGAGGGATATACCATAGAAGAAATCAGCGAGATGTACTACGTATCTGCAAGCACAGTCTACAACTAGCTCAGCAAGGGAAAACAGAAATTAAAAAAGATGTTAGAAAAAGAAAAGTGTAAGAATGAAGAGAACCTTAAAACAAAACGAGAGGAGGGCTCTAAGTTATGATTGATAAGATAATTCGAGATGATGATAAAAATTCAATCAAAAAAGAGTTTGACAGCATTAAAATGCCAGAGGAATCAAAGAAAAAAGTGCTAAACTCACTGCTTGATGGTGTAAAAGATAAAGAAGATATGCCTCAAAAAGTCATAACAGTGGAAAACAAGGGCAAAGCATCTGTTAAAGGGTCAAGACCATTTGCAGCACTTGCAGCGGCTCTATTGGTGTGCCTAGTGGCTGTTGGAGCTATGTATGGAATTAAAGGCTCAGTTGAAGTTGGTGATGCCAGTGAAAATGATACTGACTCAGCTCAAATAGAAATAGACAGTATAGAAAATTCTCCAAAGCAGCTGGTCGGCGAAGAACAAGGAAATCTCACCGTTTTAGGCGAAGGCAATGGTTATAAGCTAATTGATTATTCAAATGTTCTATACGATGAAGGTCATGAATTTTCTTCATTTGATTTTCGCAATGACAAATTGTACGCAATATTTAATGATACTGATAATTTATCTTCTGACAAACGATTAAGTTCCGAAAATTTCTATATAAAAAGCTTTAACACAGAAAATGGTGAGGTTATCGATGAATTAAACTATACTGATATTGCAAAGCATTTATACGGCACGAAATATGATTATGATGACAACTACACTACTATTTCTGCTGATTTTCAAGATAATGGGGTTTCAATCAATGTAAATTATTTCACCAAAGACAATCAGCCTCTTGGTTATGAAACTTTGACTTATGATAATGATTTTAACTTAGTTGGTTACTGGAATTATGATGATTTTGATTTTGATGAATTGTACAGCGAGCAAGTTTTTTCATATGATTTAAAGACACTTTATATTTATAAAATAAATTATGACTCTGATTTAATAAGTGTTGACTTATATGCGTGCAACCCTGAAACTATAAAAACGTTTAAATATGAAATTAAAACAAAATATAATCTTAATGATTTCAAATATAATTATTCTGCTATTTTCAATATATATCCATCAAGCGATGGCAACGTGTATTATTCGATGTATATCGTTGATGAATATAAATCAACAGCTTATTTTGATTTAGGAGATATTATAGTAGACAATGGCACAGTAGCTTTAAACGAGATTACATCATTTGCTGATGAAGAAAACACCTATTCAGTAGAGTTTTTAAGCTATGACGATAATGGCGGAGTTTATTTCAATAACAATGGTAATCTTTTAAAACTTCAAGATGGCAAAATGGTTGAATTTGGAGAAAATATTGACACTAGCTTAAAAGGAAACATTGATTTCAAAGTATCACCAAACGGCAAATTTTTAGCAAAAATCCCAGAATGCAACAGTGTTTATTTAATGCAAGGTACAACTTATGATTTAGAAAGTGCAATCTCTCTTGGGACTAACATGCATATAGAAGATACCGCACCTACAGGTATTAAATCTATTGACATAGAGGGTGGCAAAATTTATTACGGCAGTATTTACGGCAGTTTTACCAGCCTCTGTTACTTCGTCCAAGACCTATCATCCTAGCTTGCAGGGACGTGTCCCTGCACCCTTATCACGCATATGTTCGTACCATGTAAAGTTCTAATCCGCGTAACAACCTTGTGGTATGCAAAGTTTATTACAGGGACGTGTCCCTGCACCCTTATCACGCATATGTTCGTATCATGTAAAGTTCT
>CAZJRQ010000040.1:14869-16778 GCA_964548535.1 uncultured Oscillospiraceae bacterium
TGCAAAGTTTATTACAGGGACGTGTCCCTGCACCCTTATCACGCATATGTTCGTACCATGTAAAGTTCTAATCCGCGTGGTGACAGATTGATTTAATGTAATAAAAAACAACATAAATTAAAAAGCAAAGTCAATTGTGGCTTTGCTTTTTTGCGTAATAATTGCTAAATAAACCACCACAATCAGTAAACTTTCCGCAAGGGAATCGCGCCGTCCGCGCCAGGACCCCGAGCAACATAGCGTTACCACAATCAGTAAACTCTTCGCGAGGGCACCGCGCCGTCCGCGCCAGGACCGCCGTGCGGCTAGCACCGCAAGGACAGCTTAGACAAATTGAACAATTTCACGATAGAATATATGTTCGATTTTCACAAAGTTTTTGTTTTGCTATTGACAAATGCTTTGAGATGATTTATAATACAAAACATAGAACAGATGTTCGATATTGAGCTTTAATCCTGACGATGAAATTTGTTTGTAGTAATAAAACTCACTGCGCATTTTGTAAAAATAATTTTTAGCTATCCATTTAACTCAGTCTGTAAATAACAGGCATCAAATGACTTGGTATCGGTTTGTTACCTGTTGCTGATAATAATCTAAACATGATTTTATTTTGATGTGTAAAAATATACTGATATAGAATCTATTGGAATATAACAATGCTTTGTTTTTATAAAAATATGCTGTAGACCAAATTGGGAAATTTGCGGTCTGCAACTATCTTTTAATGGCAATAGCTATATTTATTCTGCAACGAAATGCTGAATATATCATGCGAAGATACTCTGCTAAGTTTGTATACGATTTCCAGTTTTGAAAATATTGCTATACTTCGAACGTCTAATTTTGTAATGCAATTTAATCTATATGTACATTTTTTGGACAAATATTCAAACCTATTTTAATCTGAAAATTCTTTTTATTGCAATTACAATTTACATTTTATTGAAATTTATATAAGAAAGGATGGTGAAAATTTGATTTATATAAAATCTATTTCGCTAGATATAACCTGCGAAAATTACAACAACACTCAATATGCCAAACAGGGCGACAAGGATAGCAGAGTTTTTGAAGTCACGCTTTTTGAAAATAATACGGTTATTGATCTGTCAAAATCTAAGGCTCAATTTAGAATTCAAAAGCCTAATGGCAAGCTAATTGTCAAAAATATGCCAATTGAAGATGACAAGATTATTGTAACCTTATCAGATGAAATGCTGCTGCGTTCTGGTACTGCTTTTTGCGATATTATTATTTTTGATGATAATAATTTAGCTCTTTCAACGGCAAGATTCAAGCTGATTATTGAGCCGGTCGTTTCTGGTGATGATACTGTTGATTATGCTGATCTTAGCTTTAGAAAAATTTCAGAAAAGGATTTTTATCAACTAAATCCTAAAGACCAAAACACTGTTTACTATGTAATCGGCGACAAAAGTATTGTTGAGTATATGGGCGATACTAAGCTTTCTGGTGGAATAAAAGTTGGTTTTTCAAAAGGAATAGTTACCGCAATAACAACTACTTTGCTAGGAAAAGCTCAGGAAATTGAATGAGTTTTCTGAGTTATAAACAAAAATTTCCCAAAACAAATCACTAAAAAATTACGGAGGAATAAATAATATGGCAATAAAAATCACAGAAGTAACAACACCGCAACAGGTTTACGATGCAATCAAACCGCTTGAGGATTATTTAAATGCTAAAATTACGCTCGGCGAAACTACCGAAAACGGAAACAACAGGTTATCAATTACTCAAAATGGTACTGAAATATTTTATGGATTTTGTAAATATGAAAACGGATATGGTTTAGGCGGTGTACGAGTATTTGCAGAGGATAAAGCTAACGAAAACACAGGAAATGTTGGTCCTTGCGTTTTAATTAAAGATTATGAAAATG
>CAZJRQ010000041.1:0-8574 GCA_964548535.1 uncultured Oscillospiraceae bacterium
CCTAGCGCGGACGGCGCAAAGTCGCATTATCGTTCGTGCCTCACTCGTGACTGGTGCTTATTGCATAATCGGCGTTACGACTGCGTGATTATTGGGAGTTTATATATTTTGTATATAAAAAAACAAATTTACAGATTACCACAAACCCCAACCCGAGTAGCATAACGTCACCATAACCAGTAAACTTTTCGCGAGGGCTTTGCGCCGTCCGCGCTAGGACCCCGAGCAGCATAAATTCACCATAACCAACAACCTTTACGCGAGGGCATCGCGCCGTCCGCGCCAGGACCTAGCACCATGAGAATTTTATTACATAAAAAGAAAACAATACCATGAATTAATCATGTGTTATTTGTGATATTGTTAAAAAGAACAGCTAATTTGTTGATAATACATATAATGCGTGTTATAATTTAATATGACTCAAACAAAAACGAAATAATTAAAGGGGATTTTAATATGAAAAAAATTATAGCTATGCTTGCTGCTGTTGTTTTGACAATGTCGTGTATGACAGCCTGTAAGGATTCATCTAAGGATGAAAAGGATACAAGTTCTAAGGAAACTACGACTGCTGCTAAAGAGGAGTCTAAGGCTGATGAAAGTTCTGAGGAGGAGTCTGAAGCTGAACCGGAGTCTGAAGCTGATGAAGAGTCAGAGGCGGAAGAGGAGTCAAAGGCTGACGCGCAACCTGCTGGAAATGATGAGCTTTCTGATGATATTTATAGCTTTGAGGTTTCAATTGACGGAACAAAGCTTAGTTTTCCAATGTATTATGCTGATTTTATTGAGCTGGGTTGGAAAATGGACGGAGATGATACTACAAAAGTTGACCCTAATCAGTATTTGATTTCACAAGTTTTCAAAAAAGACGATGTAAAAGTTTATGCGCCTATCTTAAATCTTGACGAAGATGTGCTGCCTGCGTCAGAATGCCTAATCGGCGGAATTGTAATTGACTACACCTATTTGAAAGAGTGTGACAAGGAGATTGTTTTGCCTGGCAATATTGAGTTTAATAAGTCAACTATGGACGAGGCTAAGGCTGCTTATGGTGACCCTAGCAGCGTTTATGAGGGTAGTTCGTATACAAAATGTATGTATAATTTGCAGTCTTATTCAAGTGTAGAATTGTATTTTGATATTGAAAGTAATGTGTTGAATAAAATTGATATTCGTAATTTTGATGATTCAAATTTATCAGATGATAAAAAGCCAAAGTCAGATAATGATAAAAAGAAGGCAGAAATTAATGTAGATTATACTGCTCCAAAGGATATCGGCGAGAATTTCAGCGATTTTATTGTTAAGATTGATGGCGATTTGTTCAGTGTTCCTGCACCAGTTTCAGAGTTTGTTGACAAAGGCTGGAAAATAATCACAGCAGATTCTGATGAAACAGTTAAGGCGAAAAACTATGGCCGAGTTTCGTTGCAGAAAAATAATCAGACAATGAGAGTTTCAGTAATGAATTATTCTGAAAGTGCTGCTGATATTGAAGATTGTTTTGTAACATCAGTTAAGGCAGGAAGAAATAGTACTGATTTGCCTATTGAAATTCAAAAAGGAATCAAGATTGGAACTTCAAAAGCAGATGTAGAAAAAGCTATAAAGGATGAAGAGTATGAAACTGAAGAAACTTCATTGTATGATTATTATGACATAAGGAGTTCTGGTTCGAGTGCTCATGTGGAAATTTATGTGTATAAGGACGATGGAAAAGTGGGAGTTATTAGCGTTAATAATCAACCAAAATATAAGGATTTTGTAAATAATTAGTCTGATAATATTTGCGGTTAAGTGAAAGCTTGACCGCATTTTTTGTGTAGATATTTTGATTATTTGTCAAAATTAAGGTGAGTACATAAGTTAGTAGTTTTTGTGCATGTTGCATAAAAAAGCAATGGTTTTCTATCTGACTATAGACAAATGAAAATAAATGTGATATAATTGTATTGATGATTGGCAGATTTTATTCTGCAGAAAATGTTGAAAGGAACCTGACGATGCAGCATGAAAAATCCTGTGGAGCTATTGTTTACCGCAAGTATCACGGCAACACGGAAATACTGCTTATAAAGCACGTTAACAGCGGGCATTGGTCATTCCCGAAAGGGCATGTTGAAGGAGATGAAACTGAGGTTGAAACTGCTAAGCGTGAGATAATGGAAGAGACTGGGATTGGTGTAATAATCGACCCAACTTTTCGTGAGATTGTATCATATTCTCCGCGTAAGGATACCCAAAAGATTGTTGTTTATTTTATTGCACGAGCTAAAAACACAAATTTTGTAGCTCAGGAAGAGGAAATTTCTGAAGTTAAATGGGTGGAAATTGGCAGAGCTGGACAGGTGCTTGCTTATGAGAATGATCGTAGTATTGTAAACAAAGCTAAGAAATTTATTATTTAGAAAAAGACTGTTTTACGCAGTCTTTTTTTTATATTAAAATTAGATGTTATGTATGTGGTCAAAGAGTTTTAGCTATGAGCAGTAAAAACAAACTATACGACGGTTTCTTGTAGTTTATATCGTTGTTTAAAGGCTGTTCTTGTTTGAATTACAGCAAATGTGGCATAAAAAAGAGCAAACCTTGCGGTCTGCCCTTGATCTTTACATTTCTTATCAATAATCTTTTTTAAATTTCAAAATAATAGCAGATAAAACTATAATCGATATATAGTACTATTATAAAGAATGACATAAGATAATCTCCAAACATATATGTCATTGCTATGGTGGAAGTTAATGTGAAGTTTTGGGTTAGGAAAGAGATGAAAAATGATAATGAACCCCACAAAAATAAAATGATTACAATGGATATATCTCGTAAAATATTACTTATTGAAAATGATTGATATCCTCCAATAAAGTCAAATAACCCTTTAACCAAATCAGACCATTAATATCAAGACCATGTGTAGGTTCATCTAAAATTAATAAATCCACCTTTTTTACCATAGTAGCCATTGCAAGCTGTAACCTTCGCTTCATTCCTAATGAAAAAGAATTTGAGGGTTTTCTACCTGTTTCAGACAATGAAATTCTATAAAGAATGTCAGATAAATCACTACTTGATAACTTTGTATTTGATGAGTACGCAGCCACTTTAAGGTTGTCTTTTGCGGATAAGTGAGGATATAGAGTAATGTTTTCTGATGAAAATCCAATTCTGTTATTGTTAATTCCTGGCTTTTCTCCATATACAGTTATTTTTCCGCTGGTATGCGATATAAGTCCCAGTGCAATTTTTATAAATGTGCTTTTTCCAGCCCCGTTTTTCCGAGTATTGCATGAACTTCTCCCTCATTAACATTAAAGTCTATACCGTTTAGAACAGTGTTATCTTTATATGCTTTGATAATATTTTCGGATTGAAGTATCATTTCAACATTCCTCCCAAATATAATAATTATATTCAAAATATATTATATGCAAAATGCACTTGTATTCATGTCATACAAGTGCATTTTACATTTATGCTCAACTTACAAACTATTTATAAGCAGTAGCACTACAACTTTCGTCAATAGTTTTCCAATTAAGATTAAACCAGCTAGTATTTAATCCATTTCTGAATGTTGCATAAGCTTTAACCGTTCCTGAAGTAGTTCCTTTATAAATCCACGATGAGGATTTATCAGTTGCACTCCAAGGTCCAGTCGTGTTTGTCATCGCTTTTGTTGATGAGTATGTATCAATTTTTTACTATTGTTGTGATAGTTTCCTTGTACACCCATTGAATAACAAAAAAGCCCTTGCAGATTAACTCTGCAAGGGCTTTTTGTCGTCCCCGTGAGGGGTGTAGATTGTTACAAAACTCAAAAAGAAATGTGTGAAAAGTGGGGACTAGTTTCCGTCCCCGTGAGGGGTGTAGATTGTTACTGGAGAATCATTTACACTAACCGAAGAACTTATGTTTCCGTCCCCGTGAGGGGTGTAGATTGTTACCAAAGAGGTATTTATTATGAATAAAATAATACAAGTTTCCGTCCCCGTGAGGGGTGTAGATTGTTACCAACAGACGAATATTAATGTAATAAATCACCTCTGTTTCCGTCCCCGTGAGGGGTGTAGATTGTTACCCATCAGTATCTACATACACATAAGATGATTTTGTTTCCGTCCCCGTGAGGGGTGTAGATTGTTACCTGCCTTACACAACTCACAGCCCTCACCCTTGCAAGTTTCCGTCCCCGTGAGGGGTGTAGATTGTTACGAAATGACAACAGGCACATATACAAGCCAATATGTTTCCGTCCCCGTGAGGGGTGTAGATTGTTACTGCAACGGTCTGCGGTCTGTGACCGCTTTTAAGGGGTTTCCGTCCCCGTGAGGGGTGTAGATTGTTACGCAGAGCACCGTTGCTCTGCAATTTTTTTGCCTGGTTTCCGTCCCCGTGAGGGGTGTAGATTGTTACCGCAAGATATTGTGCCATTAATAAAGACAGGCACAACATACATTGTTGTTCACGATTTGTACAAAATAAACTTCAAAAAAACTCTTGAAACACTTACAATTTTGCAACAAAATCGGTGCGAATGAAAATTATCCAAAGCAAGTTGATTTTTTTTCAACGCTATAATTTAATGTTATATTTAGTGTATACTAAAATTCTGGATTTGTCAATGGTTTTTGAAATTAGAATGGTAAAAGAATTAAGCTCGAAATTTAGTCATCACGCGTATTAGAGCCACGCAAGGCAAGCAAAATAGCGTCACCATAACCAATAAACTTTTCGCAAGGTCATATCCTCATGTAAACTATCACCCCAAGCAACACAAAAGTAATGCCCTCGCAGAACTATCCGCGAGGGCAGGGGTGCAGGGGCACTCCCCTGGTGGTGCGGCAAACGGGACTTGAACAGCTCTAAGAACTAATGTTTCTAATTTTCAAAGGTTATCATAAAAAATGCTATAAGTATATTTGCTAAATATGGTGAACAATCTTGGTTGGTTCTTACAATGGTAGAATTGGATTTAAATTTGGAACGGAAGAATCTATGTCAAGACTGGGGTTTTGAGTGATAAGGTGCAGGGTATAGCTGTTGACAAATCGGTAGAAAGCGGTATAATAAAAACAGGAGCATACTCTGGAGCAAAGAAAACAGAGGGGTGGCAAAGTCGTCACGCTGAACTCATGTATGAAGAGATTAGACACAGAACAACTGATGTCAAAAAGATTTCTGAAAATACTCCTTTTACCGAAGGAGCCGTAAGCAGTATTAAAAACCATATGTTTGAAAAAGAGCATAAGTTCGAGGATGGTTCTCATAGGCGTTTCGATTCTGATTTCGACCAAGCTCAAGCGTGGGATAGATTATCACAAGGTAAAGGAACTGAAACTGATATTGTAATGTTAAAACATGAATATATAGAGTTAACACAAATGGAATTAAACGGTTTTACATATGAAGAGGCTCATTCGATAGCAAATACTTATCACAATTGGGCTAAAAAACTTTTAGAAGAGGAGTGATTTAATGTGGTGGAAAATTCAAAAGAAATTAGATGATGAAGAAAAAGTAGTTTATTCCTACGGATTTGAGGATAAAGATCAAAGCGGGGAGATTGAATATAATAAAATATCAAATGAATTTTTTTTTGTTAAGCTTGCTAATAAGGATACGAAAAAGTGTGCAGAACGTTTTTTGTTTAGGCAATTATATAATGTGATTCACGAAGAAAATTGCCCTGACGAAAAACAAATAGCAATAGGATAAATACCACTTGCAAACCAATGGCCAATGGTTCAAATCAAAATTATGCGATTGATATTTTAAGAAAGGTGGCACAAATAATGTCTGTTATTATACCAGATTGCACATCTTGTAAACACTTAAGAGACGAAAAAGTTAATAATGTTTTTTGTTGTTCAGCCTTTCCTAATGGGATACCAAAAGAATATTTTTGGGGTTCGATTGATGTTAGAAGCTTAAGCAAATGTAACAACAGTATTAAGTTTGAAGAAGATAAAGATTAATACCACTTGTACGATTGTATGAGTGGTATTTTTATACCCGAATTTAAGCACTTTGAGAAATCAGAGTGCTTTTATTATACACATTTTGAGGAGGTAAATGTATGTATAGACTTAAACCTCAGGAGGTGGTCAAAATATTTCGACCTAAGCCATGTCGCTAAACAGCAACTTGAGTTGGCTGTGGGTACTGAACTTCAAAAGCGTTCGCTCCCTGCTGAATTCGCAAAGTATCTTACTGTTGATATTTCGGAGGATTCCAATGTAAACATTGAAGTTTTTGAAAGGTTTTTAATGAGGCGGTTTTGAATTTGATTAATGAATGTATGCGTGGTGATAAGCTGCCTAAGGATTTGAGTGGTGATACAAAGCGAGCTATTGACGAGCACATCAAGCACTGTTGAAATCTTAGACAAGACAGGTTTTGAAAAAGGTGACAAGTCGGACGGTGTTTTAGCATATAAATGCTTACTTTTATTAGCAAAAAGCAAGAAAATCATCACTCAAGGAGTAGACGAGAATGGCACTTTTGGTGACGGTACTGAAAAGGCGACCAATCAGTTGCTAAAGAAATTTGGATACAAAGAATGTGGAATTGCTGGCACAAACATCATCAAGAAATTACGTGCGGAGATTGCTAAGAAAATCTAATATTTACATAAAAAATTAAGGCTGAGGGTGTTATTCCTCAGCCTTAATTTTATTAATATTACAATTAGTCATGTTTTTCATAAAAATTTTCAGCAGCCTGAAAAACATCCATAACAGCCTTGCCAATTTCTTCGGCAGTTGCGGTGTGGGGAAGTCTGATTTCTTTTATGCAACCATAGTATCCACGTTTGTTTTGAAAATCTTTCTTTGCTGAATAAATTTCAAATTCACCGGTTTTTTTCAGCTTTATAAAAGAACAATGATTATTTTTCCAAAAAGATAAGTAACCTTTGTATTTTGATCGTTGTTTTGATATTAAATTTTGTGTACGCTCTTTTGAGTTTGAAGTTGAAAGTGGACTCTCTTCAATCATTTTGAGAGCATCAAAAATAACACCTCCTGTTTTTGAATAATTTTCCATGTCTATAGTTGTTTTAAACCAATCTGAAGCGGCTGAAAACCCTCCTATATGGTCAATCACAGGAATTACTAATATACGTCCTTCGCCTTTATAGACAGACACTATTCTTGGATAGCTTTGTTCAATCATAAAAACAACCTCTTTTTTATTTAAAATGACATCACTTTTTACATCAAAATCTTCAGGGATTTCAGAATTCTTTTCGAGATTGTCGGCATCAGTAATTTTTCCATTTAAGTTTGCACCTTCAGCAGAATTCGAAAAATAAAAGAGCCTACCGCAAACACCGTAGAAAAGTAATGCGATAAGCTAAATCAAAAGAGATGGGGGTCGGAAAATCTGCCCCGCTCCATCTTAACACAACGGCAGGCAAAAGTCAAATTAAATGGAGGAATTTATTATGATGTAAATGCTGATGAAGTTATGGAAAAGTTAGTAAGAATGAATTCTGGCAAGCTTTTAGAAACTGAAAATGCTAAGTGGCGGTTATCTTTAAAACAGTGAAATGTTGAATATAATAGTCGACAAGGAGTTAATCCCTGTCGGTTTTTTAGCGTGTATTTAATTACTTATTTCGTGTCATATATATATGTTTTTGTGTCATATTTTATGCTTTTAACGCATATTTTATGTTTTGATGATATAAATAAAACCGCGTATATACGACGTTTATCGTATATACGCGGTTTATAAACTGGTGCGGCAAACGGGACTTGAACCCGTACGTCGAAGACACACGCCCCTCAAACGTGCCTGTCTGCCTATTCCAGCACTGCCGCTTAACCTTATTATTATATCATATCAATATATTAAAGTCAAGCACAAATGCATGGAATTAACATGTCTGACGTGCGAGTAAATATTTTTGAATTTTATTTCAATGATTTGTTTTTTTATGTATCTCCCCCCTATGTGTAGTGGGAGATAGATATATATATATATATTTCCGTTTGGACTGTTCTAGCTGCAATAACTTTTAGAAATTTGTTTATAACTGCATAATTTTAACAGATTGCTGCGTTAATTGTGATGGGTGTCTTTAAAACTGCTTAGCTAAATAGATAATATATCAAACCGTATGCAACACTTGCGAGCGTGCCGTATAAAATTACTGGTCCACAGATTATGAAGATTTTTGCTCCAAGTCCTAAAATTAAACCCTCAGTTTTAAACTCAATGGCTGGAGCGACTACCGAGTTCGCAAAGCCTGTAATAGGTACTAATGTGCCCGCTCCGCCGTGTTTTGCAATCCTGTCATAAATCCCAAAACCTGTAAGCACTGCCGAAATTAAAATCAAGGTTATTGAAGTCGCCATGCCTGCATTTTCCTTGTTTAACCCGTAACGTTCGTACATGTTTATGAAAATTTGACCAATTGTGCATATCAATCCGCCTATTACGAAAGCTTTTGGAATAGTAATATACCACTTAGTTTTCTCTGATGCGTCCTTGTACATTTCTGTATATTGTGATTTGCTCATTTTAATATCCATAAGTATTTCTCCTTGTTTTTTTGTAAAAAAA
>CAZJRQ010000041.1:8674-16641 GCA_964548535.1 uncultured Oscillospiraceae bacterium
CTTGTTTTTTTGTGAAAAAATTCGAGCTTTGCGAGAAGAGAATTTTTTCTTTTGATTTTTTCTCGTTTTTTCTCTATGAATATTATTTGCGATTTTAATGCTTTTATACTCATGTCAAATTGATTTTCTGTGTCGGTCATTTATATAACACAAAAGAGCAGTTAGTAAATCTAATTGCTCTTTTTGATTTTTGTTATTTTTTTATCAATAGCACTGTCGACTTATTCCCAGCCGATGTGTTTTCTCTTTTCTGCTATTCTCTCGTCTACACCATCGATAGTTGGCTTGATGATACTCGATGTTCCGGCTACAAATACTCTTGAACCTGCATCGTAAGCTATCTTTGCATTCTCATTCGACATGTTGCCATCTGACATGATAAATACATCTTCTCTGCCATTTTCATTAAGATATTTTCTAACTTTCTTAACCTTCTCAATTGTGCTAGGTATAAGCTTTTGTCCCGCAAATCCAGGGTTTACACTCATAACTAATACACCCTCAAGATAGTCAATAACCTCATCAAGTACACAAATAGGAGTTCCAGGATTAAGCGATAAAATTGGTCTTGCTCCAATACTCTTGATGTATTGCATGCACTTGTCAATGTGACGTGTTGACTCAAAATGTACCGCTACATAATCGTTCGCCCTAATGTCAAACCACTTCATTTTCTCCTCAGGTTCTGTCACCATAAAATGAAAATCAAACGGAATATCAGTTAAACTTCTTAGCTGTTTAACATAGTCAGTTCCAACTGTTATGTTAGGTACAAAATTGCCGTCCATAATGTCAATGTGCAAAAGCTCGATGTTGTTTCTGTTAAAAGCCTCAATGTAATCTAAAGTCTGCTCAACGCTTACGCACATCATTGAAACTGAAATTTTACCTTTGTTATTATCATTCATATAATCACAAATCCTTTCAAAATCAGCTTTGTGTATCTTCTGGTTCAACACCCATAATAAGCTGATCTATTACTCTGTCTGTCGATTTTCCGTCTGTGTATTTGAAATTCTTCTTTATAAATCCATCCATTTTATAGAAATCATAGTCCTCGTTTTTCATTGCATCCATCAGCGCATCAAACGTGTGTACTATTTTTCCAGGAACAAGATCTTCATAAGGCTCATAAAAATCTCTTGTAGCCTCATAATATTTTTGGTCGAACGCAAAGAAAATCATTGGCTTTTTAAGCAGTGACATCTCATAAATAATTGACGAGTAATCAGTAATCAGCACATCAACAATAAACAAAATATCATTAACCTCACGATAATCAGTAGCATCAACAATTCGGTGTGCATATTTAGCAGGGATTTCCACACGCCTTGAAACAAATGGGTGAAGCTTTATAATCAAAGCAGAATCAGTTTCGTCTAAGAACTTGCCCCACTTTTCCAAATCAAACCTATCAAAAGGGAAGTATGCGTTTTGAGCATTGTCACCTCTAAAAGTCGGCGCGTACATATAAACCTTTGAAACGCCCTGACAATTAGGGAACTCAGTAAACATTCTTTCACGAGTGTTTTTCTTATACTCTTGATCAAAGAAAATATCCGTTCTAGGAATTCCAACAGGATAAAACTTGCTTTCGCTAAGTCCAAATCCCTCAGCGTGATGCTTAGCCGAATGCTGTGAGCTTACAGGAACATGAGTGTAGCACTTGTGAACCCTTGTGTTAAAAGGAGGCGCACCAGGCTTTCCAAGTCGTTCAAATCCCAAAGACTTAAACGCTCCGCAAGCATGCCAAACCTGCAAAATCTTGACATTATCAGGATAATCAACCTTGTAAATTTCAGGATAATAATCATCAATCAAAATAACATCTGAAGTTGCCAAGTACCAAGAAAATCTAATCATTTTAAAGCTGTTTCGCTTTGTATTAATACTCTCTTTAAAGTCAAATCTAAATGTATATTTTTTATCAAGACCACGTTCAATCATGCGGTCGTAAATAACTTTTTCATTTCCGCCGATTTCAGCTCTCGAACCAGACGCGAATAAAATTACATTGCCGTTTTTCTTTGCAAACTTAGTAAAAATCTTGAAAACTTTCTTATACATAAACAGATTAAAAGCATAATAATCTTTAACAATTTTGTCTTTATGAGTTTTAAACCATTTTTTTTGCCGAGTAATAAGCGTCATTGGCGGATTAGGCTGTTTATACTCAACGTTGGCAAAATACTCCATAGTATCCATATCAACTGCAGAATTATAGTAAAATAAATTATTAGCACTTCTTCGCAGTCTGAAATTTAGTGGATTATCTTTTGTTTTAGTTACTTCACAATCTAAATTAGGTGAAATAAATGCTGGAAATTCTCTAGAAAGCTTGTGTTTTTCAATAGGTTTTCCATGTTCATCATATAAAACTTTATAAACCCTGCCTGAATGAACAACCATATCAACATCAGGATTTTTTTCATCATTACCAAAGATTTCATGTTCAGCACCGGCATATTCTTTAAACAACACTAAATAATAATCTCCAGTATCAATAGGCTGTTCTTTATTCACGCTCATAATATTAAAGCTTAGGTGAAAATGATTGCCGTCAACATCAAAATGCTGAGGATAAAAAACAAGTTCACGATTGCTGGTAATAAATCTAGCACCAATACCCTCGGAGCTGTCAAATCCAACGAACTCACCCTCAATATGCATAATAACTCTTTTAAACTCAATTCTCGTAAGCAGAGCATAGCTCTTGTTTCGCTGATTATAATCATCAACCACTTTTTTACGGTCGTTATAAAATTCAATCTGTTCGTCGTTCGAATTCAAATCATTTTGCAAAGTATTCATATATCAAAAATTCCTCAATTAATCAAATGTAAACATTACCTTAACAGTAAACACGTCACGGTCCTCAATAGCTTCAAAAGCTTCATCATATTCGCTAATAGCAAATGTGTGAGTAATCAAATCTTTAACATTGAGCTCACCGCTCTCGAAAATCTTCAAAGCTTTTGCCCAGTCATTACACTTGCTATTGTAGCTTGAGTTCCACGAACCAGCAACAGTAATCTGTTTTCTTAGAATTGACCAGTAAACGTCCTTAGGCATATTCAAATCGCCCTCAGGATTTCCAACAAGAACAATTCTGCCCAAAGCACCAGTTGAACGTACTGCATTTTCAATAGCGATATTAGAACCGACAGCCTCAAAAGTAACGTCAGCACCATCACTGCCAGTAATTCTCTTAATAGCATCAGGAATATTTTCCTCAGCGGGATTAACAGTTTCAAACCCTAGCTTTTTAGCATATTGAAGCTTGTTTTCAGACCTTCCGCAGATTATAACCTTGCCAGTTTTAGTAATATTCTTAGCAAAAGCAGCAATCAAAAATCCGATTGTGCCAGTGCCGATAATCATTACATTTTGACCCTCTTTAATTTCACCGATATCAACAGCGTGCAAACTAACAGCAGCAGGCTCACAAAGTGCTGCCTCCTCAAAAGAAAGACTGTCATCAAAAGTAATCAAATTCCAAATAGGAACAACAAGATATTCAGCAAAAGCACCGTCACATCTTGACCCAAAATAGCTGTATCCCGAACATTGTGCATACTGTTCAAGCTTGCAAGCCTTGCAATCAAAACATGGCAGCAAAGGGAAAACACAAGTTCTCTTACCTAAAAGAGTTTCATCAACACCGTCACCAACAGCAACAATCTGCCCAGAAAATTCATGTCCAGGAATTGTAGGAAAATGGTAAGTTCCAGTTTTAAATATTCTAGGAATATCGCTAGAACAAATTCCGCAAGCTTTAATCTTTACAAGCACAGTTCCCTCTTCAAGCTTTGGAACATCAACCTGCTTTTGATTTAACTTAGCCACTCCCTCCAAAACAAGAGCGTCCATTTTTTTAGGTATATCAATAAGTGTTTTCATAAATATTAATCCTTCCTGCTAGTGAAAAATATATCTCATAGCATCTATATCGTTTTACAAATATCAAAATGTAATAAAAACAAAATACAACTATGTATAAAAAGTCTTAAAAGGGTGAGAAAACCTCACCCCTTAATGTGCAATTTTAATTCTAGCCCTCTGATTTAATAAGATGTCTTACCATATCAAGGTCGCTGTCTGTTGTGATTTTAAAATTTATAGCATCTCCCTCAATGATATAAATAGGCTGATTATTGAATGTGCATATCTGTGATGTACCAGTGATTATCTTTTTCTGTTCATCTGTTAAATTATTTTTCATGTCTATAAAATGCTTTAGCCTAAAGCTGTCTGGTGCTTGTCCTGAAAAAAGCTCATCACGTTTAGGAATATCTGAAACAATCTTTTTGTCAACCGAATGCAAAATAGTATCAGCACAGGGCATTCCGCATACGCAAGCACCATTTTCCAAAGCTGAGTCAATACTATCATTCAAAATTTTCTCTGTAACAAAAGGTCTAACAGCATCGTGAATAACAATTACATCATCATCGCGAAGACCGTTTTCATCAGTAATCGCATTAGTTACATTGTTTATTGAGTCAATACGTTCAGCACCGCCCTCAATAATTCTAACCTTGTCCTTTTGCAAAATATTATCCTCAACCTGTTTTTTCAGATAATCAAAATAGTCGGCTCTAACAGCAATATAAATATAATCAAATCTTTGAACCTTGAGCATATTTTTCAGCGTATAAATAATAATAGGCTGCCCCTTAATTTCAATAAACTGTTTGGGTATATCAGAGCTTCTTACCCTTGTTCCTGAACCTCCTGCAAGCATTGCACCATATATCATCATTAAATCTCCGTTCGTTATTTAAAGTTTAATCTTTTTCTCGTCTTTCATAAAAGCATTTCTAACTTTAATCGTTGCCTTTACAGGTCGGCAATTAAACACTTTTTCATATCTATCATTTTGTTTTAAAATTTCTTTATTCTCATCTAAAATCTTTTCGTTTTTATCAATTAAACTAGATTTTTCTTTTTCTAAAGTTTTAATTCTCTTTTTCAAATCATCAGTTTGCTTTTTAAGCTGTTTTTCAGATGATTGCTTCTTTTCAACTTGATTATTCAGCTTTTTAATAGCATTAAAATCGTTACGAGTGTACATAAACCAATCATTCATAACATGTTTCATAGTATCATGACGCCATTTGATGATTTCATTATCTGTATAATCTAAACGGTCATAATCCTTGTAACTGCCATTTGAGTCCTTATATTTTTCAACAAAGTTGTTGACACTTTCAATAATTTGATTTCGTGTTTTAATATGACCGCCGTTATTTGCTGGAGGATTTGCAATATCAAATCCGCATGAGCCATCAAGATAAGCCTCACGCTTGCAATTATGAATCCAATCGAAATAAGGTTCAAATCTTCCAACTGCTGACGGCTTTCTGCTGTTAATAAGCAAAACTGGTACGTCCATAGCAAGACAAGGCAAAGCACAATGCAAACGTCTTGTAATTATACATTTAGCATTCTGATAAATCGTAAGCAAATCAGTAACTGCTTTGGTACGCTCCTCATAAGTTGCGTCAGAATTACGATAATCCTTATAATGCTTTACAACACGCACTTCAATTCCAGTGCCCTCAAGCAGCTTTTTAGTATGCTGAATAAGGTCAACACCAATATCGACAATACAAACATATTCCTTTTCAGGCTTAACAATCGGCATTTTAGGTAAAGCAAGAGTGATACAGCCAGAAAAATATGAATTAATACCAATCTCCTTGAAACTATTCAAGGTTGACATATCTCTGCACCCAATCGGACCGTATTTATTCAAATATTCTCCGCCTATTCCCTGCAAAAATTCAGTTTTGACAGGTGTGCCGTCCTGCTCTGCAATCTGATGATCAGACCAGTGCATTCCAATATAAAGCGGAACTATATGTCTTGAAGGCGGCCAATTCCATTTCGCCCACATATACCAAGCACTCATTACAACCGCAACAGGCTCATCATTATCAGTTTTAAAATCATCAAATGTTTCACGATTAATAAAATAATCAACCGACGGCAATAAATTAGCAGCTGCAAATGACTGTATATCATCTCCTATATTTTGCGTATTTTTGTGTATCAAAATTCCAAACTTCATTTAGTCCTCCTAGATCTATTGGTTATATAATCAATAATTCGTTCGGTACTGTGACCGTCACACGCACCCATAAACTTATTTTGAAACTCTTTTATCTTGTCCTTATCATAATTATTTATATCTTTAATTTCTTTTATAAGTTCGTCAGTAGTTTTAACAATCGGGCCAGGAACAAAATCTTTATAATCATAGAAAAAACCTCTATAATCATAAAAATCATCCAAATCAAATGCAAAAAACAGCATTGGTTTTTCAAAAAGCGAATATTCAAATATCAGTGAAGAATAGTCAGTAATGCAAACATCTGCAATAAAAAGCAAATGTTCAATGTTCATGCTCTTGCTTACATCAAAAGCAAAGCGCTCATATTTTTCAGGAACAGGCGAAATATCCTTTATAAAGCCATGATGTTTAATCAGCAAAATATACTCATCCGACAGATTTTCACACATTTTTTCCAAATCAAGCTCATACGGTGTCTGTGCCTTGTCAGCATCACCACGATAAGTAGGAGCATAAAGCAAAACCTTTTTGCCGCTTGAAAAACCGTCAGGACAAGCATTTTCAAAGCTTTCAAAAGCTAATTTTCTGCTATCATCTTTAAAAAATATATCCGTCCTAGAAACACCAATAGCCCTAATACTTTGATTATCATCAGGCAAACCAAAAGCCTCGCGAAAAGCCCAAATACATTCTTCACTGCTAACCGTACAAAGAGTGTAATTTATATGAGCAGGATATTTTCTAATCTCACTAATATCATCTCCAAAGCTTAAATCACTTATACATTCGCCCCACTTTTTAAAAGCACCGCACGAATGCCAAGTCTGTATAAGCTTTGTGTTCTTTCGAAGCCTGAATGCTCCGAAAAGATTACAAGTATCATCACAAAGAATACAGCCAGCCGAACCCATTTTAAAGCAAAGCTTTAAATATCTTAATAAATAAGAAAGTCCGCCCTTGTTGTTATACAAATAAACAATCTCCGCATCATAATCAGATAACGCTTTAATCTCATCATAAATCAGCTTGTAGCTATCTGTAAGAAAAGAATGCCTAACCTCCGCAAAAATAATTTTTTTTGGATTTTGTTTTTTTATACAGCCTATTTTATAAGCCACAGGATATACTATTTTAAAGGCTATCCACTTAATAATACGTTTAATCATCTAAAATTCCCGCTTTACTAAAAATAAAATTAATGTCATTACAGCAAAGGAAAAATCGACAAAAAACCAGCATTTCCCTCTATTTTCATCATAATTCTTCATGAATACATATACCAAAGATTATATCACAATTTTTCATATATGTCAATTATCAAGCGACAAAAAAGCTCAAGTCTAACACACTTTTCAACGTTTTTTCACGTGTTTGTCAAAAACAAATCAAAACTCCAAACACACCGAATTAGCTTTTATAAACACAAAAAAGCAAGCGGAATTATCATTCCCCCTCATAATAAGAAGTATGTATGATAATCCGCCTGTAATTTATTCCATATATAATTTAGCCTTCAAAATAGCCAGCTGAGTTTTTGAGTCGTGAATTTCATTATTCATAACCATTTCAACAGCTTTTTCAAACGGCATTTTAATAACATCTAAAAATTCGCCGTCGTCAAGATTTTGCTCGCCAAAGCTTAACCCTCTAGCAAGATACATATAAATAATCTCAGTATCATAAGCAACAGTAGGGTACAAACAGCCTAGATATTCAAAACTTTGTGCCTTTGCACCAATCTCCTCTTCAAGCTCTCTGATACCGCATTCTCTGTGGTCTTCGCCAAACTCAAGTTTGCCAGCAGGAATTTCAATCAAAACTTTCCCAAACGGATATCTAAATTGCTCCACCATGTAAATCTCATTATTTTCATTTATAGGAACAACGCAAA
>CAZJRQ010000042.1:0-3477 GCA_964548535.1 uncultured Oscillospiraceae bacterium
GAATTGCCCCGTGCGGGCTAGCAGTCCAAGCGCGGACGGCGCAATACGCAGCATCGCTCGTACCTCGCTCGCGATTGGTGCTTACATTATAATCAGCGTCACGACCTTGTGGTGTGTAAAGTTTGTTGTTTTTGTGATTTTTTACAAACTTCATCCCGAGCAACATAACGTTGCAATTACCAATAAACTTAATGCGAGGGAATTGCCCCGTGCGGGCTAGCAGTCCAAGCGCGGACGGCGCAATACGCAGCATCACTCGTACCTCGCTCGTGATTGGTGCTTACATTATAATCAGCGTCACGACCGCGTGATTTGGGGAAGTTTAAGAATTTTTTTATGATTAAGAAAAGATTTCAAATATCTAGCAAATTAACTAAAAAGTTTGGCGCAAGTCTTCTTAAAGGCTTGCGAGGGAAAAGTCTTTCTCTACAAGCTCGTAAGACTTTAGAGGGATCAGAGCTCCCCGCCCTTCAATAAAACAAACAAAAAAGTTTAGAGCAAAATCAAATGCCCTAAACTTTTTTTATTCCCTAGATAACTTAGTCAATGCGCAGAATATCTTCAGCGGTGTTATCGTCGACCGATTCAATTTCTCTAAGCTTTCTGTTGATAGCGTTGGTGCGAGTTCCAACGAGTTTTTCAAGATCGTCATCTAATAAGCGAATTCGTTTTCTAGCAGTTGAGAGTACGTCCTCAAATTTGGAGAATTCCGACTTAACAGCGCCCAAAACTTTCCATACTTCGTTGCTTCTCTTTTGAATCTGTAACGTCTTGAATCCCATCTGTAAGGAGTTTAGTAAAGCGGCCATAGTTGAAGGTCCGGCAATGTTTACACTGTATTCGCGCTGTAAAATTTCCACTAAACCGTGGTTGACAACCTCCGCGTAAAGACCCTCAAAAGGCAAAAACATAATCGCAAAATTGGTTGTGTAAGGCGGAGAAATGTACTTGTCACGAATATCTTTAGCACATTTTTTGATTACATTTTCAAGATTTTTGTAAGCCAGTTTAACCTGTAAAGCGTCACCAGTTTCGTATGCGTCTTGTAAAGCAGAATAAGTGTCACCCGGAAATTTGCTGTCAATCGGCAGATAAATATACCCGTCACCGTCAGTCGCAGGCATCTTAACCGCAAATTCTACACGCTCCCGGCTGTTCGGAATAGTCGCAACTTCGGTGTCATATTGTTCAGAAGTCAAAATTTCCTGCAAAATCGCACCAAGCTGAATCTCTCCCAAAATACCTCTGGTCTTAACGTTCGAAAGCACCTTTTTCAAGTCGCCAACTCCGCTGGCCAAAGTCTGCATCTCACCCAAACCCTTGTAAACTTGCTCCAAACGCTCGCTTACGAGCTTGAACGACCTGCTCATTTTTTCCTCTAAAGTCACCTGCAATTTCTCGTCAACTGTAACACGAATCTCGTCAAGTTTCTTGTTATTATCCTCTTGAAGATAATTCAGCTGCTTAGAAATCGTCGACCGCATAGCATCCAATTTCTGCTCGTTAGTCGCCTCCAAAGTCTTCAACCGTTCCTCAAATTGTCTAAGCTGAGCCATAACGGAGTTGTTCATCTCCTGCTGTTTTTCAACAAGATGCTTGTCCATAGTTGAAAGATTTTCAGACTGAATTTTAGATGAATTTTTTTGATTTTCCGAAATAACATCTCCGAAAATCTTTATCGAACTGTTCAAATTCGCTGTCAATTCCTGCCTAAGTTGACTCTGTCCCGCAGCAATTTCTGCTTGCATTTTTTCAATCTGATTTTCTAAATTACTTACATCAAAATCTCCACGCCCCGCCTGTCTAATAAGCAGTAAAACCAGCATAACAACGCAAAAAATCATCATAATCAGTATAGCAATTTCCATGTAAACCCCTGCCTTTCATACCTTTATCGTAAATCTTAAAACCTAATCGTTTATTCAAATATCGAATCTTTCATACGTTCGTAGCAATACTAAAACTCTTTGCGACTACCTTTGCTGACGACTATTTTCGCACAAGATTTTTCTTCAGATTTACCTAAAAGACCTAAATCCTCACAAATTTTACTGACTAAAAACACGCTCAAAACAATCAAAATAAATACCTCTAACATAAATTAAAACCTCCGTATATAAATAAATATCACCATCGTATGTATCTATTATATAACATCAACTGTCCGTTTGTCCGTACAGTTGAGAAAAAAGTCGTAATTTGCGTACAATAAATTGTACAGTTAGAAGTATTTTATCAAAAAGTATTATTTTTCACCGAAAAATTTCCTAATCTCATTAATCATAATGTCCATTTGCTCGTCAGTACCAATAGTAATTCGAAGATAATTGTCAATTCTAGGCTTGTTGAAATACCTAATAAAAATATTAACTGACTTCAGATAATCGAAAATTTCCTTAGCAGTGTGTTCAGGGTGACTACAAAACACAAAATTTGTCTGACTGTCAAGAACATCAAATCCAAGATTAGTAAGTTCACCAGCAACCCTGCCACGAGTAACCTTAATTTTTTCAACAATCCTGTTGAAATATTCGCGGTCGTTGATAGAAGCAACACCAGCTGAAATCGAAACGCTGTCCATAGGATAAGAGTTGTAAGAGTCCTTAACCGCATCAAGATAATTAATCAAGTAAGGATTACCAACAGCAAAAGCAACTCTCATGCCAGCAAAAGAACGCGACTTTGAGAAGGTCTGAGTAACAATCAAATTGTCGTATTTGTCGATAAGCTCAATAGCCGAGTACTCACCAAAATCAGAGTAAGCCTCGTCAATAATAACAATGCAGTCGGAGTTGTGTTCCAAAATATCAACAATAAAATCTCTGCCAACCCCCAAAGTGGTAGGCGCGTTAGGATTAGGAAAAATCACACCGCCGTTAGGCTTGTAATAATCGCTGGAAATAATGTTAAAATTCTCATCAACAGGAATAGTTTTAAAAGGAATTTTGAGCAATTCGCACCAAACAGGGTAAAAAGAATAAGTAATGTCAGGATAAAAAATAGGCAAATCCGAGTTAAAAAAAGCACGAAAAGCAGTAGCCAAAACATCATCCGACCCATTTCCAGCAAAAACATTTTCTTTTTTCAAGCCGTAATAATCGGCAATAGCTTGACGCAGTTCGTCCGAATTAGCACTAGGATATTTTTTTAACTCATCAATATTAAAGCTGTCCAAAACCGCGCGTACATCAGGTGAAGGCGGATAAGGATTTTCATTAGCATTCAGCTTAATAATTCTATCATTTTGAGGCTGTTCCCCAGCCACATAAGGCTCAATCGAGATAAGATTTTTCTGCCAAGGTTTTTGGTTCATATAATTAAAATCCTTTCTAAATTATTGCACTAACTCATGCCCATGCCTAAACTAAGAAAAAATTCAACGTTAATAAAGCATGGGCTCGTCGACAAGTTTATATTAATGGATTATTGCACTAACTCATGCCCATGCCTAAACTAAGAAAAAATTCAACGTTAATA
>CAZJRQ010000042.1:3577-4406 GCA_964548535.1 uncultured Oscillospiraceae bacterium
AAGCATGGGCTCGTCGACAAATCTATATTAATCAATTATTCCACTAACTCACGAACTCTAAGCGAAATTCCAACTCTGTCAGCAATCTCGCGCGACTTTTTGATATTCTCCTCACCAATAACATCAACCACAGTAAGCATAACATTGGGCACATAATTTTTAACCTCACCAGCAAATGTCAGCATTTCCTCAAAGCAGTCCACACCTTTGAACGAAGGGCGAGTAACCTTGTCATATTCCTCACTAGTCGGAGCATTCAAGCTAACCGAAATAGTATCAACAACCCCCTCAAATTCAGGAGCAGTGTCGCGACCGTTAATAAGGTTAGAAAGTCCGTTAGTGTTAAGTCTGATAGGCGTTTTCGACACAGATTTAATGTATCTAGACACAGCTTTTAGAATATCAAATTCACAAGTCGGCTCACCGTAACCGCAGAAAATAATTTCCTTGTACGAGTCCAAATCAAGTTTTTGAAGAGCCTTAACAACCTCGTCAGAATCAGGCTGATGCTCCAGCCAAAGCGGGTCCGACCCGTAAGCACCGTCAGCATTATTTCTAATACAGAAAGTACAGTTACAAGGGCATTTATTAGTA
Source organism: uncultured Oscillospiraceae bacterium (assembly GCA_964548535.1). Classification (GTDB taxonomy): domain Bacteria; phylum Bacillota; class Clostridia; order Oscillospirales; family Ruminococcaceae; genus CAZJRQ01. The sequence continues at coordinate 4,172 of CAZJRQ010000042.1, forward strand.
ATATTAAGGTATAAGCTACCTTCAATTTCGTAAGTAATAGTCATCATTTTTCTCATAAAAAACAACCTCTTTCTAAAGTGTGCTAGCCCGCACGGGGCAAATCCCTCGCGTAGCATTTGTGGTTATGGTAACTTTGTGTTGCTCGGGTTGAAGTATTTAGTTATTATAAAAACAACCTCTTTCTAAAGTGTGCTAGCCCGCACGGGGCAAATCCCTCGCGTAGCATTTGTGGTTA
>CAZJRQ010000042.1:4506-11651 GCA_964548535.1 uncultured Oscillospiraceae bacterium
TATTATAAAAACAACCTCATTCTAAAGTGTGCTAGCCCGCACGGGGCAAATCCCTTGCGTAGCATTTGTGTTATGGTAACTTTGTGCTTCTCGAGTTGTGAAGTATTAGTTATTGTAAAAAAACAACTCTTTTCAAAGCAGTATTTAAAAATAATTTGGATTAAATTTAGTTCATAGCACCAAAACTTCAAACCCCTAGCCCCACTCACCCAAACTTTTAATATTCTTTATTTATAATTTCTTCTTATCCATTTGTCCCTTATTTCTAGGATATTTCTCCGCAGTTTTTTGCACTTTTCTAATCACAATCAAATACCTCAAATCCCCATTCGGCAACGTGTATTCAACCGATTTCTCAACCTTGCCGCCCAAAATATGAATAGCTTTTTTAGCATTCTCAAGCTCCATAGCACCGTCCGAGCCTTTCAAAGCCACAAAACAACCGCCAACTTTAACAAACGGCAAGCAATATTCGCACAAATGAGTTAAATTCGCCACAGCACGAGCAGTTGCAATGTCAAATTGCTCACGATATTCAGCCTTGCGACCAAACTCCTCCGCCCTGCCGTGTACACAGTCAGCATCAAGCAAAAGTTCATCCGAAATTTCCTGCAAAAACTTGATTCGCTTGTTCAAACTGTCCAAAAGCGTCAGCGAAATGTCATCACGATAAATTTTCAAAGGACAAGACGGAAACCCAGCCCCAGTCCCAACATCTATAATAGTAGCACTTTGCCCAACATCAACAAGCGTAAAAGGATAAATACTGTCATAAAAATGCTTGAGCGAAATCCCCTCCGCGTCAGTAATAGCAGTCAAATTTATCTTCTCATTCCACTCGCAAAGCAAGTCCGCATATCTACAAAATCGCTGATACATATCATCATTTATCTCAATTTCACCGCTAGAAAACAACTCAAAAAACTCCGATTTTTCCAAGCAATTCATTCTATTCCGCCTTTCCGTTTGAAGAATTTGCAGACAGCCAAATCATCAAAACATTAACGTCAGCAGGGTTAACGCCCGAAATTCTGCTCGCCTGCCCAACATTCAAAGGACGAATTTTGTTAAGCTTTTCAATAGCCTCCAAGCGTAATCCCTTGATTTGCGAGTAGTCCAAATCAGCCGATAATTCCTTGCTTTCCAGCTTTCTCATAGCCTCAACCTGCTCAATCTGAATCTTTATGTAACCCTCATATTTTATCTGCAATTCAACCTGTTCGCAAACTTGTGCTGAAAGTGCAGAACGATTTTCATCAAATGCGCCAAGACCTCTGTACGTCACCTGCGGACGTCTTAAAAGCTGTGCAAGCTTAATTCCAGTGCCCAAAGCCTCAGTTCCAACCGACTCTAAATAAGCATTAAGTTCGTCCGACGGAGCAAGATTAACCTTCCAAATTCGCTTAATCTCATCCTCAATCTGCTGATTTTTATAAAGCAAATCATTGTATCTCTCGTCTGAAATCAACCCAACCTCATGACCAATCGGCGTAAGCCTAATGTCCGCATTATCTTGACGAAGTAAAAGTCTGTATTCACTTCTAGAAGTCAGCATGCGATAAGGATCAGAACAACCCTTAGTCACCAAATCGTCAATCAAAGTGCCAATGTAAGACGACGCGCGATCCAAAATCATCGCCTTTTCGCCCTTTATCTTGCGTGCAGCATTAATTCCAGCAACAAGTCCCTGAGCCGCCGCCTCCTCGTAGCCAGAAGTTCCGTTAAACTGCCCAGCACCATAAAGACCCGATATATTCATAAATTCCAAAGTCGGCAAAAGCTCAGTAGCGTCACAGCAGTCGTACTCAATAGCATAAGCATTTCGCATAACCTCAACATTTTCAAGACCTTTAATAGTACGCAAAAATTTCAGCTGAACCCATTCAGGAAGTGAAGAAGAAATTCCCTGTAAATAGTATTCGCAAGTGTCAAGACCCATAGGCTCAATAAAAAGCTGATGACGTTTCTTGTCCGCAAATCTCATAATTTTGTCCTCGATAGAAGGACAGTATCTAGGACCAACACCCTCAATCTGCCCCGAGTACATCGGCGAAAGATGAATGTGATCACGAATAACCTGATGAGTTTCCTCGTTAGTGTAAGCAATGTAGCATGAAACTTTGTTCTCAAGCGGCAGCTTGTTATTGAAACAAAACGGCGAAATCTCATCATCACCGTCCTGCTTTTCAAGAACATCAAAATTAATAGAACGCTTGTGAACACGTGCCGGAGTACCAGTTTTAAATCGCTTTAGAGTGATTCCAAGTTCACGTAAAGAGTCTGACAAAAACATAGCCGGCAAAACCGAATCAGGACCGCTAGTGTAAGAAGTCGCACCAACGTGAATTTTTCCGTTAAGATAAGTACCGCTGGCAATAATCACAGCCTTAGCCGAGTACTCCGTCCCAAGCCGAGTAACAACACCGCAAACCTTGCCGTCCTCAACTTTAATTTCGCAGATTTCGTCCTGTTTAATGCGAAGATTTTCCGTGCTTTCAAGCACATTTTTCATGTATGCGTGATATCTAACCCTGTCTGTCTGCACCCTAAGACTGTGCACAGCCGGACCTTTTCCACGATTTAGAATACGACTTTGAATAAAAGTAGCATCAGCTCCCCTGCCCATTTCACCGCCAAGAGCATCAATTTCACGCACCAAATGACCCTTAGCAGTACCGCCGATTGACGGATTGCAAGGCAAATTCGCAACAGCGTCTAAGGAAATAGTAAAAATAGCAGTCCTCATACCAAGCCTAGCCGACGCCAAAGCCGCCTCGCAGCCAGCGTGACCAGCGCCAACAATTATAACATCAAATTCCTCTGTAATCATAAAACCTCTCCTAAAAATCACAATCTACAATCAAAAATTTATTATTAACAATAACATTATATTTCAATACGTATTTATATTTACCCTGTTCCATAGCCACCATAATTTCAGCAAGCTGTTCCTGAGATAAATTCTTATTTTTTCTTGCACGACTTAGCTTTTCACCAAAAGTCATATAAAAACCTAATTTCATATTAAGATGTAAAAACTATATAATAAAATCAAAATTTACCCAACAAGACTCCGCTTGCAGAATGTAAAGTACAGCTTGCATTCTGTATTTTAAATTATTTACCGACGCAAAATTTAGAGAAAACCTCGTCAACAACAGCCTGCGAAGCCACCTCGCCAGTAAGCTCCATAAGCGACCCAGCCGCATAATCAATCATAACCGTAACAGCATCAAGCGTGTCACCAAAATTCACAGCCTCCAAAGCCGCCCTCAAATGCTTTAGCGACTTCTCTGCACAATCTTTTTGACGTTCGTTAGCAAAAATAGTTGAGTCAGGATCATATCCGCTAAGCGAAAAAATATTCTGAATTGCCGACTTAATCAAATCCATACCCGAGTTGTTTTTAGCCGATATTTCAACAATATATTCAGTGTACTGTTGAAAATTTTCCGCCGATAAAACAGACCCCAAATCAGTCTTGTTAAGCACGACAATCAAATTTTTCTCTTGTTTATGAACATATTCAAGCAGTTCCAAATCCTCATCATCAAGCGGAGCAGAAATATCAAAAACGCAAATAACTAAACTGCAATCATCAATTCTTTTTTTAGCTAAATCAACACCCATTTTCTCAACAACATCGCTTGTGTTGCGAATTCCAGCGGTGTCCGAAAGCCGCAAAATAAATTCACCAATTGAAGCCGTTTCCTCAATAACATCTCTAGTAGTGCCAGCAATATCAGTAACAATCGACCGCTGATATCCCAAAATCATGTTCATAAGTGTCGATTTTCCAACGTTCGGCTTGCCAGCAATAACAGTGTCAATGCCGTTTCTAATGAGCATTCCGCAGTCATAATCCTCAAGAATTTTCGCAAGTACAGAGATAGCATTCTCTAAACTAGCACGAAGATTTCCCTCCTCAACCTCAGGCAAATCCTCTTCAGGATAATCAACCCAAGCTGCAAGTTCACCCAAAATTTTCACAAGCGAAACTTTAATTTCAGAAATTTCCTTGAACAGCCTGCCCTCGCGAGTCAGCTTAGCAGAACGTAAAGCATATTCCCCTTGCGCCGAAATCATGTCCATAACCGACTCCGCCTGAGTAAGCGAAAGCTTTCCGTTTATAAATGCTCTCTTTGTAAATTCACCTCTCTGCGCCGTCTCACAACCGTTTTCAAGACAAATTCTCAGTACCTTTTTAGTGATGAAAATTCCGCCGTGACAAGAAATCTCAGCAGTGTCTTCCCCAGTGTAAGACTTAGGTCCGCGAAAAATAGTAAGCACAGCGTCATCAACAGCAACCCCATCGCAAGGGTTAATAACCTGTCCGTAAGCGCAAGTGTGCCCATCCATTTCGTTGACTTTCTTATTTCCGAACGGCACAAAAATCTTCTGAGCAATAGAAATAGCATTTTCACCGCTGATTCTTATTAAAGAAATCCCACCCTCTGCTAAAGGAGTAGAAACTGCACAAATCGTTGACATAAAACCGACCTTCCTAAATCTATTTTAAACCGAAGCATAAATATTTACTTTGTCATTAATCATAAAATAGTATAACACATTTTCGCCTAAAAGTAAAGATAAAAGCACATTTTGCAAGAAAAATCAGACCAAGCAAAAAATGCCTGATCTGATTACAAAATTCAATCCTAAACCGACTCTCTCTCTGGAATAGTAATCGTATATTCGATAAATCCGTCTTGTTTGTTTTTTTTGACTTTGGCGTCCACACCCGCCAGCTTGATAACTTCAACAGCCTTGTCAACAGTGTTGAAAAAAAGCTTGATATCCTTTAATATCACCGACCTTTTTTGATAGCTCTGCCTGATTTTTTCCTTTGAAGATAAAGAAATTATGTATTTTTCAGTAGCGTCAACATTTAAAGAATCTCTGATAATTTTGAGCAAAACTTGCTTTCGCTCGTCCTCGTTAGTGACTTTGAGCAAAGCTCTTGCATGACGTTCTGAAAGACCGTTAGCCATAATTATGTCCTGCTCCTCAGGAGTAAGCTTTAAAATTCTAAGCTTGTTTGCAATAGTAGATTGTGCCATTCCAAGTCGAATAGCGGTGTCCTCTTGCGTCATTCCGTACTTCATAATCAATGCTGAAATCGCCTTGCCCTCCTCAAAAAAATTCAAATCCGCACGTTGAATATTTTCAATAAGAGCAATAACCGCCGACCTCTTGTCCGAAATGTCCACCAAAACGCAAGGTACATGTTTAAATCCGGCCATTTTAGCAGCTCGCAATCTGCGTTCGCCAGAAACAAGTTCAAATCCAGCTTCGTTTTTTCTAATAGTAAGCGGCTGAATAATTCCGTCCTGAGAAATACTTTTGGCAAGCTTAGTAAGTTCATTTGTGTCAAAAACTTTTCTTGGCTGATTAGGATTAGCGATAATAGAACAAATAGGAACATCAACAATTTTACCTAGTTCGCGAGGTGCAAGAGTGATTGTTTTCTCACGATTTTTAACCATAATACCCATAAATTTTCCTCCGTTTTAAGATTATCAAGACTATACTGAGATTATATCATTGACGGGAAATAAAATCTATGAAATATTCCAAGAAAATTAATTTATAATTTGACTAAAGTTTTGGATAAGCATTACAAACCGACAAAACAACGCAAAATCCCGCATCTAATTTGTCGATAAACCGAATAACTTCCCAAAAATTCTGTAACCAAAAAGCCATTGCCAACACCCTGTGTTTATCAGTTTTATAAAAGAATAAGAACAACATTGGCCTAATTTCTACCCCAAACTATAATAAAAAACGGCAAACAAATAGTAAACCTAAGCGTTTTTGCGAACTATATCAAATAAACAAAGCAATCGTCATATCTTAGTAACATTGCGTGCAACCCACAATTGTTCCACGTGGAACATTTTAAATTCAAATCAAATTTAATTGAAAAAACAAAAAGAACTTGAAAAGACAATTTTATAATTTCAGCGAAAAGCAAAAATTGTTCCACGTGGAACAAAACTATTTTATATTACCCCTTTTCAAAACCAAAAATATATAGTATAATAGAAAGTATAATAATTTAGCAAGGAGAATTTTATGGGTAAAATAATTGCCGTTTCTAATCAGAAAGGCGGCGTAGGAAAATCAACGACAGTGGTAAATCTTGCAGCGGTTTTCGGAAAAAAAGGCAAAAAAGTGCTAATTGTCGATTTTGATCCGCAAGGAAATACAACAACAAGCTATGGAATCAAGAAAAAAAGCATCCGCAACACAGTCTATGAAGTTTTAATGGATGAGTGTGCAGTTTTTGAGGCAGTAGTGGCAACAGAATTTAAAGGAGTATCTGTAATTCCTACTACTCAAAAATTGTCAGGCGCGTCGATAGATTTAATTTCAATGCAAAATCGAGCAAAACAGCTTAGAAAAAATCTGTCGCCAGCAAAGGATTTTTATGATTACATCTTGATAGATTGTCCGCCAACATTGGATATGCTGACAATAAATGCATTGGTGGCAGCTGATACGGTTTTAATTCCGTTGCAGTGCGAATTTTTGTCACTTGAAGGCCTAGTCGAGCTAAATAATACTATCGATAGAGTCAAAAAAACTTGGAATCCAAAGCTTAAAATCGAGGGAATTTTATTCACAATGTATGTTGAAAGATATAAAGTGACAGGTCAAATTGTTGCTGAAGTTAAAAAGTATTTTTCAAAAAAAGTTTTCAAAACGGTTATTCCAAGAAATGTAGCACTTTCAGAAGCTCCAAGCTTTGGTCAGCCAGCAATTTATTATGACAAAAAAGCCAAAGGTTCAAAGGCTTACGAATCGCTAGCTAAGGAAATTTTGAAGAATGAAAAATAAAGTTATAAGCAAAAAAATCAATCAGTATTTCCGCTAATTACGATAATTTAATTTAAAATATGTACTGATGTTAATTTTGATTCCGATTTCTGACAGGGTTAAATGTAATTTTCAGCATGTTTTGAGTTGTTAAAATTCTAATTGTGATTTTGCAAATCAAAAGTTTTCGACAATTTCTATACTATTATAAAGCGTGGATTTTTTTAAAAGCAAAATAAAGTTATAAGCAAAAACCAATCAGCATTTTCGCTAATTACGATAATTTAATTTAAAATATGTACTGATGTTAATTTTGATTCCGA
>CAZJRQ010000042.1:11751-12768 GCA_964548535.1 uncultured Oscillospiraceae bacterium
TTTCTGACAGGGTTAAATGTAAATTTCAGCATGTTTTAAGTTGTTAAAATTCTAATTGTGATTTTGCAAATCAAAAGTTTTGGACAATTTCTATACTATTATAAAGCGTGGATTTTTTCAAAAGCAAAATAAAGTTATAAGCAAAAACTAATCAGCATTCCCCTAAATCAGATGTTTAGATTCGATATAAGTGTGGATTAGATTCGCATGGGTGTTGAAAAATGGCTAGTCAATTTGGCGCGGTTCATTTAGCTCATAAGCTGTTGGCAGAGAATGTTTTTGCTGGTGATTTGTGCATTGATTGCGCTGCTGGACGTGGTAACGATACGGCTTTTTTATGCTCACTTGTTGGTAAATGCGAAAAGTTTTGGCTTTTGATATTCAGCAAGATGCTATAAAAAGTGCCAATGAATTGCTGAAAAAGCAAGGGCTCTCGGAGGTTGCTGAGGTTTATTTAGATAGTCATGAACATGTTGGCAGATATGCGGAAGAAAATTCGGTGTCGGCGGTTGTTTTCAATTTTGGCTGGCTTCCTGGTGGAAATTATTCAATAAATACTAAGGTGCAAAGTTGTATTACGGCTATTGAAAAAAGTCTTAAGTTATTGGAAAATCGTGGGGTAATGAGCTTGTCGATTTACTAAGGCAAGATACTGGATTGGTGAAAAAGAGGCGGTTTTGGGATTAGTAAAGTCGCTGTCGGTCAAGGAATATACTTTGATTATCAGCGAATTTGCAAATCGACCAAACTGTTGGCCAATTAGTGTTGCTATTTATAAAGGTATATAAAATGTTTCGCATGGAATGTTTTTTGAAGATATAGTAGTTATGATTTTGTTGATTTGCTACGGTTAAGATACTGGATTGATAGCAAACGAGGCGGTTTTGGAATTTGTAAAGTCGCCGTCAGCCAAGAAATATACTGAGATTATCAGCGAATTTGCAAATCGACCAAACTGTAGACCAATTAGTGTTGCTATTTATAAAGGTATATAAAATGTTTCGCATGGAATGTTTT
>CAZJRQ010000042.1:12868-16448 GCA_964548535.1 uncultured Oscillospiraceae bacterium
ATACTGGATTGATAGCAAACGAGGCGGTTTTGGAATTTGTAAAGTCGCCGTCAGCTAAGAAATATACTGTGATTATCAGCGACTTTGCAAATTGACCAAACTGTTGGCCAATTAGTGTTGCTATTTATAATGGTATATAAAATGTTCCACGTGGAACATTTCCCAAAGACATAGGAAGTGATTTCTGTGAGTTCGTTTGACCATCGTGAAATTTTATTGTTTCTAGTTCTGGCATCGTTAGTGTGTTTGCCTTTTGTGTGTATTATTTTGAACATTGTTTTTTTTACAAAGAAAAAAAGCATTTGGGTTGGGATTTTACCACTGTGATTTTTGGTGCACTGTTGAGCTTTTTACTGCGACTTGATTTGAACCAACTTGAATATTATCAACCCGTTTATATTGGTGGTGGAACAGAGCTGCATTCACTTATATCCGCTCAATACAGCATTTCGTTCTATTTACCTGCTGTTTTGTTTATTATTTGTCTTTGTATTTTATGTGCTTGGCAAGATAGGATACCGCCAGCTCTTACGGCGTTGTTTATTGGAGGAGTTTTGGTAGGTAATGCTTTTGAATTAATTTATACGATACATTTACTTGGGAATGCTGGGCAATTGGGGTGTTTTTGGTTGTTGATTTTTTATCCTTTGAATTATTTTTTGCTTTCAATTAGAGTTTGCGACGGAAAATACTTGATGAGGTTGAATATTTTAAGGAAAATCAAATTGTTCCACGTAGAACATGGACGGTTAAACTTTACAATTTGCTTTGCAAGGCTTCCAACTGGATTTGGATTGGATTTGTTGCTTTTTTGCCGCTTTTAGCTGTGATTTATATTATTTTGCTACTGCTTGGGCAAGGCCCGATTGGATTTATTAAGACTTTTACTCAGACTGCGGACTGGACTTTTTCTAAGCAAATTCCGCCTCCGCCAATTGAATATCAGGGGCACTATTTATGCACTGTTTCGGCTGGCGGACATCGCAGGATTGTTCGTCCTGAGAGGTACGGGGCTAGGCTTGGCGAGGTTATTATTGTCAACAGGCAGCTTTTGAGGATTTGATTGCTGAAAAGTCATCGAGGGTTCATCGGGGTGTTCGTGGATTTTACAACAGGCGAGGATATCCGATTTCAAAATTTATTGACACTCCGGTCAAGGCTGATATTACTTATTTTTTGATGAAACCATTGGAGTGGATTTTCTTGGGCTTTTTATACTTTTTTGATGTTAATCCTGAAAGTCGGATTGCTGTTCAACACACTGTGGATAAGGTTTTGGATCGAAAGGATTAGGCTTTAGGTATATTGATATTTTGTTAGCGGTTGATTTATATTGTTTTATATATGTTTTTTTATGGTGAAATATAGTGATGTTATGTTGTAATGCGGTTCGGAATTTGCTTATATTGAAATTTTTGAATTGTTATGATTTATGTTATTTCTTTGAGATATTTGCTGGCGAGTCTGCGGTAGTGGTCAAAAAATGGTTCTTATGATTTGCTTGATACGCTGATTAAGTGATTCATAATGACGATTGGTTGGCTAAATATTTTTAGACATAATCATGAATTTTGGTATATTGATATTCTATTAGCAGTTGATTTATATTCAATAAAACGGTTAATTTATAACAGGGTTTTGTTATTTGCAATCAGCATCTGGATATATACATTTAATATATTGAGATTGATTTTTGTGGGGGGATATTGAGAATGTCTGGCAAGTTAATTGAAATTTACTTTTCATGTGACACCGAGTTATCTGAATGGGACGCGATTAATAAGGGGTACAGAAGTGATGTTTATGTTACTTTGGGTGGTTTGATGTATCGCTTAAATATTTACACGCCTACTAGATTGGTTCAAGATTTTAACTCTGAAATTAAGGATTATGGATTTTATTCTGCTGATGAGAATACAGTTCTTATTTCTGAAACGGATAAAAAATCTATAATTTCTTTAATATTAAAATTGCATGGTGGTGGATATTTTGGTAGAATTAAGTCAGTTACAGCGGTTGGAACTGACTCGCTCGTTAAAGTATACTGACATTTAGGGATATGCTTGTTTTTGGGGTTGTGATTAGAATGAAAATGTTGTATACTATATATATACATAACACATAGATTTTTTGGAGGTTTATTATGGCTAAGAAGCAAAGGATGAAAAATGGATTGGACTCTCTTTTTGAGGACAATTTTCATGATATAATCGATGACGATGGCACTGAGGAAATTGGTGATGCTGGTGTTGTGAACGGTGGGATTGAGTCCTTGAGGATATCTTTGATTGAACCTAACCGCAATCAGCCTAGGTCTGATTTTGATGAGGAAAAGCTTAACGAACTTGCTGAAAACATTGGTCAGCACGGTGTTTTACAGCCGATTTTAGTTCGTCCCATTGGCAATGACGGGTATCAGATTGTTGCTGGTGAGCGCAGGTGGAGGGCTTCAAGAATTGCGGGACTTACTGAAATTCCGGCACTTGTAAGGGATCTTTCGGACGTTGAGGTTGCTCAGATTGCTTTGATTGAAAATCTTCAACGTGAGGATTTGAATCCGATTGAAGAGGCTTTGGCTTTCAAGCGTTTGGCTGACGAATTCGGTATGACGCAAGAGGAAATTTCAAAGATTGTCGGAAAATCGCGTGCTGGAGTTGCAAATTCTATGAGATTATTAAAGCTTATACCGACGGTTCAGGAGGCTTTGATTGACGGAGATATCACTGTTGGTCACGCAAAAATTTTGGCTGGCGTTGAGAATGAAGTTGATCAAGATGTTTTTTGCATGGTTGCCAAGAGTGAGAAGTTTTCTGTAAGGCAATTTGAGAACTACGTTAACAAGATCATGAATGTTAGGAGCGGAGACGGTGATGACCAGACTTCTAGCAAGGTGTCAAGCAAGAGGTCTAGCGCTGATTTATCTTTTGGTGACAGTTTTAAGGCATATATTTTGCAATCGCAACAGGCTTTTCACTCGGAATACGGTGTCAATGCCAATGTTAAGGCAAAGCGTGACGGTACTATCAAGATGGAAGTTGCGTTTAGCAGTGACGAAGAATTCAAGGAATTCATGGCAAGAATCACCGACAAGTCCTAGCGCGTTCGGCGCCAGGGGCGTGCCCCTGGACCCCTGCCCTCGCGGAAAATTTACTGGTGATTGTAACGTTATGCTGCTCGGGGTCCTGGCGCGGACGGCGCGATGCCCTCGCGGAAAGTTTACTGGTGATTGTAACGTTATGCTGCTCGGGTTGGAATTTATGAAAACAATGAACTTAGTACACCACAAGGTTGTGACGCTGATTATGGTGTGAGCACCAATCACGAGTGAGGCACGAACGAGGATGCGACTTTGCGCCGTCCGCGCTAGGACTGCTCGGGTTGGGGTTTATAAAAACAACGAACTTTACACACCACAAGGTTGTGACGCTGATTATGGCGTGAGTACCAATCACGAGTGAGGTGCTAGCCCGCACGGGGCAATGCCCTCGCGGAAAGTTTACTGGTGATTGTAACGTTATGCTGCTCGGGTTGGAATTTATGAAAACAATGAACTTAGTACACCACAAGGTTGTGACGCTGA
>CAZJRQ010000043.1:0-16221 GCA_964548535.1 uncultured Oscillospiraceae bacterium
TGTAATAGGTGTTACGCAGAAAGAATGACCAAAAGAAAAAAGTGAAACAAGCATTTATTGATTGTGATGTTTCTACAAAGTTATTAACAGAAATAATTAAGCTAGCACCATCTTTTTTCTTTCTTGAAATTTGCGATATTTGCAAAAATGATGAATTAACAAAAATTATTACAGATTCTAAGCAAACATATGCATCATTGATAACTAAAAACGAAAATACCGACATTGTTATCACAGCAAATAATGACTTTTTTAATATGTCTGTCAATTTATTGTTTGAAAGCTTATCTGAAACTATAGTTATATATTTTCCTTGTAAAAATATTACGTTTCAACAATTTCTTTATAATCGTGAACCGTACTCAAACAATCCGCAAAAATCAGCTATTATAAAAGGTCTATGTTATATGATCTGTACATGGGTAACAAATGAAAATAGATTATATTTTCATTTTGATAATTTTAAGGGTATAGAAACGTTTGAAAAAATCAAAACGTTAATTTGAAACAATGATAGAAATTTAGATTTTACCACAGACTCAGGAAGAAAAAATTGAATCTCTTGAATCGTTGAATGAAAATATAAATGAATACATTTCTGATGTTGTGACTATTGACCAAAACGCTGCTGATGCTATTAATCAGAGTAAAAATGACTTTTATGACAAATATGAATACCTGAAACCCGAATGCGAAAAGAGCGGTTGGGACAAATTTAAGGACGGCTGTAAAAAGATCGGCGAGTGGTGTAAGGAACATTGGAAAGCGATTATCAGTGTTGTTTTTGCTGTCTTAATTACAGTAGCGGTGGTAGTGACAGTTGTTCTCACATGACCGTACTCTATGTTAGCTATAGGTGCAGTAGCCCTTGCGTTAACACTTAGTGGGTGCTCCAATGAATCGACCACTGATGTAATGCCATCAACTACAGATGTGCCAGAAACACCATCAGTAACAGATGAAAAAGAAACTATATTTGGAACATCTATAGAGAGAGTTTCAAAAGAACAAGTAATATCTAATAACAACAGGTTGGAAGCATATGGGTTGGAGATGACCATTAACGCTACATATGTGTATCAAACACTTATTGACGAGGGATGGACACATAATGCAATATGCGCCATAATCGGAAATATGCAACATGAAAGTTATTTGAATCCGGGTAAAAGTGAAGACGGTAACAGTAAATCTGGATATGGGTTAGTTCAGTGGACTCCTTATCAAGGCATCGACTATTACTGAGAGTGGGCTGAAAGGAATGGATTACCACGTGATGAAATTGATACACAGTTGCAAAGGATATTGGCTGAAGTAAATACTCCGAATTTGCCTCCAGTACAATGGATTAAAAAAACGGGTTATGACGGAATGTCATTTGAAGATATAATACAATCATATACAGGTATCACGGCAACACCTTTTGATTATGAGCAACTTGATACGCAAAAAACTTGACTGGAAGTCGGTTGATAGTTTATTTATCAACGAGCGCTAAGTCTTATATATTTACAACTAAATTCCCCTAAAATAAACAGCGAGGTCGTAAAAATGAGTAAAGAAATAATTGGAACCGAATTTAAGTACACTATTGATACCTCACATGGCATCAATAGAGATGGATTTATTGCAATTGGTACGGAAAGCATAGTATATAAGGGATTAAAAACTGCGATAAAAGGCGGACTTCAGTTTTCATGTGTTTTAAAATTTAAACCTAAATCAATTCCAGTTAACGACGAATATATTGATAGATTTAAAATTTTTAAAGATGAAGAATTAAGGATTTTTGAAGAATTGCAGGAGTGTAGATCGGTTGTTCGTATTTATGATGTTATTGAAGATTTGGGGGAATTCAGTCTGCCGTGCAGTAAAATTGGCAGTAAGGTAATCAATAAGAATCAGTATTTTTGTGTTGTTGAAGAATACATTGACGGTTGGTCGCTTGAAGAATATTGTAGGGAAGAAAGATGGAAACTTAGAAAAGTTGAGCAGATTGATAACGACTTAAAAAAGGTAATTGATTATCATGAGTTTACGAATGATGAAAAGCAAAGTATCTTGCAAAGCTATTATAAGAACTATGAAAACATTTTAAAATATCAAAGTGAGATTTTTCAGTTTATGATAAATTTATGCGATATTTTGGAGTTTGTCACAGAAAAAAAGAATATTCTACATATGGACATAAAGCCAGAAAATATCATGGTTACGAAATATGGAAAAGAATTGGTTTTGATTGATTTTGGAAGATCTAAAACTATCACTAAGGCCAACAGATTCGCTAATAATAATCTGATTGAAGTTGATTATGGTTGTGATGAAACGCTAGAGAAAATGTTTCAATATGGAACTCTAGGCTATGCTGCTCCAGAATGCTATGCTAAAGAAATAGAGGATTCAACGTTTCCTTTCGAATTGAATTTTGAGCAAGGAAAAATGTCAATTGAAAGCGATATATTTTCATTTGGAGCTACCTTTTGGGAGTGTTTAAACATTTTTGAATTGGTTACAAAAAGCGAAGAATTCTCAACCGATTCTCATGATTTCTATAAAAACAATTTCTTAAATGAAAATACATATTGTAATAGAGATTTATCCTTAACTTCTTTACATTATCATAAGAAGCTTGAAGATATTATACGAAAATGCACAAGGAGAAGAACCAAGGATTATATAGATCTGGGGAATAACAGTTTTTATCATTCGTATAGAGATTTGAAAAAGGATGTTGAACTTGCAAAAAACTCTGCACCGACAATTGTTAGAGTTGAAAATATAAAAGTGAGAAATGCTTTTAGTATGCTAGGTCGGTTGCTCGCAATTAGTATTACATTCATAATTATTTCAGCTATTTATAGAGCGGTAGGATTTAGTATTGCAGAAGATAAATGGGATAATCTAACATCAAATTATAACGTAACTCAGTTTCATAAATTAGAGACTATTGCATCCGATTTGATGAAAACTGTTCCAACTGGTAGATTTAATGAAACTTATACCATGATTGCGAAGTTTACATATGAAGATGGTGATATAAGCTCACAGGAAGCATCGTTGCTTGTAAGCTTATTCGTGAACACGGCTAACGAAAAGTATCAGTGCGAGTATATTGATGAAATTATGCAAAACGCTAATATCAAAGATTTTAAAGAAATTTCAACTGAAATTATAAAGCTTAATATTAACAATACCTGCATCGGATATGAACTAGCAACGGCTATCTATAACGCTGAAGTTGGGAAAACTGAAATATTGAGTGCATATGATACATTGAAAAACTGTAAAGACAATGCGGAGTTTAAAAATGCAATAATAAAACTAAAAAATGTGCTTGATAATGATGAAACAATAAGAATAATTTCGGAATATGAGGGCGTAGCTAGGTCAGAAGTGCAGACTTTTTTCTTTGATATTAAATGAAATAATTGAGGTGTGAAATGAAAAAATTTCTTGAAAGACATTTGCTAATAAAATATATTTCTGATGCATTTGCAAAAACATTGATTGTTTTAGTGATGCTTTTGGGTTTAATGTTTGCGATTTTCAAATTACTAGGATGGTATTCAAGGCTTGAAACCATGCTTGACTTAAAGTATGATTCTCCATGGATTTTAGTACCGCTGTTCGCAGCGGCAGTGTTGGCGATGTTTTCGCTTCTTTTTGGATTGATTTTATATCTGCATAAGTACAAAAGAAGCAATGCAAAAAGTGAATTTTACAAGTCACTATCATTTGTATTAAAAGATAAGCAGGATTAGTTTTATGAAGTATAAAATTTTGAACAATATATCAGCTGTCATGTTTTTTATGTCATCAGTAAGTTTGCTTGCCATTCCGTTTATTGATTCGGATAAAAATTTTGTGATCTTTGCATATATTACGGCAGGAGTTTTTTGGGGAGGGTTAGGTATAGGAATAACCATGCAGATAATTCTTGCGTTTAAAACAAAAACACAATTAAAAAAAGCGGCAACAAGGCTACGCAAAACCGTGAGCATATTATTTGGTATTACCTTATTTTTAATGATTCCCATATTAGTATTTTTGAATGATACTGATTATATTCTTCCGATAAATTTATTTCTTGTGCTATTATTAGCAGAAATGAATTTTGTGCTTAAAAGAAAGGAATGCTTAAAATGAAAAAACGAATACTATCAATTTTCATGGCAGTTCTGCTTATGCTAAACTGTTTTCCCGTTTCGGTGCTGGCAATAGATGAGGATGATGGACAAACCCTAATTGTTTCTGAAGATAAAATTAAGGTTATTGATAAGGCATATGATGGAAATAAAATAGCAGAGGTCGATTGTTCAGAGGCTCTTGATATCAACGAAAATGGGGTGCATTTAATTGTCGATGCTTCGTTTGAAAGTGAAAATGCTTCGAATGAACCGATAAAAGTAACTATTAGTAATTTCAGACTTGAAGGGATAAATAAGGATAATTATAGGCTCAGCATGGATTATGACCAAATCGAAAAGTATGCCTACATCACGCCGAAAGAATTGACAGTTACACCAAATGAAACATCAATATACTTTGGTCAAAATATTCCTAATTTGACATATACAATTGAACCAATTTACGTGGAGGGTATTGATCTTACGATTGAAAATTATTATTCATATGATAAACTTCCTGTTGGGAGATATAATTACACTGTAAAATCACATAGCCCTAATTACACTGTAAATGTTGACGAGGGAGTTGTATTTGAAGTAAAGGAATATATTCCTAATAGAGTGGCAATACCTGAAAATGAAGATAATAGCTATCATTCAAATCAAACAGAATTAGCTGCTCCAGATGGTTTTTTAATAAGTAATGACAGAGTTGATTTTCAAGAGAAAATTACTATAACGCTTGAGGAAACCTTATCTGATGAACATAAAGAAGTTTCTTATTATTTAAAAAATGATAATAAGTTTTCATCAGAATTTGGGGCTATATCCAATGAGATGAAGTATTCTTACTCAAATAAAACAGATGAAAAATCACCAGAAATTACATATATCAATATTCGCAAATCGGGTGCTAAAACGAAAACAACGGATCCAGATATCGAGAATGTTGAGGTAGAACCTCCCTTTAACATGTATTCATTTGGTAACTATACGAACACGGAAATTGAACTTGTTATAAAGGTTAAGGATATTTCTAATAGTGATTTTATTTCAGGAATTAGTTCAGTCAGACTTCTTGACGGAGATAAAGAGCTGTTTAATCTCGTGGGAAATAAAGATGAAAATTATGAATATGTTTTCAAGATAGAACCTAATACCAAAATTGGAGATATGAGAATCGGCATTCGTGATGGTATTGGGAATGAGTATTCAAACAGTGTTGTTGAGGAAATAAAATCTCGCTTTGAAAACGAGAATGAAGATCCGCCAGATAGTTGCCTGAAAAATATGAAATCAAATCTATTAGTAGTTGAAAACAAGGAATCACAAGTAGATTTTGTCGTTAGTAATTCTTTAAATGCTGAAAAAAGTGTATCTGATAAGAATTTTATTTATAATTCTGATAATAAAGTTTGGTATAATAAAGATGATGGAAAGTTTACTATATGTACATATGATAATATTCCTAATAGCGGCGATGTATGCAGTGGAATACATAGTGTTAAAATAACTTGGCTGCATAATGACAAAGAGAAAATAGATGAAATAATATTTGATGATGGACAGGTTAATTTTTATCAGCATGAAATAGCTATCTCAAAACTAGAAAATGGAGAACATAAATATATAATTGAGGTTATTGATAATGCAGGGAATACTACTATATCTGAGCAATATATATACATTGACAGAGAATTGCCTGTAGGTGAAATTCTAATTGAATCCCCAAAATCTAAAGTAATTGATGAAAACCAATGGTTTGACAAAGATGATAAAATCATATTTCGTGTAAATGCATCAGTTGCCAATTCTGGCGTTGAAATGATTGCACTTAAAGTGAATAAACAAGATTATATTTTTAGTGGTGAACAAATAAAGGGCAATAAGGAAGATGGTTATTTTATTTCGATTAGTACAAATGAATTATCAAATTACGATGAACAGAAATATGTTGTATCAGGAACTGTGATTAATTTCGCCCAAAACAAATCTAAACTAGAACCACTCACGGTCTACGTCGACTGTGAAAACCCTGAAATAAAGAAATTCACAGTTGAAAAGAAAAGTACAGCCCTTGATAAAATATTAAATGTGCTCACTTTCGGAGTTTACTCTAATGATACACTTATTCTCAAAGTGGAAGTTTCTGATGCCCCATTTGATAGTGGTGTTGATTATGTTACTATAATACACAATGAATTGGACACGCCTGTTCAAATGAAAAACGAGGGCGACAGCATTTATTCAATCGAAATTTCGTCTAAGACAAAGATATTTCAAAGTGATATTGTCGTTACGGTCTATGATAAGTACGGAAAAGCCAATATATCATCTCCGAATATTCAGAATGCAGAGGAAAACGGGGGAGTTTCAGATAACGTTTTTGTGATGATTGAAACGGTTCAGCCTGAAATAACCGTGATCAAACCAAAATGCGATGGAGTTGAACGTATGGACAATGAAATTTGGTACAATTCAAATAAGTTCATTGAAATAATCATACAAGATGTAGATTCAGGTATTAGAAATGTTGATATAAAAGTTAATGGAGTGGACGTTACTGTTGATAAGAATGATGTTGAGATTTTAAAACCATTGGTGACAGCAGCTAGCGGTGAAAGAGATAACCAAGAATATACATATATTTTTGATACTGATTATTTTACTTCAATAGTGGGTGAGCCTGATGATGGAAAATATGAGATTACTGTTGAGGTAATAGACAACGCTGGAAATGTAGCTGTGAGCGAAAATAATACATATTATATTGATATATTACCTCCTAGTATTGATAAATTTGAACTTGTATCTAAAACGATAGACAATACTAGTGAAACTTCTGAGTATATTGAAATATTAGAGTATGGATTCTACTTTAAAGAAGCATTCATAGCAAATATTTATATTTCGGATAATGCCCAATCTTCTGGTCTTGATAAAATAGAGTATCGTCTAGTGTCCTATGAAAGCGGTGAAATTGAATATGAAACTACAGGTGAAAAACCTATTTTAGATGGTGTAGCTTCTATTGACATTCCAAATGGTTTTAAAGGGCAAATTTTTGTAAAAGCGTTCGACAAAACAGGTAATAAATCTGATGAGAAAACACCTCACGCTTCTGTTATTGATGACACTCAGCCTGAAATCAATATTTCCGAAATTGGCGATAGCAGATATTATGACGCAAATGGAAATAAGCTTTATACATCTGACGTTGAATTTACTGTAACCATAACTGATTATAAATCTGGACTTAGAGAGATTGGATATTTGAAAGGTTCTGAGAATGATGGATTTTTAAGAAAAGTTATTACAATTGAAAATGCAAATTATGAATTAGGAATGGATCTAGGTGATGGTTGGGTTATTTCAAAAATGGACGCGAATCTTGTAACTGAAGTAACAAAGGCATTCATTTTCACAAGCGATGACAATGACATCGCATTGTTCTTTGATGCAACTGACAATTCAGGGAATATCAACGAATCCGTTCAAAGCGATACATTTACTATTGATAAAATAGACCCCGTAATTAATATTGAGGTTACTAGCGGAATTAATGGTACGAATTATTACAACGCAAACAACAAAGCTATTATAACGATAACTGTAATCGAGCGAAACTTTGATTCCGAATATATCAACACGATGATAAAAAATGATTATAATGGTAATATACCAACAGTAGTTTTTGAAAACATTTCCGCAACTGAACACAGGGCAGTTATCACTTTTGCTGAGGGAGATTATTTCTTTGATGTTAGTGGTATGGATTTAGGTGGACATCAAGCTATTGTGAACTTCCCTGATGATAGATCTAAAATGTTTTTTGTTGATGAGAATAAGCCTATTATTGAAGAGAATTTCGTTGAGTTTACAAGCGACAAGACAGAAAATTTCTTTAATGATAAAAACAAAACTGCTGTAATTAAGATTACAGAGCATAATTTTGATCCTAGTTTAGTTGGTTTAAGAATCATGAAAAAAGATGCTGGACTTACTCATGATTCTGCAAACTTCACTGATGTAACAGATTTGATGGTGGGCGGATATAGCTGGGTTAGTGTTGATGATACTCATACACTTACAATTGAATTTTGGAGCGATGCAATTTATCAGGTGGAGATATATCCGTCTGATTTAGCAGGGAATATTTCCGAGTTTAGAAACACTGATGTTTTTGAAATAGATACAACTATACCAATTGCAATATCTAAAAATGGTGAAAGTGTTCTGGGTCGTGAGAATGAAAATGAATTTTTAGATGTATATCCATTTTCAAGAAAGGATGAAGATGCTCCGACAGTTGAATTTTCAGATGTAAACTTAGTTTATATTAAATATGATTTAACAGTTTATGTGCCTGAATATACAAATGGAAAAGAATTGTCTGCAGTAAAACCCGTAAAGATTTATTTAGATGAGGACAAAAATAAAACAGGTAGAATTGACGGTAATTTATTTATCTTACCTGATTTCAATAAGGATGGTGTCTACGCATTAGAATTAATTGCTGTGGATAAGGCCGGAAATGAAAGCGTTCTTAATTTGAACACTTACATGAGACTTGTTGAAAATGATGTATTAGCATATATTCCGAACAGCAGTTTGAGCGAAAAGACAGGTTGGTATTCATTTCAATACGAAAATGGTGATGCAATTAGTAAAAAGCCCGATGATTTTATTGATATTGATATTGTAGTTTTAACAAAAACAAATTCCAACATTAATATCGTTTTAAGGGATTTCAATGGTGATGAGAAAGATACAAATCTGCAAATAATATCAGAAGAGCAGATGTATGGCGTAGGCATGTACGAATACACTTTAGAATCGGGTTACTTTAAGCAGCATTTCCAAAACGACACTGATGTTGAGTTATATCTTTCTGTTAAAAACGATGCAGATAGAATTGATTTAGGAAAAATTCATATTGATAATATAATGCCATCTTGTGAGTTGCCTAATGAATTTGAATCATGGCATTGGTATTTTGGGGAAGATACTCAAACAATCACGATTACAAATATTAGTGAATCACTTGACGAAATAGAGTGTAAAGTATACGATGATGGTAAAGAGATTGATTTTGTTTATTCAAGTAAAGATGATACTCTAACCTTTTCTCTTGATAAAGGATGGCATAATATTGGAGTGAAACTTGTAGATACTGCTGGAAACTCAAATGATATTCAAGAAATAAGCAATCTTTACGTGGGATACTTTTGGCTATGGATTATTGTTATATCCTCGTGTATAGTTATCGTTGCCACTGTTTTGATAGTGTATAAGGTCAGAAAAAAACGAAAACTATCTTATTAATATTTGAGACGTTTTTAACTTAGTACAAAGATTTTATGAATTTTAACAGAGCATAACAACAAGCTTTTAAGCCGAAATGTTATGCTCTATTTTTATCTCCATTCAGCTATAAAAGCGGAATGGAGATTTTTTATGCCCGTTTTTAAATACTGGCAGTGCTATATAGCCAAATATCCCTAAGCCTTCGATTTGATTCAAAGAAAAATTTGAAGAAAATCGGAGGAATAAAAGATGGATTACTATATCTTTAATCAGGAATCAGAAAGTAAATATACTCAAATATCGGAAGAGGAGTATATACAAATAAGGAAATTAGATGGCGAAAGGAAATTTATTAACCTTGGTTATGCAGTGCTTGAAGTCGATCGGTATGAATACATACAATTCTACAAAGAAAAAAGGAGACAAAAATATCTTCTTGAAGAGGCGATACTTCATAGGGAGTTTCATTACCATACGCTTGATAATGGCGAGGAATTAATTGTTGATGCATCAAGAGAGCCAATTGATAAAGCAGTCATTGATAAAATTTTCTCTAAAGATTCGTTAGAAAAATTGAATGAAGCTTTGAAATGTTTGCCTGAGGAGGAATTGAATTTTATTTTGCGAATTTACAAGGGAAAACAAAGCGAACGTGATTTATCTGTAGTTTTTGGTATTTCACAGCCTGCAATTCATAAGAGAAAAACACGAATTTTAAAAAAGATAAAAATTTTTCTAGAAAAATAGGTTATCACTCGCCCATATTTTCGGCATGTATATTGAGGGGAATTAATATCTTTCCCAAAGAACCTTGAAAATTAAATACCAACACTAAGAATACATTAAGCTTACGGATCACAAAAAACGGTCAGCCACCGAGGATGTACGCAATGACTTTCAAGAATTTGAAATGAGCGAGAAATGCAATCTTCAATCTTTGGATAGCATCCAAAGTCGGCAATGAAACGTAAGAGGATAATGATACTTCCGTTCAGCCACAGACTCAAGCAATGGGGACGGCTTTGAGAGAACCTCAAAGGGATTAGACTTCCATGAGATGAATAAGCTGTTCATCGTTCTTAGTGCTCCGCCACAGCGGATATCGAGGGTAAATACTGTGGGAAAGCGTTTAAACAATAGCAATGAGAGTTGCTATGAATCAAACGAAGGCAAAATGATATCAGGCGGAGCAATCCGTCTGATTTACATAATTAAGGGCGTGATAAATTGAAAGAAATAACTTGGGAGAAAATCCGTAAGCAGTTTAAAAAGGCTGATAAAACGCTGGTAGATACAGATAAATGCAAAACTTGTGTCTGGGCAAATCGAGAGTCAAGCAAGATTTTATGCTCGAGATATAAGTGCGTTAAGGATGGTGAAAAAAATGCTAATTAAACGTGGAGATATATTTTATGCGGATTTAAGTCCGAGCATCGGCTCGGAGGAAAGTGGCTGTCGACCTGTTATCGTGATCCAAAATGATGCCGGAAATAAGCACAGCCCAACAATTATCGTGATTCCGTTATCCACAGCAAAGAAGAAAAAGCTCCCCGTTCACATCAAAATCAACGAAGTTATGCCGCAACCATCAACCGCACTCGCTGAGCAAATCAGAACAATTGATAAAAGCAGACTTCGTGAATATATTGGTACGCTAGATAATGCGAAAATGGCTGAAATAGACGAGATTTTAAGGGTTAGTATTGGAATTTGAAAGGAAAATTTTTATGAATAAATACGGACAAGCAGAGTGTGCATATCACATTTTAAGGCAGATTTCAGAGAAATTATTGGAGTCTGGGATAATTACAGAATTACAATTTATACAGCTAGACAAACGCAATTACGATGATTGTTTTCGTCAGTTTTCAACAGCGTTAGCCGCATAATTTCAGTGGGTTTGGTGGCTAGATATATCTCCAAATTTGTGGTATTGTGTATGTATAATCTGAACCGCAAGCGATTCAGATAGCGAGATTTTGACTTTTCGAACGATGTCCGAAATTTGCAAGCAAATCGTCAAAACTCGAATTTAAAAGAAAGGTTTGAAAATGGTGGCAACAGCTAGCGTAACTGTGATACAACCAACAATTTTAGAAAATGACACGAGAGTTCGTGTTGCTGCATATTGCAGAGTTAGTTCCGATTCTGCCGATCAATTACACTCATATATGTCGCAAATTCGATATTACGAGAATTTCCTTGCAGATAGCGAAACCGAAACACTCATCGGAGTATACTCAGACGAAGGAATTACAGGCACTCGAATGGACAAACGTGATGAGTTTCAAAGGTTGATGAAAGACTGCAAACGAGGCAAAATTGATAGAATCTATGCTAAGTCAATCAGCCGATTTTCCCGAAATACTAGGGATTGTCTAACTTCAATTCGTGAACTTAGGGAGCTTGGAATTACGATATTTTTTGAAAAAGAAAACATTGACACCGCCAAAATTTCAGATGAAATGATGGTCACGATTATGGGTGCGTTGGCACAAGAGGAATCGACTTCGATTTCAAAAAATATGAAATGGAGCTATAGAAAAAGGATGAGAGCAGGCGAATTTATCACGATAACGCCACCTTTTGGATATGGCATCGAAAATCAGAATTTATATATCAAAGAAGATGAAGCGACGGTTGTTAGGAAAATTTTTCAGATGTATTTGAGTGGGCTAGGTTTTGAAAGCATTATCAATAATTTAAATTCAGATATGACATTTTCACTTAAAAAGTGGTCGATTTCAAGTGTAAGATATTTGCTTATAAATGAAAAATATATGGGCGATAGTTTGATGCAAAAGTACTATACTCCCGAATATTTTGGAGGTAAACATCAGCCCAATAAAGGCGAAATTGAACAATACTACATTAAAAATACGCATCAAGGCATTATTTCAAAAGATGATTTTAAAAGAGTGCAAACGCTCCTAAAATCAAGATCTTCCTCCAATTTGGCTACAAAAAGCATCTATATCTTGAGCAAAAAAATATTCTGTGAAAACTGTGGTTCAACTTTTAGAAGAAAAATCTCTAGGGATAAAATATATTGGATGTGCAGGGTTCACGATAAAAGTGCTGATAATTGCACCATCAAACAAATACAAGAATCGCAATTTTATGAGGCGTTCATCCGTCTGTACAACAAACTCAAACTAAATTATGAAACAGTTTTAAATCCCCTACTCCACCAACTTCAAGAAATAAAAAACAAAAAATTTAGTGGCAATAATCAATTTGCTGAAATCAGCAAGGAAATTGCACAGTTAAAAGAGCAAAATCACGTTCTCACAAGGCTGAAAACAAAGGAATTTCTGGATGATGCAAAGTATTTAGAGCAAACCAACGAAATCAATGCAAAGCAGAATAAATTAGCGAAAGAACTGCAAAAAATCACTCGCCTTGATGACGAAGATGATGCGATATTTCAAATCCAAGAGATTGCTAATTTCATTGAAAATGGTGCGGATCTGATGACTGAATTTGATGAGGTGATGTTTGAAAGTTTGGTGGTGAAAATTGTGGTAGTATCGCAAAATGAAGTGGAATTTTTTCTGTATGGTGGGCTGAAATTCAGAGAAAATTTTCAGAAATGAGTCTTGACTTATGCACATAATTATGCTATAATAATGACATAATAAAGTTGAAAGGATGATGATTATGCCACAAATCAGACCAATCACAGATTTGAGAAATACCACTGAGATTTCTGAGCTTTGTCACAATAGCTATGAACCGATTTTCATCACGAAAAACGGATATAGCGACATGGTTGTTATGAGCAATGAAGCTTATGAAAGAGAACTTGCAACGGCTGAAATTTTTAGAAAACTGCTTGTTGCACAAAGGCAAATTGACAACGGTGAGGGTGTTGACGGCGATGAAGTCCTCGAAAAAATGAGGAATAAATATGGATATGATGTTTAAACTGATTTTTGCACCTGAATTTTCAAAAGATTTAGATGAAATATTTGAATATATTTCACAAGCTTTATCAGCACCGATTTCTGCGAAAAACCAAATGCAAAGGATTGATCATGCAATTACAAATTTAAAATCAATGCCCTATATGTATCCTATTTGTGACGAGCCACTTGGCGAATTAAACTATCGAAAAATCATCGTTGATAATTATGTTATGATTTATTCGGTTGATGAGAAAAATCAGCATGTTAACCTACTTCGTGCGTTTTATGGAAAAAGACAATATCATATATTTTTCAAAATTTAATAGCAACATTTCGTGCTTTGTAGCCAAAATACAAAGCACATTTTTATTGATATTTGTAATAGAAAAAAAGGGGATTTTAGGGTATAATTGTAGTAGAATTGAGGTGAAAATTTTGAAGAAAAACCGCAACATCCCATTCGGATACATGATGGAAAACGGCGAAATACAGTTGAATCCGACAGAAAGCAATGCCGTGCAAGAAATATTTCAGAGCTATCTTGATGGCAGTTCACTGAACGAAATCGCACGCTTGATGATGATCAAAAAAATTCAGTATATCGAGGTTTCAAGCGTTTGGAACAAGAATATGGTCAAGAGAATTCTGGAGAACAAAAAGTATCTTGGTACTGCTGATTTTGCCGCAATTATTGATGCACAAACATTCCATAAAGCCAACGAAAAGAAACAACAAAAGGCAACGAAAACCAATAATTTTTCCGAAGATTTAAAGGTAATCCGTTCGCTTATCCACTGCAAAGTATGTGGCAAGAAATTATCACGAATCAGTGGAAAATATGAAAAATGGGATTGCAAGAATGCCGAATGTGAAAGGTTTGAATTTAGATTGACGGATGAAACGCTGATTTCTGAAGTTGCAAAAATCCTAAATTTTGCGATTGCAAATCCAAGTTTAATTGAAGTGTCCGAGGAGATTTCGGAGTACTCCCCAACCCTAGAAATCACCCGTCAGCAAAATGAAATTGATAGAATATTTGATACTCAAAATCTTGATTTCGAAAAGGCAAAAGAAGAAATATTTAAGCTTGTAAGTATGAAATATGACTGCTGTACATACAACGATAAACCCCGAAGAACTGGGGAACTGAAGTTGTTGCTTGAAGATGCAAAACAACTGAATACACTCGATATTGGCTTATTAAAATCCACTGTTTCATGGGTTTTGATAGGTCATTTTTGCACCATCGAAATTGAATTTATAAACGGAGCAAAATTGAAAAATACAATGGAAAGGAATGATGAAAATGACACCAAAGGTAACGGTGATTCCGCCAAAATTGCAGAAAGCTGATACCCAAAATCCATATCGACAGCAAAAAGTTGCAGCCTACTGTCGAGTTTCGACCGAGCAAGAGGAGCAGCAAAATAGCTATCAGGTGCAGATTGCGCATTACACGGATTTGATTCATCAGAAAAAGGAGTGGTCGCTGGCTGGGATTTTCGCTGACGAGGGAATTTCTGGTACTCAGGCGAGCAAACGACCCGAATTCTTGAAAATGATTCGAATGTGCAAAAATGGCAAAATCGATTTAATTATAACGAAGTCCATCAGTAGATTTGCTCGAAATACCGTGGATTGTCTAGAGTACGTTCGACAGCTGAAAGAACTCGGAATTGGCGTGATTTTTGAAAAAGAAAACATAAATACGCTCACGATGACGTCAGAATTCATGATTGCACTTTACGGAAGTTTCGCACAAGCTGAGAGCGAATCCATCAGCAAAAACGTCACTTGGGGCAAGCAGAAAGCGTATGCTGAGGGGCGAGTTGTTTTTCAGTACAAGCACCTGTTGGGCTATCAAAAAAGCGAGAATGGAACTCCCGAAATAGTGCCAAATGAAGCGGAAATCGTGAGATTGATTTTCAAATTATTCCTTGATGGACTTAGCATGAAAGAGATTTCAAATCACTTGATTTTGCAAGGAAAACACACCAAGCACGGCAGTGATAAATGGAATTCTGGGATTATCAGAAACATCTTGAAGAATGAGAAATATGCTGGCGATGCACTACTGCAAAAGACTTTTACTGTCGATTGTATCAGCAAAAAGGTGAAGAAAAATAACGGTGAGTTGCCGATGTATTTGGTGAGCAATCATCACGAGGCTATTGTCGAGAGGGATACATATAACCGTGTTCAGCAAGAGCTTGCGAGGCGGAATGCAAAGCGTAAGATTTCAGATAAAACTGAAACGGAACAGGGCAAATACTCTAGTAAATATGCACTTTCAGAGATGCTTATTTGCGGGAATTGTGGCACTCCCTACAGACGTTGCACTTGGACGTCTCAGGGCAGAAAGCGGATAGTGTGGAGATGTATCAGTCGATTAAATCATGGTAAAAAATATTGCACCGAATCGCCGACAATTCTTGAAGAAGAACTTCATCGTGCAATTTTGAGTGCAATAAATGAATACTTAGGCTGCAGAGATGAGATTGTGAAAATACTGAAAGCGAATATCGGCTCGGTTTTGGAGTGTCAGGGTCAGCAGAAAATAATAACCCTAGCGAGTAGATTAAAAGAGTTAGATAAGGCTAGAAACGACCTAATATCGCTGATTACAACTGCTGGTTACGATGAGGATACGCTTGATACTGAATTCGCCAAAATTTATGCAGAGGAGCAGACTATAAACGCTGAGCTTGGGGAACATCGAGCAAAAATTAAATTATCTTCGGATACGCAAGGCAAGATTAATTCTGCGATGGAAATGATTGAACACGAGGATTTTCAGCTTGAGGTTTTTGATAATATTATTATTCGTAAATTGATTGAGTGCGTGAAAGTTTTGAGTAAAACTGAAATCGCCGTTATTT
>CAZJRQ010000044.1:0-14986 GCA_964548535.1 uncultured Oscillospiraceae bacterium
ACGAGCGATTACGTGATTTTGCGCTGTCCGCGCTAGGACCGAGCGATTA
Source organism: uncultured Oscillospiraceae bacterium (assembly GCA_964548535.1). Taxonomy (GTDB): domain Bacteria; phylum Bacillota; class Clostridia; order Oscillospirales; family Ruminococcaceae; genus CAZJRQ01. Next base: position 50 of record CAZJRQ010000044.1, read on the forward strand.
CGTGATAGGGGTCCAGGGGTACGCCCCTGGTCCTAGCGCGGACGGCGCGATGCCCTCGCGGAAAGTTTGTTGGTGATGGTGACGTTGTGTTGCTCGGGTTGGAGTCGTGGCATTTAGTTTTTAATATATGTTATTTGGCGGAGTATTTAATATGCTCCGCTTTTTTGTGTAATTTAGGAAAATTGCTACAGTGTATTGACAAACACTATACTGTGTGGTACTATGTATATAGAGATATCTAATAAGGGGTGATATGTTGGAAAGGCTAGAATGGTTGTCACAATTAAGACGCGGCACTTTAGAGTATAGTATTTTATTGCTAGTCAGTAAGAAAAGCATGTATGGATATGAATTGTTGTCGCATTTAAGTAAGTGGGAGATTTTGTCTACAATGGAAGGCACTCTTTATCCTTTATTGCGCAGGTTGGAAAAGGATAATATGATTAAATCTACTTGGAAAAATACTGTTGCTGGTGTTCCTCCACGTAAATATTATGACTTAACGGATGACGGCAGGAGATTTCTTGGTGTTATGAATGATGAATGGTGTAATTTGACTAATGCGATTTTAGAAATTAAGGACGAGGGGTATGAGTATGAATAATGAAACTCAAAAATATTTGGATGAGGTTTTAGACGGTCTTAATGGGTTGCCTGATTCTGAAAAAAAGGAAATTGTTGATGAAATAAACAGTCATATTTACGAGGCTGTTAGTAATGGTGAGGATTTGGATAGTGTTTTGCGCAAACTAGGTTCTCCTTGTGATATTGCTAAGTCGTATTCAAGCATTTACACTATTGAAAATAATAAATTTGACTTGAAATATTTGCTTAAGAATTTTTCTTTTTATTTATCAACTGGTGTAACTAGTGCTTTTATTGTTCCTACTTTGTTTTTATTGACATGGATTTTTTACATTACTGTTCCTATTGTTGTGGTGGGGTCGATTCTTGGGTTGTTTTTTGACGGAATTTCTAGCTTTGTTTTTGTTGGCGAAAAGGGATTGACTGGTTTTCCTCAGCTTATTGCGGCAGTAATTATTTCTGTGCTTTTTGTATTTTTGGCTAGAGCGTGCAATCGTTCTTTGAAGAAATATATTGCTAAGGTTTCGAACAGTTACAGGAAGTTGAAACTAGGGGTTTAATGCAAGCTGTATTTCTGTTTCTATGTTTAATAATTTTATTTTTGATAAACGGCGGACTTTTTATAAGTTTTGTCGTTTTTTATTTTGTAGTAGTTTATTATATAGCCATATATATTTATTTTCAAAATTTATAATTTTTTTGAAAATTTAAGGTAAAATAAAAGTAGGTGTGCTAGAATAATATAATAATATGTTATTATTTGTACTGTGGAAATTTAATATTCGGAAATTTATGAAAAACTCGCAAATGCGCCTATTTAGTGATGATTTTGTGATAGAACTAAGCTTTTTTATCTAGTGTTATAAAAAAATATATATTATATGTAAGATTTTTGTCATAAATAGTTCTTGCATTTTTTATAGAATTAGTTTATAATTATAAAGATATGGTGTGTAATCAAAATGTAATATTTGTTGTGTTTTGAAACAATTTTGTATATTTGTTTTATTTGCTATATAAATAGAAAAGAGGGTCGATATGTCGGAAAAGAAAAATGATTTAAATGACGAAAATCCAAACTCCGAAAAATCAAGCGGTAATGATGCTGAACTTGAAAATCTTATATCTTCAGTTATGGAGAAAAAGAAAAATACAAATGGTAATCTTGAAAAAAATGATAAATTTGGCGTTGGGGAAATCTCAGATGCTGTTATAGATAAAAGCGAAATATCTTTTGAAAAAATTAATTCTGGCAAGAAGTTTTCTGATGAAAAAAATGATGAATCAATTGCTGAAAAATCTAAGGTTATAGATAATGGCAATTCTGCTGGACCTAAAAAGTCTAAACCTGTTGCTAAGTCAAACAGCGGTGGAAAATCTGCTCAGAAAAAGAGTGCGGGTTCTGCTGGGAATGGCAGCAAGTCTAAAAAGTCAACTGCGGGTAAGCCAAATGCTCCGGTTAGTGCTGGTGATTTGAAAAAAGCGTCTAATAAAAGCAGTGATGCAGATAAGAAGAATTCTTCTAAATCGAATAAGAAGTCGTCTTTTAAAAGCAAGAAGGCTAAGTGGTCTAAAAAGAAAAAGGTGTTTTTTACACTGGGAATTGTATTTTTGCTAATCTGCTTATTGGCGCTTGCTGCAATTTTGCTTTTTGATTATTATGCTTCAATGTTGGGCAAATATAGTGGTGAGGATAACTCTGAACGTCCTAATTACAGTGATGTTGATAGTACCAAAGAGGACACGATTGATGCCGATGAGGAAGAGGCTAAACTTAAAGAGCAGCTTAGTAAGACTGCTACTAATATTATGAGTGACAGCGACGTTTTTAACGTTTTGCTTATTGGTGAGGATATTCGTGATACGGCGACTGAGGATCGCGGTAACACTGATGTTATGATGATGATTTCGATTAATTCTAAAGAAAAAACTTTGACTATGACCTCATTTATGCGTGACATTTATCTTTATCTTCCTGATTGGAATTATTCGAACAGGCTGAATGCTGCTTATTCTCACAGTGGTCCTGAAGGTCTTGAAAATACGCTTGAGCAATACTTTGGCGTTAATATTGACAGATATGTTTTAGTCAATTTTTACTCGTTTATTGAGATTGTTGAAACTGTTGGCGGTCTTGAAATGACGGTTTCTGATGCAGAGGCTAAGGGTATGAACGCTCCGCTTGCTGAGCAAAACAAATATTTGGAGAATAAAAAGGGTACTGATTATCTTGAAAAGGGTGGTACTGATATTCATTTGAACGGAAATCAGTCTCTTGCTTTTAGCAGATTGAGATATGTTGGTAATGCTGATTTTGAGCGTACTGAGCGACAAAGACGTGTTATTAATGAGATAATTCGAAAGTCAAAGAAGTTATCGCTTGTTCAGCTTGACAGTCTTTTGACTAGAGTTTTGCCTCAGGTTAAGACTGATCTTGAAAAGGATGAGATTGCCTCACTTCTTCTGAATTCATTTGAATATATGAATTATGATGTTCAGGAATTGCGTATTCCTGCTGACGGAACTTTTACTGATCAATATATTAATGGAATGTCTGTTTTGTGTCCTGACTTTGATGCTAATGCTAAGCTTTTGCAGGATACTATATTTGGTGTTCAAGAGGTTGAGGATACGGAAGAAGATCAGTTTAGTTATTAGAATATAATAAATAGATTATAAATAAAAAAATCTGTCTTGAAAATAAATCAAGACAGATTTTTTATTGGCTTTTTATTTTTTTACTCAATGATTCCGGAATCATCGGCGTATTTATAGTCGGATGTGACACCTAGATATTCTTCAAGAGTTAGGTCGTTGTCGGTTATTTCTTTTGCAACTTCTTTGCCTACATATCTGATATGCCATGGTTCATAGCTATAGCCTGTTTTATCTTCCTTGCCTTTTGGATAGCGAATAATAAAGCCGTAGTCTGCACAATTCTTTTCAAGCCACTTTGCTTCATCTGTGCCTTCAAAACTATCATCAGTATTATTTACGTCAATACACAAGCCACTTTGATGTTCTGAATGCCCTGGTCTTGAGGATACTTTGTCCGACTCAGCAGTGCCTCGCTCATTCACATAAGTTTGATACAGCCAATTTTGTTCTTGATAACTTCTATAGCCTGAACATACATACAAAATTATATTATCTTGATAGGCGACGCTTACCATTTCGTTAAAAGCTTGCTGTGTTTCTGCATCTAATCCAGGAGCATAGTCGTTCGGCAGTGAGTAGGTTTTATTTACAATCAAAATATTATCAACAAGAGTTATGCCGTTTTCAGTTTTTATATCATGTTTTCTATCCAAAATAGGATTGATTTTTGGAGTGCTATCAGTATTGTCAGATTCGCTTTGCGCTTTATCGTCAGGCTTTTCTGAAGATGTATCTAATTCATTTTCAGAGCTGGCTGCAGTTGAATCAAACCCTGTATTCGGCTTGTTGTCGGAAAAAACAAAATATACTGTTGATACGGCAACAATCAGAAAAAAAGTCAGCGTTATTGCATAAGTTTTAAAACGCTCACGCTTTAATTTCTTTTTGCCTTTTGGAGTATTATAATCATCACCGCTCAAGAAAATCTCAATTGATTTTTGAGAATAATCAACAGGAACGGTTTTCTTGCCTATATCTTTTAAATCTCGCTCATTAGAATCATAATTCATATAAACATCCTTTTTTTACATATGTCATAATAAAATATAGAATATTGATATTATACCACTATTCTCGGTTAAAATCAAGTCGTATTTTGTCATATCACCTAACCTTAATTTAATTTTAAGATTTTCCTGATAGTGAGAGTTTAATCTATATAAATAAGCTTTGGCAATTTTCTTAGAAATATTCAATTTGAGATAAAATGGGAACAAAAAACTGATGTCATTTTTATAACATCAGTCTAATATTAATATTACTGCAAATCGCCGCGATTAAAATCAGAAAGCTCTAATCCTTCGTTACGCTCTAGCGCCCAACGGATATTCCACTCGCTTGTGAACAGCAGAAGATAGTTGCCCTTGAAGTCTTGAACAAGCTTTGTATCGCTGCTAAGCTTTAGCTTTTTAGGGTCTAGGTCATCATTATCAATCCAACGGATATATGAATACGGTAGATTTTCTTTGATGATTTCAACATTATATTCATTATTCATTCGGTATTCAAACACATCAAACTGCAGGACACCTACTACGCCTACAATCATTTCTTCCATACCTGTATATGGTTCTTGGAAAATCTGAATTGCACCTTCTTGTGCAATTTGTGTTGTTCCCTTAACAAACTGCTTTCTCTTTAGTGTATCTTTTTGGCGGATACGCTGGAAATGCTCTGGTGCAAAGGTTGGAATGCCTTCAAACTCAAACTTCCTTGACGGCGAACAGATTGTATCACCAATGGCGAAAATTCCTGGATCAAACACGCCGATTATATCACCGGCATACGCCTCGTTTATAATTTCACGCTCTTGCGCCATTATTTGCTGTGGCTGTGAAAGTCGCATTTTCTTGTTGCCTTGAACATGCAATACGTCCATATCTCTTTCAAACTTGCCTGAGCAGATACGCAAAAATGTGATTCTATCACGATGTGCTTTATTCATGTTAGCCTGTATTTTAAAAACAAAAGCCGAAAAATTCTCATCAAATGGGTCAACGATTCCGTCTGATGAATTACGAGCAGTTGGTGAAGTTGTCATCTTCAAGAAATTTTCTAAGAAAGGCTCTACACCGAAGTTTGTCAAGGCTGAACCAAAGAAAACAGGTGAGAGTGTACCTGCACGAACAGCGTCAAGATCAAAATCTTCACTAGCACCATCCAAAAGCTCAATATCATCCATTAGCGTATTATGATTTTCTTCACCAATCAAATTAGAAAGTGCAGGGTCAGTAACATCCACCTCTTTCGCTGCAACCTGATGACGTCCGCCCGTAGCCTCAAATGAAATAATATGCTTTTTATCTCGGTCATAAACACCTTTAAAATCACGACCTGAACCGATAGGCCAGTTTACAGGATATGTTTTAATTCCAAGCTCCTGCTCAATTTGGTCAAGCAAATCAAACGGATTACGAATATCACGATCAAGCTTATTTATAAAAGTAAAAATAGGAATATGCCTCATTACGCAAACTTTAAAAAGCTTTCTTGTTTGATTTTCAACACCCTTTGACGCATCAATTACCATTACGGCGGAATCAGCCGCCATCAATGTACGGTAAGTATCCTCTGAAAAGTCCTGATGTCCTGGTGTATCTAGAATATTTATGCAGTAATCATCATATTGAAACTGCATTACTGATGATGTTACTGAAATTCCACGTTGCTTTTCAATTTCCATCCAGTCTGAAACAGCGTGCTTTGATGAATGCTTACCTTTTACCACACCAGCCTGTGAGATTGCACCGCCGTACAGCAAAAATTTCTCTGTAAGTGTTGTCTTACCAGCATCAGGGTGAGAAATTATTGCAAACGTGCGTCGACGGTTTATTTCCTTTTCTAAGCTTGTCAAAATCTTTTCCTCCAAAATAAAAATATCTTATTTATTATAATATATTCTACTAAAAATTGCAATAGCAAAGACTATATTTTATGTTAAATTTTTGTCATTCTCAGCATTATAGTGAGTTTTAACGTATGCAACTAGAAACAGCGAACCGCATATTATGGTTGCACCGCTGTTGTTTTCTTTTTTTGAGTTATCTATTTCCGTACATATATCATCACCGCATACGGCGTTTCCACCTGCTTGAGTGATGATTTTTGCAAGGTCTGATTTGTCATAATCTAAGTCAGAAAATCCGTCTACTGCTATAAATTTGTCAACATACGGCACTAGATTTTTTATTGCGTCTAGTGCGTTTTTATCTTTGTGCATACCAATAACAGCCGTAATCTTTTGTGTATCAATACTCGCCAAAACGCTAGCCAAAGCCCTAGTTCCGTCTGGGTTATGACCGCCGTCTAAAATGGTCAAAGGCTCTTTTGAAAGAACTTCTACTCTGCCGAATAGTGTGGCTTTTTTGAGCCCTTGCTTGATACTGTCTTGAGAAACGGTCATTTTTTCGCACACGAATCTCATTGCGTCTAACACTGTTAAGGCGTTTGTAACCTGATGTTTTCCTACTAGCGAGAGGACGTATTCTTCTCCTCTATAGCTGAATTTACTGCCGAAAATGTCGCTTTGCACGTTAGTACAATACATTAGATTTGGTATCATCAGCATTGATTCGTTCGATATTGCGACCTCGCGGACAGTTCGGATTACGTCCATTTTATTGGCTGGAGACAGCACACAGGGACAATGCGGTTTTATTATTCCAGCTTTTTGGAATGCGATTTCTTCTAACGTTTCGCCTAAAATTGCGGTGTGGTCAAACGACACTGAGCCGATTACTGTAACAATAGGATTTTTTATTATGTTGGTTGAGTCGAGCAGCCCGCCTAGACCTGCTTCAAGAATTACTATATCGCAATTTTTGTTCGCAAAGTAGGTTAGGGCAATTGCTTGGGTGATTTCAAACTGCGAAAATTCGGCGCGTTTAGGGTGGTTTTGGATTTTTGGGGCTATCTGTGAAACTGTTTCTAACAGGTCGTTTTGTGAAATGTTCTCATTATTTATTCTAATTCTATCAGAATATTCAATTAGATATGGTGAGGTGAAAAGTGCTGTTTTGTAGCCCTGTTGTACGAAAATTTCGTTAAACATATGCGCCATTGAGCCTTTTCCGTTTGTTCCTGCTATGTGGATGAATTTTAGGTTATCTTGCGGATTTCCGATTGCGTCTAGCAGACTTTTAATTCGGTCTAAATTTTCAACTCGTTTGCCTAATCTTGAAAATGAATTTATAAAGTTCATTACGTCGTTTGTGTTTGACATAAAATGTTCCCTTCTGTGATTTTATATGATTACATATCTGCGATTACCAATGCAAGCTCTTGTGCGGTTTGAAGATTTACTCCTGCTACCTTTGCGATTTCTTCGGCATCGGCATTTTTTAGAGCCTCTTTTGTTTTAAAATGTGTGATAAGCTTTATTGCTTTTTTCTCGCCTATTCCTTTTATTTTAGTAAGCTCGAGCTGATAAGAATTTTTCTTGTGCTTTGCCGCTTGATAGGTAATTGCATATCTATGGACTTCGTCTTGGATTCGAGTTACCAGATTAAACGCACTGCGGGATTTTGTTAGGCTGATTTCTCCGCCGCCTGTTGCTACTGCACGCGTTCTATGCTTTGAGTCCTTGACAAGTCCGAAAACAGGCACGTTGATTCCCATTTTGCGAATTACTGGGGTTACTGTATTGACGTGGCCTTGTCCGCCGTCTAGCAAAATTAGGTCGGGCAGAGTTGAAAACCCTTCATCAGTTTTCTCAAAATAATTGCGAAAACGCCTTTCTAAAACCTCACACATACAAGCGTAGTCGTTTTGCTCTTCTACTGTTTTTATCGAAAATTTCTTATAGAACTTTTTGCAAGGACGTCCATTTTCAAAGACTACCATTCCTGCTACCATATTTGTTGACGCTAGGTTCGAGATGTCGTAGCACTCGATAAATCTTGGTGGCTTTGGCAGTTCTAAGGCCTTTGCTAGTTCTTCTAGTGCTACAATTTCCTTGCCTGTTCGTCCGACCTTTATTGACAGATATTCTGACGCATTGCTTTTGGCAAGTGTTGTAAGTCGAAGAAGCTGTCCTCTTTTTGGAGTTGAAATTGTCACGGCGTGGTTTGATTTTTCGCGCAGCCACTGCTGTAAAAGCTCATAGTTTTCGATTTCTTCATCAAGCAGGATTTCACGCGGTGCAAAATCTCTTGCACCATAATACTGCAAAATAAAGCTTTCACGCATTTCAATTTGGTCTTCTTTTTCGCCGAGAAAAAAGTCAGCCTTGTCAAAAAGTCGTCCGCCACGATACATCAATACACTTGCGCAAGCCATTTCGCTATTTTGTGAAATTGCTATAATATCTGTGTCTTTTAGGTTTATATCGACAATTTTTTGTTTGTCTGCCGCTTTGGCAATTGCTGAAATTCTGTCACGGATTTTTGCTGCAAGTTCAAAGTTTAAATCTTCGGCTGCTTGCTCCATTTCGGCGGTAAGACGAGTGACTGAATCGGTCGAGCCATTTTTTATATAGTCAACTGCTTGCTTGACGATATCTTGATATTCTTCTTGCGAATATTTTCCTGTACAGATACCCATGCACTGCTTGATATGGTGATTTAAACATGGTCTTGCATTATTAAAATCCTGCGGAAAACGTCTGCTGCAGGTGGGTAGCATAAAGACTTTGTTCGCCTCAATAACTGCTTGCTTTACTGCGAACGAACTTGTGTATGGCCCTATATATTCGGCTTTTTCATCGTCTTTTTGCAAGGCGCTTTGAAGTCTTGGATAGGGTTCTTTGGTGATTTTTATATAGCTATAACCCTTGTCATCTTTTAGCAGAATGTTATATTTTGGGGTGTATTGCTTGATTAGCGAGCACTCTAAAACCAGAGCCTCAAACTCGGAATCGGTTACGATAAAGTCATAATCATTAACGTGCGACACCATTTTCCAAACCTTTGGGTGGTGGTCTTGTCCCTTACGAAAATACGAAGTTACACGGTTTTTGAGGTTTTTCGCTTTGCCGATATATATAATTTTGCCTGTCGAATCTTTCATGATATAACAGCCGGGATTTATTGTCAGCTTTGAAGTTTTATCGCGAAGAAATGGCAGACGTGGGTTATCTTCATCGGTTATATACATAAAAATTTCCTTTCAAATTAAATTCACATAAGGTCAAACAAGTTTATTTGTGGTTGCTTAAAGGTTTTAATTTTCCGTTCATTGATAACGTCTTTATCTTGTATTCTACTGCATAACAGCGGTGAGCTTTTATCATAATGCGAGGTGTTTTCGGCGACTGTTTTTTCGCTGTAATTTGCATAACAATATTTGCACCCATGTTTGCAGGTGTTATATTTACCGATGTCGATACTCTCGACACAGCCACACTCGGCTCGCTGATTTTTATCTTTTTTTATATCAAGTTTGCAATCTATTATTTTTTCAATCATCTTATCGTCGATACATTTAGAATGGGAGATTCCAAAGCTGCTTAAATCAATTTTTTCTGCACAGGTACTTATTTTGAAATTATTGCGTGATGCAACATTGGACATGCTTTCTGTAATTTTAAAAATCATTTCGTCAGACAATTCGTTGATATTATTTTCTTTAAAGTTTGACGCGTTTTTTCTATAATAATCAACAAAGCTGATTGTACAATGGTCGAAAGTTCCGCAAAGTATTTTTGCAAGCTTTTCAAAATATTTTTTATGATATTCAAAGTTGTATTTTTCATTTATAAGTATTGGGTCATATCTCCAAACTATTCTATTCGCACCGATTTTGGAGGACAGTTCTTGAAATGTTTTTATTACATCCGAATTTTTAGACGGCACTGAACACTCGATATCGTCAGAATACGGATTTAGCGAAAACTGAAAATAATAATTATAATCTTTGAGTTCATCGAGTCTTTTAATCATTGGCTTGGGATTTTTCGTCCAAAATACAATGCAGTCAACAACGTCGGGTGATAGACTAATTTTGCTTATTTGGTGCGGATTCATAGGATTTCGCACAAGAACGTACTGTTCTTTTAGTCGGTTAAAAAACCAATCGCAATAAAATGCTGGGATATCGGTACGTCGGCTTGCACTTATTATCATAGTTTATCTCCCTTCACACTTGATTTATACTTAAATAATTATACCACACTTTTTTAAAAATGTCATGCAAAATATATAAAAACGGCAGCTCAAAAAGAACTACCGTTTTGTGAATAATATATTTTCGAAACTAAAGGCTTCTTGCTACTTCATAAGCTGACCAGATTGCTTGCAGAATATTTGTAACTTTTCTCGAATCGCCGATGTTATAAACTGGAATATTTAAATCTGTTATATCATTTTGCAATGTTTTGTTAGGCTTATAGCCTACTGCTAAAATTACTGTGTCCGCTTTAATTTTTTGCTGTCCATTGTCATTTTCAACAACAACGTGGTCTGATTTAACTTCGCTAAGTTTTGTACTGCGCATTACGTCGACTTTGTTGAAAATTAAAAGGTCTTTTAGCATATCATAATTCATGAACGGCATACCGTGAGGGCCACCGCAAATGTCGGGTGCCATTTCTATAATTGTGACATTTTTACCCTTTTGTTTTAGCCATAAACCGACCTCACAGCCAACAAGTCCTCCGCCTACAATTGCGATGTCTTCACCTACTGAAACGCTTTCGTTTAGGACATCGGTTGCATTTACTATATGATTTTCATCTCCGAAATTTGGAGTGATTGGCTGGGAGCCTGTTGCTACAACCACGGCGTCTGGAGCTGTTTTTTCGATTAGCTGTCTATCTCCCTTAACGCCCATTCTTACGTCAACGCCAAGCTTGTTTAGCTGAATTTCATACCACTTAACTAGACGTCTGTCATATCTTTTGAAGTCTGGTGCTCCGCCAGGGATTAGATTTCCGCCTAGAATGTTTTTGGATTCGACCAAAGTAACATCGTGACCGCGCAACGCACTTACACGTGCTGTTTCTAGTCCGGCTGGACCTCCGCCGATAACCAAAATCTTTTTCTTTTTGTCAGCTGGCGAGATTCCATATTTAGTTTCACGTCCGCAAGCTGGATTTACTGTGCACGAAAGCGGCATACCTTTTGCAATTCTGCCCATACAGCCGTCGTGACATGAAAGACATGGTCGGATATCTTCTAACTGGTCGGTCTGGATTTTCTCGACTAAAAATGCATCAGCAAGCAATGGTCGGCCATATGAAACGATATCACAACAGCCGTTTAGCGCATCTACGGCGATTTCGGGGTTGTCCATGCGTCCGGCTAAAATTACTGGAACGTCGACTGCATTTTTTATCATTCGTCCAAATTCACGATACATGCCCTCTTCAAAATACATTAGCGGATGGTTCCAATACCATGAATCGTAAGTTCCTGCGTCGACATTTAGGATGTCATAGCCTGCTTCAACTAGAATTTTAGCCGCCTCGATACCCTCGTTATAGTCACGTCCTGCTTCTTCAAATTCTTCACCTGGCAATGCGCCTTGACGCAAGCCTTTCATAAAGCTTTTGATACTATATCTAAGCGAAACTGGGAAGTCTTGTCCGCATGTTTGCTTGATTCCTTTTACGATATCGGTTGCAATTTTCAGACGACCTCTCAAATCTCCGCCATACTCGTCATCACGCTTATTGAAAATATTTAGGCTGAACTGGTCAAGCAGATAACCCTCGTGGACAGCATGAACTTCAACTCCGTCAAAGCCTGTCATTTTTGCAACAACGGCACTTTTTACAAAGCTTGCGATTAGTTGCTGAATATCCTCGACAGTCATTGCTTCATGTTCAATTCTTGGGTCAAAACGGTTAGCGTTTTTAGATGGTGCCCAAGCTTTTTTTATAAACTCTGGGATTGCCGACCTGCCTAGACCGCCTGTTATTTGATAGAAAATTTTGCTGTCATAGGCATGAATTTTTTCAACCATTGGCTGTGTTGTCATGTTAAACATTGTTGGGTTATAGGTCGCACATGGTGTTGAGAAATTAGGCACTTCGTCATAATTTGCAACGGAAATGCCTGTTATTATCAGTCCTACGCCACCTTTTGCTCTTTCAATAAAATAATCCTGAGCTTCTTCATTAAAGCCACCATAATTGTTGGAATATCCAACAAGCCCCATTGGTGCCATTGATGTACGGTTTTTTAAAGTGATTTTGCCAATAGTAATCGGTTCAAAAATTTTTTGATATTTTGGATTCATAAATTTTCATTCCTTTCAAATTCCGCATACAGTCAAATTAAGCTTTTTGATTAGTATATCTTTCCTAATTAAAGATATACTTATTAAGATAAATTTATCAGGATATATTTTGAAAAATGCATCAAAATCTAACTTAATATTATATATATTATCATATATTTGAATATGTTTCAACATGATTGGAAGAAAATTGTGTGAAATCACAAAAGCACGGAACTTGAGAGTTATAACAACCAAAATTATTTACAGATATTGAAAAACGAAGTTTGAAATAGGACGTAAAAAAACGCAAATGATGTAACATAAAATTACATACATTTGCGTTTGTTGTTTTAAAATTATTAATTGTTTGTGTTTTTAGCAAACACGAAAGTTAGAGCCAAACCAGCAATTGATGCTAGGAAAGTAATTACAAAAAATACTCCGATTGATGCGTAAGAACCAAGTTGTGAAACATCTGAGCAAACTCTGATAAATAGAATTAGATTTGGAACAAGTCTTACTATAAATGCTAATCGTAATTTGCTCCAAAACTCGATTTCTGATGAAGCATCGTTACTAAATTCAAACATTGCTTTTATGATTAAATACAAGCTTGCAAGTATGAATATTATATATAGTATAACAAAGAATGCATTCTCTGCAGCTAGATATCCATATGCGTTAGCGCTTTTAGATAATCCAAATAATTTAAGTTTTAAAGCTGGTACATACGAATAAAGCATTGTTAGGAACATACATGCCAAAACTATTATTTTTTTGTTGAAATTATAAACTTTTCCGCCGTTATTAGCAACTTTTTGTTTTTGCTCAGCCATATTATTTGTAATTGTTTCTTTGATATTTTTTATATCTTTCATATCATCTACAAATTCAGTTGACGCTGTCTTAAAATCATTTCCCAATGCCTTAAAATCAAAACCGTTAGTTGATGCATTTGTGTTTTGTGGTGTATTTACAAAAGTGTTAGTTTGCTGTACATTATTGTACTGCTGTGCTGTATTATTTGTCTGCTGTGAACCATTATTTTCAACCTTAGCACCGCAAGAAGTACAGAAGCTCTTTCCATCTCCTATTTGAGTTCCACATTCTTCGCAAAATTTACCCATTAAAGTCAACCCCTTAAATATATTTTTTATAATTGTATTTTAACATTAAATGAGTTTATTTGCAATGGATTCTTAAATTTTTGTTAATAATGTTAAGAGCGGCAGCATAAGCTAGGGGCATTTTGTTGAAATAGTCAATAAAAATCAATCGTTTTGGTTGAAATGTTAATAGTAAAATGATATAATTGTAAAAAACTAACGCATGAGGTGTAATTATGATTTTAAGAATGCCCGCATATTGCAAAGATTTTAAATGTACTGCTGATAAATGCACAGACAATTGCTGTATTGGTTGGGAGATTGACATTAATGATAAAACGGCTTGTTTTTATGATAATGTAGGTGGGAAATTTGGAAAAGTGCTTGAAAAAAACATAACAAAATCAGAGTCTAGAAGTTTTATTCTAGATGAAAGAGAACGATGTCCATTTTTGAACAAGACAAATTTGTGTGATATTATTTTGAATTTAGGTGAGGATCATCTTTGTCAAATCTGCACCGATCATCCACGATATTACGAGTGGTTTTATGGTGTTAAGGAAGGCGGAATTGGGCTTTGCTGTGAGCAAGCGGCGAGGATTATTTTGTCGCAAGATGAGTTTTTTGCATTTGGGGATAGAGAGATAGAATTTGAAAGCTGTGATGAATATGACGCTCGGCTATACGATTATCTTTTTCGTGCAAGGAGTAAAATAATAGCTTATATTGAGGATGATAAAATGTCGCTCAAAAGGCGTATTTGCCATGTTTTCAGATATGCTCAATTGTTGCAGGATAACATTGATAAGGGAGATTTCTCGGTGCTTAATATAACTAATGGTGATATGGATATGGCTTTTGATTTGAAATACACACTTGAACAAATGCTGAAATTTGAGCCGATTGATGAAGAGTGGATACCATATTTAGAGAGTGTTATTTCGATGTATGATATTGTCGAAAAGTCAAAAGAAGAATTTCTTGTCGCTAATCCTGAAGTGTCGCGATATTTACAAAATGTGGCTATTTATTTTGTGTGGCGATATTTCCTTAAGGGCGTTTTTGACCGCGAGGTTTTGTCAAGCATACGCCTTGCAATGATAAGTACTGCAGTTGTTGGATACATGTTTGCGTGCAAGTGGCTTGAAAACAAGACGCTTACCTTAGCAGATTGCACGCAAATTGCAAAGAACTACTCGAAAGAAGTTGAGTACAGCGAAGACAATCTTGTCCTGGCGCGGACGGCGGTGCTAGCGCGCACGGCGCAAAGCCCTCGCGGATAGTTTGTTGGTGATGGTAATGATATGTTGCTCGGGGCCCTAGCGCGGGCGGCGCTATGCCCTCGCTTATAGTTTATTGGTACGGGTGGCTTTGTGTTGCTCGGGTTGGAGTTCGTTGTAAGCGTAAAAGTCTTTTGAGGTTAGTTATT
>CAZJRQ010000045.1:0-14618 GCA_964548535.1 uncultured Oscillospiraceae bacterium
TGTAAAAAAATATTACGCTTGGTATGTTTCCGAGAAGGGGGCATGTTGAGTGTGTGGTGTTGATGTCAAAGGTTGCGAAATAGAGAGTGAGAAAAGCCTTGTTTCAAGGGGATTTTTTGTTCTAATTTAGACTTGAACTCTCTCAAACAAATTCGATTCCCCAGTAGAAGAATAATCAAAAGGTACAACAACGATATCATAAGTTGGCAGCATCTTGCAGAGATACAGAGTATTATTTTATGAACCTTTAATTAATTCTTTCTGGAAATATTGAAAGCACCATAGAAATTAGCTATAATGGAGATACAATATCGAACAATTATTATAGCAAGAAAGGGTGTTTATAATGACCTTACAGCAATTAAAATATATTATCGCTATCGCAGAATGTGGTTCTATTACCTCAGCGGCACAAAAACTGCTTGTAGCACAGCCAAGCCTTTCAAAGTCTGTATCAGAGCTTGAAAAAGAAATGGGTATTACTATCTTTTACCGTAACAACAGGGGAGTTTATTTGTCGGAGGAAGGTTCGAAATTTCTTACTTATGCCAGACAGGTTATAGAACAGTCGGAACTTTTGGAACAGCAATATAAAGGGAAAGAAAATATACGCCGGGTATTTTCTATATCAGCACAGCATTATGCTTTTGTGGTTAACGCATTTGTTGCATTAGTGAAAGAGTATGGCAAGAATAAATATGAGTTTACCCTGCGAGAGTCGAGAACTCATGATATTATTGAAGATGTGAGAACTTCACGTAGTGAGCTTGGTGTTTTGTTTTTGAGCAAATTTAATCGTGAGGTTATTTTGCGCATTTTACAGACGGCCGATTTAAAATTTGCCCCGCTTTTTTCTGCGACACCTCATGTTTTTGTCAGCCGTACAAATCCACTTGCAAAAAAGAAAATTGTAACACTTGAGGATTTGCAAGCATTTCCACGACTTACATATGAACAAGGTATAAATAATTCTTTCTATTATTCTGAGGAATTGCACAGCACCGAAGAAAGTTTCAAAGGGATTATCGTAACTGACCGTGCTACCCTGTTCAATCTTTTGATCGGACTTGAAGGATATACAATTTCATCTGGTGTTTTAAGCAGTGATTTAAATGGAAGCGATATTGTGGCGATTCCTCTTGAAAGTGATGAAATTATGGAAATAGGTTATATAATGCCTACGGATAGACCATTAAGCTCAGTTAGTGAAAGATATATTGAACATCTTAAAAACTATATTGATGATTATCGGCAATAGATTTTAGCTATGGATAAGCATAAAAAAATAGTATTAACATATAACAGTCTTCTCATGCTATACTTATAATAGTAAGCGTGAGGAGATTTTTTACCTTATGCAATACAGTAAACATTAAGGAGATATATTTATGCGCACATCTATTATTGGTTATCCAAGAGTTGGCACTTTAAGAGAACTTAAATTTGCCACTGAAAAATATTTTAGAAAAGAGAGCTCTATTGACGAGCTTCAAAATACTGCAAAGGAAATCAGAAAAAGTCAATGGCTTATTCAGCAAAAATCAGGATTGGATTTTATCCCGTCAAATGATTTTTCTTTCTATGACAATATGTTAGATACAGCAGTTTTGTTTAATATCATTCCTAAGCGTTATTCATCATTAGGGTTGTCATCTATCGATACATATTTTGCAATGGCACGAGGTTATCAGAGCGAAGTGGGAGATGTAAAGGCATTTGCTATGAAAAAATGGTTCAATACCAATTATCATTATATGGTGCCGGAAATTTATGATGATAATGAATTAAAGCTTGTGGGCACAAAGCCTTTCGACGAATATAATGAAGCAAAAGAAATCGGCATTCATACAAAACCTGTTGTGATTGGTGCATTTACTTTATTGAAACTGCTTAGATATGCTGGGAGTAAAACAGCTAATGATTATGTTGAGTCTGTAATAAGAGTATATTCAGAGTTGCTTTCAAAATTTAATGAGTTTGGTGCTGAATGGGTACAGTTCGATGAACCGTATTTAGTTCACGATCTGACGAAAGAAGATATTGAGCTTGTTGAAAAGCTGTACAATGGTATACTTTCATCTAAAAATGAAGTAAAAGTGTTGCTTCAGACTTATTTTGGAGATATCCGTGACTGTTATAGCAATGTTGTTTCCCTTGACTTTGATGGTGTTGGTCTTGATTTTGTTGAAGGAAAGGAAACACTTGAGCTTGTGAGAGAAAATGGATTTCCAAGTGGAAAAATTCTATTTGCAGGTGTTGTAAATGGTAAAAATATCTGGAAAAACAATTACAAGAATACACTGGCTGTACTAGATATACTAAAAGAAAAAGGAATTAACACAGTAATCAGTACTTCTTGCTCACTTCTTCATGTTCCATATACATTGAAAAATGAAACTAAGCTACCTAAAAAATATACGGAGCATTTTGCTTTTGCAGAGGAAAAACTTACTGAAATTAATGACTTAAAAACTCTTTCAAAATGTGATTACTCTAAGGAAACAGCTTTTGCAGCTAATGCTGAATTGCTAGAAAATAGACCTGATTGCAATGACTCTGCTGTACAAGAAAGAGTCGCAAAAATAAGTGATAAAGATTTCACAAGGCTTCCAATATTTTCTGAAAGAGCAGCGATTCAGAAGAAAAAATATGATTTACCCGCTTTCCCGACAACAACAATTGGTTCTTTTCCGCAGACAACAGATGTAAAGGCTAATCGTACAGCCTTCAAAAATGGTGATATTACAGAAGATGAGTATATTAAATTTAATAAGGAAATGATTGCCCAGTGTGTAAAAGAACAGGAAGAAATAGGACTTGATGTACTTGTGCATGGGGAATTTGAACGTAATGATATGGTCGAGTATTTTGGCGAACAGCTAAACGGATATCTTTTTACAGAGAAAGCATGGGTGCAGTCTTACGGAACCAGATGCGTTAAACCTCCGTTTATTTGGGGCGATGTTTCTAGAAGTAAACCAATGACAGTAGCATGGTCAGTTTATGCACAGAGTATTACTGAAAAACCAATGAAAGGTATGCTTACAGGTCCTGTGACAATTTTGAACTGGTCATTTCCTCGTGAAGATATATCTTTGAAAGAAAGCACATATCAGATTGCTTTGGCTATCCAAGATGAAGTTTTAGATTTGGAAGCAAATGGCATCAACATAATTCAAGTTGATGAAGCTGCTTTGAGAGAAAAACTTCCTTTGAGAAAAAGCGATTGGTACAGCGAATATCTTAATTGGGCAATCCCTGCATTCCGTCTTGTACATAGTAGTGCAAAGGCAGAAACACAGATTCACACACATATGTGTTACAGCGAATTTACTGACATTATTAAGGCAATTGATGATATGGATGCTGATGTTATAACTTTCGAAGCTTCCCGTTCTGATTTGCTGATACTGGATTCTTTAAAGGAAAATAATTTCCAAACTGAAGTAGGTCCCGGTGTTTATGACATTCACTCTCCTAGAGTGCCATCTGTAAAGGAAATTAAATCTGCACTTTATAAGATGATTGAAAAAATCAGTCCTGAAAAGTTGTGGATAAATCCTGATTGCGGCTTAAAAACGAGAGGAGCTGCTGAAACAACTGCAAGTCTTAAAAATCTTGTAGCAGCAGCTAAGGAACTGCGTAATGAAAATAGTTGAAATATTTAAGAAAAAGACGGTGTTGTCCTATGAGGTGTTTCCGCCTAAAAGAACATCATCGGTTAATACAATCTATGATACTTTGGGTGAATTAAAGGAGCTATCTCCTGATTTTATAAGTGTAACCTACGGAGCTGGCGGAGGGAATAATAACAATGACACATTTGAAATTGCTTCAGAAATTAAAAGTGACGGGATTGAAAGTGTCGCACACCTACCTTGTATAGGATTGACGAAAAAAGATATATCAGTTAAACTTGCAGAAATGAAAAGAAGAGGTGTTGAAAACATTTTAGCACTTCGTGGGGATATACCAAATGATAATTATGTAGATGGCGATTTTAAATACGCCTCCGAACTCATTGCATACATAAAATCACAAGGAGATTTTAGTGTTATCGCTGCTTGTTATCCTGAAGGTCATATCGAATCGAAAAATAAAGTAGAAGATATCCAAAATCTTAAAATAAAAGTTGACTCAGGCGCAGACCACTTGATTACACAGTTGTTTTTTGATAATGATTTATTTTATTCCTTTATGGAGCGTTGTCAACTAGCAAATATAAATGTTCCTATTGAGGCAGGAATCATGCCAGTAATAAATAAAAAGCAAATAGAGAGAATGGCTACCTTATGCGGAGTGACTGTACCGAGAAAATTTGTTGCTATGATGGAACGCTTTGAACATAATCCGATAGCAATGCGAGATGCAGGTATCGCATATGCAATTGATCAGATTGTTGACTTAACTGCACAGGGTGTTGATGGGATTCATCTTTACACAATGAACAACCCATATATTGCAAAAAAAATACATGAGGCAATTCATAGTCTGATTTAGTAATAAACATCTTGCAATTTATAATTGGTTGCAAGAAAAAAGGGTAACAAACTCGTCGCATATTGAGTCAATAGTATTGATAAAAAATTAATAACCCAAATAAGAGTTTCACTTTTCGTGAAGCTCTTTTTTTTATATCTGGAAGGAGAAAAAAACTATGAAAAAAACTATATCCGTCAGCGTAGAAATATCAATTTGACTAATTATTGATATGAAATCAGCTTCAAATCCTGTGAGGAATCCAAAAAAGCCTGTCATCCCATCTTCTGAAAAAGATTCAGAGCAGTAGCTCGCCACCGTTCGCACGACGTTTGATTTTGTGCCTTTTTCGGCTAGGCAGTAGGGTAAGTTTACCCATAGAAAATATAATGGCAAATTTGACGATTTGTGAGCATAACATCTTCCTATGGAAGTCGTGGAAGTTTTGAAATATGATTTTGAGGTGGATTTGCGGAAATCTGCCTAAATTATTTCATTGCTAGTTAAAGTTTCGGGGTCGTAACCCCGAAACAATCACAGCGGACGGCAAAGCCGACCGCAATTTAGCGAGGTTTACGCAGATAGAGCAAAAGGGGTTGTAAAAATGAGTTTTTCGAGAATTAGGGGTTGTACCATACGTAAAACACGAAAATACAAGGGAAATATAGGGGTTGGAGGTGAAATTAGATGAGTTTTAAAAACAAAGTAAAATTCGCACTTTGGGTGTATCCGCAGTCTATGAAAGATGTGGAAGTCCACTATAAAAATGATAATTGCAAGTCCCAAAGTGAGTTTATTGAAAAAGCAATTAAGTTCTATATCGGTTATTTAGACGAAGAAAAAAGTGTAAATTATCTTTCTCCGATGATAACTGAAACAGTTAGTGCAACTATAAAAGGTACGGAACAGCGACTTGCTCGCTTGCTTTTTAAGGTTGCAGTTGAACTTGGAAAGGTGTCTCATATGACGGCGGCGGCGAATGATGTTGATAATGAAACGCTGGAAAAACTTCACGCTATGTGCGTCAATGAGGTCAGAAAAATTAATGGTATTATTGATTATGAGGATGCAGTTTTGTATCAGCGTGACTAATCGAAAGGAGCGAAGCTGTGCCTAAATTAATTGTAACAAGCAGATATCTTAAAAGCGGAAATAGAAAAAATCTACTGAACTATGTGAAATATATTGCAACTCGTGAGGGTGCAGTTGTTGTTTCGATTAAAAATCCAAATGCATCTGTAAGCAAATCACAGCAGGACCTTATTAAATCACTTCTAAATGATTTCAAAGACAGCAAAGAATTACTTGAATATGAGGACAATATAAAAAATCCTACTCTCAAAAATGCTTCTGAGTTTATCTCGGCAGTTATTGACAGGAACATGGATTTGATGAGTGATAGAAAAAACTATGTTGGGTATCTTGCCAATCGTCCCGGAGCTGTGAAGTCTGGTTCACACGGACTGTTTTCACAAGAAAATACTTCAATTAATCTTGAACAAACAGCAAAAGAAATCTCTGAACACAAGGGAAATGTTTGGACTCATGTAGTGGCTGTCAGACGTGATAATGCTAACCGTATGGGCTACGATAATCTTTCTGCTTGGCGAGAATTAGTCAAACGGCAAATTCCTAAAATAGCAGAGAATCAAAAAATTAATATGCGAAATCTAAAATGGTATGCTGCTTTTCATGATAGGGATTCCAATCCTCATGTTCACATTATTGTGTATTCAACGGATGAAAAAGAAGGTTTTCTAACCAATCATGGCATTGAAAAAATCCGAAGTGGTTTTGCGAATGATATTTATCAAGATGAACTTCATCATCTTTATGAACAGCAGACAAATCTTAGAAATGAACTCAAAACTGAATCAAAAAACTTTATGAAAAGCCTTGCGGAAAATATTTCGCAGGGCGATTTTTCTGATACAGAACTTTTAAATCTAATAAAAAAGCTTTCAGAACAGCTAAATAATACAAAGGGTAAAAAGGTCTATGGATATCTAAAATCGGAGGTTAAATCAACCGTTGATGAGATTTTTTCAAAGCTTTCAGAAAATGAAAATATCAAATCTATGTATTCGAAATGGTGTGAGCTGGAGCAAAATAAGCATGATGTTTACTCGTCTGCTCGTGTGAAATTTCCTAGTTTGGTTGACAACAAGAATTTTAAATCCGTCAAGAACATGATTATACAGCAAGTTATTAATATGAATTCCATTCCAAATGATATTGAGATTTTAGAAATAGAACCGCCTGAGCCTAATGACGAAGATAGTGAAGATTTACATGATTTTATTGAAATAGAAATTCTAAATGACAATGACGAATCTGAATACATTTCTCTGACCGATACTGAAGAATATACCCCCTCTCCCATTGATGAAAAACCAACAACTGAAACCTACTATAATCTAAAATGGAGCAAGGCATATAAGTCAGCTTGCGGATTAATGTACAAAGAGAATGCAAATTCTTCTGACATTCAAAAGGCTGAAGATATTTTGCTTTCCGAAAGCAAGCAAAAAAATGTCCTCGCAATTAATGATTTAGGCAAGCTTTATTTTATTGATAAGTTTGGCAAAAAGGATGATGAAAAATCCTTTGAATATTACAAAGAAGCTCTGCAAGGTTTTATGGAAATTGAACCAAATGCAAAAGCGTTGATACCATTTGAAACAAAATATCCTGACCCCAAACCTGTGGATATGCGTTCATATATTTGGTATAGAATCGGCAAGTTTCATTGCTATGGTATTGGAACGAAAAAAATTATGAGGAAGCATTTAAATTGTTTTCCAAATCCGCTCTTGAGGGAAATATGTACGCTCAGTACAGTCTTGGAAATCTGTATTATTACGGTAACGGAACTGAAAAGAATTTGGCTAAAGCGTTTCATTGGTATATGAAATCAGCACAGCAAGGTCAGCCATATGCAGCTTATGTAGTTGCCCAGTTTTATGCTAAGGGCGAAGTGGTTAGCAAGGATGAAAAGCTTGCACAACATTACTATAAACAAGCTTTAAATGGCTTTCTTTCTCTAAAAGCTAAAAATCAAGCAGATGATAATTTGCTTTACAAAATTGGTGCGATGTATAAAAACGGACTTGGAACTGATAAGGATATTAAAAAAGCAATTGAGTATTTTAAGCAATCTGCGGAGCTTAATAACAAGCATGGTTTGTATGAATATGGCAAGATTTTGCTTAATGGAAAAGATATTCAACAGAATATTTCTAAGGCTTTACAATGCCTTGAAAAGTCGATAAAGCTTGAAAATATTAATGCCAAACGATATCTTGCACTTGAATATATCAAGGGTGAAAACATTGAGCAAAACATAGAAAAAGGCATCACAGAACTGACCGAATGTGCGGACAGCGGTGATGCCATTTCTGCATATAAGCTGGGGAAACTGTATTTCAAAGGTGAGGTTGTTTCTAAAAATTTATACTTAGCTGAGAAGTGTTTTTTGATTGCTGATGAGAATGAGTTTGCAGAATATTTGCTTGGAAAGCTGTATTTGACCGATGAGAAGTATGACATCAATAAAGCGATTTCATACTTTGAAAAATGCACTGATACGAATCATTGGGCGAGTTTTCAACTTGGTAGAATTTATCTTTACGGCTCAAATGATGTTCCGAAAAATAAGGAAAAAGCTGTTGAATGGCTAACACTGTCCGCCGAATCAGGCAATGAGTACGCTAAAAATATGCTGGAGTATATTGATGATTTTGAGAACGCTATGCTTGCGAATACGGTGATGAGTTTGTTTGTGAATTTGAGTCGGTGCATTGCGGATGATTATCAGTCAAAGTTTAATTCTAATAGGATTTCTGTTGATAAAAAGTTGCGTAAGATGATTCAGCAGAAACGTCAGGCGTTGGGGATTTGGGATGAGCAGACGATTTCACAGCAAACGTAGCATTAAGTGGTAGTAGCCCTGTGTCATAGTGTTAGGGGTTTGTTAAGTAGAAAGTATATTATATATATTAATACAGAGAAAGAAATATGAATAATTGTGTAAATAAAAAATATAAATAGTTGATATTTAAGGTAAAATATGCTATAATATAATTGTTAAAGATATATTGATATTTTAATCGATATAAAATCATAAAATGCGCACTGCAATTAGGGGGGATGAAATGATAAATAACAAAATATTGGTAGTGGATGACAATCAATGTACAAATGAAGTTCTATCCAATTTTTTAATAAACGACGGATTTTATGTTGAATGTGCTTTCTCTGGTGAGGAAGCTTTAGCAATTTTTGATGCCTCAATTGATCTTGTTGTTTTAGATATTATGCTACCTAAAATAAGTGGGATTGATGTATTAAAATCAATCCGAAGTAAAAGCGACGTTCCAATTATCATGCTAACTTCGGTGGATGATGAATTTACGCAATTGCAAAGTTTTGATAACCAAGCTGATGAATATGTAACCAAACCTTTTTCACCAACTGTTATGGTAAAACGTATTAAAGCTATATTAAACCGTGCGAACAAATCTTCGGTTCAAACTGCAACTATTAATGAATTTGTGTTTGAGTTTGATAAATATATCGTATCAAAGGATAATAATCAAATTCAACTTACTACAAAAGAAATTGAAATAATTAAAATTCTTTATGATAATGACGGTAGAGTGATTACTCGACAACAATTGCTTGATAAATTGTTTGGCTATGATTATTACGCATTGGATAGAACTATAGATACTCATGTAAAAAATATTCGCAAAAAGCTTGGTAATGAATTTATTACGACGGTCAAGGGCGTTGGATACAAAATCGATTTAACGTAAAGGCGATAAGTTTGAAAGATAAATCTTTCAAACAGGAGTTTCATGCATAAAAGAATGAAACATCCCGCATAAAGTGAAAGGATAGTTATAAAAATGAAACTTTTCCAAAAAACTTTTATTAGTTTACTTACACTGCTAATAGGTTGCGTTTTGATTGCGTATTTGACTCTGTATGCTTTTATGCCAACATTCTATAAGAATTATAAGAAAAATCAAATAGGTTCACAAGTTGAAAATATCCTAGTACAAAAAACTGATTATAACGAAAGCCAGTTGCAAAAATTGTTTAATGAATTGGCTGATGAATATGATATTGATGTATGTTTAATGACAAAAGATAAACAAATTATTTGGATGATAACATCTGCAAGTACTACTAATTTTGTCACTACTGATGAGATTTCCGATAGCGACAATAGTGAAGAGGTTGCATTTCAAGATGAAGATTATGTGCAGGAATACGAATATGAAATTACTCCTTCAGGTGATAAATCTAATTCTATAGAGTTAAAATATGATGTCATGGTTTTAGGTCAAAAAAACGTTTTACAAGTTATGATTACACTTCAGCCTTTGAATGAAGCGAAAGATGTGCTAATTAGTATATTCCCGATTTCTGCTTTGATTTGTGTAGTGATTTCATTTATTGGTGCATGGATTTTCGCAAGGCACATTAGCAAACCTGTTCAAAAAATTGCTAATGCTACTGTTGAAATGTCGAAATTAAATTATACAGAAAAACTTGAGTTGCATCGTTCTGATGAAATCGGTATATTGGCTAAAAATGTTGACGATTTATACGATAATTTAACGCAAACCATCATTGAGCTAGAAAATAAAATCAATGAAATTGGCAAGACCGAAAACTCAAAAGTAGATTTTCTTAGAATAGCATCGCATGAACTTAAAACACCAATATCGTCGGTAAATGCATTGATTGAAGGAATGATTTATAATGTTCCACCATATAATGACCATGAGAAATATTTAAATAAATGTCGGGAATTATTGGAGGATACAAACGCATTAATTAAAAATTCGATTGACTTATCTAATGATAGAGATGAGATAACCAACATGAATCTTTTGCAAACAACTAATGCGGTTGTAAAAACTTTTCTGTTAATTGCAAAATTTAAGAAAGTCGAAATTGATGTATCTATTGAAAAAGATTTTGTATTTCAAACTAATGCCTCATCATTTAAAAATGCGATGTCAAATATTATATCAAACGCAATTGATTTTGCTGATGAAAATAGCACTATTTACATCAAATTTAATGATAGCATTTTATCGGTTGAAAACAAGTGTGTTCCGCTAAGTGATGAGGAAATCACTAAATCATTTGAAGCTTTTTACACAAAATCAAATATTGATACGCAACAACACAAAAATGGTTTAGGCCTGTATATTATCGAACGTTCTTTAAAACTGTGTGATTTATCATATAGCTTTGAAAGAGGGACTAGTAACAGCATGATATTTAAAATTGATATAAATTAGATACAAAATATACTAGGGCAACACAGTACAGAGATTGTGCGTCAGATGCGAAGCAAGAATTTTCATTAGATTGCACAAAAACTCCTTACCATACTGGCGTATGGTAAGGAGTTTTTATGTAAGATGATGGGAAACCTTTAAGCATATGATGTGCAAAACCGTTAGGCGGTCTTTGTACGGTGTTGCCCTAGTTAAAGCGACTTCGTTTGAGGTTGCTTTTTTTCATCTTCATGCTAACTTCATATTAGCTACAAACTAACCACAAGTTAAAGCAGTAGAATTAATTTAGGAGATTTAAAGAGGAGTTTGTTGCTTTATGAGGTTAAGAAAAGTCCCATACGAATATATAATACTTGTGCTACAGATGACAATAATTACGTTTTTTCTAATTATATTATCTAGTTTTTATCTTGTTACAGAATCCTCAGCTTTTTTGGATAATAATTTATATACTCAAAATGTCAGTGGGATTAAAATTGATAATGCTGGTGATGAGGTTTCAGTGGACGATTTATTAAAATGCGTTTCAAATGATTCAACGTTATATCAATATTTGTCGGAGGAAAATCAAATAAAAAGAGGTGTTTACACAACTGGCACAACTATTGATTTTGATGATTATATTGAAACTGGTCGATTTTTCATCAAAGATGATTTTGACTCAAAAAAACCATATGCAGTTATAGGCAACAATATCTTAAAAGATGTAATTGAGGAAAATGGAATAAAATATTATGGATATAACGGCGAATTATTTGAAGTTATCGGTGCTTTTGAGAAAAACAATAGTGATTTGGACAATGTTATTTATCTTAATCTTACATATCTATTAGAAACAAATGGTGTGAACGGTGTCTATTTTTCAGATAGTAATTCCGCTGCTTCAGTAGAAAAAACAATTTCAAATTTGTATGACGAACTCGGTGGAACGCTTATTGTTTACGAGCAGGAAAAGAGCGATTTGGCAATTGGTCATAAACTAAAATTTATATTGGCAATCATTTCAGCCATATGCAATTTATTTATGACAGCCCACTACTTTGTTTTAAAGCAAAAATACAAAATGGCGGTAAAGAAACTTTGTGGTTTTACAAACAAATTAATTTGCAAAGAATATTGTAAAATCGTATTGATGCTTGTTTGTATATCCTATATTATTGGAGTATTGCTTGCAATAACATTAAGTCATGTAACAACTGCTTTTGCGACTGAAAGCGTTTCGAGAGGTAGTTTTATTCTATCAGCTATTCTGCTTATACTTACTGGTGGCTTGGTTACAATTCAAATAATAAGAAATGCAATAAGAGTTGATATTAGTTCAGTTTTGAAAGGTTCGTGATGAAAATTGATTTATATTTATTTGTCCGAAATACTTAGAATTCTGCGAAAAAATGGCACGATAATTATTCTAAATATTATTGGGTTCACTTCAATGATAGTGCTGATTGGATTGTCATTTAGCTATTTACTTGAGAGAAGTGAATATGAGAAAACTATGAAAGATAGTTATGGTAATAAAGCATTTTATAAAATTGTCTATGATGGTGATATTAATGATTTATTTGAAAATGTTTTTGAAGGAGATTCTATTCTCAACGTAAAATCTGCATTTGAACAACTTGTCATTCAAGATGATTATCAATATTCTTATTCTGATGTGCAGGGGATTTTCTTTGTAGGGGAAAGTAATATTCGCTATAAAGAAGAGTGCGAACTTGGATATGAAACAGGTGAATCTGTGGACGATTATGTGGCTTTAAAAGCAATTTATGCTGATAAACTTTTCTTTGAAAAAAACACGTTGAAATTATCTTCCGGAACTCCATTTACAGAAGAGGATTTTTACATTGAAAGCGACGAGAATGTATCAATTCCTGTTATATTAGGTAGTGCTTATAGTGGGCTGTATAAAATAGGCGATGAAATCAGTAACGCTAATTTTTGGTGTGAAGTTCCAATCACATTGGTTGTGCAAGGCTTTTTTGAACAGGATAGTTATTTTTATGATAATAATAATCAAAAGGTGTTGTTAAACAGATATATGACTGTTCCAAGTATTGAAGTAAGTGAAGAATTCAGTGATGACTATTTTCTTAAGGGAGCATATAACGGAATTAAGTTAATGAATGCACGAGTTATTTGTGATGAAGCAGACGAGAATGAGGTTATTAGCAAAGTGAATGCTATATTAAATGAGAACCAGTTATATGATTTTTATCTTTTTGATGAAAGCGACGGAGCAAGCCGAATATTAGAAAGTTCAAAAGAGTTTACTTTTCTAGGGTTATTGATTACCGCAATAACATTAATAGTTTGTACAATCATGCTAATTTTAGGTGTGTTTTCAAAGCTGTTAAAAGAAATCAAGAACTATAGCATCTATATTCTCTTAGGATTTAGCAAAGCAAAAATATTTATTTTTGTGATATTAGAGACATTGCTAATATTTATTCCAAGTAACATCATAGGTTTGATTATCTTCGGTTTGATGAAAGCTAAAGATTTTGATGAAAAAATATTAGATCCCGTTATCCTACTTACGATTCTGATTTCGGAAATAGTTGTAATTATAATTTCTGAAATAATAGCGGTTTACAAAATCTACAATACTGATTTGAGCAGTTCAGTTCGACAAAAAGAATAGGAGGAATGCTTATGAATTTATTAAAACTAAAAAACATATCAAAATCATATGGCAAAAGTATTCAGGTTCAAGCACTCAATGATTTATCTTTTGATGTAAAAGAAGGTGAAATGCTTGCTGTTATGGGGAAGAGTGGCTCTGGAAAATCGACAATGCTAAACGTTCTTTCAGGTATTGATGGTATTGACAGTGGAGAATATGTTTTTCAGGATAAGAATATTGAAAAACTAAGTGGCGATGCAATGACAGAATTCAGGAGAAAAAATATAGGCTTTGTTGTTCAGCATTTTGCATTGATTGATGATTATAATATTTTTGATAATATTGCTCTAATCCTTAGATATGAGAAAGTTTCAAAAAACGAAATAAAACAGAGGGTTGAGGACATTGCCAAAAAGCTTGAAATTACTGAACAATTAAAAAAGTTCCCAAAAGAGTTATCTGGTGGACAATCACAAAGAGTAGCAATTGCAAGAGCGATTATTAATAAACCGAAAATCCTCTTAGCAGATGAACCGACTGGGGCTTTAGATGAAACAACTAGTGATACCATTATGAAGTTGTTTCGTCAGTTGAATAACAATGGTGTGACGATAATTATTGTGACGCATGATGAAAAAGTTGCACAATTATGTGACAGAACAATTATTATAAAAGATGGCAAAGTAGCGAAAGGAGCATAGACTTTAGTATGAAAAAAACAATTATTGCAATAGTATGTGTGGTTGTAATTGGTGTAGCAGGGATTATTTTTTATAAATTGACAAGTGATTCTTCAACACAAGGTGTAAATGATAATGAAACAAGCGTATCCGATGTTGTGTCCGAGCATGATTCTGTTGAGTCACAATTGGATAGTTCAAGTTTGAGCAAGGAAGAGGAAGAAAAAATCATAAAAGATGCTGAGGAAAACGGTCAAATTGTTCACGAGAATGAAGTTATAAGAGAAGATGATGAGGGCAATAATGGTAATCAGGTTGAGATAACGGATTAATTTAAGGTT
Organism: uncultured Oscillospiraceae bacterium; assembly: GCA_964548535.1. GTDB lineage: Bacteria > Bacillota > Clostridia > Oscillospirales > Ruminococcaceae > CAZJRQ01. Next base: position 14,447 of record CAZJRQ010000045.1, read on the forward strand.
TTTATCATAATTATATTGGATGAAATGGAGGATTTTTATGAAGATTACTAAAAAGTCGATTACGAGAGTGTCCTGCCCCAGTTTGTACAAACAGTACAAAAAAGTCCCTTATGGCAAATATTAAATTTTAATCAACAAACTGATTTCTCATTTCAAGTGGAGTCAGTTTTGT
>CAZJRQ010000046.1:0-14271 GCA_964548535.1 uncultured Oscillospiraceae bacterium
TACGACAATCACTTTTTGTCATTGTACGTTTTTAATGGTCTTGTGCAATGCAACAGAGCCATAGGAGGTGGTTTTTATTGTTAGATGCAAAAGATTTCGTATGAATTTTATAAGTAAAGTCTAAATGCTGTCAAATTTAGATTCAAGCTCTTCTATTTTTCTGTTTAATTCGTTTACATAAATATCAAAATCGTGTACGTCGAAGCCACCGATAAAAGCCTTTTTCAGAACTGGAATCTTTGAACAATTCATTTGAGGGCGGGTAACAGATTCACCGTTTTGTTTAGACATAATCGTACTTTCTAAGTTGAAAATATACATATTTGCGGCGTCGATATAATCTAAGCAGGCTATTTTGTCATAACCTCCAAAGGTAACGGTTCTTAAATAAGAATGGTTTGTCATAAATAAAACTCCCTTTCTTTTAATATATATATAAATTATATCATATTAGTTAGGAAAATACAAATTTCATATTGCAATTTATACACTTAATTAAAACTCAAATTAATTTTGGAATATATTCAAAAATATGATATTATATAAAGATGATTGGGCAGAGTTTTAGTCAAACAACCATATCGTGAATTGCTTACGCAGTGCGACAAATTTCTCTACTTAGGAACTCCTGCAAGTGGTAAATTTTGAAATAGTCGATTTTTCGTACTATTTGTACTTTTCTCCCATACTAAAAAAACTTGATTTTTCATTTTACAGTTCATTAATCATTTGTTAACGTTTTGCTTGTGAAAATATGATATATTTAGTTAGCGGTGTATAACTCATTTTGATATCGCTAAATAACTGGATATAATTTACCAGCTTGACAATAAAAATTCTCTGTTATATTTTTTTAGCATTGAGTTAGCCATAAGCAACTGGAATGTTTGTACAACATAAACACATATCAATATATAGAAAGGACTGCTGTTTTATGAAAGATTTATCACTTAACGAACTTAAAGTTGGGCAATCAGCAATAGTTGAATCGATTGATTTGCATGGTGCTATGAAGCGTCATTTAGTTGATATGGGTATTACACCAGGAGTTAAAATTACACTTCACAAGGTCGCTCCGCTTGGAGATCCGCTTGAACTAAAACTACGAGGTTATCTCTTGTCAATAAGACGAGCTGAGGCAAAAAAAATCTACATAGACAAGGAGTAATTATTATGAAATCTATCGCACTAGCAGGAAATCCAAACTGCGGAAAAACTACGCTATTTAACGCACTAACAGGCTCAAATCAATATGTCGGCAACTGGGCTGGTGTTACTGTAGAGAAAAAAAGCGGTATTACAAAAGACGGTAAATATAAAATTGTCGACCTACCTGGAATTTATTCACTGTCACCATATTCAATGGAAGAAGTTGTAAGCCGAGATTACATTATAAAAGAAAAACCTGAGGCTATTATAAACATAATAGACGGCACTAACTTTGAGAGAAATCTGTATCTAACAGTTCAGCTTATTGAGCTTGGTACTCCAATGGTTTTGGTTATTAACATGATGGACGATGTTCGGGCTAAGGGTGGTGCAATTGATTGCTGCTATCTTTCAAAGCTGCTTGGTATTCCTATTGTGCCGATTTCAGCTAGAAAATCTGAAAATATTGATGAGGTTATTAGACAAATTTCTCAAGTAATTGAAAACAATTCAATTCCTCCTGAAATTAATTTCGACAATAAAACTCAAAATGCACTTAATTCGATTTCTTCAGTTATATACTCAGAAGAAAAATCACTGCCGCTTTCTTTCTGTGCATCTAAAATTCTTGAGGGTGATAAAACTGTAATTAAAGAAATCGGCTTAACTGATGAGCAAACGCAAGAAATAAGTTTAATCGTAAAGAAATATGAACAAACAAGCGAATATGGTGACCGAGAAACTATGCTGGCTGATGCTAGATATAAATTTATCGAGGAAGTCACTAAAAAAACTGTCACTAAAGGAAAAAATGACGAAAGTCTAACTATGTCGGATAAAATAGATAAAATTGTAACTAATAAATTTCTAGCACTTCCAATTTTTCTTATGATAATGGCTGGAATTTTCGCCTTAACATTCGGTCCTGTTGGCACATTTCTTTCGGATTTATTAGAAAGATTCTTCAATGATTTTCTATCACCAAATGTGAGTAGTCTACTTGAAAAAGCTAATGCTCCGCTCTGGACTAAATCGCTGATAACCGACGGCATTATAAGCGGTGTCGGAGGAATCTTAACATTCTTGCCACAGATTGGAATACTTTTTCTATGCTTATCTATTCTCGAGGACAGTGGCTACATGGCAAGGACGGCTTTTATTACCGACAGATTTTTATCTAAACTTGGTCTTTCAGGAAAAAGTTTCATCCCAATGATTATGGGATTTGGCTGTACAACTCCAGCAGTTATGGCTACAAGAACTCAAGAAAACGTTAACGAACGAAGAGCAACAATTTTGCTGATTCCATTCATGTCATGCGGAGCAAAACTACCTATTTATGCGCTTTTTGCAGGAGCTTTCTTCTCAGCGAAAAAAGGTTTAGTTGTTTTCTCAATGTACTTAATTGGATTTGTTATTGCAATTTTAATCGGACTTTTATTAAAGAAAACCATATTCAAATCAAACAGTGCGCCATTTATAATGGAACTTCCCCCATACAGACGACCAATGGTTTCATCGGTCTTGAAAAACACATGGGAAAAATGCAAAGGATTTATCATAAAAGCGGGTACAATAATTTTTGCAATGTCGATTTTGATTTGGATATTGCAGTCATTCACACCATCATTTAGTTATACAACTGATGGCAGCGCAAGCATTTTCGCACATTTCGGTAAATTCATCGCACCGATTTTTACTCCGCTCGGATTCGGCAATTGGCAATCAACAGTAGCTCTGATGTCCGGTCTTGTTGCAAAAGAGGCTGTTGTAAGTACAATGTTAGTTCTATATTCTGCGCCAAACAGTGCCGCACTTGCAAGCACGATTTCAGCCCAATTCACTCCCCTATCCGCATTCAGTTTCATGGTATTCTGTTTGCTTTACATCCCTTGCATCTCAGCATTCGTTACAATTAAACGTGAGCTAGGCAGCGTAAAATGGGCAATTTTGAGTGGCGCAATGCAAATGATTGTTGCTTACACTGTTTCACTTGCAATTTATCAAATCGGTTCATTATTTATTTAGGTGGGATTTTTATGAAATATATTGTAATTGGATTTTGCATTCTACTAATTATTCTAGCAATTTTTATTGTTATTAAACATATTCGCAATGGCTTAAAAGGAAAATGCTGCAGCGACTGTACTAAATGCAGTGGGTGCGCTAATTCTAATAAATGCGCTTTAAATAATGAAAAAATTAATGCGAAAAAAAATAATCCTGGTGGCAGTTCATAAATAATTTACAATAAAATCAACAAAACAGTTGACTTATGTCGCTAATTAGTGTATAATAATTATGTTATAAATTTAATACCTTATCAAGAGTGGCGGAGGAACAGGTCCGATGAAGCCCAGCAACCTAACTTTTCAAGTTAAGGTGCTAATTCCTGCGGTGTATTCCGGCAGATGAGGAATTTTTCAAAAAAATTCGGACGTTTCGGAATGAGACGTCCTTTTTGTTGCCGTCTTTTAACCTGATAAGAAACATAACGTAATTTAAAGAAAAGAGGTAATTTTTATGTCAAAACATTTATTCACATCAGAATCAGTTACTGAAGGACATCCAGATAAAATCTGTGACCAAATTTCTGATGCCATTTTGGACGCATTGCTAGAAAAAGATTCAATGTCACGTGTTGCTTGCGAAACTGTAACAACCACAGGAGTAGTAATGTGCATGGGCGAAATTACAACGGAGGCTTGGGTTGATATTCCGCAAATTGTACGTGATACAGTTATTGAAATTGGATATGACCGTGCTAAATACGGTTTTGACGGACACACTTGTTCTGTTTTAACTACAATTGACAAGCAATCTCCTGACATCGCTATGGGAGTTGACAACGCGCTTGAAACTCGTGAAGATGATGGATTTGATACTGGTGCTGGAGATCAGGGACTAATGTTTGGTTATGCTTGTGACGAAACTCCTGAACTTATGCCGATGCCAATTTCACTATCACATAAGCTTGCAAAAAAGCTTACTGAAGTTAGAAAAAATGGTACACTTAGCTATCTTCGCCCTGACGGAAAAACTCAGGTAACTGTTGAGTATGACGGTGACAAGCCTGTTAGAATTGATGCTGTTGTAGTTTCATCTCAACATGACGATGCTGTCACTCTTGAGCAAATTAGAAAAGATATCATTGAGCATGTAATCAAGGCTGTTATTCCAGCTGATTTACTTGACGATAAAACAACTTATTTTGTAAACCCAACTGGACGATTTGTTGTAGGCGGTCCTCAGGGCGACAGCGGTCTTACTGGACGCAAGATTATTGTTGACACTTACGGCGGATATGCTCGTCACGGTGGCGGTGCTTTCTCTGGTAAGGATCCAACAAAGGTTGACCGCTCTGCTACTTACGCTGCTAGATATGTAGCTAAGAATATCGTTGCTGCTGGACTTGCTAAGAAGTGTGAGGTTGAACTTGCTTACGCTATTGGGGTTGCTCATCCTGTATCAATTATGGTTGACACTTTTGGAACAGGTACACATCCTGATGAAGCTCTTTCAGCTGCAGTAGAAAAGGTTTTTGACCTTAGACCTTCAGCAATAATCAAGGATCTTGACCTTAGAAAACCACAATACAAGCAGTTAGCTGCCTACGGTCACATCGGTCGTGAAGATCTTGATGTTGCGTGGGAGAAAACTGACAGAGTACAAGCTATCATTGACGCTCTTAAATAATTAGTATTTTATATCAAGGTTGACTTAAATGTCAACCTTGATTTTTTTATTGCAATAAAAAAATGCTGTACGATTAAATCATACAGCATTTTAATAAATATTAAATCAAGAGTAAAATAGTGAAATTATTCCTCGTCATCATCTTCAGCATCTAAATCGCTAAAGTCAAATTCAAGATTTTCACCGCAGTTAGGACAATCAATTGATCCTTCCTCCACTAGACTCTCGCCAAGGCAAATTGTGTCACCGCATGTAGGGCAAACACACTCGTATTCCTCTTCATCATCAAATTCATAATCATCATCGTCATCATAATCATTACAGCAATCACAATCACAGTCATCCTCATCGAATGAATAGAAATCTTCTTCTAACTCGCCAAGATCCTCATCAAGAATGTCAACAAGCTCAACAATTTCGTCTACCTCGTCTGCAACATCTTCAATTGATAAAGCCATTTCATCAATGATATCTGCCATTGCAACCAAAACTTTTCCCTCATTTGTAGAATCATCAATCTTAAGACCTTCCATTAGACCTTTAAGATATGCCACCATGTTTGAAAGTTCCATGAAACATTCCCTCCATTATTTTAAAAATATTTATTGATTAAGCACGCTCCATGTATTCACAAGTACGTGTATCAATCCTAATTTTCTCGCCAACATCAAGAAATAGAGGAACTCTAATCTCAGCTCCTGTTTCAACGATAGCTGGTTTCGTAGCATTTGTTGCTGTGTCACCCTTAAAGCCAGGATCAGTTTCAGTGATCTCAAGCTCAACAAAAGAAGGTGGTTCAACACCAAAAACATTGCCCTTGTAAGAAAGAATTTTACAAATCATGTTCTCTTTTACAAATTTGAAGTTATCTGATAAATCTTTACCATCAACTGGAACTAGTTCGTAAGTTTCGCCATCCATAAAGTAATATAAATCTCCATCAGCATATGAAAATTCCATATCTTTTCTCTCAACATATGCAGTTGGAAACTTGGCTGATGGATTATATGTCTTTTCAATTACTGAACCTGAAATTACATTTCTAACCTTAGCTCTTACAAAAGCCGCACCTTTACCAGGTTTAACATGCTGAAACTCAACGATTTGCATTACGTTTCCATCTTCTTCAAAAGTCATTCCATTTCTAAAATCGCCAGCACTTACCATAACTGTGTACCTCCAAAAGTTAATTTGAAAAATCTATTTACAAAAAATTGATTTTTCGATGTATATCTGCAAAATAAACAAATATACTGCTTATACTATTTTAACCTATTTTCTACTAATTTGCAAGCCTTTTTTAGATTTTTTTATCAGTTTAATAATTTCTTAACACACTCGACAACATACACAAATTTTGAACGAACTTTTTGATAGTTTTTACAAAATTATTAACTCCTTTGCAGCGCAAGTTAGATTTTCAATGCCATTTTCTCTTATAACCACAAAATCTTCAATACGAACACCAAATTTATCAGCAAGATAAATCCCAGGCTCGACAGTAACAATCATTCCGTCACGTAAAATTTCGCTGCAATTTTGTGAAACAGTAGGCGCTTCATGAATTTCAACACCTACTCCATGACCTAACGAATGTCCGAAATCATTACCATAACCTGCATTTTTGATGTAATCACGAGCAACAGAATCCAGTTCACAGCAAATGATTCCAGCCTTAGCAGACGCCAACGCTTTCATTTGAGCATTCAAAACTATGTCATAAACAGATTTCATCTCATCGCTCGGCTGGCCAACACAAACTGTTCGAGTCATATCGCTATGATAACCATCTACCACCGCGCCAAAATCCATAAGTACGAAATCGCCGTTCTCAACAATTTTATCGGTCGGAACTCCATGTGGAAGCGACGTGTTTTTGCCAGATATTGCAATAGTATCAAACGACAAGGCCTCTGCACCATTTTTGAGCATAAAATAATCAAGTTCTAGCTGAATTTCACGTTCGGTTTTGCCCGCCTTTATAAAGTTGAGCATATGTTCAAAACCGTTTTCAGCGATTTTCTGCGCAGACTTAATTTTTGCAATCTCTTCATTCGACTTAAATCTGCGAATTTGATTAACAACTGAACTCAATTTTGAATCAGAAATAACCTCAGAATTCAACTTTTCACTAAGCAATTCAGCTTGCGATACCGTACAATTTTCCGACTCAATCAAAGCAGTTTTCGCATCATGTTTTCTTAGCAAATCATTAATTTGATCATAAAGTTTATCCTGTAAAATAACCTCGCAATTATCAACAATTTTACGCGCTTTTTCAATATATCTGAAGTCAATTATCAAATAAGCAGCACTTGAAAAAACAAGCAGCGTTCCAGCAGAAGATTTCATGCCAGTAAAATATCTGCGATTAATGTCTGATGTAATTATCACACAATCTCCAATGTTTGACACACTATTTTTAAGCTGTTCAATCGGAGCACAGCCAATGCTTTTATCATCAATCATTACTCATCATCCCTTAAAATTTCTGCCACTGCATCAACAGCTAACAAGTAAGAAACTTTTCCAAATCCTGCAATTTGACCTGCACAGACTGGAGCAATTACAGACTCATTCCTAAATTCCTCACGAGCATGAATATTACTCATATGAACCTCAACTACTGGGATATTTATAGCCTCAATAGCATCTCGGATAGCATAGCTATAATGAGTATATGCCCCTGCGTTCATTATAACACCGTTGTATTTTTTACGAGCTAGGTGGAGATTATCAATTATCTCGCCCTCGTGATTTGACTGAAAAATATCGCAGTGAATTTCATACTTTATTGCTCTTTCGCAAATTTCATCATTTATTGAATCATAAGTATCATGCCCATAAACTCCAGGCTTACGCTCACCAAGAAGATTTAAATTAGGACCATGAATCACTAGAATTTTCTTCATAAAATATCCCCTTTATATTATTAGCTATTACTTTTAAAGCATTGATTTGTAGTAAGTTTTCATAGTCAAAGCATCCTCTGCCTGAGTGCCAGCACTCTCACAAACAAATGTAGGCGAAAGATTTTTCTTTGCAACAAGCTCCATAAGCGGTTCAAAGTTTGGACCATATTGCTCGTCCTCAAAAGTCAAATGCTTCTTCTCACCACCAGGATTTGTAAACATAATCTTAGAAAAATGGCTATGAAATATTTTTAATCTGTCCAAGCCAAGCTTATTTTCAACTGTATCTAAAATGCGTTTGTATTCATCATATCCCTTGATAACTCCCAATTCTCTTGCATTCAAATGTCCAAAATCAATGCAAGGAATAAATGTGTCGTCAACCAAACAAAGTTCCATAACTTCCTCAAGGTTTCCAAGTTGATTAACCTTACCCATTGTTTCAGGACAGAAAATTATTTTCTCATATCCCTGTTCAACCGCTGTTTTTCTGGCTCTTAAAAGAGTATCTTTTGCAAGCTCCAAAGCCTGTTCTCTAGTCATTTTGGCACACGATCCACTGTGTATAACAATCCTATCAGCTCCGATACGCATTGCAGCCTCACAACTTTGAATAATATAGTTTATGCTATTATCTCGCTTTTCCTCCTCAACAGAAGAGAGCGAAATGAAGTAAGGTGCATGGAGTGATAACGAAATGTCGCACTCCGCAGCATTTTTACTAATTTCTGTAGCCGTTTTTTCAGAAACTCTAACACCGCGTCCGCACTGATACTCATAATGGTCAAGGCCCAATTCTTTCAAAAACAACGGCGCTTGTGTTGAGGATTTATACTTCTTGCTGAAACTATCTGAATTACCTGCTGGTCCAAATTTAGCTGACATATTTATAACCGTCCTTTAAAATTAATATAACATAAGCTACCTATTTAAATCTCGAAATTTGAAAACTGCATAATCTGAAAATCTCTTACCACCATAATAATTATAATTCACTATAATTTTAGGACCATTTTTCATGTAAAGCACAAGCCCCTTATCACTAACTTCATAGTTGAAAATATCAGAATATGAGTACAAATATTTTTCTCCAACAAAATCACTATAAGAAAAATATTCATTATTATATTCTAGCTTAAATTCAAAATACTTTTCTAACCTGTACATACCAAACATAAAAATAATAATTGCTATCGGAAGTAAAATGTACATAAATCCTTTAAAATATTTCACTGAAAAAAATACAACTATGCATGCAATCAATATAATAACAATTCCGCAAATAAATAAAGAAATATTTAACCTAACAGTTCTACTACTCTCTGTATTTCGAATTCTGACAAAACTTTTATCCTTTTCAGAAGCTATTATAGCACCATTTGAATTACACCAATCAACATCAGCTTTCAAGCGGATAATCTCTACTAAACGTGCTGATCCATAATCCCGTTGGTCTATGTAAATTTTTTTGCCATTATTAAATACGAGCGTAAGTTGCTTTCTAATCATAAACTGTGACAACGTAATTTTTTCTATGTCAGCATATTTGTAATACACTGATTTTCTAAAATTTTTTCTATAAGAAAAACCGTCATTATCAAATTCTATTTTGAAAGTTTTACACTCAAAAATGTTATATATAAGCGCCGGTAGCAAAACAAGACACATAACTAAAAAAACATAATCACTCGTTTCTCCTGAATTAAATAAAATAGCACCGACAGTCATAGCAGCACACGCCAAAAATGCAATGACAGCAATAACTAGATTTCTCTTTGGATGCCTAACAAAACTATAATAACTGGGTTCATTATTCTTTTCGAAATCTTCATCCTGCCTATCATAAATCTTATTTAAAAAGTAATTTACAACACGAATGATAATATCTTCCATACATTTTCACCCTACCTTTTTGGCAAAAACAACCTCTCAATCTTTCTCTTAAATCTAAAAGGCAAACTAGTTTCAAGTTCAATTGGGAACACGAAAATCGAACGCACACCCATCAAATTTGCACCCAAAATATCAGTAAAAATTTGATCGCCAACTGCCGCGATATTTTTTCTAGGCAATTTCATCTCCCGCTGCGCCTGAGTAAAACCGAAAGTCAACGGCTTTTTTCCAGACGGAACAAACGGCAGCATCAACTGCTCTGCAAATGGAGTAACACGCTCAGCCGAATTATTTGAAACAATCATAAGCTTAATTCCAGCTTTTTTCATGCATTCAAGCCAATCCAAACTCGTTTGCGGAGGCACAGGATTGTTGTGTGTAGTCAAAGTGTTATCCAAATCTAAAAATAATCCTTTAATTTTATTTTCTATAAGAAATTCAGGGGTAATCTTGGTAACATCGTCAAAAACATAAGTAGGTTTAAAAATCATAGTATTCTCCTGAAAATATATTATAAAATCTGCAGGTTTTGCACAAATACCCACCTGCAAAATAATTCATTGACAAAACAAAAAGCGGACATAACGATGCCCGCTTTTAATCACATATTAGTATTTACGCTTACGAGCTGCCTCGGATTTCTTCTTACGCTTAACCGAAGGCTTTTCATAGTGTTCTCTTTTACGAACCTCAGCGATAACGCCGTCTCTAGCACATGATCTCTTAAATCTTTTAAGAGCAGTATCCAAAGTTTCGTTCTTTCCAACACGAATTTCAGCCAAAATAATTCCCTCCCTTTGCCACCTATGACAGAGGCAACATATTAGCACAACACAGTCTAGGTGAATAGTGAAGGGTCTGCCACTGCAAACCTTAAAACGTCCCACGTTTCACTCAGCCTTTACCGGCTCTCTGTCTCAAACTTTGTTGCTTTTAAAGCTAACATAATTACAAGTTTAATTATACTATATTATTTCCCAAAAGTCAATAGGTTTTTAAAAAAATATTTATAATTTCTAGGCAAAAAGATGTAATTTATTACATGATTACACAATTATTTTGCAACAATATTAACAAGTCTGCCCTTAACATAAATTTCCTTGATGATTGTTTTTCCAGCAATTTCATCAGCAATTTTCTCATTACTTTTTGCAAGAGCAATTGCATCAGTCTGCTCAATATCAGCTGCAACTTGAATTTTCGCCTTAACTTTTCCGTTAATTTGAACAACAATTTCAATGTTCTTATCAACACACAAAGCATCATCATAAGTCACCCAAGCTTGCTGATTCAGCACACCATCAAATCCCAGCAACTCATAAATTTCTTCAGTAATATGCGGAGCAAATGGATTTGTCATAATAAGTAAGCTCTTAAACTCTGCCTTATTTATCGATGAAGTAGCATAAATGTCATTCAAAAGTGCCATTAATGCAGCAATAGCAGTATTAAACTTCAACGACTCAATATCCTCAGAAACTTTCTTAATTGTTTTGTGGAATGCTGTTTCAAGCTCAGGTCTGTAGCTATCGCCGTCAATTACGCTCTCCTGCAATGCCCAAATTCTGTCAAGAAATCTCTTGCAACCCTTAATGCTTGATGTACTCCAAGGTGCAGTTTTCTCAAAATCGCCGATAAACATTTCGTACAAACGCAAAGAGTCAGCACCATATTCCTTTACAACATCATCAGGATTAATTACATTGCCACGAGATTTAGACATTTTCTGTCCATCCTCACCCAGAATCATTCCATGAGAAGTTCTCTTCATATATGGCTCTTTTGTATCAACAACGCCTATATCGTACAGAAACTTGTGCCAAAAACGTGAATACAACAAATGAAGTGTTGTATGCTCCATACCACCATTATACCAATCAACTGGCATCCAATAATTAGCAGCATCCTTTGAAACAAGCTCGTTTTTATTTTGTGCATCGCAATAACGCAAATAATACCATGATGAACCAGCCCACTGAGGCATAGTATCAGTTTCACGCTTAGCTGGTCCTCCGCAATGCGGGCAAGTAGTATTTATAAAGCTATCAAGTGTTGACAAAGGTGACTCACCATTGTCAGTTGGCATATAGCTTTCAACTTCTGGAAGTTTTAGCGGCAGCTGATCTTCTGGAAGCGGAACCCAACCACACTTTTCACAGTACACCAAAGGAATAGGCTCTCCCCAATATCTCTGACGGCTGAACACCCAGTCGCGAAGCTTATAATTAACCTTCTTATGACCCTTGCCAGACTCCTCAAGCCAATCCTTAATTTTTTCCTTAGCGTCCTCAACAGACAATCCGTCAAGAAAACCGCTGTTGACCATTACACCAGTATTGCAATCAGTAAACGCCTCTTCCTCAACATTTCCACCCTTAACAACTTCAATAATAGGAAGATTATACACCTTGGCAAACTCCCAGTCACGAGTATCATGGCCAGGTACAGCCATAATAGCTCCCTGACCGTAGCTCATTAAAACATAATCAGAAATAAATATAGGAATTGCCGCACCGTTTACAGGATTAATAGCCTTAACACCCTTTAGCATTACTCCCGTTTTGTCTTTATTAAGCTCAGTTCTATCAAAATCAGATTTTCTAGCAGCAGCCTCTTGATAAGCATGAATATCATTATTATTCTCAAGAATATCCGCCCACTTTTCAAGCATAGGATGCTCTGGTGCAATAACCATGTATGTAGCACCAAAAAGCGTATCAGGACGTGTTGTGTATACTGTCAATTTATCGCCAGTAGTAGTGTCAAAGTCAACCTCAGCACCAGTTGAACGTCCAATCCAATTTATCTGTGATGACTTAATTCTAGGCAAGTAATCTACCTCATCCAAATCATCAATCAATCTTTGTGCATACTCAGTAATCTTAAGCATCCACTGCGATTTTACCTTACGAACAACCTCTCCATTACAACGCTCACAAACACCGCCAACAACCTCTTCATTAGCCAAAACAACCTTACATGAAGTACACCAATTTACTGCCATTTCCTTTTTATAAGCAAGACCCTTTTTGAACATTTGAATGAAAATCCACTGTGTCCACTTGAAATATTCAGGATCAGTAGTATTAATCTCTCTTGACCAATCGAATGAAAGTCCAAGTGATTTTAACTGCTCTTTGAAATGTGCAATATTCTTTTCAGTAACAATAGCAGGATGAATTTTGTTCTTTATCGCAAAATTCTCTGTTGGAAGTCCAAAAGCATCCCAGCCCATTGGAAACAGAACGTTATATCCCTCAAGACGTCTTTTTCTTGAAACGATATCCATAGCAGTATATGGTCGTGGATGACCTATATGCAAGCCCTGACCAGAAGGATAAGGAAACTCAACCAACGCATAAAACTTCTCTTTATCATGGTCATCAGTAGCCTTAAAAGTTTCATTTTCATCCCAATATTTTTGCCACTTTTCCTCAATGGCAGTAAAATTATACTTCATAAAATTAATCATTCCTTTATACTAATTAGTAAACTAAATCTATTCGAAATAAGCCTTGACATCCTTGTTTGCAAGCAAGAAATATGATGATACCAAATCTAAAATACCTTCCAAAAGATATAGCCACTGCTTACCTTGAATATTGCCCTTTATATGTATTAAACATAAAATAATAAGTACAATAGCCGTTAAAATATTTGCATTTACAACATTAAAAACATTCAATCCTTTTATCAAGACGTATCCTAATCCGCCGGCAATCAGCAGCCAGATTATATTTTGTAAACTAAACCCAATTATCAGATTCAGCAATTGCTTTGCAACCATATAAACGGCAATTATACCGCAAATTTTCTTGCCATTTTCCACATTTCCCATAATTATAGTACCTTTCAAAACGATGTAACAACGTACATTATAGCGTAATTGTTTTTAAATAATCGCAAATTCAATAGCAATTACTTTTGCTGATTTCAAACTACCCTTGCTAATTACTGCTCTTAAAGAAATTAGAAACGTTTTTGTTAAATCCTAGCAAATATATCTCAATGCCTGCTATAACAATTGCAACAACTAACACGGCAATTGCAAAACCTAACACAGCACCAATTCCCGCAACAAGACTTGCATCGGCAAAAACAGCACTTGCTGCACCACCACTGGTTGCACCAACTAATGCAAATATTGCAAGTATACAACCCACTATTGCTAAACTTGCACCAACTAAAGTAACAACTCTAGCCCAACTTTTGCCCTTCATAAGGCTGTATGCAATAAATATGCTAATCAACATGCTTACAATACTTCTAAGTGAAAAATTATCTGAAGTAAGATTGTTAAGTAAACTAATAGCACTTAAAACTATAGATACAATTGCAAGAACACGTACAATTTTTCTTCCACGTTCTGCTGAGGCAAAATACTGATTATTCATTTCATTTCTCTGCTGCCCATAAACATCATTTGCGAAATATGTAGTATAATCAGGAGTGTTATTGCAATTCCCGTTATTAAAATTATTGCCGTTATTATAGTTGCCATTATTATAGTTGTTGGCATTACCAAAATTACCATTGTTGTAATTATTAGCGTTGTTAAAATTGCCATTGTTGTAATTGTTAGCGTTGTCAAAATTACCGTTATTATAATTGTTAGCGTTGT
>CAZJRQ010000047.1:0-9432 GCA_964548535.1 uncultured Oscillospiraceae bacterium
TGATTGCACAAGGCGAGGACTATTTTGATGATATTTACTACATAATTGGATGCGAAAATTCCAGCGTCGGAAAATATTTTATTGAAGGTTGGAATTACTACAGCAACGGCATTCTAGCTTTAATGGATTAGCAAAAACAGCGTACAGATTTTTTCTGCACGCTGTTTTTTTATTAACTCACTTTATTATGATTTTGCTCATCAAAATTACATCATTTTTATACTTATAAGTAGTGCTAAATCAAATAATAATATTAATTCCAATTTAAAATAATAGTAAAAGTAAGTGTTTTATCATTATTCGTCAGACCATAGGAATTAGTCGCAACTGCACCATCTGTTTGCTCTGAGGCATTACTTAAAATCTCAAAAAGCTTACTATTACTTGATGAATTATCAAAATACTCATCATTCACATAATCAAAAAGCTCTTTTGATGAACATTTTATTCGAACGTGTCTATCACCATTATACACCGAATCTACTATGGCATCAGTCAAAATACTATCAATTTCATCAGCATTCTCAATAAAAAGCCCTGATTTCACATAATAATTACACTCATTTGTATCAGCTACAGGATATTTTAGATACTTTGATTCTTCAAATGTATGGTCATTTGAACACTCGTTATCCGTTATATTCAGATAATCATATCTTATATAATCATCGCCTAAATCGCCGATTGGATCGTCCCAAGTTACATCAACATTATACCACGAATCATCAATTTTCACTTTATTCCACATATGCGGAATGTTTTCGCCATTAGAAACAGACTTTCCTATCACTGGAACACAGGGGATTTCTACCTGCTCACAGAGCATTAGCATTGCTTTTGAATAACCTTCACAGACTGCACTGCCCTCAATCAGACAGCCATATGCTGAATAGGCATTGTCATTTTGCTCACTATAAGTACACTTCATAATTATTTTATCATGAAAATATTTCACCTTTTCATAATCGCTCAAGCCCTCTGCCTGACTGATTATACTACTGATTTCAGAATTAAGCTGGCTAATCTCACTTTTAGTTTGCTCACTAGTTTTTTTATAGGTGGGATTTACTTTTGTCACATAACTGTTTGAATCCATTACAATTCCATACTCAGAATCAATATGATTAATCTGCGGTGTTGTACTCAAAACTAGTGTTATAAAATCACTCAAATCATCCTTATAGATTACACCTTTTGGAATTGATATGCTTTCATCATAATTTAAAAATCCATAGCTTAATTTTTTATAGCACTCGACAAGTTTTTCATCCGAATCAGCCAGATAGTACTTCGCTGCTGCTGATATTTCATAGTCATTAATTTCGTCGTTATTTTTAGAATCGTCTTTATCGTCATCTGAGCTATCAGTCACCATTTCTGTTTTTATACTTGGCTGACCGTTTGGGTTTGATTTTTCTGCCTCTGTTACTGACTTTTCGCTCTCAGTTTGACTTGATGTTTTACCAAACTCAAACTTCATGCTATCATTTGTACACGCTGTAAAGGATAATAAAACTGCACTTACACTTATCAAACAAAAAGTTGTTGTTAATATACTACGAAGTTTACTGCGTTTTGTTGTCATTTTTCATCCTTTCGTTTAATATTTAAATTTAATTTTTACACTTATTTATTCTTTTTCATCACTATCTTCACTAATGTTTTTATCTTTATCAGATTTTATTACGGCACGTATTTTTTCTACTCTTTTTGTGCTGACTTTTATAATCGAAAAAGTTACATCTTCCCATTTTATTATCGGTGACTCGTGCTCATCTGGCAGGTAGCCTAATATATCTATAATAAACCCGCTCATTGTATCATAATCGTGGTTCTCTGGCATTTTACGTCCCAGACTTTCCATAACTTCATCCGGATTTGCTATTCCTGAAATATCAAATGTATTTGGTGTGATTTCTTGAATTTCTTCTTCCTCATCATCAAACTCATCCTGCATATTTCCTACAATAGACTCTAGCAAATCTTCCATTGTTACTATTCCAGCCGTTCCGCCATACTCGTCGACTATTACTGCAATCTGCTTTTTCTGTGCTGTGAAAAACTCGAACAATTCTTTACAACTATTACTTTCAGGAACAAATTTTATTTCTCTCATATAATCCCTGACAATTTTATCATCTTCTTGCTCAAAGACTGACCTTAGCAAGTCTTTTGCAAAAACTACTCCGCTTATATTATCTATATTGCCTTCAAAAACTGGCAGTCTTGAAAAACCCTCTTCAATAATAATCCTTACGGCGTCATGCACTGAGGTTTCTTCATCTACTCCGACTACATCTGTACGATGTGTCATGATTTCACAAACCTCTCGGTCGTCAAACTCGAAGATATTACTTATCATTTCGGCTTGGTCTTCTTCAATTCCGCCATTTTCATTAACAGCGTCGACCATCATTAATATTTCTTCCTCTGTAACTGAATCATTTTTACTTATATTTTTTACACCTAATATTTTAAGTATCAACGTCGAAAATGCAGCTGCTACAACCTCTAGCGGACGGAAAAACTTTAAAAAAATACTATAAATTCTACAAAATCGCATTGCGAATTTATCAGTAATCTTTCCTCCTGCACATAGTCTTCTTGGCAAGATTATTCCAAAAACTGACGCAAAAACTGACAAAATAAAAATCATTACTACTGCTGTCAGCACACTTAATGCAAAATATTTTGATGTGCCATTGCTCACCTCAAAGCTCGCTGCTAAAAATGCTCTAAACGGATTGAAAAAGTATACTACTGATGTTACTGACAATATAATTATCATACTTGCTCGCGAAACTAGATTTGCCATTACCAATCTATTTGGTTTTGACAGCAGTTTTTTTAAAACTTTTCCTCGTTTATGCTCTTCCATCAATTTTTTTACTTTGGAATCATTCATTTCTATCAAGGCATTTTCACACGCGGTGAAAAATCCCATAATAAAAATAATTATTACACATATGACTAATCCCTGCCATAATCGCCCGACGTCGTCCATTTAAAAAAACCAACCCTTTCTTTGTTACAAAAAATAAACATTTTATTTATTATATAGAATTAATTGTACACCATTTTCAAGGCTCTTGTCAATAGCTATTTTAGCCAATTAAACGGTTACAATTAAACGTTTTAATAGAAACTCTATCAATTCGACGCAATACAATATATAATCTATGATATGCCAAAATATGATTGTGCAACTTGCAATTTTCACAAAACATATCTATTGAAAAAATGTATAAATCTCTGAAATTTGTCAACTGATTAGAAAAATCAGTGCTATAACTTAAAAAAGTTCACATATATGGTGTAATATTATATTAAAATTAAGTTTTGAAAAGGGATGGGACAGATGGACTACGGTCTTATAGTTGGCAAACGAATAATCATTATGTTTATTATTCTTTTAATCGGAGCACTTTGTTTTTTTAGGGGAATTATCACAAAGGACGGTACTAAACAGCTTTCAAAGGTAGCGTTGGAAATTGTAAATCCACTACTTATTTTTATGTCATATCAAGCTGATTATACTGACGAACTTTTAAGCGGTTTGCTTTGGTCATTCTTGCTTTCGGCGATTTCTTTTGCTATTGCAATTATTGTATCAATGATTTTAATTAAACCTAAGGGTGAAGATTATTCTATTGAGCGGTTTTCAGCAATTTACTCAAACTGCGCATTCATTTGCATACCGATAATAAACGGTCTTTATGGTGCTGAGGGTGTACTTTACTTAACCGCTTATTTAACATTTTTCAACCTGCTTGTTTGGACTCACGGAATTATGCTTATGAAGGGTGAAAAGGATTTTTCTTCATTCAAAAAGGCTTTACGCTCACCTTCGGTTATTGCGGTATTTCTAGGACTTATTTGCTACATATTCCAGCTTAGATTACCAACAGTTCCTGCTGAGGCATTGGACTTTATAGCTAGCATGAACACTCCGCTTGCAATGCTTATTGCTGGTGCGACGATTGCACAAATTAACCTTGCAAAGTGTTTCAAAAACGGCAGAATTTTTTACATCAGCTTTATCAGGCTTATTTTAATTCCTGTTTTAGTTTTGCTTGCTATTGGATTTTTGCCAGCCACTGACATGGTTAAGATGACAGTTATTGTGGCTACAGCTTGTCCTACTGCTACTATCGGCACTATGATGGCGCTTTCTTTAGACAAGAATGCTGACAAATGCTCTGAGATTTTTGCTGTTACAACTTTACTTTCGGCAATTACTGTACCGATGATGGTTGTGTTTACTCAAATGTTCTTGTAAAATTTTCGCAAATATTAAAGCTCACCTTGAAAAAACAAGTTGAGCTTTTTAAATTTATTTTACTAGACATCAACAATAACATCAGGACAATATTTTCTTATCATATCAAACACTGGTGAAACATCTTCTATTTTATCACAGAACAAAACTGTTTTCGTTTTAATCTTTTGTTTCTTATCATTAGTATCAGCTTTTAACTCCGCCACTAGTTCAAAGCCTGTTTGAACACTTTGTTTTACATTTGACGATGATGTTTGATAGGATATTGTTGTATTAACTCCAGAAAAACATACTCGAGATACGTCGCTAGCTTTTATATATTTAGCAGGAAATCTATTTAAATGCACCCAATAATCTGGTCCTATAAACATTTTTGATGGGTAAGCAGACTGCTTTTCCTTATATTCAAATTCTTCGTAATTTCCGCTATTCATTTGAGCACATAGCAACGACTGATTCTGTCCGTCATCCTTTTTAAAGTCAGATTGTGCACCCTTTGTGTATAGCTTTACTATAGTTTTTTTACTTAGCGACGAATTCATCAAAAGCTTTGTCAAAGCGATAAACACTGCAATTCCTACACCAATAGGAAGATGCAATTTCATAACGTCCTCAACTGAGCCACCCACTGCAAAGCCTAGTGCAACCATTGCAGCTACAGATATCATCATCCATAAAGGTAGTTTTTTCATGTTCTTTTTCTTTGCCTCTGCTAGAGTTGGTTCAAAATTTGCCGCCTCTTTTTCAATCCATTCCTGCATTTCTAGTGTTAGTTCTTTTTTTGCCATTACTAATAATTCCCCTTTTCGTGCTAATTGAGTCTACTTTTTTAGTCTAATTTAAATAGTATATCACATTAATTGATATTTGTCAATAAAATTCGTGCAAATTCAACATTTTTCAACAAATAAATAAGTGCACCCTATTATTTAAGGTGCACTTATTTTAATATCAAAATTATTTACTCATATGGTCTATTGAATTTTCTTTTAGTTCTCTGCCCTCTTTTAGCAAGTCATGCAACTTCTTGTCGTCATTATGCTCTAGTACTTGCTTATAATCCTCTAGTGCTTTAATCACATGGGATATTTCATCAATCAGCGGTTCTTTATTCATCATGAACAGCGATGTCCACATATCTTCATTTAGTTTAGCAACTCTTGTTAAATCCTTGAAACTGCCTGCTGAAAATCCTGCTTGATTCATCAAACTTGGACTTTTTACATACGCGCTAGACACGATATGCGCAAGCTGTGATGTGAACGCGATTACCTCATCGTGCTCAAGCGGATTGGAAATTACACACTTTGCAAACCCGATTTCGTACATCAGCTTTGAAATTTCTGCAACTGCTGACATCTCGGTTTTATCAGTTGGAGTCATTATAAAGCTTGCTTTTTCAAACAGGTTGTCGACTGCATATTCAAAGCCTGAAAACTCTCGTCCTGCCATTGGGTGACAGCCTAAAAAGCGCACTCCGCACTTCGCAAGCTCGTCCTCAACTGCGCAAACTACTGCTCTTTTTACTCCGCAAGTGTCGATTACTACACTGCCTTTTTTGAAATTATCTTTGTTATCCAAAATAAAATCTATAGTCGCTTGAGGGTACAAACTGACGATTACTACGTCACATTTTCCGATTTCGTCCGCTGTGATTTCAGCGTCAATAGCCTCTTGCGCAAGGGCTAGGGTGATTGTGCTTTTATTTATATCAAGACCATAACAGGTGTATTTTGTGTTCTTTTTTACAGCCTTTGCGAGTGAACCGCCGATTAGTCCTAGTCCGACTACTGCAATTTTCATAAACTTTCCGCCTTTCGCTTTAATGCTTTTACTTATTAAATTATAACACTAACACTCTGTTTTGTCAACAGAGTGAATTACAAAAGCTGTACCGCATTTGTTTGCGATACAGCTTTTACTTTTGTGAAATATTAAATTATCCTAAAACAACTGTTATGTCAGTTTGCTCTGTCATTTTACACTCGCACACGAAGTTGCCTTCTATCTTCTCACCGTTTACTGTAACAGATTTTACTCCGCTCTGCACATGGTTTGGATTTTGTATATCAATTGACAAATGTTTTCCTCTGAAATTTTTCTCAATCTTAAAGCCGTCCCACTCGCTTGGAATTGCTGGGTCTATTACTAATCCCTCTGCATTTGGTCGCATTCCGCAGATTCCCTCTACACAGCCTACCATTACTGTTGAGCCTGTTCCTGTCAGCCAATGAACATGAGAACGTCCCTCAAACGGTGAACGTGTTGACTCTGTAAACTGTCCATGCACGTATGGCTCTAAAACTCTTACTTCTGCTCTATCATTTAGGCTTGCTGGTGATGATTCTACAAAATACTCAAACGCTCTATCACCATGTCCTAGAAGTGATTCTGCCAAAATTGCCCACCCTTGTGTTTGTGAGAAAATTCCGCCGTTTTCTTTCGTATCAGGATTGAAAATATGCATTAGCGCACCGTCAAAATAGTGATCTACATATGGTGGCTCAAGCAGTTTTACTCCGTATGGTGTATTCAAAATTTCGTGAACCTTTTCCATTGAAGTTTCTGCCTGCTCACTGCTCGCAAAGCCTGAAATTACGCCCCATGACTGTGGGTTCAGCCACATATTTGCCTCTAAGTCTTTCTTTGCTCCAACTACGACGCCGTCCTCACGGATACCACGAATAAATCTATCATCGTCCCAACATTTTGACAGCGACTCGCCAAGTTCGGACTGAACTTTTTCAATATATGAAACATACTCTACATCGTTTTTATCCTCTGCATAGCCTTTGATTATGCTCATTGCATAGTACAGCTGGAATGCCACAAAAGTTGACTCGCCCTTTGCTCCCATTCTTAGGCAATCGTTCCAATCTGCATGAAGTCCTGCTGGCATTGAATGTGCTCCTAGGCGCTCCATTGAGAAACGAATTGCATTCTTCAAATGGTCATAGACTGTATCTTCTCCGCCGTTTGCATAGACGATTTTCTCATCTAAAAACGCTTTATTTCCGCTCTCGCCGATATACTTAACGATTGTTGGGAACAGCCAAAGTGCGTCATCTGCACGATATGACGGATGTCCTGTTTCTCTTACATAATCTGGGTCATCTGGTATGTTTTCATGTCCTGCGTTATGGTCGAATTTAACTAGAGGAAGTCCTCCTCCGTTATCAACCTGAGCTGAAATCATGAATCTAATTTTTTCAGCAGCAAGCTCTGGATTGATATGGATTATACCTTGAATATCCTGAACTGTATCACGATAACCATAGCCGTTACGAAGTCCGCAATAAATCAGCGAAGCCGCTCTCGACCAGATAAACGTGATAAAGCACTGGTATGCGTTCCAGACATTAACCATGTTATTGAAGTCTGCAGAAGGTGTTTCAACTTGGAAATTATTAAGCTCGCCATGCCAATAATCTACAAGCTCTTTAATTTCAGCGTCGCACTTGCCCTTTGTTTTATACTCATCAAGAATTGCATTTGCTTGGGCATTGTTTTTTTGCCCTAGAACATAGATAACTTCGACTGTTTCGCCAGGTGCTACCATGATTTCAGACTGCAACGCACCACAGCTATTGCCATTATAATTGCACTTATTATCGCAAAATCCACGCTCTACTGCAAGCGGATTTGAATAGCTTCTGTAT
This sequence comes from uncultured Oscillospiraceae bacterium, assembly GCA_964548535.1. Taxonomy (GTDB): domain Bacteria; phylum Bacillota; class Clostridia; order Oscillospirales; family Ruminococcaceae; genus CAZJRQ01. The sequence goes on from CAZJRQ010000047.1 coordinate 7,939, forward strand.
GGCCCGATAAAGCTATCTAAATTACCGTTATAGGCTGTTACGTCGGCACCAACCATGCCGAAGAAACGTTCCTTATTATTTGAGCCTGTTTCGTCTTTACCGCTATTTTCATTAATATGCTGCAAGATTTTGTTCTTCTCAAACGATGTTCTTGTTATAAACAAGGTATACTGCAAATTGACTTGATCCTGCTCATAATTGTCCTCATTTGTAAGCTCTACAAATCCGAAAAGCGAAAGATTTCTATATCTATCAGAATTGTTAGTAATCTTAGTTCTCCAAACCTCATGAGTTTTATTCAGCGGCACATAATAAGTTACCTCTGAATGAATTTCTGAATAGTCAGCCTTTAAAGTAGTATAGGCTGTTCCGTGGTGACACTCGGATTTATACTTATCAAGCGGCTTTGCTACTGGCTGCCATGACGCTGACCAATAGTCATTGTAATCGTTATCACGAATGTAAACATAACGGCCAGGAAGAGCGATATTAGTATTGAAACGATTACGAGCTATTCTGCCATTCGCACCGCTTTTTACGAAGCTATATCCTCCGGCATTATTAGAAATGATTGCACCATACTCCGGTGAGCCTAGATAATTACACCAAGGTGCTGGGGTATCTGGTCTTGTGATTACATACTCTTTGTTTTCTAAATCGAAAAAACCGTACTGCATAATTTTTCTACTCCTTTTAATTGTTATTTTTATTATTGTTTTTTGAAATTTCCGTCTATTTTTCAAATATCCGCGCAGATACGCAAATGAAATCGGTTACTTAAATTTATCTGTCTAATCACATTTTAGCACATATTCATAAAAAATGCAAGGGGTTTTGAAAAATTTTGTAGGTGCTAGCGCGCACGGCGCAAAGCCCTCGCGGATAGTATACTGGTTATGGTAACGTTATGTTGCTCGGGTTGGAGGTTGTTGTTTTATGTGGGGTGTGACAATCAATGAATTTTTTGATTTGTGTTAGTTAGATAGTTACCACGCGGATTTAACCCTAAAATATCATCTAAGTAATAACGTGATATGGGTCCAGGGGTACGCCCCTGGGTCCTGGCGCGGACGGCGGTGCTAGCGCGCACGGCGCAAAGCCCTCGCGGATAGTTTACTGGTTATGGTAACGTTATGTTGCTCGGGTTGGAGGTTGTGGTTTTATGCGGGGTGTGGCAATCAATGATTTTTTTGATTTGTGTTAGTCAAATAGTTACCACGCGGATTTAACCCTAAAATATCATTTAAGTAATAACGTGATATGGGGTCCAGGGGTACGCCCCTGGGTCCTGGCGCGGACGGCGCAAAGCCCTCGCGGATAGTTTATTGGTTATGGTGACTTTGTGTTGCTCGGGTTGGAGGTTGTTGTTTTATGCGGGGTTTGGCAATCAATGAATTTTTTGATTTGTGTTAGTCAAATAGTTACCACGCGGATTTAAACCTAAAATATCATTTAAGTAATAACGTGATATGGGGTCCAGGGGTACGCCCCTGG
>CAZJRQ010000047.1:9532-13495 GCA_964548535.1 uncultured Oscillospiraceae bacterium
TTTTGATTTGTGTTAGTCAAATAGTTACCACGCGGATTTAAACCTAAAATATCATCTAAGTAATAACGTGATATGGGGTGCAGGGGCACGTCCCTGCTAAGGTAAAATTTAAGTAAAGGGATTATACTTGGTTTATACAATAAAAATATATCTAATGAAAGGTGATAATTTATGAGCTGTTATCAGGAGGTTTTCAAGAGAATAGAGAAAAAATATCTTCTTGATGAAAACAAATATGAACAACTTCTTAGTCGTATCAATAGTAAAATTGTTTCAGATAAATATGGAGAGTGCACTATCTGCAATGTATATTTTGATACACCTAACCACTTTTTAATCCGTAATTCTATCGAAAAACCTAACTATAAAGAAAAACTGCGTGTTAGAAGCTATGGTGTGCCTAACTCTTGTGATACTGTTTTTGTCGAGCTGAAAAAGAAATATAATGGCGTTGTTTACAAACGTCGTGTTGATATGTCGCTTGAACAGGCTAAAAAATTTACAGATTTTAAGATTGGTCCTAAGAAAAATCCGCAAATTGAAAAAGAACTCGCTTGGGTTATGAATTACTATAAAGATATTCAGCCAGCTTTGTTTTTGTCTTATGATAGACTTGCTTTTAACGCTAAGGACGATTCGAGTTTGCGTATAACTTTTGATTCAAATGTCATTTATCGTGATAAGGCTTTGGAGCTTGACAAGGGCGTTTGGGGGACTAAATTTTTTGATAATAACGAACGCATTATGGAGATAAAAACTCACTCAGCTCTTCCTATTTGGCTATGCGAAATTTTGAGTGATTTGGAGATTTATCCTACCTCATTTTCAAAATACGGGACTGCTTACTCACAAATTTTAAAACAAGAAAACTCAAAGAAAGAGAAGGTAATAGGCTGTGCTTAATTTAATTTCAACAATCAACACTTCAACAGTTACAACGGGAGATTATGTTTTATACACTCTAATCTCACTTGTTTTAGGAGCGATTATTGCTGTCGCTTTTCGTTACAAAAGCAAGTCTACTAAGGGTTTTACTATAACTCTTGCACTGATTCCTGCTATCGTTCAAGTAGTAATTATGCTTGTCAACGGAAATTTAGGAACTGGAATTGCAGTTATGGGTGCTTTTAGTCTTATAAAATTTCGTTCTATTGCCGGAAACGCTAAGGATATTTGCGGAATTTTTCTTGCTATGGCTGTCGGTCTTGCAATGGGAACACAGTACGTTTTGATTGCTTTATTGCTGACTGTTATTATTTGTCTTGCAAACCTGATTTATTCAAGTCTGCCTTTCGGTGATGAAAAATTCGAGAAAAAACTCATTGTTACTATTCCTGAATCGCTTGACTACACTGAGATTTTTGATGATTTATTTGACAAATATACCGAGAGTTCTGAGCTTGCACTTGTAAAAACTACAAATTTAGGCAGTATGTACAAGCTTACTTACAATATAATTTTGAAAGACAAATCGTTTGAAAAGGCTTTGATTGATGACATGAGATGTCGCAACGGAAACCTTGAAATATCTTGCGGAAGAGTTGTTTCTAACACTTTTGACCAGCTTTAAAATTTTATATTAGCCGTCTTCATAACATACTATACAAGACCTCCTAAATATGATATAATTTAAAAGATATCATGTTTTGGAGGTTTTTTATATGAAAATTCGCAGATACAAATCATCTGACTGTGCGGAGATTGCACAGATGTTTTATGATACTATTCATTCTGTAAACGCTAAAGATTACTCGCAAAAACAGCTTGATGTTTGGGCGGACGGTAATGTTGATTTGACTGCTTGGAACAAATCTTTTTTGGCTCACTACACTTTGGTTGCTGAAGTTGACGGCGTAATTGCCGGCTTTGGCGATATTGACCGCGATTATCTTGACAGGCTTTATGTTCACAAGGATTATCAGGGAATTGGAATTGCGACTGCTCTTGTAACTGGACTTGAGGAGTATTCTATTAGCATGGGTTACAGCAATTTTTCTGTTCACGCATCGATTACTGCTAAGCCGTTTTTTGAAAAAATGAGGTATGTTGTGATTAATGAACAGCAGGTGGAACGCGGTGGGGTTTTGCTCACTAATTTTGTTATGGCTAAGAACTTGGGAGAATGATTAATTTCTGTTTTTTGTTTTGAATAATAATCGGTATACTTAATTTGTCTAAAAGTTAGTCTGGATAACTGATAATTTGAATTTGCAAATTCGGCTTAAAAAACACTTTAAAAACAGCTTGTTTTTGCATAAAAATTCACTTTATGTCATACAATTGCATATGATATAATCAACATAATTGGAGGTATATTTATGCAATACATTAAATCAAACGGCGGCGTGAAAATTGCTGTTCATGACTTTAACTCGCGAGGGAGAAAGACTATATTTCTTATTCATGGCTGGCCTTTATCACACAAAATTTTTGAATATCAAATTAATCTGCTGACTGGCTGCGGTTACAGGGTAGTTGCGGTTGATCTTCGTGGATTTGGTCAATCTGACGTAACTGCTTGCGGATACTCATACAATCAAATGTCCGCTGATATCTATCAGGTTGTTAGACAGCTTGGTCTTAATCATTTTATTATGGTCGGGTTTTCTATGGGCGGTGCTATTGCTTTGCGATACATGAATAACTATCACGGATTTGGCGTTAGAAAGCTTATTTTGCTTGCCGCTGCTGCTCCTTGTTTTACACAGCGACCTGATTTTCCTTACGGAGTGCCTATGCAAGATGCTGAAAATTTAATCACGCTTGCTCAGACTGACCGACCTCAGCTATGTGTTAATTTCAGTAAACAGCTTTTTGCAAGTCCTCATTCGGCGGCTGTTATTGACTGGTTTAAGCAAATAGCTTTATCAGCATCAGGAATTGGTACTATTAAGTCGGCAATTTCTTTACGTGATGAAGACGGACGGTGCGATCTTAAGAGCATTCATGTTCCGACTTATATTATTCACGGTGACAAGGATATTATCGTGCCGAAGAATTTGGCTGTATATCAGCACGAACATATTAAAAATTCTAAGCTTTACAATCTATCAAACAGCGGGCATGGCATTACTTATGATGAACTAGATAAATTTAATGAAATTTTTCTTGATGTTATTAACGAATAAAATAATTAAACCGACTTTGGAACTGTACCAAAGTCGGTTTTGTTATATCTAATATAATGTTTATATGTGAAATTTTCTCGATGCTTCCTGCCTAAAGCTTCGCCAGCCGAACAGCAAAAGGCCTGCTAATGTAATTACTGAAAACGCTATACAGATTTCTGACGCATAGTCGTTTGACACCATGTCGGTGAGCATGAAAATAATCGGCACGATTCCCAAAATTGAATTGAAAACCAGATAGACTATATAGTCGCTTGGCGGATATTTTAGCACTGACGCAAGCACGAACATTGATATGAAAACCGCCACACATACCGACGGATAGACGTAGGTGAGCGACCATTTTTGCCAGCCTGTTAGAATGTCCCAAAAAATTGCAATGGGGATTACTATCAGCTCTTCTCTTGCGATACATTTTAGCACGTTCCTTCTTTTACGAACAGTTACCATTGCCGTAACCCACGCACAAATTGCTCCAGCCACCACGAACCAGCACCACATAACTTCTGTACTTGTTATATAGTTAATCATCACGCTTAGGACACTTATCACAATCGCGGCAAAGCTGATTGTTTTGACTAGAATTGGATTGGGTTTTGGCGGAGGTATGATTTTCGGAAAAACCTCGGTATTTATCTCAGAAACACCGCTCAAATCGCCTTGACACAATGGGCAATGACGCTTTTGTCCGGCAACATCGACCTTACAATTGTTACATCTAAGCATTATATTACTCCTTGTTTTTTTATGAAAAAATGTGAGCCTTGCGAGCAGAGGAATTTACTCCTTGTTTTTTTATGAAAAAATGTGAGCCTTGCGAGCAGAGGAATTTACT
>CAZJRQ010000048.1:0-13407 GCA_964548535.1 uncultured Oscillospiraceae bacterium
AGTGTAATAGTGTAAACGCCTATTCTACGTGGGTTTTGGCACTTTAGAAACGTGTATTTTGAGTGTATTGGAACGTGTAATCGTGTAAGCTATGTATAACAATATAAACATATAAATGTATAACAACTGAAAATATAGAGGTGAATTAATATGGCTTTTATGCCGATTTCTCAGCAGGAATTAATTAAGAATAAAATTGAACAGCTCGATTTTGTGTACATTATCGGCGATGCTTATGTCGACCACCCTAGTTTTGGTGTCGCTATTATTTCTCGTGTGCTGGAATATCATGGGTATACTGTCGGAGTTATTTCACAGCCAAACTGGAAAAATACGCAGGACTTTTTGCGTCTTGGCAAGCCTCGTCTTGCTTGGCTTGTGACTGCTGGAAATATTGACTCTATGGTTGCGCATTATTCTGTCGCTAAAAGAAAACGTCAGAATGATGCTTACTCCGCTGGGTCGGTTATGGGGCGACGTCCTGACAGAGCGGCTACTGTTTATTGTCAGAAATGTAAAGAGGCTGCTCCTGAAATTCCTGTGCTTTGCGGTGGGCTTGAGGTTTCTTTACGGCGATTTGCTCATTATGACTATTGGAACGATTGCGTTATGCCGTCTGTTTTGGTGGATGCTCAGGCTGATTTGCTTATGTTTGGTATGGGTGAGCACTCTATTGTTGAAATTGCTGACAGGCTTAATGCTGGTGAGGATGTTAAGAGTATTCGAGATGTTCGCGGTACTTGCTATTTGTGTGAGCCTGCCGAAACTCCTTTTGGTGCTGTGCAGTGTCCGTCTTTTAAAGAGGTTTCAGAGAATAAAACGCTTTATGCTAAGGCTTGCAGAACTCAGTATGACCAGCAGGATGAAGTTTATGGCAAGACTATAATTCAGCGTCAGGGAGATAAAATGCTTGTGCAAAATCCGCCGGCTTTGTCGCTTGATACTGAGGAACTTGATCTGGTTTATTCTCTTCCTTACGAGAGGACTTATCACCCTGTTTACGAGAAGCAGGGCGGTGTGCCTTCAATTGAAGAGGTGCAGTTTTCAATTACTCACAATCGTGGGTGCTTTGGATTTTGCAACTTCTGTTCGATTGCCCTTCATCAGGGCAGGCGTGTTACTGTTAGAAGTGAGGAGTCGGTTCTTGAAGAGGCTGAAAAGCTTATCGAGATGCCGAACTTTAAGGGATATATTCATGACGTTGGCGGTCCTACTGCTAATTTTAGAGGTCCGTCTTGCGAAAAGCAGCTTAAGAGCGGACTTTGCAAGGGTAAGAAATGTCTTGCGCCGGCTCCTTGTAAAAATCTTGAGGTCGATCACCGTGAGTATTTGGAGATGCTTAGAAAGCTTAGGGGTATGCCTAAAGTTAAAAAGGTTTTTATACGTTCGGGAATTCGATATGATTACCTTATTGAGGACAAGGACGAGGCTTTTATTAATGAGTTGATTGAACATCATGTCAGCGGTCAGCTTAAGGTTGCGCCTGAACATTGCTCGGCGGCTGTGCTTGATAAAATGGGCAAACCGCACATTGAGGCTTACAAGAAGTTTCAGAAAAAGTTTTATGAGATTACTAAGAAAAAGGGTAAGGAGCAATATCTTGTTCCTTACTTGATGTCGTCACACCCTGGCTCGGAGCTTGCGGATGCGATTGAACTTGCTATGTTTTTAAAACAAAATAAAATTCATCCTGAGCAGGTACAGGATTTTTATCCTACTCCTGGAACGCTTTCAACTTGTATGTTTTATACTGAACTTGATCCTTACACTTTAGAGCCTGTTTATGTGGCGAAAAATCCTGAAGAAAAGGCTATGCAGAGGGCGTTGTTGCAATACTATAAGCCTGAAAATCAGAGCAAGATTATTGCGGCACTTTGCAGGGCTGGCAGGCAGGATTTGATTGGTAAGGGTGCGGACAAGCTTGTTTTGCCTGACCGTGAATATCTTAATAGGCAGAGCTTGAAAAAGCAAAATCAGATGAAAAATCAGAAAAATAATAGGAATTCGAAGAATAATCGAAATCAGAGAAATTCTAATGGAAAAGGCAGTGAACAATGGCACAAAAACGTAAAACGCAAAAAAAGATAAAGAATAATGAATTAAAAAAATCGCTGATTATTGTTGTTATAATCGCAGTTTTGGGCGCTGTGGCTTTTGCTTTGGACAAGACTGGTGTTTTTACATACAACGATATGTTGGTGATGTTTAACATTGCTGACGAGCCTGCTGATGCTGATTTGGCGGACACTCAGGTGCATTTTATTGACGTTGGGCAGGGGGATTGTACTCTTGTTATTTCTGACGGTCAGACTATGCTGATTGACTGCGGTGATCGTGATGACAAGGACGCTGTGATAAATTATTTGCAAAACCTCGGGATTAAAAAGCTTGATTACATTGTTGTTACTCATCCTCATGCTGATCATATTGGCGAGATGTCTCAGATTGTGGATACTTTTGAGGTTGGTAAATTTATTATGCCTAAGGTGGCTGACAAGCTTGTTCCGACTACTAAGATTTATGAGAATATGCTTAATTCGGTTAAAAACAAGGGTTTGAAGATTACTCAGGCTAAGGATGAATCATTTGAGCTTGGCAATGCTACGGTTAGCACTTTTGCTCCTAAGAGTGAATATTCTGACTTGAATAATTACTCTGTGATTGTGAAAATTGTTCACGGCGACAACAGCTTTTTGATTACTGGAGATAGTGAAAAGCAAGAGGAAAAAGAAATTATGGCTAGCAGTTTTGATTTGTCGGCTAAGGTTTTGAGGGTTGCTCATCACGGTGGTTCGACTTCGACTTCGGTTGATTTTTTGGAAAAGGTTCTGCCTAGATATGCTGTGATTTCTTGCGGTGAGGGTAATAAATACGGTCATCCGCACGACGAGACTATGAGCAGGCTTACTAAATATTCTGAAAATATTTACATAACTCAAGATGACAAGACTATAGTTTTTGTATCGGACGGCAGCGGGATTACTGTTACTACTGGTAATTAATTTATGCGATTAGAGGGTGAATTAAATGAAGCTGATTATTGACAGGCAAGAGGAAAATCAATTTGTCTGCGAGGACGAGAATTGCGGAATTGTTTTGGTTTTGGTGAGTGACGTTCAGGCTGGTGCTAGGTCTGGTGACATTATTACGCTTTCTGGTGATAAATATATTATTCTTACTGAAGAAACTGAGAAAAGGCGCAAAGAAATTTTAGATTTGCAAAACTCGCTTTGGGAGGACTAGCGGTCTGGAGAAATTATTTTCGTGATTTTTTAGGTTGATATTTTGATAGTATCTATTAGTTATGTAATTAGCTATTAGGGGTTAGATAGAGGGGACGATTTTTATGGAGAAGGACTTGTTTTCACTTATTAGTGAGCGTTTGCCTAAGCTTTCAAAGGGTCACAAGCTTATTGCAAATTATATATTGGAGCATTATGATAAGGCGGCTTTTATGACCGCTCAAAAGCTTGGCAAGACGGTTGGTGTTAGTGAATCGACTGTAGTTAGATTTGCCTCTGAACTTGGTTTTGACGGATATCCGGCATTACAGCGCGGGCTTAATGATTTGATGAGAAACAAGCTGACTGCTGTTCAGCGTATTGAAGTTACTTGCGATCAAATGAGCCGTGACAATGTTCTTGACAGAGTTTTGTCGCTTGACATTGACAGGATTCGCAGGACTTTAGAGACTACTTCTCAGGACGATTTTAACAATGCTGTTGATAAAATTCTGGCTAGCAATACTATTTATATACTGGGTGCGAGAAGTGCTGCACCGCTTGCTAATTTTTTGAATTATTATTTTGCGCTGATTTTCCCTCACGTTAAGCTGATCAGAAACACTACTACCTCTGAAATGTTCGAGCAGATTATGCACATGGACGAGCGTGATGTTATTATTGGAATTTCGTTCCCTAGATACTCACGTCAGACTGTTCAGGCTTTGCAGTTTGCAAGCAACAAGGGTGCACATGTTATTGCTATCACTGATTCGTCGCTTTCTCCGCTTGCTCAATATGCGAACGATTTGCTGATTGCTAGAAGTGATATGGCTTCATTTGTTGACTCGCTTGTTGCACCGCTTAGTCTTATTAATGCTTTGATTGTTGCGGTTTCGATTAGCAATGTTTCAAAGGTTTCTCAGAGCTTTGAGAGGCTTGAACAGATTTGGGAAGAATATGACGTATACGAGAAAAATGAGCAAGATAAGGTTTAAAATAATCTATAAATTAAAAGGAAAGGTGGGGCGAGTTCATACTGAATTTCATTGTATTTGTGTGAATTTTGGGTATGGGCATAATCATGAAATCACCTGATGTTATTATTATCGGCGGTGGAGCGGCTGGGCTGTTCGCGTCCGTTCAGCTTGCTTGGCTTGGCAAAAATGTTTTGGTTATTGAGCATGAACATCATGTCGGCAAAAAGCTTTTGATTACCGGCAAGGGAAGATGTAATGTTACTAACAACTGTGATGTTGAAACGGTGCTGAAAAATATTCCGAGAAATCCGCAGTTTATGTATTCGGCGCTGTCGAGATTTTCACCAGAGGACACTATGTCTTTCTTTGAATGTCTGGGCATTGAACTTAAAACTGAACGCGGAAACAGGGTTTTTCCTGTTAGTGACAAGGCACAGGATATTGTTGGCGCTTTGGTTAATGCGGCTAGAGAGGCAGGCGTTGACTTTGTAACTGACAGTGTTACTGAGCTTATTATGGAAGATCAAGCTGTCAAGGGCGTAAAATGCAAGAAGGCTGTGTATTTTGCAGACAAGGTTGTTGTTGCTACTGGCGGAAAATCGTATCCTAAGACTGGCTCGACTGGTGACGGATACAAGTTTGCTTTGCAGGCTGGACATCATGTTACTGATATTACGCCGTCGCTTTGTCCTATAGTCACTAAAGAGCGTGAATGCGCGGAAATGATGGGGCTGTCACTTAGAAACTGCACTTTGACTTTACGTGAGAATGGTAAGGATAAGCCTTTGTTTTTTGAAATGGGTGAGCTTTTATTTACGCATTTTGGGTTGTCTGGTCCGCTTGTGCTTTCGGCGTCAGCTCACATGGATAAAATTGTAAATGATAAGTATGCAGTTTCGATTGACTTAAAGCCAGCACTTGATTATGACAGGCTTGATGATCGTATTTTACGCGATTTCGGTGAGTTTCCTAACAGAGATTTTTCAAATTCGCTTGGTAAAATTTTGCCTGCTAAGATGATTGAACCTATTGTCAAGATGAGCGGTATTCCGGCTTTTAAAAAGGTTAATCAGATTACTCGTGAAGAGCGTGAGAGGCTTGTTAATCTTATGAAAAATCTGACTTTTACGGTCAAGGGTTTACAGCCGATTGATTTTGCGATTATTACTCGAGGTGGAGTTGATGTTAAAGAAATTTCGCCTAAAACTATGGAATCAAAAATTGTCAGCGGACTTTATTTTATCGGCGAAGTGCTAGATGTTGACGCTTATACTGGTGGATTTAATTTGCAGATAGCTTTTTCGACTGCTTATGCTATGGCTGATTCTGTATGATTTTTGTTTGAATTATTTAGCGGATTTTAGATGTCACTTTAGTTTGTGATTTCTTTTTTATATAAATTTTATGGCGTTGAATTTTATATGGAGGTTTTGAAAAATGGGAATAAATGTTGCACTTGATGGCCCTTCTGGGGCTGGAAAATCTACTATCGCTAAGAAAATTGCGGCTAAGCTTGGATATGTTTATGTTGACACGGGCGCGCTTTATCGCTCGATTGCTTACTATGTTTTGTCACAAAATACTGATGCTGGTGACAAGGAACAGGTTTGTCCTTTGCTTGCTCAAATTGATGTAAAGTTAGTTTATCAGGACGGTTCGCAGCACGTTATGCTAAATGGTGAGGATATTTCTGATAAAATCCGCACTCCTGAGATTTCTATGGGGGCGTCTGCAGTTTCGGCTATTCCTGAGGTTCGTGAATTTTTGTTTGCACTTCAGCTTGATATTGCTCGTGAGAATGATATTATTATGGACGGACGAGATATTGGCACGGTTGTTTTGCCTAATGCTGATGTCAAAGTTTTTCTTACTGCTACTGCTGAAGAACGTGCTAACAGAAGATTTAAGGAATTGTCCGAAAAAGGGGACTTGTCAACTTATGAGGAAGTTTTAGAGGATATAAATCAGCGTGATTATAATGACACTCATCGTGAAATTGCTCCGCTGAAAAAAGCTGATGATGCTGTTGAGGTTGATTCGACTAGCATGGGTTTGGACGAGGTTGTAGATGAAATCAGCAGGATTATTACTGAAAAAACTGGTCAAAAAAAAAAGAAGGTAGAGCATAAAAATATTGCTACAGCTTTTACCGAAATTGAGCCTGTTAAGAGAGGTAAAAAGCTAGGACCTATTCGCATGGGGCTTTATTTTATTTTGAGAAAAATTATTAACGTAGCTTTTAAGTGCTATTATAGTTTGTCTTTTGAGGGACTTGAGAATATTCCTAAGGACGGAAGCAATATTTTTGCATCAAATCACCGCAGTTATTCTGATCCTGTTTTTATTGCACTTCATGCTAGAGTTCCTATTTCTTACATGGCTAAGGAGGAGCTTTTTCAGCAGAATATTTTCTTTACGGCGCTGATTAGATTTTTCGGAGCTTTTCCTGTAACTCGTGGAAAAGGCGATACTTCGGCGATTGACACTGCTATGGAAAAACTTGAAATGGGCAGAAATTTGGTTATTTTCCCAGAAGGTACACGCTCAAAGGACGGCAAGGTGGGAAAGGGTAAGACTGGTGTTGCTTTAATTGCGGCAGTTGCACAAGTTCCTGTTGTTCCTGTTGGAATTAGTTTTGATGGAAAACTTAAATTTAGAAGAAAGGTTGTTGTTCGGTTCGGAAAGCCTATTAGACCCGAGGATTTGCAGATTAAGTCAACTAATCCGAGAGAGCTGAGAACGCTGAAAACTAAGATAATGCAGTCTATTACCGAACTTGTACATTAAAATGTTAACAAATTGTAAAATTTGCACTGCGAAGACAGCGGGTTTCTGTTTTGGTGTAGACAGAGCTGTAAAAATAGTGTATAATGAGTTAGATAACCGAAATAATGTTGTAACGTTAGGTCCTATTATTCATAACAGAAATGTTGTTGATGATCTCGAGAGAAGAGGCTGTAAATCAGTAGAGCTCGATGAGATTAAGGGAAACCAGACAGTTATTATACGTTCTCATGGTGTGAGCCGTGAAATTTATGGAAATTTGGAGCAAATTGGATGCGAAGTTATAGATGCAACTTGTCCGTTTGTTGCAAGAATTCATAAAATTGCCAGCGAGAAATCTGATGAAGGCTATGTCATTTTGATTGCCGGTGATTCACAGCACCCCGAAGTTATTGGAATTAGGGGACATTGTGGCGGCGAGTCGTATGTGTTTAGTGATTGTGAAGAATTTGAAAATTTAGTGAAAACAAATAAGCTTTTTTCGAAAAAGGTTGCAATTTTGGCACAAACGACGTATAATAAAAAAATGTGGGAAGATTGCTGTCTTGTCGTAAAAGACATGTTGCCGGATGCTATGATTTTTGATACTATTTGCAGTGCGACATCTGAACGTCAAGAGGAAGTTAGACTGCTTGCACAAAAGGCTGATATTATGATTATCGTCGGCGGCAGGCATAGTTCAAACACACATAAGCTTAAGTCAGTCTGTGATGAGTATTGTAAGTGCTATCTAATTGAAGGTGCGCACGAGCTAGACCAAATAGACTTAGCAGAAGCAAAATTTATCGGGATTTCTGCCGGTGCATCGACTCCGGCTTATATAATCAAGGAGGTACAACAGACAATGAGTGAGATGTTGAACAATGAGGAAGAATTTAATTGGGTGGAAGAGATGGAAAATTCTCTTAAGCCAATACATAGCGGAAAGAGAGTTAGCGGTACTGTATTATCTGTAAACAACAGTGAAGTTTACGTTGATCTTGGTACTAAGCAGCAGGGTGTTATTCCTGTTTCTGAATTATCAAGCGATCCTACTTTGACAGTTGATGAGATTGTTAAGGTTGGCGATACAATTGATCTGATCGTTTTGAAAACTAACGATCAAGATGGTGTTGTTACTCTTTCAAAGAGAAGAGTTGACGCTGCTCTTGGTTTTGAGAAAATTGTTGCTGCTAATGAGGCTAACGCTACTCTTACTGGCACTGTTACTAACGTTGTTAAGGGCGGCGTACTTGTTGCTTCTAACGGTGTTAAGGTGTTTATACCTGCTTCACAGGCTACACCTAGAAGAGATTATGATCTAAATGATTTGCTTAAGCAGTCAGTAACTTTCAAGATTCTTGAGGTTAATGAGGGCAAGCAGAGAGCTGTTGGTTCTATTCGTGCTGTACAGCGTGAAGCTAGAGAAGCTGCTCAGGCTAAGTTCTTTGAGAATGTTAAGGCTGGCGATGTTGTTAATGGTGAAGTTAAGTCTATCACTGATTACGGCGTGTTCGTTGATCTTGGCGGTGTTGACGGTCTTATTAGAAGAATGGATCTTTCTTGGAACAGAATTAAGCATCCTTCTGACGTTGTAAGCGTTGGCGATAAGATTGAAGTTACTATCAAGGAAATTGATGATGAGACTAAGAAGGTTTCTCTAACTTATAAGAAGGATTCTGAGAACCCTTGGGAAATCTTTAAGCAGAATTATGAGGTTGGTCAGGTTGTAGATGCTACAATCGTTTCTATCACTTCTTTTGGTGCTTTTGCTCAGATTATTAACGGCATTGATGGTCTTATCCATATTTCTCAGATTGCTAATCAGAGAGTTAACAATATTGCTGATATTTTGACTGTTGGTCAAGAAGTTAAGGTTCAGATTACTGAAATTGAGCTTGATAAGAAGAGAATTAGCTTGTCAATGAGAGTTTTGCTACCTGAAGATGACGGAGCTGAGGCTTTTTCTTCTGAGGAAGAGGCTGAATAATAAGTTAAGTCTTAAAAAAATTACGGGGGGCGAAATTTTTCGTCTCCCTTTACTTTTTTATAGATATGTGTTATAATACAAGTTGATAGTTACTGTTTTTAATATGAATTATTTGCGTATTTTGGCGGAAGATAACTATAAACATTAGATGAACACGAAAGGTTTATATTATGGATTCAACTAAAAAGACAACTAATAAAAATAGAAAAAAGAAGAAAAAACAACAGACTACTGCGACGAGAGTTGCCAAAATCGTTTGTACGGTTATTTTATCACTTGTTTTGATTATTGTAATTACTGGCTCGATTTTTGTAACGGCTTTGACTATTTATGTTCTGAATTTTGCTGATACTGATGTTTCTATCAATCTTGATAAAACTGCTGTTTCTAGTAATATTTCGAGATTTTTATATGAAAATCCAGACTATGATGAAGATGATGAGGACTCAAAAGAACAGCTGCTTTATTACTCTTTGAAAAATCCTACTCAAAAAAGAGTTTGGGCTGATCTTGAAAATATTCCTCAGAATGTACAGGACGCTTTTGTTTACACTGAGGATGAACGTTTTAATTCTCATGACGGTGTTGACTTTAAGAGAACTTTTTCTGCTATTGTTCAGACACTTATGGGACGTCATCAGGGTGGTTCGACTATTACTCAGCAGACTATTAAAAATATTACTGGTGATGCTGAACAGTATGGTGCTGAGGGTGCTGAGCGTAAAATTCGTGAGATTTTCAGAGCTATTAATGTCGAGAAAGTTTACACTAAGGACGATATTTTGCAGTCGTACCTAAATCTTGTGCCTTTGGGTGATGGTAAGCAGGATATTATTGGTGTTCAGGCCGCGGCTAACTATTATTTCGGTAAGGACGTTTCTAAGCTTACTTTGGCTGAATCTGCTTGGCTTGCGGGTATGACCAAGGCTCCTTATACTTTTAATCCTATTTCTAACTTTGATGAGGAAAGTGAAAATTATGGTAAGGGTAAGGTTCGACAGGAATATTGCTTGGATAAAATGCTGGAAAATGGTGTAATTTCTGACTCTGAATACAATACTGCTATGAGTCAGGAAATTGTTACTACGGGTGATCCTGATTACTCAAGTACTAGTGAGTATGATGAGGAAACTAAGGACCAAGGTGCAACTTCTTACTTTATGGACGAGGCTATAAGTGAAGCTATCAGCACTATTGCATCAAAACTTGGTATTGATGAGCAAGCTGCGCAAGAGCGTTTGTATGCTGGCGGATATACTGTTTACACTACTGTAGATATTAATATGCAGAAGAAAATTGAAAAGGAAATGCAGAATAAATCTAATTTCCAGAACTATACTTTGTCTGATGATAATTTAGCTGCTGGTTTTATCTCTATGGACTATTCTGGAAACGTTAAGGCGGTTGTCGGCGGACGTGACAAGAAAACTGAATCAAGAATTTGGAATAATGCGACTTCGGCTGTACGTTCACCTGGTTCTTCAATTAAGCCTGTTGCGTCTTATGCACCTGCTCTTGATCAGGATTTGATGACCTGGTCGACATTCTTTAAGGATGATCCTATCACTATTAAAGATGATGGAAAGAGCAAAGAGTGGCCTGTCAACTATTCTGAAACTGGCGGAGATTCAAACTGGTCACATCAGAATTTGTTCACTTGGCAGATGCTTATGAGGTCATTGAATACTGCTCCGGCACAGCTGATTCAACAGATGTCGACGACTTATTCTTATAATTTCTTGAAGGAAAAACTTGATTTTTCAACACTTGTTGAAGCTGATGACAACTATTCTCCTGTTACTGTTGGTGGTTTCACTAATGGTGTTAGACTTGAGGATTTGGTCGGCTCGTATATGATTTTCGGAAACGGCGGAAAGAAGTATGAGGTTAATTATATCTCTAAAATTGAGGACTCTGAGGGCAATGTTTTGTTCGAGAAAACTGACGGATACAAGCAGGCTATTAGTGATTCAACTTCTTACATCATGAATAAAATGATGCAGACTGTTATTACTGAACAGCAGGGTACTGGTCGTTATGCTAAGCTTAACAAGACTACTGTCGCTGGTAAGACTGGTACTACTTCTGACTGGAAAGACTTAACTTTTGTTGGTTGTACTCCTGACTATGTAAGCGGTGTTTGGATTGGTTATCAGGAAGAGCAGAAGAAAATTCCTACAAATGATTACCAAAATATTGGTGCAATTTGGAAGAATATTTTCGGCGATGTTGCTGAGGCTGAAGAAAATCACGATTTCACAATGCCTGATAGTGTTGTTGAAAGACAGTACTGCACTAAGACTGGTTTGCTTGCGAGCAATACTTGTTCTAGCCAGGCTAAGGGATACTATAAGCAAAGTAATATTCCAGGATACTGTTCTGGTGGACATTAATTTTGTAAAATAAAAATAACCTCCGTCACGGAAATATGACGGAGGTTTTATTTTGAAAGGAATGCTGTTATGGAAAAATTGAGAATGTGCTGTCCTTGTCATTTTGGACTTGAGAGTGTGTTGAATTTTGAGATTAGAAAAATCGGCGGAGAAAATACTCAGGTTACTGATGGAAAGATTTCATTTGACGGAGATTTTAACACTCTTGCAAAGGCAAATTTATGGCTTGCGACTGCTGAGAGAGTTTTGATTGAGCTTGGTTCTTTTCCTACTAAAAGTTTTGAGGAGCTTTTTCAGGGAGTGAAAAGTTTGCCGCTTGAGAATTTTATTGGCAAGGACGATGCTTTTCCTATAAAGGGATACTCGCTTAATTCACAGCTGCACAGTATTCCTGACTGTCAGAAAATTATCAAAAAGGCTAGTGTTGAGCGGTTAAAATCGGTTTATGGTGTTAGCTGGTTTGAAGAAACTGGTGCTGTTCATCAGATGCAATTTTCTATTCACAAGGATATTTGCACGATTTATCTTGACACTTCTGGTGTTGGTTTGCACAAGAGGGGATACCGACGTAAGTCAAATGACGCTCCTATCAAGGAAACTTTGGCAGCTGGAATTATCGATCTTGCTAGAGTTAGGTCGAACTCTACTGTATGCGACCCTATGTGCGGTTCGGGAACTTTTTTGATTGAGTCGGCTTTTAAGGCTTTGAATGTTGCTCCTGGACTTCGTAGAAAATTTGCCGCTCAGAACTGGGATCAAATTCCTGAGGACGTATGGCAAAATGCTCGAAATGAGGCTATGGATTCGATTGATCGACAGGGAACTTTTCAAGGTTTTGGGTTCGATATCGATGACATGGCAGTTGAGCTTACTCGTGATAATGCTAAGAAGGCTGGAGTTGGTTCTAAGCTGACTATCAAGGAGCAGGATATTAATAGATTTGCTCAGATTGACAACTCGATTACAATTTGCAATCCGCCTTACGGTGAACGAATGCTTGAGATTAGGCAGGCGGAGGAGCTTTACAAAAAACTCGGCGATAAGCTGAATCCGTCACGAGAAAATCCATGTTACATTATTGCTCCGCACGAGGATTTTGAGAAATTCTTTGGTCAAAAGGCTGACAAAAAACGCAAGCTTTACAATGGTATGATAAAGTGTAATCTATTTATGTATTTTAAGTAGGTGAAATTATGAGAAGTTTTGATGAGATTAAGGCTGTTGTTTTTGACATGGACGGTGTGATTTTTGACACTGAGCGAATGTTTTTGGAGTGTTGGAATATTCTTGGCGATAAGCATAATATTGAGAATATTGAGGCAACTGCTAGGTGCTGTATTGGGTTGAGCATTGTTGACACTGTCGCTTTGCTCAAACAAACTTACGGTGAGGATTTTCCAGTTGAGGAACATCATGGAATGATTAATAAAATGGTGGCGGACAGAATTTCGGTTGACGGTATGCCTGAAAAGGCTGGTGTTCGTGAAATTTTGGAGTATTTGAAGAGTATTAATTTTCCAGTTGGACTTGCATCTTCTACTAAGTATGACACTATAATCAGTCATCTTGAACGTGCTGATTTGCTGAAATATTTTCAGGTTATTGTGGGCGGTGACATGATTGAAAAGAGCAAGCCCAATCCAGAAATCTATCAGCTGGCTTGTCAAAAGCTTGGGGTTTCTCCTCAAAATACTGTGGCTATTGAGGACTCGAAGAATGGAATAATTTCGGCTTATAGAGCGGGAATGATGCCTATTATTGTGCCTGATTTGATTGAGCCGACTGACGAAATGATTTCGATGAGTTGCGGATGTCTTGAAGATTTACATAAGGTTAAAGATTTTTTAAAGAGCCCTAGCGTGGACAGCGGTCCTAGCGCGGACGGCGCGATGCCCTCGCAAAAAGTTTACTGGTAATTGTGACGTTGTGCTACTCGGGGTCCTAGCGCGGACGGCGCGTTGCCCTCGTGGAAAGTTTACTGGTGATTGTGACGTTGTGTTGCTCGGGGTCCTAGCGCGGACGGCGCAAAGCCCTCGCGAAAAGTTTACTGGTAATTGTAA
>CAZJRQ010000049.1:0-13141 GCA_964548535.1 uncultured Oscillospiraceae bacterium
CCTGTGACCCTCTGCTTGTAAGGCAGATGCTCTCCCAGCTGAGCTATGCTCCCACGTTTGTGTCACCTCTTCAAGCGACGATATTTATTATACACTATTCTTTGCAATTTGTCAACCCTTTTTCACAAACTTTTTTTGATTTTTATAAAATAATTATTTATTTGAAATTATAGCCATTTATATTATGCTATTTCACTTATTTTTATACATGTATACAAACTTATGTTAAAAAATGACAATCCACTAGGTAATTGAATTTTTTTATGATATAATTTATGCATTGTGAGAGAGTGGTATGCTGTAAATCCTCGTATTTAATATATAGATATAAAATATAAAGAACAAATAATAAGAAAGGTGACAAAATGAAAACGACAACCAACAAAATATTACAGATGATTTTTTTAGTGCTATTTACTTACATATATATATATGTAATAGCTGACTATTTTAAACGAGGCGCAATAAACATTAACGCCCTATTATTTGGCGTGATTTTTCTCTTAATTGCACTGGTTATTTTCAAATTAATAAAAAACGCTCAGAAAAAAATTAGCAATACTATGATTAATGCAATTTTTGTGATTTTCTGCATGATTTCTCTAGGGATCCAAATATTTATAACAGTAAATTTAAATTACATACCTTTTAATGATTCCGCCTTTGTTGATATAGGAGCGAGGAATTTTGCGCAAAGCGGTAATTTTTCAAATCTATATGACAATCTAGAAGATCACAATTACTACTTTTGTTCTTTTCCTAACAACTGGGGAATATTGATTTTTCTATCTTACATATACCGAATTATGTTTCTGCTTACTGGAACTATCCCAGTACATACTGCTACTATTATTAATATAATATGCTTACAAGGTTCAATTATTCTAATGTATTTTACTGCAAAGCTAATTTTCAAGGACAAAGTTCGTCCTCTGTTCTGCGGTGCTATAGCTATGGTAATGCCTGTTTTTTACCTTTACACTCCTATTTTCTACACAGATACCCTAAGTATGCCATTTATAATGGGTGCTGTTTATTTATTTATTCGTGCGACTAAATCCAAAAAAACCAGCCATGTTATAATTCAGACACTATGCTCTGCTCTTCTAGTTGCTATAGGGTACAGTATAAAGGGAAGTGCTATTGTTCTCCTTGTTGCGTTTATCATTTATTCATTTTTGCGTCTTGGTTTTAAAAGAGCAATCTGCATTTCATTCGCCTTTATCTCAATTTTTTCTGTCTGGACAACCTCATTCCACGAAATTGGAATTTCTCTAGGAATCTCAACTGAAGAAATCTTAGACCGGCGTCAGATACCGCCCGAACATTGGATTATGATGGCGCTTAAAGATAAAGGCGGTTTTAATCCAGAGGACCTTAATTGGACTAAGCAATTTGAGACATACGACGAAAAAAAGCTAGCAAATAGACAAGAAATTAAACGAAGATTATCTGAATACGGTGCATCTGGACTTTATAAGCATCTGAACAAAAAGACAGTTTTCACATGGAATTCTGGTAAGTTCTACTCTAATAACCATTTGCGAAATTGTCCAAAAAGTTCCCTGCAGTATTTCTTAATGAAAGGCAAAAGCTTACGAATATATTCAGACGGTGTACATGTTGCAATGCTCACACTCATGATGTTATCTTTTATATATGGCGTATTACATCCAAGAATTAGACCAATTTCACTGATTAGATTATGTGTTTTTGGAATAGCACTTTTCCTAATGATATGGGAAACTCGCTCAAGATATCTCATAAATTTTCTACCTCTCATGATTATTCTTACTGCTGACGGTATGAATTGTTTAGATGCGTTGACTTCAAAGGCATATAAACTGATATCCAACAAATCCAGTAAGGAAACAGCATAAAAATAGCCGATACGATTACATTTTCGTATCGGCTATTTTTTATTTAGTCAAGCAATCTATATCATGCTTTGAAAAATTATAAACTTTATCGCAAAAATGACATTTCACTTCAGTATTTTCATCATTTGAAATTTCTGCAAGTGCATCAGTACCTAAAGATATCAATGCTCGCTCAACACGTTCTCTTGAACAATCGCAGACATAATCAACAGAAAAATCATCAAGCACGTTAGGTTCAAGCCCTTCAAGTGCTTTCATAGCAATATCTTCAGGAGTTAGACCCTGCAACAGCATATCAGTAGCTGACTGCATAGTTTTTATATTTTTCTCAATGATGTCAATTGCACTGTCAGGAGCAAATGGCAAAAGTTGAATCAAATATCCGCCAGCCTGAGCACAAGTTAAATCAGGATTAACCAAAACTCCCAAAGCACAAACACTAGGTACCTGCTCACTTATCGCAAGATACTGAGTGATATCCTCAGCAATCTCACCCGAAACAATCTCAATTTGCCCAGAGTAAGGCTCTTTCATTCCCAAATCCTTAATAACCGATAATGTGCCATTTGTTCCAACAGCTCCGCGAACGTCTAGTTTTCCAACACTATTCAACGGAATTTCAACTACCGAATTTTGCACATACGCCTTTACATTGCCAAAACTGTCTGAAACAGCAATCAGTGTACCAGCAGGGCCTCCGCCATTAATTCTAAGCGTAATTGAATCACCTTTGTTTTTCAGACCAAATCCCATTAGTGACGCACCAAGCGCCAATCTACCTAACGCAGCAGTACACACCGCAGAAGTTTTGTGAATTTCTTCAATTCGCGCAACAATATCACGTCCATCAATAGCACTGCAAACAACCGAAGCATCCTTGCTAATAGTTCTAACTATTCTGCCCATCTTTATACCCATGCCGCAAATTTTCACTTAAATACAATGAAATTAGCATGGGCTCGTCCCACCTTTCCTATTACAATTATATTTTCTTTAAAACATAAACTACCCGCTGTGTCTTATCGGACAGCGGATTATCAGTATAATCGTCGTATTCACCGAGCATCTCGAATGATGAATCTTCAAAGCATTTTACAATCTTCTCTCTAGAATAAGCTTTTTCAGAGAAATTTTCTTGATACCTAGTATAGCTGCCATTCTCATTTTTCTCGAAAAAGTCAAGAAAAATATCCACTGAATTATCATCAGCATGATACTCATTCTGCCAACCACAAAAGAAATCATCAAAATCATATAAAAAAGCATTGTCCGCCAAAATTTCTCTATGCTTATAAATGGTATTAACATCAAAAATAAACAAACCACCTGCAGCTGTAAAACGCGACACACTCTCAAAGGTTTTCTTAATCGACTCAATACTGTCAAGATGATTTATACTATCGAGAACGCAAATCGCCACGTCGACCGCACCATACAAGTTAAGTTTTGTCATATCCTGACATATGTACTGAATAGGCAATCCGCTGTCGAATTTTTTATCCATAGCAACGCCCAGCATATCCTCAGAATTGTCGACACCAATGACATCATAACCCATGCCCGCCATTTTTTCAGAAACTGAGCCAGTACCGCAAGCCAAGTCAAGCAAGACTTCTCGAGTCCCACCAAAACGCTCGACATATCGGTCAACCGCCTGTGCAATCCTATCATACTCAACATTACCAGTAAGCCTATCATAAAACCAGGCAAAATTACCATAACTGCTCATTTACTCAGCGTCCTTATCTTTTCCCTTAAGTCTTTCAAAAACAACGCTGTATCCGCCGCTGCCATCGTACGCAATTGAGCGATTCACTCGGCTGATTGTAGCTGTCGACGCACCAGTTTCTGCTACAATATCACTATAAACATGATTTTCTGTCAAACGCTTTGCTACTTGAAACCTCTGTGATAACGCTTTTAATTCAGGTACAGTACACAAATCCTTGAAAAACAATCTGCACTCATCGATAGTTTCAAGACATAGAACTGCCTCAAAAAGATCCTCAAGATTTTTTATCTCTAATTTTTCTTTCATAATAAAAAACTCCTTCACTTATCATGGTGTAAAGTGCTAAACTACTAATTGTATTTTATCACATTACAACATAAAAGTAAAGGGGTTTTAATATTTTTATCTAATTATTTTCTTCCTCTAGGTGTAAGGAAGCCGGTAAAGCCGTTATCTGAATCATTCTGTGTGATTTCACGCTCGGCCACATCAAAATCGTCGGCAATTTCATCATAATCACTATATTCATCTGATTCATCAAAATCATCATAATAATCCGCATCAGAATCCAACTCTGCATCATCAGAAAGTTCGTCATCTTCTTCAATTTCAAGCTGAGAAATTTCTTCAATTATTTCACGAAGCTCTTCTATGCCCTCACCAGTCTGAGTAGAAAATTGAATTGCAGTAATATCTTCAAAATACGGAATTTCCTGTGCAAAAGCCTCCATTCTAGCTTTTCTAGCCATAGGCTTTAATTTATCAGCTTTTGTGAACACAATTACAAACGGCATTTCATTTTCAATCAAGAAATCAATCATCTGCAAATCGTCCTTAGTAGGCGGATGACGCATATCTATCAGCTGAAAAACAAGCTCTAAATGTCTATCTGGATTGGACAAATATCCACCGATTAAATTGCTCCAAGCGCTTTTTAGGCTTTTCGCCTGCTTAGCGTATCCATATCCCGGCAAGTCTACAATATAGATATTTTCCAATGTAAAGAAATTTATCGTAACGGTTTTACCTGGGACAGAACTAACACGCGCAAGACTCTTACGATTTAAAATCTTATTTATCAAAGAAGATTTACCCACATTTGAACGTCCCGAAAAAGCAATTTCAACCCTATCAGATTCAGGCATTTGCGAAAGACTGCCAAACGATGTATAAAACTCTGCATTATTAAAATTCATAAATCACCTACACAGTCGCCTTTTTTGCATTTCTCAAAGGCTTTTTAACAATTTCATAAGGAATATCTTCCGTACCATTTGGTTTAACAAGTGCAACATCCAGCACATCCTGAATTTTTTCTGCAAAAACAAAGTCTAGACAAAGCCTTACAGTTTCGTCAATCTCATCAATATCACCCATATTCTGCTTAGGCACAATAACAGTTTTCATTCCAGCCTTGTATGCAGCCATAGTTTTTTCACGCAGTCCGCCAATTGGCAAAACATTACCGCGAAGTGTTATTTCACCAGTCATTGCAACGTCAGAACGAACAGGTATTCCGCTCAAAGCAGACACCAAAGCTGTAGTCATTGTAACACCCGCCGAAGGTCCGTCCTTTGGTACTGCACCCTCTGGCGCATGGATATGCAAATCTTTTTTCTCATAAAAATCAGGCGCAATATTATATTTATCAGCAATATTTCTGCAAAGACTCACTGAAATTTTAGCTGATTCCTTCATAACATCGCCAAGTGAACCTGTAAGTTCAATCTTTCCTTTACCATCAAGAACCAACACCTCAAGTGGCATAATAACTCCGCCAACAGCAGTCCAAGCAAGCCCATTTACACAGCCAACTTGATTTTCCTTAGAAAAATCTTCTGGCAAATATTTTCTATGTCCAAGATATTTTTCAAGATTATTAGCCTTAAATGCAACCTTTGCAGCCTCACCTTCAACAATTTCCTTAGCAGCTTTTCTGCACAGCGAACCAATTGAACGTTCAAGCTTACGAACTCCAGCCTCACGAGTATAATCATCAATCAACGAATAAATCGCATCATTAGCCACTCTCATCTGTGATGCCTTAAGTCCATTTTTAGCAAGCTGTTTTGGAACAAGGTGCTTTTTAGCGATATTAAATTTCTCTTCACGAGTATAGCTTGAAAGCTCAATAACTTCCATTCTATCAAGAAGCGGTGGCTGAATTGTATCAAGTGTATTGGCAGTTGTGATAAACAAAACATCGCTCAAATCAAAAGGCAGCTCAATATAGTGGTCGCGGAAAGTCATATTCTGCTCTGAATCCAAAACCTCAAGCATTGCAGATGACGGATCTCCTCTAAAATCATTGCTCATTTTGTCAATTTCATCAAGCAAAACAACAGGATTTCTAGTTCCAGCCTGTTTTATCGCATTAATAATTCTGCCTGGCATAGCACCTACGTAAGTTTTTCTGTGACCTCTAATGTCACTTTCGTCCCTGACTCCGCCAAGAGAAACTCGCACATAGCTACGATTTAACGCTCTAGCAATAGACTTACCAATTGAAGTTTTACCAACTCCAGGAGGTCCGACAAGACAAATAATCTGTCCCTTAATATCTGGTGAAAGCTCACGTACAGCTAGATTTTCAAGTATACGTTCCTTAACATTTTTCATACCGTAATGGTCTTTATCAAGTACCTGCTCAGCCTTTTTAATATTAGTTTGATCCTTAGAATAAACATTCCAAGGCAGTGCAAGACATGTATCAAGATATCCGCGAATTACAACTGCCTCCTGAGATGACATTGACATTCTCGACAGACGCTTAACTTCCGCAATCAGTTTTTCCTCAACCTCATCGCCAGCATCAATCTTATGTATTTTTGCAAGATAACTTTGAATTTCGTCCACGTCATTTTCGCCGTCGCCAAATCCATTATCACCAAGCTCACTTTGCAAAATCTTAATCTGCTCACGAATATAAAACTCTCTCTGGCTCTGCTCAATTGATGCAGTAACCTGCTCGTGAATTTGCGATTCAAGAGTTAGAATTTCAATTTCTCTAGACAAAACTGTCAGCAAAAACGCAATTTTTTCACCAACTGTAGATATTTCTAACAATGTTTGCTTGTCAGAAAACGGCAATAAAATATTGAAAACAATTGCCTCATAAAGCTCCACTGCATCATTTGAGCCCATTACCTGAGTATAAAGCTCCTGCGGCATTCTTGGAAGAACATTAGCATAATTGGCAAACATCTCTTTCAATTCACGAAACATTGCAGTTAATTCATTTTTGTCCAAACGCTCTCTCGAATAGTTCGGAACAGACTTAACCTCCGCTTCAAAACTCGCATCATTATCATATAAATTTACCAGCTTTGCCTTAGAAATGCCCTCAACTAGACATCTATATATACCGTTAGGTGTTTTCACAATCTGTTTAACTTTAGCAACTGTACCAACTTTAAACACATCCGTTTTTTCTGGTCGCTCAACATTTACATCTTTCTGTGCAACAAGAAAAACATATCCATCACCCTGCAAGGCAGATTTCATAGTCTTAATTGATCCCGACCTACCAACATCAAAATGCATAATCATATTAGGAAAAACGACTAAATCTCTAGTAGGTACACATGGATATATTTTATTTTTTGTATCTTTTATATTTATATTTGTATTCTCTTTCATGCAAGCTCCTTCTATATATTTAACTTGTTTATTAATATAATAATACCACATTACACAGCTTTTTGCAACCCCTATTTCATACTATTTTACTGTAATTAATTCTGCAAAAAATTGCAAAAAAAGAGATACTATTAAAGTATCTCTTTGATATACATTTATTAATCTGAAATGTAAGGTAGCAGAGCCAAGTGACGAGCTTTCTTAATAGCTACTGTTAGCTCTCTCTGATGATAAGCACAAGTACCAGTTACTCTTCTTGGAAGAATCTTAGCTCTTTCAGTCAAGCACTTTCTTAGCTTAGCAACATCCTTATAATCGATAGTTTCAGCTCTGTCAATACAGAACATGCAAACTTTCTTACGACCTCTTTTATTAGGTCTGTTATTTCTCTCCATGATTAATCCTCCTTACTCAACATAATGAATAGTAATTAGAATGGTACTCCGTCACCACTTAATACCTCAAAATCATCCATGTCACCAATATTTAACGCGTCATTAGATGATGCATTGTTAAAATTGTTCTGTGGCTGTTGATTATTTGAAGAAAAATTATTTTGATTGTTATTATAACCACCCTGATATCCGCCGCCTTGGTTTCCGCCATCATTACGCTCGCCTGTAAACGATGTACGTTCTACTACTACATCAGTTGTATAACGCTTAACACCATTTTTATCATCGTACGAACCAGTTTTGATATTTCCTTCAATTGCAATCATTCTGCCCTTCGAAAAATATCTATTTATAAAATCAGCATTTTGTCCAAAAGCAACACATGAAATAAAATCAGTTTGCTTTTCAGCACCTTGCTTAGTAAATCTATCTACTGCAACGTTAAAACGTAATACTGACATACCGCTTTGTGACTGACGAACTTCAAGATCTTGAGTAATTCTACCCATCAAAATAACTTTATTAAGCATAACTTTCCCCTCTCTTAAATCAGCTTTACTTTACTGCTTTACTGTTACTAGGTAACGAAGAACGCCCTCAGTAATATTAAGAACACGCTCAAACTCAGCTGGGAATGCAGTATCACAAGTGAAGTTCCACAATACATAATTACCTTCTGATTGAAAATCAATTTCATAAGCTAATTTACGCTTGCCCCAGTCATTCATTGTAACTTCAGTTGCATTCTCCTCGATCATAGAATTGAACTTTGCAGTAAGCTCTTTTACTACGTCCTCTCCAGACTTAACGCTGAAAACTACAATTGCCTCGTAAGTTTCATTAATCTTTGCCATTATCTTGCACCTCCTTTTGGATTTCGCCTATACGTTATCGCATAAGCAAGGATAACTTATAAAGTATAACACAGCCTGCGAAATATGTCAATACAATCTCGCAAGCTGTAATTGTTAATTTTCTATAAACTACACAAAGTAAGTATTTAAAATAAATACCAGTAAAAACTGAAGTGCCACTAATGCAACACCAGATACAATCGCCGAAACAAGTGAAACTCCACCCTTTTCAGAAATTCTCTCCAAAACAACCTTTTCATCATCGGCTGTGTGTTCTTCACGAATTTGTATAATATCTTTTCTTGCAGTCTTATAATACCAATAATTTGCTAAAAATGCAGCCGTAAATCTCAAAATCATATTACCTAGACTTGCAAAATTTGCAATCATGACAAAAGAATCCGCATTTACATTTATATGCGTATTAAGCATAACCATGCCCATCATATTACTTTGTCCAACTTCAATAAATGACGGTATTGAGAACAGAAAACTAAACATTAGAAAAATAGTACCAATCAAAGGCATTTTTCTATAGAAGAAATATAAATAAGGGAATAACAAAGCACCCAAATTCAAACTTGATTTACTACCGAACTTTCCGAATTTAATAAAGTTCGAAAGAAGTATTACTGGATTGTGACCGATGTATTTCGCATAATCGCCAAGCTTTACGCCGTCAATATCAGAATTTTGGTCAAACGCCATTTGCTGTCCTGTACCAAACGGCGACATTCCCATCCCCTGATAAAATCCATTTCGTCCTTGAAAATTATTATTATTCTGATTATCGAAATTCGGAGGCGCATTAAACGGACGCTCCTGCTCAGCGGATTTTGACAACGGCATTCCGCATTTCTTACAAAACAGTCCATCAGAAGGATTTTCCTCACCGCACCTCGGACATTTTATAGTTTGATCAGAATCTGCGTTCTCATCATTTTTTGCATTCTCACCTTGTTCATCATTCTCATAGTGCGGTTTCCATGACTCATTCTTTTCATGAAGCTCATTATTAACACACTCGCCCTCACTCAAATAACAATCACGATGATAAGGCGTACCACACTCTGGACAAACTACAACATCATCATTATTAGTAAATACTTTTTCGCAAATTAAGCATTTAGCTCCTACATATTTTGACATATATAATTCCTTTCAACACACATAATAATATAAGCATATATATTGCACAGATTTTACATATTTTTTTGTATTATTGTTCATTATAACACATATTTTTCGAAAAAGAAAGGCTATTTATAAATTTTCCTTTACTTTTCACAAAAAAAGCTTTATAATATAATTTGACGATTATTTAAGGAGATTAATTTATGATATTTTTGGAAAATCTAAAAACCGAACTTGAAAATTATCGACCAAAAATCAAAGAGCTTTTTGAGGTTTTTGACATTCAAAACAGCAAAGAACGTATTCTTGAATTGCATGAAAAGGCCGCTGAACCGAATTTTTGGGACGATCTTGAAAACTCTCAAAAGGTTTTGCAAGAAACACGTTCACTTGAAAACAATATAGAAAGATACAATAAAATACAAAATTCATTTGATGATATTGGCGTTATGATTGAAATGGCTGCCGAAGAAAATGATGAGGATATGATTGATGAAATTAAAGATGAGCTGGTAAAGTTAGCTGAATCGGTTGATGAGCTCACACTTGCATCACTTCTTGTTGGTGAATATGACAAGTGCAATGCAATCATAAGTTTTCACGCTGGAGCTGGCGGAACTGAGGCTCAAGACTGGTGCGAAATGCTATTTAGAATGTATAATAGATGGGCTGACAGTCATGGTTTTAAAGTTAGAACTTTAGACTATCAAGAGGGGGGCGACGCTGGAATAAAAAGTGCTTCTATCATAGTTGAGGGTGAAAACGCTTATGGTTATCTAAAAAGCGAATCAGGAATTCACAGACTTGTTAGAATTTCTCCTTTTGACAGCTCAGGAAGCAGGCACACATCATTTGCTGCGCTTGAGGTTATTCCTGAAATTGATGACACAATTGAAGTTGAAATCAGACCTGATGATATTGAAATGCAGGTTTATCGTGCTAGCGGTGCTGGCGGTCAGCATATCAACAAGACATCCTCAGCAGTACGGCTTATTCATAAGCCAACTGGACTTGTTGCCGCTTGTCAGACTCAGCGTTCGCAAATACAGAATAAAGATTACGCTATGAAAATGCTTAAATCAAAGCTTATTGAAATTAAAGAGCGTGAAAATCTCGAAAGAATTGAGGATATCAAGGGGGTTCAAAAAGAAATCGCATGGGGTTCACAAATTCGATCTTACGTTTTCATGCCGTACACGCTTGTTAAAGACCACAGAACTAATTTTGAATCTGGCAATGTAAACGCTGTTATGGATGGTGACCTTGACGGATTTATCAACGCTTATCTAAAATATCTTTCACTTGGAAAACTTGCGAATGAAGATATAAAACAATAAAAAAAATCCTGTAAGTCAGTTTATTATGCTGACTTACAGGATTTTTTATTCTACACCAAAGTGGCTGTTTTAATTTCCTCAGATGCAATTTCTGCATTTTCTCTAGGCAGGTACCTCGTATTTGTATCTTCTAAAAGCTTAATAAAATCTTTTTCATTCACAGCCTTTGAGAAAAAATCGCCCTGCATATAGTCACATCCCATATTTGATAGATTTTCAAACTGATGTACATTTTCTACACCCTCAGCAGTAATATCCAAATCTAGATTTCTAAGCATTGCAAAAACTCCAGCGAGTGCAAATGCATTTTTATGATTTTCAAAAGCCGACCAAACAAGTTCCTTGTCAATTTTTACCGTTCTAAAAGGAAACTTTAGTAAATAATTCACGTTTGAATACCCCTTGCCGTAATCATCAAGAGCAAGTTTAAAGCCATTTTCAGCAAGCATCAAAATATTCTGCTCCATTACATATGGAGTGTATGATGCTGAAATCTCAGAAATCTGCAAGCAAATTTTTGAAGTTTCTACCTTATATTTATCCACAATATTCACAAAATGCTCAACTAAATCCGACTGCATACACTGCACTGATGACAAATTTACCTGGACACAATCAATACCCATTGCAGCTGCACTGCCCTTCTTTATAAAACGGCAAGCTTCTTCAAAAACATATCTGCCAATTTTAATAATTTGACCATTTTGCTCTGCAATTGGTATCATTTCAACAGGTGAAATCTCACCTAATTTTTCATCAAACAATCTAAGCAGTGCCTCACAGCTGACAATTTCACCATTTTCTACATTGTAAATTGGCTGATAGTATACCTCAAAGTTTCTGTTTTCAACAGCTTTAATAACAGCTTTTTCTACATCACTTCTACGATTTTTATCTCCTAAATCAATATCACTTGTCATCAAAAGTTTGTCAGCGCGAAACGGCATTTGTCTGAATCTATCAACATAATCAATAAAAACCTCTACGTCCTTAGTATCACTAGGACAATCGATTCTTAAAAATGAAGCTGATATATATGTATTAACCGATTCAAATTTCCAGTTAGAGCTAAGCTTTGTAAGAATCTCACGATAAGTTTTACCAACACAGTCGAAATCTTTCGTAAAAGTCAACGCAAAACACTCATCCTCAAGATAATATGCCTCTCCCAAATTCACAAACGAATACAAATACTCTGAAAAACTGCATAGTAATTTTTCAGAAAAACGTCCGCCAAAAGTCTTTATAAAAAGTGTGAAATCTGGAATTCGTATAAGCAGAACAGAAAACCTCTGGTTACTTGAGTAATTAATTCTGCAATCCTTAAAAAAACTGCTGCTATTTAGCATTTTTGTTTTCAAATCAATCATATCATCCTGATTTTGCAATGTAAACATAATAATCAAAATGCAAACTGAACTTGCAAAGCATTCTATAAGTATATGCGGATTAATAATTTGAATAATAACAGCACTTAAAGTCAAGCATATAAAAGCGACAATTGAAACTACAACCTGTCGCGAAAGCTTTTTTCTATGCCTCAAAGCATACACGGCTGCAAAGCTTAGATGATAAGCACAAACAATATATGTAAACGGTTGTAAAACACCTCTATTATACTGTCCGTTTTCATCAATAAATATAATAAAATGAGTAAAGTGTGTTGTGACAATCAAAAGTAAATTAACAATTACTGGAACATAAATCAAAGCTTTTACTCCCTTTGAAAGCTTTGAAAATCCATCAGTCAAAAACAAAACATAAATCAAAAATGAAAACGGAATCATTGTGTGAGTAACATAATAACAGATATGCAAAAACGTTTTAAACCCAACGCCAACCATACCCACCGTTATCTTTACAGACAATATATCAAAAACTGCAGAAAAGCCTGCTAACCCCAAGAGTAATCCAAAAAGCACATTTCGCTTACATGGTATTCTCTTTTTAAAATAAAAAATCAAAGCTGTAATCGAAAATAAAACCAGAGATGCAACATCATAATGCACGATATAATCCATATTTTTATAATCCCCTTCTCAAAAAAAGAAATGCGCAATTTATATAAACAGCTAACCTTAATCGTTTATATTTATAAATATATATTATCAGTATAACATACCACCGACTTTTATTCAATATATTTTACAAAATGTTCTAATTTTTTTAT
>CAZJRQ010000050.1:0-13094 GCA_964548535.1 uncultured Oscillospiraceae bacterium
ATATCGTATAATTGAGATTGAGGGGAGAGTATTTTTATGACTTCATATGAAAAGCTAGTAAAATGCTATGATTGCGTTAGAGCAAAAACTGATTTTGTGCCAGAGGTTGCACTTGTTTTGGGTTCAGGACTTGGCGATTATGCCGATTCTGCTGTTGATGTAAAATGCGTGATTGACTATTCAGAAATTGAGGGCTTTCCGCGTTCGACAGTTGAGGGGCATAAGGGCAAATTCATTTTTGGATATGTTGACAATGTTCCAGTAGTTGTAATGCAGGGCAGAGTACATTATTATGAGGGCTATTCAATGGACGACGTTGTTTTGCCAACACGACTAATGTCAATGCTTGGAGCAAAAGTTTTGTTTTTGACAAATGCGTCTGGCGGAATTAATGCTGATTTTACCGCTGGAGATTTCATGCTGATAAACGACCATATTTCGTGCTTTGTGCCTAATCCGTTGGTTGGTGCTAACATTGATGAGATTGGAACAAGATTTCCTGACATGAGCGAAATTTACGATTTGGATTTACGTGAGATAATCAAAAAATCGGCACAAGATTTAGATATAAAACTTCAAGAGGGTGTGTATTTGCAGTTGACAGGACCATCATTTGAATCACCTGCTGAAATTAGAATGCTTAGAACATTTGGAGCAGATGCGGTTGGAATGTCAACAGTAGTTGAGGCAATTGCGGCGAATCATGCCGGAATGAAGATTTGCGGAATTTCGTGCGTTGCGAATTTAGCTTGCGGAATGACAGATAATCCGCTTACTCATGCAGAAGTGCAGGAGAGTGCAGACAAAGCAGCACCGAAATTCAAAAAGCTGATTACAGAAAGCATAAAGAATATCAGCAAAGCAAATTAAAAGTTTTCGGTTAAGCCTTTTTTAAAAGGCTTATAGGGGTAGAGAGGGGACAAAGTCCCCCGACCTTGCAAACCACCTGTAATCAAGAGCAAAAAAGCCACCCAAACAAAAGGCAATGCTAAAACATTTTAGGAACATGTAAACCTAATTAAAAACAGAACTATAAAATGAAAAATCCGCATTGCCGTCGTATCTTACCCAAATAGCCAACAGATAAGAGTGAAAGCGATATGAAATATCGCTCACGAATTATCGTAAAAGAGCGAAGCGAACATTAAAATATGGGTAGTCAAGTCTAAAACTATGACAATCAACACCTAATAGTGAGCAGTAGAATACAAAAAATGACAGTAAAACTGATGTGTTTTAGTGATAGTTTTAATGAAAATGTCCATTTTACTGTCCGATAATAATATAACTAATAAAGCCCAACAATTTTAAG
This sequence comes from uncultured Oscillospiraceae bacterium, assembly GCA_964548535.1. Taxonomy (GTDB): domain Bacteria; phylum Bacillota; class Clostridia; order Oscillospirales; family Ruminococcaceae; genus CAZJRQ01. The sequence goes on from CAZJRQ010000050.1 coordinate 1,313, forward strand.
GAGAGTGTTTAAATACATGTTAAATCAATTTTCAAGAACAGAGCTTATATTTGGCAAGGAGTCAATGGAAAAGCTTAAAAAATCTAGAGTTGCTGTTTTCGGAATAGGCGGAGTCGGCGGATATACTGTCGAGGCGCTGGCTCGCAGCGGTGTCGGTGCAATTGATTTGATTGATGATGATAAGGTCTGTCTGACAAATATAAATCGTCAAATTATTGCTACTAGAAAAACTATTGGTAAGTATAAAGTCGACGTTGCTAAAGAACGTGTTGAAGAAATAAATCCTGATTGTAAGGTGCTGACTTATAAGAAATTTTATATGCCTGAAACTTCTGGAGAGTTTGATTTTTCACAGTATGACTATGTTGTCGACGCAATAGATACAGTTACAGGAAAACTTGAGATGATTGAGCAGGCTGAAAAGTCGGGCACTCCAATTATAAGTTCAATGGGTGCAGGAAACAAGGTTAATCCAGCCGCTTTTGAGGTCGCAGATATCTATGAAACTTCTGTTTGTCCGCTTGCAAGAGTTATGCGTCAAGAACTCCGTAAGCGTGGAATTAAAAAGCTAAAGGTTGTTTACTCTAAAGAACAGCCGCTAAAACCAGTTGATGATATGGCAATAAGCTGTCGTCAGCATTGCGTTTGCCCTCCAGGGACAGCGAGAAAATGTACAGAGCGACGTGATATTCCTGGTTCAAATGCATTTGTGCCGTCGGTCGTAGGACTGATTATAGCCAGTGAGATTATTAAGGATTTGACAGGATTTCAAAATGTATAAGAACTTTCTAGGGATGTTATAACATTTCTATACAAGTCTTTTATAGTTATAGGTAAAATAAATGACGATATAAAAAAGCACATAGTCGAGCGAAAATCGCTTGACTATGTGCTTTTTGTACTCTGTGTTATCTGTTTTTTAAAGCCTGCATATGCTCATTGCACTGTTGATAAATTCGTTTTGGATCCTCTCCAATGTTGAAAATTCCGTTCTCGTAAAGAATGCGACCAGCACACATTGTAAGCTTGATATTCTGCTTTGAACCGCTGTAAACAATGTTCTTTGCAATGTTGTTCAGCGGCTGCATATTTGGCTGACAAAGGTCGATTACGATTAAATCAGCCTGCTGTCCAACCTCAATTGCTGTGCAGTTATCTAGCCCCATAGCAAGTGCAGAGCCGTTTGTAGCAGCGTTAAGAACACTTTCAGCTGGACACTCAGCAGCACTGTTTTGATTGATTTTTTGAAGTCCTGTCATCAAGAACATTTCACGGAACATATCAAGACAGTTGTTGCTCGCCGCTCCGTCAGTTCCAAGTGCTATGTTAACACCTTTCTCCTGCATTTTTGTAATCGGAGCAATTCCGCTTGCAAGCTTTGTGTTAGAGCCAGGACAGCTTACTGCCCAAACGTTACGCTTTTTGAAAATATCCATGTCATTTTCAGTAAAATGAACACAGTGAAAACCTGCACCGCCGTAGTTGTAAATTCCTAGAGATTCAAAAAGTTCAGTTGGAGTTTTATTATACTTTTCAATACATTCACGAGCCTCTTTAGCAGTTTCAGAATTATGCACGCTAACAGGAGCTTTGTATTTTTTAGCAAGCTCAGCAATGGCCTCCATAAGTTCAAATTCAGCAGTGTATTCAGCATGAAAACCTAGTCGATATGAAACAAGCGGATTTTTGCCGTTAAATTTGTTATAATTATCTTCAAGACGTGTAATGCTTGACTTGTCACCGCTGATTGCACCGCACATTACAGTTCTGAAGCCAGACTCTACAATTGCTTTGTAATAATCGTCAAGCTCAAAATACATATCAAAGCTTGCAGTAACTCCGCTAGTAAGATATTCTAAAATTGCAAGCTTTGAAAACCAGTAAACATCCTCACCGGTAAGCTTAGCCTCCATTGGGAATACCTGCTGAAAAAGCCAGTCCTGTAACGGCAAATCATCAGCATACGAACGCAAAAATGTCATAGCAGAATGAGTGTGTGCATTCTTAAATGACGGCATAAGAAGATTTCCCTCAAGGTCATACTCACGGTCAAACTCAGTAGCCTTTAGCTGTTCGTTTGTAGGATTTCCAATAAAGAAAATCTTGTCATCATCAACCCAAACCTCTTGTTCAGTGATGTCAGTGCTGTTTTTACTCATAGTCATGATTTTTCCGTTTTTAAATCTAATCATAATATAGCTCCTTAATTCATAATTAATTGATTATATTATACCACAAAAAAATCTTTGTTACAATATCAATAAATAAAATTTATATTGAAAGCAGGATTTATAGGGATTTTGTATTGCAATTTGTATTAAAAAATGTTATACTTATTTGTATCTAATTGAATTTAGAGTTGATTTGAAGGGGGATGTTTTTGTGGATAAGGAACTAGTTGATTTGCTTTTACAGCTTGGATTAGGTGTTGTAGTAGTTATGCTTGCTATTATTGCCTGCACGTTGCTAACTCCAAAGCTTGCAAAACTTATTGAAAAAAGACATCCTGCGGATAACCCTAATCCCGAAAGGGTGGATAATGATGAAGTTGAGCCTTGTGAAAGTCCGCCTGAAGTTAGGGGAGCTTTTGATGCTCAAAAAGAAGAATATGATTTGAATTACAAAATTTACAATAAAGATATATATGGAGTTGATTTTAAACATGGCAAAGAAAAACGAAAAAATGGTTGACGCAATTACTTCAATGGATGAAGATTTTGCAAAGTGGTATACTGATATCTGCAAAAAGGCGGAGCTTATTGAATATACAAGCGTAAAGGGCTGTATGGTAATTCGTCCTTACGGCTACGCAATTTGGGAGAATATTCAGAGAATTCTTGACGGAATGTTCAAAGAAACTGGGCATGAGAATGTATGTATGCCTATGTTTATTCCTGAAAGTTTACTTCAAAAGGAAAAGGACCACGTTGAGGGATTTGCACCAGAGGTTGCATGGGTAACTCACGGCGGTTCTGAAAAGCTTGAGGATAGACTTTGTGTTCGCCCAACATCAGAAACACTTTTCTGCGAGCATTACTCAAATATTATTCATTCATACAGAGATTTGCCAAAGTTGTATAATCAGTGGGTTTCTGTAGTTCGCTGGGAAAAAACAACACGTCCATTTTTGCGTTCAAGAGAGTTCTTGTGGCAGGAAGGGCATACAATTCATGAAACAGCAGAAGAGGCAATTGTTGAAACAGAAAAAATGCTTAATGTATATTCTGATTTCTGCGAAAATGCACTTGCAATGCCAGTTGTAAAGGGTAAAAAGACTGAAAGCGACAAGTTTGCTGGAGCAGTTTCAACTTATGCAATCGAGGCTTTAATGCATGACGGAAAGGCTTTGCAGGCAGGAACTTCACATTATTTCGGTGATGGTTTTGCAAAGGCTTTTGACATTCAGTTTACAAATAAACAAAACAAACCAGAGTATCCTCACCAGACATCATGGGGAGTAACAACACGTCTAATCGGTGCAATTATTATGACACATGGTGATGACAATGGTTTGGCACTTCCACCAGCAGTAGCACCAATTCAGGTAGCGATTATTCCTATTGCACAGCACAAGGAGGGCGTACTTGAAAAGGCTAACGAGCTTGCTGAAAAGCTAAAGGCAATTGGCGTTCGTGTTAAGGTTGACGATTCTGAAAATTCACCAGGCTGGAAGTTTGCAGAGTACGAGATGAAGGGTGTCCCTGTAAGAGTTGAGATTGGACCTAAGGATATTGAGAATAATCAGTGTGTTGTTGTAACAAGACACAATCGTGAAAAGACATTTGTATCGCTTGAGAATAATCTTGAAACATTCAGTGCAGAGGTAGTAGAAAAGCTTCAGGCTGTACGCGACGGACTTTTTGCAAAGGCGATTGAAAATCGTAAGAACAAGACATATCAGTGCAAGACAATGGAAGAAATTATTTCAGCACTTGAAGAAAAGGGCGACGGTTTTGTTGAGGCAATGTGGTGCGGCGATGAGGCTTGTGAGAATGAGGTTAAGGAAAAAACTGGAGTAGGTTCAAGATGTATTCCATTAGACCAGCACGAGGTATCTGACAAATGCGTATGCTGCGGAAAGCCAGCAACACAAATGGTTCTATGGGCAAAAGCTTATTAACATGTTCACGCAAAATCAAAAATCTTCGCGAAAAATAAACAACAATTAAATTTATTTATAAACAAAAGAGCAACTCGAGAATAATCCGAGTTGCTCTTTTGCTTTATATATTTGGATATGGAATTCTTAGTTAATCACGCATATAATTATACAAGAATTTATCAAACTTTATACCCCTTGTGATAGTACAACTTCAACATCATGCTCAGTATTTGGTTCGAAAACCGGCAGAACATTTCCGTTAATTTTCACACCGTCTACAGTAATTGAACCGATACCCTTTGATACATGCTCTGGGTTCTTGATTGTAATGTTATAAGTGTTATCTCTGTATTTTCTAGTTAGAGTATATCCGTCCCACTCTGTTGGAATACATGGGTCAATCTTTAGTCCGTTGTAGTCAGGAATTATACCAAGAATATATTGTGATACCGCTACAAAGTTCCAAGCGGCAGTTCCAGTCAGCCATGAGTTCTTAGCCTCACCGTGACGTTTTGCGTCCTTGCCTGCAATCATTTGAGCGTAAACGTATGGCTCTGTACGATGTAAATCTGAAATGCCCTCTAGATATGCAGGAGCAATCTTTGAGTAGTATTCAAATGCTTGGTCGCCATTTCCAAGTACAGCCTCCGCACAGATTATCCATGCATTGTTGTGGCAGAATATTCCAGCATTTTCCTTGTATCCGGCAGGATAAGTTGAAATTTCACCATATTCAATGAAGTACTTTGTGAAAGCAGGATTGTTTAGAACCAAACCGTAATCAGTGTCAAGATATTTCTTAACGCTTGCCATTGTCAGCCTGTCTTTTCCAGATTCAGCACCAAGTCCAGCCATAACAGCAAAGCCCTGTGGTTCGATGAAAATTTTGCCCTCTTCGCATTCGTTTGAGCCGATTTTCTTGCCGAAATCGTCATAAGCACGCAAGAACCATTCACCGTCAAATCCATGTTCAAGAGTGTTTTTGTTCATTTCTTCGATAGCCGAATTTGCCTTTTTAGCCTCATCATCTTGCCCCTTGTATTTGCAAAGAGCAACATATTCAGGTCCGATAAACGCCATCATTGCCGCAACCATAACCGATTCAGCTACGCGGCTGTATTTCTCATCGCCATACTTAGGTGATGTATAAGTCTGGAAACTGTCACCAGGAGTATCCGAGAAACAGCTTAGATTCAAACAGTCGTTCCAGTCCGCTCTCATAGCAAGAGGAAGTCCGTGAGGTCCTACATATTTTGCAACATGCCAGAAACTTTGCTTTAAATGGTGCATCATTGTCTGAGCTTTTTCAGGATTGTTATCATAAGGAACCATTTCATCAAGGATTCCGTAATCTCCAGTTTCCTTGATGTATTGAGCAGTTGACAAAATCATCCATAGTGGATCGTCAGAGAAATCTCCGCCAACTTCGTCATTTCCCTTTTTAGTCAAAGGCTGATACTGATGATAACATCCGCCGTCCTCAAGCTGAGTTGCAGCAAGGTCCAAAATACGCTCCCTTGCACGTTCAGGAATTTGGTGAACAAATCCAAGCAAGTCCTGATTAGAATCTCTAAAGCCCATTCCGCGACCAATTCCGCTCTCGAAATAAGATGCAGAACGTGACATGTTAAATGTAACCATGCACTGATATTGGTTCCAAATGTTAACCATTCTGTCAAGCTTTTCGTCTTCGGAATTCACACTGTATTTTGATAGCAGATTATCCCAAGTAGCTTTAAGTTCTTCAAGCGCCTTGTCAGCTTTTTCGACAGTATTCATCTGCTCAATCATAGCGTGTGCCTTTGATTTGTTCATTGAACCGTCAGCATTAAATTTTTCAGACTCATCATTTTCAACATAGCCAAGCAAGAATACAAATTCCTTTGTTTCTCCAGCTTCGAGAGTGCAGTCAAAGTAGTGTGAAGCGATTGGTGACCAACCGTCAGCAACTGAGTTATTTGACTTTCCAGCAACAACAGCCTGAGGATTTTCAAAGCCATTATAAAGACCAGTAAATGATTCGCGGTCGGTATCAAAGCCGTCAATCTTCGCATTTACGCTATAAAATGCAAAGTGATTTCGTCGCTCTTTGTATTCAGTTTTGTGATAAATTGTCGAGCCTTCAATCTCAACTTCACCAGTGTTAAAGTTTCTCTGGAAGTTTGTTGTATCATCCTGAGCATTCCAAAGACACCATTCTGTGAAAGAGAACAGTTTGAAATTTCTCTTGATACCAGAATTATTTTTGATAATAACTTTTTGAACTTCGCCGTTAAAATTTTGAGGAACAAAGAAAGTTACTTCAGCACTGATACCATTTTTCTCGCCGTTTATAATAGTATATCCCATTCCGTGACGGCAAGAGTAATTATCAAGTTCAGTCTTAACAGGCGACCAGCCAGGTGACCAAATATCCTCACCGTCGTTAATATAGAAATATCTTCCGCCCATGTCAACAGGGACATTGTTGTAGCGGTAACGAGTAATTCTTCTAAGACGTGCGTCCTTGTAGAAGTGGTAACCTCCAGCAGTATTTGAGATTAGCGAGAAAAATTCCTGAGTTCCAAGATAGTTAATCCATGGATAAGGAGTTTTTGGATTGGTGATGACATACTCTTTGTTAGCGTCATCAAAAAAACCGAAATTCATTGCAAAATCCACCTTTCATTAATTATTTTTGTTTATAAAAATTTGAATAAAAATGCCAATAATATAGATAATACTTTATTAGCTTAGCAATTTTTAGTGAAAAATCTTTGCCAGCAGTAATATTCTTCATTTTTTGCAAGTTCAGTATAACCTGAAATTTGGTGAGGCAAACTAAGATTAGGAGCATTTACAAGAGCAGTCATAGGCTCACAGCAAAAATATCCTTTTTTACCGTCATGATTCCAAACAATCCAAAACTTAAATTCATCTGAAACTTCGTTGCAGATTTTCAAGTTAGTGGAGACATCGGTAATAATCATTCCGCTAAAGTAATCGTTACCTAGAGTGTGCGGAATTACTTTGTATAAATCGTTTTCAATAACGTGAGTAGTTGGAAGTTTTGAGCCATTTTTATACTCCTTATCCCAATCATCTAGCGGAGTAATTTTTTGAGTAGGCAAAAATCTTTCATCAAGCTCACATTTTTCACAAATAGGCAACATCAATCTTAAATCTTCTTCTTTTCCGCTAGCAGTCATAGGAGCATTGTAATTTGCGTGAGTGCAAAGCGATATAGGTAGTGCCTTGCTGCTTAAATTAACAACTCTAATCTCCTGAAAAAGACCGTTTTCAGAAAGCGAGAATTTATAAGAAATTTTGAAATCTACTGGAAAATATTGATACATTTCATCAGTGCAATCGTAAGTATAAGAAGTTTCAAGCACAGCACTGTTGCTTGTAGTATAATATTTTTCAATAGTATGTTTTCTTTTATGTACCCAGCCATGGATGAAGTTATTAAACATTGGCTCATTTATAGGAAATTTATAAAAGCCGTCAGAAGTTTTAAGTATGCCCTTGTCAAGTCTGTTTTGAAAAAACAAGGTAGGAAGTCCCCAAATGACAGGTTCAGATTTTATAGTATTTATAGTACAATCATCTTTATACTTAAAAATATCAACTTTATTATCATTGTCGTAAAATCTAAGTACGCTGCAGCCCTGCCAAACAGCAATTACAGCATAATATTTTTTTGATTGCAATTTTACACAGTCAGTTCCTTTAAAAGGAAAGGCTAAATCCACAGAATAACTCAAATTAAATCATCTCCTTAAATGAGAATATATACATTTTGTTACGTAAACGTTTAACATGAATAATTATAACATAAAAATATAGAACTGTCTAGTACTTTTTGTGTAATATTTTTTCGACAAAATATGTGAGATATGCTGAAAAAGCATGATATATAGCAAATAAAGTGATAATTGGATAAAAAAACTAGTATTTTTAATGAGTATTAGGTGTATAAAAAAATGAGTATCGTTAATACTATGATAGCAGTGATAAATAAAACATTTTGAAATCTGCAAAAAATACTGTTCGGCTTAGAGTAAAGATGTTGAAAAGTCGTTTAAGTGAATAGAAAGGACGGTTTTAAAATGCTAGACAAGATTGCACTTTTTTTGTTAATTGTCGGAGGTGTAAATTGGGGACTAATAGGAATTTTCCAGTTTGACCTTGTAGCCTTCCTATTTGGAGGAGCAGGTGCAGTTATTAGCAGAATAATTTATGTTCTAGTGGCTGTTTCTGCGGTTTGGTGTATATCACTATTTTTCAGAAACAATGATATGATGGATGTATCATAGCATTTAGCTTTTGGCATAAGGAAAGGGAGCCTGTTTTTTTAGAAAGACTCTACAGATTAAAAGGGTTTGCTCTGTAAAGTCGTTCACCGACGGCTCTTCAAAGTTTATGAGTTTATAGAAAATTCATAGGTTTTGATGAGCTGTCAACTAGACAGACTTCCTTTCCTTATTTCAAAAGCTGTTGCATTACATATTGTGGTGTTATATTTTTTAACTATTTTAACTTAATTTTAGTTGTGACACTTTAGCTATAAGATAAACGGAAAAATGCTATAGTATTTGGATGATAAATTTGGCTATTTTGACGAAATATTTTACAAGGTGAAAATGTCGCTCGCATATCCTTGACTAATCGGAACAAATAAGTTATAATTTAAGAGGTGTTAAGAATATTAAACATTTATTGTTTGATTTAACATCCGTTTTGTTGTCTCCTTTCTTTTGTTCTACACATAGTTTTTTTTATTTTATTTTTGCAGAGCACCGTTGCTCTGCAATTTTTTTGCCTGTTTGAAATCAGTACGTTTTTTTGGACTGATATATGTTTTAAGTCATATGATACTAATATGGTGCTTATGATTTATGCAAATAGTAGAAGTTTTTTTATATATCTTTTATATGCTTTTAATTGCTTGCAAAGACTAATTATAAATGATATAATTATAGTATAATATCTATAAATTGTATTTTAAATATAAATTGTTTATAGTGATAGGGGGTATAAAAATGAAGAAAAAGATTTTAGCATTTTTGTTTGCATTAAGTATTGTCACAACAGGTTATGCTTTTAGTGATAATACAGCGATTGTTACAATGGCGGCGGAAAATACAGAAATAGGTTCTGCTAATGAGCAAATTTCAGATGTGAATGATTCGTTACAGGATAATATTACCGATGATACTCATGAGCATGAGTATATTAAGACGGTAATTAGAGAGCCCGACTGTGTAAATGATGGCGAAATTCGTTATGATTGTGAGTGCGGTGATATTTATACCGAGTATCCAAAAGCGTTAGGACATAAATCAAGTGATTGGATTGTAGACTTGCAGCCAACTTATGAGAAAAACGGAAAAAGACATAAGGAGTGTACAGTCTGCGGTGAGATTTTAGTAAGTGAGGATATTCCTGCACTGATTAAAAGTATTGCTGATTGTGATATTAATTATACATCAAAATTTACATATACAGGCAAGGCAATTAATCCAGCAATCAGCATAAAAAACAATGGCGTTGTTTTGAAAAAAGGTACTGATTATAAGGTTGAGTATTCAAATAATACTAATGTAGGTACTGGAAAAATAAAAATTACAGGTATAGGAAAATATAACGGAGTTGTAAATAAAACTTTTGAAATATCAGCTCCTACAGTAGCGAAAGTTACTAATTTTAAAAACACATCATCATCGTTAACTGGAGCAAGAGTTGGCTGGAAAAAGGCAGCAGATGTTGACGGCTATAAAATTGAAAAGTGGAATTCTTCAAAGAAAATTTGGGAGTCACTTGCAACAGTTTCAGCTAACACAGAAACTTATGTTCAAAGGAATTTGCCTAAGGGAACTACTTTAAAATATCGTATCCGCAGCTATAAAAAAGTAAGCGATAAAACTTTTTATAGTGGTTGGACAGAATCATATGCGTCAACAAAGCCTGATAACGTAAAAAACATAAAGGCAACTTCATTAACTCAAACAAGCTATACAATTTCGTGGTCACCTGTAAAAAATGCGGATAAGTATGTAGTATATCGTTACGATAGGAAAACAGAAAAGTATGTAAAACTTTCGACAGTAACAGGTACATCAATTAAGATTATAGGAAGACAGCCAGGCGAGAGAAATGCTTATAAAATTCAAGCTGTTAAGGTAAGAGATTGGAAGACCTATGAGGGTGATTTGACAAAAATCAAATTTTCATCAAAGCCAGCACAGGTTAAGAATATTAAGGCGACAGTTAATAGAAAAAGCATAACAATTAGCTGGAACAAGGTGTCAAATGCGACTGGATATCAGATTTATTATAACTCAAAAACTACAGGTAATTCAGTTTTGTTGAAGGAAATAAATTCTGGAAACATAACATCATATACAACAAAAGGCTTGCCTACAGGTAAAAGTTACAACATCAAGGTAAGAGCAGTATCGAAAACTCCAGATGTTAAGGTAACAGGACAGTGTTCGAACTGGGTCAAAAAGCGTGTGTTTAATGATAAGAGTGACAATTCGATTTTGAATAGCTATACTAATTCAAATTCATTGAAAGTCGTAAATGGACAGGGTTATTCTATTTCATCATATAACAAAAATCGTTTGGAAAACGCGCTACGTTCACAGGGTGGTTCAGCTGCATTTTTGCTTTTTGATATTGATAGCGGAGCAATGGTTGCGTACAATGCGAACAGTTATTTTAACACAGCAAGTACAGTTAAAATGCCTTATATGCTGTATGCATTAAAGCAAATGGAAAGCGGTTCGCCAACTTTGGATACTAAGCTTACATTTACACAGGCTGATAAGCATGGCGGAGCTGGTAAAATTCAGTATTATCCAATTGGTACACAGTTTACAATAAGACAAGTTTTTCAGCATATATTTGATTACAGCGACAATTCGGCTTATTTTATGCTTCAAAGAAGATTTGGTTATGACGGATACAATAAGTTTATATCATCTTTGGGATGCAAAACAAGTGTAAGTGCATATCAGCGTTGGGGATATATTTCAGCAACTGATTCGACAAAAGAATGGTTAGAAATGCGCAGATATTTACAAACAGGTAAGTACAGAACATTTATGAAAAATGGACTTTCTAATATGTGTGCAGGTTATTTTAGAGATGGCTTGAACAATAAATACACAGTATATTCAAAGTCTGGTTGGACAACAGATGTTCAGCATGATACAGCATTGATAGATGCACCTCATCCATACGTATTGATTTGTTTGACTAACCGCACAAATACTTCAAGAATGCAGCAAGTAGCAAGAATAGCAGATTCAATTCATGATGAAATGTGGAGCTACTATGATAAATAAATGTTCAGCGATCCTAGCGTGTCCAGCGGTCCTAGCGCGGACGGCGCGATGCCCTCGCATAAAGTTTACTGGTGATGGTGATGTTATGTTGCTCAGGTTGGGGGTTATAACAATCAATCAGCCACCACGCGGACAAGAACCAAGCAAGGCAAGTCGAGCGAGGTACGAGCGATTACGTGATAGGGGTCCAGGGGTACGCCCCTGGTCCTAGCGCGGACGGCGCGATGCCCTCGCATAAAGTTTATTGGTGATGGTGATGTTATGTTGCTCAGGTTGGGGGTTATTACAATCAATCAATCAGCCACCACGCGGACAAGAACCAAGCAATGCAAGTCGAGCGAGGTAC
>CAZJRQ010000051.1:0-12453 GCA_964548535.1 uncultured Oscillospiraceae bacterium
CAAGAAGGTAGGAAGTTTATTCATTATATTCGTAATTTCGATGCATCAGAGAATATTGATTTTCAAAATATGCGATTTGATTTTACAGATGGAACATATTGTTATGCAAAAAATACATCAGAAATGATTATCAATGAAAAAGGCGATTGTATTGGTATGTATGGAATGTCGTGGGATGTAACACAAGAAATTAGCATGGCGAAGGACTTAGAAGAAACAATGATAAAAGCTCAAGAGGCGAGTAAGGCTAAGAGTGAATTTTTATCACGAATGACACATGAAATCAGAACTCCACTTAATGCAATTATAGGTATGTCAAAAATTGCAGCTGATGTTGATGAAATGAATAAGATTAACCATTGTTTGGATGTAATTAATACATCATCGAAGCATTTGCTCAGCATTGTGAATGATATTTTAGATGTGTCAAAAATTGAATCAGGAAAACTAGTTTTAGAGAATTGTCCGTTTAATCTTGAAAAAATGCTAATTAATGTCAGCAACTTAGTAATTGATAAAATTGAATCTAAGAATCAGAACTTTAATGTTGTGTTCAGTGAAAATCTATGTGTTAATTATGTTGGAGATGAGTTGAGATTATCGCAGGTTTTCATGAATTTACTTTCAAATGCTGTAAAATTTACGCCTGATAATGGTGAAATTACGTTGTCGATTAAAGAGATAACGTCTGATGACGAATACTGTGAGTTGCTGTTTGAGGTTGCAGATAGTGGTATTGGAATGACTGCTGAGCAAATTAGCAGGTTGTTTAATTCATTTGAGCAGGCGGACAAAAGTACCACTCGCAAGTATGGCGGAACAGGTTTAGGGCTTGCAATTTCAAAAAGTATTGTTGAGCAAATGGGCGGGAAAATTTACGTTTCATCAAAGCCAAATGTTGGTTCTATATTCTCAGTAGAGGTGCGACTTCAAAAGAATTGCGTTGGAAATTCGAAGAAAATCTTTAGCGAAATAAAGCCTAATGATATTAAGATATTAGTGGTTGATAATGATCAATTTGTCAGAGAGCAGCTGTCATCAATCATCAAGCAGTTTGGAATACATGCAGATGAAGCAGTTGATTATCGTCATGCAGTTGGGCTTTTAGAGGATGCTAATAGCAATAAAAAGCCATATGATGTGGTTATTTTAGACTACGATTCTGATATGAAAAATGTATTGCAAATGATTAAAAATATCGCTGATTTAATTGATAAAAACACAGCAATAATCATGACATCATTTGTTAATTGGAACGAAATTCAACCTGAAATTAATGAAATTGGTATTCACAGGTATATTTCAAAACCGTTGTTTTCATCTTCAGTTTTCGATGCAGTGATTGATGTAATTGGCAAGAGGGCAGCAGGTGTCAGCGAGATTGCCGTTAGCAATAAAAGAGAAGAATATGATTTTTCTGACGTTAGAATTTTGTTTGCGGAAGATGTTAATATAAATGTAGAAATCTTCTGTACGTTGATGGAATCGACAAAATTGCAAATTGATGTTGCAGAAAATGGAGAAATTGCGGTAGAAAAATTCAAGAAAAATCCGACTGATTATGATGCAATAATAATGGATATTCAAATGCCAGTAATGGATGGTGTTGAGGCGTCAAGACAAATTAGAAATCTTGATATTCCTAACGCGAAAGAAATTCCGATAATAGCCATGACAGCCAATGTTCTTAAAGAAGATGTTGATTTGTATTTGTCTGTCGGAATGAACGATCATTTAGGAAAACCAATTGATGAGCAATTGGTTAAGAAAAAAATATTTGAATACACAAATAAGCATAATAAATAATTTTTGTGTATGAATGTAAAAACTCTCATCGTAAAATTGATTACGATGAGAGTTTTATATTATATTAATTTTTCCAAATCAGCTGATATTCTATCGGTGATTTCAGATGCTAAATCAAAATCATAATTATCAATAGCTTTTGAAAGATTGTCAAATATACTATTTGATACATTTTTCCATTTTGAAGAAATTATTTCATCAATTGTTTGTTCGCATTCAAGTGGATTATAGTCGCTTATAGAAGTTTTCAATTTCTGAATGAGATTAAAGCATTCTATGGTTTCTTTTTCGATAATAGCTTTTTTACTAGATGATGATACAGCTTTCATTTCACCGACCTGTTTGGCAACATCATCAAAAATTTGCCTGAATTCTGAAAATAGGGTGATGTTATCAAGATCTTTTTCAAGCTTTTGTGCTGTTTTAAAAAGCTGGGCTATTCCTAGGTTACCGGCAACACCTTTAACTGTGTGGATATAACGACGGAAATCTTCATTGTCATCACATTTTGGAACGTCGTGATATTTTTCTATAAAGCTATGAAGTGCCTTGTCATATCTATCTTCTTTTCCGCCAAATCGCGAAATTCCGTCTTTACGATTAATGAGAACTGGCTGATATTCAACTTGTGAAATCTGTTTGGTTTTTGATTGGAAATTAACGTCATTAAGTAAAGATTCAATTTTATTTTCAACTGGAATTCCACAAATTATTATTGAGCTGTCTTCAAATCTTTTTGAGCATATAATAAATTTTATTTGTTCATTGTTTGGCGATTTAAGACTTATGTATTTATTTGTGATAATCTCGTTATTTTCAATTGAATCAAAATAACGATTGTTTTCATCATCATAAAGATATTCATTAAAATTGATTCCAGTTTTTATGCCTAAAAATTTAGATGAATATAAATTGCATTTTATAACGTGGCCATACAAAAGTCGTACAGCTAACATAGGCATATCGTTGAAAGCAGCAAGACGTATCAAATCACATGACGTGTTTATACCATCCGCTAAATTAATCCATTCTCCTTCAATGTCTTCGGTGTTTATTCTATAATAGTAATTTTCATTTTTTATCTCATAGTTAAAATTGCTTACTTTAGAAACTAATTTTTCTGAGGTGTATACGATTTTCATAATGTTGTTAATGAATTTTGAATACTCCTCAGACATGTAGTTTTTGTGTTTAGAAAGATTAACATCAAAATTTCCATTTGAAACTTCCAAAGCAACATTTAAAACCTCATCGACATAGTCGTTAGTTCTTTTTATTTGAATTATTCTTACAATGAGCATAAGAATTAGAAGTATTAGTGACGAACATAATACAGAGAAGTTAATTTTACTAGCCTTCTCAGTATTCCGATGAAAATCCCTTAGTTGACTTCTAAAAGATAAATCAAGTTGCTCTAAATTTTTAGATGAGTTTTCAGAAGAGTCTTTATACTCCTCGCTATTAATAAGCTTAACGGCACTTTTTGTATCTCCGTCAGCTACATAAGCGAATGCTTGCTCATTTATTGATTGCAAGTTTTTGCAATCATCCATAAGCTGTTGAATTGTCGATAAATCTTCGTCTGTGTAAACTTTAGTTTCAAGTTCATCAAGAAGTTCAAAATATTTGTTGCCTTGGTAATACTCCTCCAATTCATCGTTGTTCTGACTTAATATGTAAAGAATTGCATTCTTATTTGTATGTTGAATTGTGATTGCGCAAGAGTCGGCAGTGTGTATCATCGTATAGTAGTTTTGATTCTTTTTATCTCCAAGATTATTAATTGCAACTGTAAAAGCTAGTGACGCTAACAGACACATAATTGAAACAGCAGTTGCAATTTTTTGAAGTCTAATATATTTCATTATATCCTACGCATTTGTCGGTGTTTTTTATTGATAAAAACAACTAACTAATATATATGCAAATGTATATTATTTATGTATATTATATCACTAAAAACGCGTAAAATCAATAATTTTTTGAAAATAGTTTGAAAAAAAGCTTGAACAAAGTATATTGATGTAGTATAATATAAACATTATTAATTGTATAAAAAAATGGAGGTTGTTAAGAATGAATACGGTGTTAATTGTAGACGATACCAAAGAAAATATAGATGGATTGAGGGCTATATTGGAGAATGATTATAAGGTATATGTTGCAACCTCTGGTGAAACCGCTCTTAATATAATGAATCGAATAAGTCCTGATATAGTTTTGTTGGATATAGTAATGCCAGGTCTTAGTGGATTTGAAGTTTTAAGTAAAATGAGACAGTTACCGAATGTTGTAAATACACCTGTTATTTTCATCACAGGTTCAAACAGCAGCTATAATGAGTCAAGGGGACTAAAGCTTGGAGCAGTTGATTATATTTGTAAGCCATACGACCCTGATATAGTCTGTATTAAGGTGAAAAATCATATATTGAATAAAATGCACCGCGACAATTTAGGGAAACTTGTTAGTGAAAAAACTGCTGAATTAACAGCATCAAGGCAGGCGCTAATTTTAGGAATGTCCCTTTTGGCTGAGGGGCGTGATAAGGGAACAGGTAGCCATATTAATCGCATGCAGAAATATTCTGAGGTAATAGCTAAATATATACATACGAATGATGTGGAGTTCTTATCAGCGTCAGAGGTAAAGCAGATTGTTTTGTATTCTCCGCTGCACGATATTGGCAAGGTTTATGTATCGGACAATATATTATTGAAAAAAGGCAAGCTAACTCATGAAGAGTTTGAAACAATGAAATATCATACTGTTTTTGGTACTGAAGTTTTGAAAAAGACAGAGAATCTTATGCTGTCTAATTCATCAACTCTTAGAGTCGCTGTTGAAATCTGTGAGGGACATCATGAAAAGTATGATGGTTCAGGATATCCGCATGGCTTAAAAGGCGATGAAATTCCGATTTCAGCCTGTATTGTTGCAATAGCAGATATTTATGACGCATTAACAAGTGTTCGAGAATATAAGGCCGCTTTAACACATGAACAGGCGTATGATATCATTACAAAAGGTGATGGCAGAACTATGCCAGAACATTTTCATCCAGTAGTTCTTGATGCTTTTGAGAATACTCAAGATAAGTTTATCCAAATTTTGGATAATTACAGCTAGAATAAATAAAAAAGTCGATACTAATTTTATCATCACTGACAGAATTAGTACCGACCTTTTTTATTAACTATACGACTTTCGTTTTATTAGTAAAACGAAAGTGCATTTTTATCAGCAAATCCGATGTATGATTTGCCAGCATTTACGCTTAAATCTTTTCCGTCAACTGTTGTAAAGCTAAACGGTGAAGTTTCAGAATCTTTGTACCATTCAATTTCAACGATAGCACCGTTTGAAATATAATATCCTTTTCCGCCTTTCCAGTCAAGACTGATTAAGCCGTTTTTGTTGTTTATAACGCTTGTTGAAGTTTCAAGATAGAACACGTTTGTAAATTCAAGTTGTTTGTTGTTTGATGAATCAATATGATTAGAACCGTTGTGCTGTTTTTTGTAGGTGTTAGTGTTTTCATCATAGCTGAAAGTACTGAAATATGAATTAGAAAAGTTAATAGTTGCAGTAGTGCAGTCCGTATCTGACGGTTTTTTATTCTTTTTATTAAACTCAAAAGCTGGTTTATCGAGTAAATTTGAAATATCTGAACGCATTCCTAACTCGTCAAGTGTTTGTGGAATTAAACTGCCTTTGACATAACCAGTATGCTCAGTGGCGTACGTTTTCTGTCGCTCTGTATCTCTAGCGAAAAGATTTGATTTGTCAGTTGAGCCGTCAAGTCGGTCAATTCCCAGACGTTCCAAAGTTTCTTTTGCAACGGTTTTATCCATTCCCCAATGAATATACACAGCATCATAACCTGACGCGAAAATTGGATAATAATATCTGCAACTTCTCACCGAGCAGATATCAGGGATTTTTGTATAATCGCCATATAAAGCCATAAGTCTTGTTATTCCAGACTCAACAGGAGCTTCAAAAATAATATCAGCTGATGAAATACCATACTGTGGCAGTGAAACATCAATATTGTTAACCATAATAGCAACAGGACGTTTTCCGACAGCATCATCACTTAAAGTATATTCGTCGGTTAGGTTGTTAAAGTTGGTTTTTTCTTTGTTGTTTTCAGCAACTATAGAACTATTGTTATTTGATGTGTTTTCCGGAGTGCTGCTTGTTTCTCCAGCAGGTTTACTGCATCCGACTAGAGCAAATGCCGCCATCGCTGCAAGCAAAAGAGCCTTATTTATTATCTTCATATAAATTTATCCTTTCTTATATAGGTGACGAAAAACGTCATAAAATGGCTTGTTTATAATATGATAAAACTATTTTACCCAAAAGTCAAGTTTTTTATTTCGTATAATTTGCATAAGTATCTTATTAATATATACGTTTAGCTTTAATTTACCACTACACTTTAATTATATTTTTCTGCAAAATAATTTGTTTTTCGTAGAATGAAAATTGCTTATCAAGGTATAATAATTTTAAAGGTGGTGCAGAAAATGAAAATTATTTTAAGAAGTGGCAGAGAGGTAGAAATTAGCACAAAGTCTGACCTGTTAAGGTATTTGTACAAATGCAAAACGCCAATGAGAGATATTGTAAATGCAGTTAGCGAGGGTATCATATCCTGTGACGAATATCACAATTTGATGATTGACTATTTGCATTAATAATAAACGCATAGAATTATTTTTAACTGAAATTAAATAAATACTCAAAATATAAGGTGGATATTTATGCAAAAAAATATCAGGGAGGGCAGAGCCGTTTCCTGATAAATTGTGTAATATCTATTTTTTTTGTCTTTTTTGCTGAAAACTTTCAAAAGGATTAAAGTATTCGAAAGCACTTTTAAGTTTTTTAACACCGTTGTTTAAATCGTCGCTATCAGCGATAATATCATTTTCAGGGCTTTTACCTATAGTAACAGTATAATCGCTATGAACATGGTTTTCAAGGTACCTAATCATATTTTTAGGCTCAGCATTTTTGTTATATATTTTAATATATCTATAGCCATCATAATCTTGTGAATCATAGCTGATTATTTTCAATCGGTTGTCAAAATCTTTTTTTGCAAGGGCTTGTTTTAACTGCTCAATTTTTTCATTAGTATCAATACACATGATGTAAATTACCTTGTCTTCAATTGGATTTTCACGATTTACATAATTTCGATAAGGCGATTTTCTCATTTCTGTAAATATCTTTTCTTCAACCTCGTTTTTAAAAACACCATAATAAATAAGCAAAGTGTCGTCGCGTAGTGCATTGATAAAGCAGTGCATATCAAGACCTTTTATTATTTCTTTTATGTTGTCAACGCTGTCATCTGAAAGAATGTATACTTGCAGATAAGATGTTTGAGAATAGTCAAAAAGTGCAGCGCCGTCCATAGTGATAACAGGTAATTGCAAATTCACACTTTCAAGTGGCTGCATTAGTGAGGCAGGAGTTTTCATAGTTGTTACAGTAAATTTTAAGCCCTCCTTTATCATTCTGTTGAGTTCAAATTTAGAATAAGCCGAAAGAGTTTCGTTTTCGGAAATTAAATTATCATCAAATTGAGAGATGAAAAGTGTGTCAGTTCGTTTTCTCAGCGGTAGTTTAATTACGTTAAGCCCAATGCCGATTATAACACCGATCATAGTATCAAAAACTCTGTTAGCGACAAATATGAATGGATTAGGGTCGTTGATATGGGTAATAGTGATGCTCAAAAATACAACGCAGGAAAAGTATGCTGTGTTTGTTCGATTTAGCAGTATTGTTGAATAAATTACAGGAATAATCATAAGAGCTGTCAAAAAATATCCCAGTAAAGAGCCGTAAACTCCAAGAAGCTTTAACTCTAATATTAGTGCTGCTGTTCCGAAAAAAGCACCTATAAACGTACCCATAGTTCGCTGGATCGCCATAACCTTACTAGATTCAACATAAGGCTGAACGCACCATAGCACTGCAATTGCCGAATAATATGGCGTGCCATTTGAAAAGTATGCTGGATTAATTTTTCCACGTATATAATATATAGCAAAACATAAAAAAACACCAATTGCTGATTTGATGATGCGTTTACCAATTGGAGGAAGTTTCCATTTGCTTTCTGGTTTCATGTTACTATCTCCTTAAAGATTTATATCTACATTTTAGCAGAGTTTCAAATAAAAATCAATAGCTAATTCACATTATTATTTAAACTTGTTTCTATTGACAAAATTTATCATTTGGAGTATCATAAACTTATATAAACTAATAACTAAATAATATAGTTAAAATATAGAATATTATGGGTTGTTTACTGATTTTTATATCCGAAAAAGTATATTATTGTACACTATTATGGTTGACTTTGCGTGGGGATGGTGGTATAATGTTTGTAAGTTAGCTATATCTAACTTGCAATTTTACATATTTTATAAAAGTTCTGGCAAAATAATTAATATGATTAAGTGTAAATATTATGTTTAGAAAGAGGTGGGAAATATGCAGAAACAATATTTTGACATAACAGGAATGTCATGTTCAGCATGTTCTGCTAAAATAGATAAAACGGTTTCGCATTTAGACGGAGTTTCAGAGGTTTCGGTAAACCTTCTTAAAAACAATATGACCGTAAGTTTTGATGACAGCAAAACAAGTGAAATGGAAATTGTTAACGCTATTGAAAAAGTCGGATATGGAGCGATGGTTCATCTAGATAAAAGAGAGAACAAGTCAGCTGATAAGCTCGATGATAGCGGTAAAAAGGCATATCAAGAAATGAAAAAACGGCTGATAATATCAGTAGCGTTCACGGCGGTGCTGTTTTATATTTCAATGGGACACATGATGAATTGGCCGCTGCCAGCATTTTTGCTGGGTACTGAAAATTCAATAACCTTTGCATTTACTCAGTTCTTGCTGTTGTTGCCTGTTGCGATAGTAAATTCAAAGTATTACAAATCGGGTTTTAAGACGTTGTTTAAGGGCTCGCCAAATATGGATTCGCTTATAGCAATTGGATCAAGTGCGGCAATTTTTTATGGAGTAAATGCGATTTATAAAATTGGATATGGCTTAGGTCATGGAAATATGGAAATGGCACATCATTTTTCAATGGATTTGTATTTTGAATCGGCAGGTATGATTTTAACGCTGATTACGTTAGGTAAGTTTTTCGAGGCAAGGGCAAAGGGGAAAACATCTGACGCAATTACAAAGCTTATGGATCTTGCACCAAGTACAGCGACAGTTTTGCGAAATGGACAAGAAGAGCAAGTACCAGTAGAAGATGTAGCCTTGGGCGAAACTTTGATTGTCAAAACAGGTGAACGAGTTCCGCTTGATGGTGTGATATTGGAGGGCAATTCTTCAGTCGATGAATCAGCACTTACTGGTGAGAGCATTCCAGTAGAAAAAAAGGTTGGGGATAAAGTTATTGGTGCGACAATCAATAAAAGCGGATACTTTAAAATGGAAGTTACAAAAATCGGTAGCGATACAATGCTGGCACAAATTGTAAAGCTGGTTGATGAGGCAACCAGTTCGAAAGCTCCAATCGCAAAAATGGCGGACAAGGTTAGCGGTGTTTTTGTGCCTATTGTAATCGTAATAGCAGTTGTATCAGCTATTGTTTGGCTATTGCTTGGATATGGTTTTGAATTTTCGCTGTCGATTGCAATTTCAGTTTTGGTAATTTCATGTCCATGTGCTTTGGGACTTGCAACACCGACTGCAATTATGGTTGGAACAGGACGAGGAGCAACTGACGGAATCTTAATAAAATCTGCACAAGCGCTTGAAACTGCACATTCTGTAAACACAGTAGTTCTAGATAAAACTGGTACAATTACAGAGGGAAAACCAGTCGTTACGGATATAATTTCAGCAGGTACGGTAGATAGCAATGAGCTTTTGCAAATAGCATCATCTTTGGAAAAGATGTCTGAACATCCATTGGCAGACGCTATTGTATCGGCGGCTGAAAAAGAAAACATACAGCCTTTGCAGGTGGAGAATTTCAAGCAGGTTGCAGGTCAGGGAATATTCGGAACTATTGACGGACAGCTATGCAGTGCAGGAAATTTAAGACTTATGCAGGAAAATGGATTTGAAAATCAAGTTGAAACGAAAAAAGCAACTGAGCTTGCAAACAGCGGAAAAACCCCACTTTACTTTGCAAGAGCAGGAGAGTTTTTAGGAATAATTGCAGTTGCCGATGTCCCAAAGAAAACTAGTGCCAGAGCGGTTCAAGAATTGTCTAATTTAGGAATTGAAGTAGTCATGCTAACGGGAGATAACAAGGTTACAGCTGAGGCTATACGCGAGCAGGTCGGTGTAGACAGAGTTGTAGCAGAGGTTCTTCCGCAGGATAAGGAGCAAGAAATCAAGCGCTTGCAGAATGACGGCAAGGTAGTCGCAATGGTTGGTGACGGAATCAACGATGCTCCAGCACTTGCACGCGCAGATGTTGGAGTTGCTATCGGTGCAGGAACTGACATTGCAATTGAATCGGCTGATATTGTATTGATGAAAAGTGATTTGTTGGATGTTTCGTCAGCAATTCAGCTTAGCAAAGCGGTAATACGAAACATTAAGCAGAATTTGTTTTGGGCATTTTTCTATAATGTAATTGGAATTCCAATTGCGGCAGGAGTGTTTTTTACAGCGTTTGGCTGGAAACTTAGTCCGATGATTGGTGCATTTGCGATGAGTTTAAGCTCAATTTTTGTTGTAACAAATGCATTAAGACTACGAAATTTTAAGGCTAAGCATCAAGCAAATATTGCTTATAGTAATCAAGAAAAAATCACAGAAGTCAGTTATGAAACTATAAATAAAGGAGAGTCTAAAATGGAAAAATTTATTAAAATTGAAGGCATGGCTTGCGGACATTGCGTGAAGAGTGTTGAAAATGCACTTAGCGAAATTGACGGTGTACAGTCAGTAGCTGTTAGCTTAGAAAATAAAAATGCAAAGGTTGAATTAAGTTCAGACGTTCCCAGTGAGGTTTTAGAGAAAGCTATAGTCGATGCTGGATATGAGGTTGTGAAGTAAGAAATCTTATATAGCTTAAAATGAAATGATTTTATCTTGCGTATAAAATTTAAAAATCAGCGGATAATAATTTAAAAGCAGGTGATTAAATGTTTGATAAAGATGAAAAAAGCAAGGTGAAGTTTGACGAAAAAATGTCCAAAAAGGAAAAGCGTCAAAATCAGGAACATAATGTCAAAAAAGAGGCATTAGGTCCTAATATTAAGCGTAAATAAATGGTTTGCACCAATATATACTAGTCCTGTTTTTAGGACTAGTATATATTGCGTTTTGGATTTTAAATGAAAAAGCACTTCTGAAACTTAAAATTTTCAGAAGTGCTTTTTGTATTGATTGTTGTTTTTATTGATGTGAAATTGAAGGCAGGTTGCTAAGATTATTATCTTCAGTACCATCAGGAATTGATTTTAGATATTCAGTTTCGCCGCGATGTGCAATGCCGACTCCTGAAATCCCACCCTGACGAGCGAGTGCAATTGTTTTCACGGTATTTCTTAATTTCGCTCAGCAACTCCCTGAAATCCCACCCTGACGAGCGAGTGCAATTGCCTGAGCTTTTTCAACTACTGAGTTGTCAGAAAGCTGATAACCAGTAACTTTTCCGCTTTGTTTAACGAGTGCGGTGATTTTTAATGCGTTTGTATTTGTTGCTGGAATAGCATCAAGGGTGTTTTTTGCAAGTGCTTGATTAAAATTATTTTGCTCCATAATAATTCTCCTTTGCATTTTTAATTATCTTGTGTATTTTATTAAGTTTTATTCTGAAATCTGTATTAGGTATAATTAGCATAAAATATGAAATAATAAACCATATAATTAAAAGGAAATTTGCAAACAAAGCTTAGGAGATTATTAATGATTGTATTATTTTTTGTGGTATATACTATTTTAGAAATATATATGCTAGTTAGAACAATAAGAGATAGGAAAAAATCAAATTTGCCAGAGCTTATTGGCAGCTATTTGTTTCTTTCGGTGTTCTTAATCATTAAAAGAGCAGTGAATTTTTATGTGCCAAACTATTCTGTAATACTTATAATGCTAACTATTGTAGGTCATGTTTTTGTCGGCAGATTCTTAAATTACTATAATAAATCAATACTTTTTGATAGATATCTTCACGCGTTCGGATCATTTTCATTTGCAATTTTTTCATACTGTTTGATTTTGTTAATTAACACCCCAGCTACAAATTCAGGAGTTATAACTGCGATTTTTGTGTTTAGTTTGGGACTTGCACTTGGCTGTATCTTAGAGCTAATTGAGTTCGCACTTGACAAAACTATAAACAAAAAACCAAGCTCACAAAAATCACAAAGAGGTTTAGCAGATACCGACTGGGATATGATTTTTAATGTGTTTGGTTCACTTGCAGCTGGAGTGATGAGCTATTTTGTTTTTTAATTTATAGGTGGAGTGATTTCGCTTTTTAAAACAACATCATGTTTATGCTTTTAAGTATATTATAATTCTTATATATACAATACCTAGCTAGTTGGTGATTAATCAAATTCGATTGAATAATTAGATTTTCCATAGCATTAACCAAAAAAATAGGCAAGGACACCCTAT
>CAZJRQ010000052.1:0-10014 GCA_964548535.1 uncultured Oscillospiraceae bacterium
CTTGGCATAAAAATTCCTCCTATGATATTTATTATACCATAGGAGGTGCTTTTTTCTATGTCCGTTTTTACTGGACTTGTGCACTTTTTTTCTATGTCCGTTTTTACTGGACTTGTGCAAAATTAATATGAGTGGCTCATTAAATACTAGTAAAGGTGGGGTGACTTCTCCCACATCTCCTAACCTTTAAAAGGGGCGATGGCTGCCCGTTCCATCCTCAATTACTAGCATGCAATTAGTATATTCTTTGTATATTATTATTATACATCACATCTTGAAAATTGTTAATTAATATACCCTGTACATTTTTGTAGGGCTACGGTGAAACGCAGTACCCCTTTAAGTGAGTGTTGAAGTATTAAAAATAGACTTTCGCTCATTTTTGAGCTGGGGTGGCGAATCACCACCCCCCTTAAGTGGAGTGTTGAAGTTCACCCCCCCTCACTTTGAGGGTAGTTCAAAAAGAGTTAGTTTAGCTAAGTTTTTTTTCAAGTGCATCTTTTAAAACTGCTGAAAAGTTAATGTGATTCTGTTTTGCTAATTCATCTAAATACATTGGTATAGTCAAGGTTTTCTTTACAGACTTTGTGCAATATTTCTTTTGATATTTGATTTTATCAAATTCAATCAAAGCAATAAACTGATTTTTTTCTAGTGTAATTGTTGCAGGGTCTGAAGCTTGTGGCAACTCTTTTCCCATATCGTTATATTGTTCAAAGAAAAGCCCTACAGCTTCACAAATCATTTCAATAGCATTTTCAATGCTGTCACCTTGCGAAATACAACCCTCAATGTCAGGAATCCAAACAGAATATGCGTTATCATCTTTTTGCATAACAGCTGGATAATAAAGTTTTGTGTTCATTGTTATACCTCCTTTACGTATCATATATATTATATGCAATACATAGCAGAACTATTATTTTAGCACTGCTTGTTTAAGTATTGTTTGTTCTGTACCTTTTGCAAGGTCTTTGCTATGCGTTGGAACGGTAGTCATTTTGCCAGTGGCTTTATTTAAAAAAAATTTGTGTGAACCTCTTTGTCTTATTTCTTCAAAGCCATTTTCTTTTAAAAGCTTAACCATTTGTTTTGGTGTCATTGGCATTTGACTTACCCCCTTTCCATATTTTTATTATAATACGTATTATACGTATTGTCAAGGCTTTCTTGTAAACTGTTTTTTGAGGTTAGTTGGAAAAGAGCAACCAATATATAATATTCAAATTAATTACTTAACTTGTAATTTCAAGAAATAAGTTTCAATATTATAATTTTTGAGGCATATATGTATCTTTTGGTGTCCTAAATAAAGTGTATATAAAGAACAAATAACACGCAAGATCCACCATAATTCGTGTCATATTTTGAGTCGTATTTGAGTCATATGTTGAGTCATATATGTATGTTTTGGGTGCATATTTTATGCATTATATGGATATTTTATGCTTTCCGTGCATTAAAAAAACCGCCTATCTACGCTGTTTGTCGCATTTAGGAGGTTTTTCGTTGGCGGAGAAGGAGGGATTCGAACCCTCGAAATCTTGCGATTTACACGAGTTCCAGTCGTGCGCCATAAACCGGGCTAGGCGACTTCTCCATTTATCACAATAACAAAAATTATACCACAATAAAACTACTTTGTCAAGTGCTGAATAATTAATTTTAACAAGACGAAATTCCACGAGCTTGTCTAAAATTGTCGAATGTAAAAAATTTATAAACTAGACATTTTATGTTGAAATTTGTGAGAATATATGTTATAATGAATGTGAAATCGATGAGACTTTGTGTTGTTTATGTAATATTTGCATAAATGTTATTGCGGATTGACTGTAATAACCAAAGTCAGAGGGGATGTGGTGCTTTGGAATGTGAAGGCAATATTGCCCATGTTAAGACTTGTGATAATAATAAAAAAATCCAAACTGTTAAAGAGCATTGTGAAAATACAGCAAAGTACGCCGCGGCTAATTTGGCGTGTGTCAATCTCTATAATCTAGGATTTCTGTGCGGTTTAATACACGATATGGGCAAGTCAACTCGAAAGTTCAGCGACTATATATGGCGTTCGGCGAATGACGAAAAGGTTGTAAAAGGTTCGGTTAATCATACCTTCTGCGGTGTGATTTATGTCTTAGAACATTTTCATGATTCGAAATCCACAGAGGATGAAAAACTGCTTGCAGAGATAATTTCATATGCAGTAGGTGCTCATCATGGGCTTTTTGATTGCGTTGATTTGCATGATGGAAATGGTTTTGAACATCGCCTTAATAAATCAAAAGATGAAATTTACTATGAAGAGGCAACCGAAAATTATTTCGAAAATGTTGTGGATGAATCAGAAATTTTTGACTATTTTAATAAATCTTTTACGGAGTTTTTGGAGTTCAAGTCTAGAATAATTCAAGACTGTAAAAGTGAATTCTATGGTGATAAATCTAGTGAAAACGAGTCGAAATCTTTCTTGTTTGGTATGCTTTCGCGACTGTTGCTGTCGGCTCTGATAGATGGTGACCGACGCGATACAGCTGAGTTTATGGGCGATGTCAAGATTCTAGACGAACAAGATGACCAAAATAAAAAAGAATTTTGGGATAGCCAACTGTCATATTTTAACGATACAATTACGGATTTTAAGCCCGATACTCCTATTAATAAATCCCGAATAGCTATATCTGAAAAGTGTGAAAATTTTGATACTGGAGCAAATGGTGTCTTTACAATTTCAGTTCCGACAGGTGCTGGAAAAACAATTTCTTGCTTGCGTTTTGCACTCGAAAAAGCTGAAAAGTATGATAAGAATAGAGTTATTTTTATTATTCCGCTTTTGAGCGTTTTGGAGCAAAATGCCGATGTTATTAAGGAGCGGATTAAAGATAAAAGCGCTGTTTTAGAGCATCACTCAAATATTATTTTGGATAGAAAAAATACTGACGAGCTGGATAAGTATGAGCTTTTGACTCAAACGTGGGACTCGAAAATCGTAATTTCAACGTTGGTTCAGCTGCTGAATATGCTATTTAATCATAAAACAACCGATATTCGTCGAATGAATTCGCTTTGCAATAGCGTGATTGTTATAGATGAGGTCCAGTCTTTGCCGGATAATATAACACATATTTTCAATATGGCGATGAACTTTGTTGCGTATTATTGTAATTCAATCGTGCTTTTATCTTCAGCAACTCAGCCGTGCTTTGATAAGGTGAAATTTCCGCTTAGACTTAGTCAAAATAGCGATATTGTGCCGTTTGACCAACAGCTTTTCGAACCGTTTAAGCGAGTGGATGTTATAGATAAAACACGTCCGCATCAGTATAGCTGTGAAAATATCGTGGACGATGTAATGTATATGATGTCTGAAATATCAAGTGTGCTGATAATTTGCAATGCAAAAGCGTCAGCAAAAAAGATTTTTGTTGAGATAAATCAGCGTAATAAAGATGAGAATATCAAAGTATTTCACCTGTCAAATTCAATGTGTATGGCTCATAGAATTGATACATTGAAGGCTTTAAAAGAAAATCTTTCCAATAGCTATAATAAAGATAGTAATATAAAAGTAATATGTGTGTCAACTCAGATTATTGAGGCCGGTGTGGATATTTCGTTTGAATCGGTTATTAGACTTATTGCTGGAATTGACAATATAGCCCAGTCAGCAGGTCGTTGTAATAGAAATAATGAGTTCGGACAAATTTCTAATGTTTATATCTATAATCTAAATTCAGAGCATGAAAATGTACAGTTTTTAAAAGAGATTAAAGCCGCTCAGGATTGTACAAAAAGACTTTTGTATGGCTATAGCAAAAAGCCGGAAAAGTACAAAAATGACCTGCTTAGCAATGAAAGTATTAACCAGTATTATGGCGGATATATGCAGCTGAGAAAATCTCAGTTAAGCTATCCTGTAACCTTTTTTGGTACGCAGTATAGCCTTTTTTCTATGCTGTCTGCAAATACGCTGAACACTAGTAGTTCTCACGTTAGTGATGGATATACGCTGTGTCAGTCATTTAAAACAGCGGCAGAGGAGTTTAACGTCTTTGATGAAAATACCATCGATGTAATCGTGCCTTATAATGAACATGCAGAGAAGATTATTGCAGATTTAGTTTCAGCTAGAGCAAGCTTTGATATCGCATATCTGAAAGGCAGAATTAAAGACGCAAAACCGTATGTTATTTCAATTTATCAGCACCAGCTCAAAAGTCTTGAGGACAAAGGGATGATTGAAGATAGAGTACTATTCAAATCATTAAACAAGCTTTGCTATCATGACAAAACTGGGCTTAGCGATAATGATTATGATTTGAATTTTTAATTTGAGAGGAGGTCATTTAATGTGGCATGATAATTTCGTAGAGTTTGAAGTTTGGGGTGATTATGCTTTGTTTTCTGATCCAGTTACGCGAGTAGGCGGAGAAAAGTTTTCGTACCAAATCCCTACATATGAGGCGATAAAAGGTATTCTGCACTCGGTTTACTGGAAACCTACCATCATTTGGATAATCGACCAAGTGCGAGTAATGAACCCAATTCAAACCGAAACAAAAGGAGTAAGACCGATAAAATATAATAGCAAAGAAAATGATTTGTCCTACTATACATACCTAAAAGATTGCCGATATCAAGTAAGAGCACACTTTATACCAAATACAAATCGTCCAGAGCTTTTAGAAACAGACGGTAATGAAAACAAGCACCATAACATAGCAAAACGCATGATTAAAAAAGGTGGCAGACGCGACATTTTTCTGGGTACTCGTGAATGTCAGGGATATGTTAAGCCGTGTGTTTTCGGTGAGGGAAAGGGTGCATATGATAAATCAGACGAGTCAGATTCGCCAATGGAAATAAGCTTTGGTGTGATGTATCATGGGATCTCGTATGCGGATGAGTCTTACTCTGAGGAAACTAAGAATAAGATGACTGTGCGTTTGTGGAATGCCAAAATGGTAGACGGAATTATAGATTTTATAGAACCAAAGGATTGTATACACAGACAAGGCAGAGCAATGAAAATCAAGCCTTTTGGTAAGGATTTAGATAATTTCAGCGGTCTAGACGAATTTGAGGAGGTGTAGCAGGTGAGCAGTTTTAGTATGCTTTATAAAACCTATGAAAATAACATGGGCAGACCGAGTGATAATGACGAAAACACACTTTCTGCAATAGCACACACCACCGCAAATGCGCAAATTGAAATAATGGTAACCGAAGATGGTGAGTTTTATAGTGCACAGCCTGTTGCAAAGTCCGATGCGAATTTTATGATTCCAGTCACGGAAAAATCTGAAGGACGTTGCGTAGGAATAGCACCTCACCCGCTTTGTGACACGCTGTCATATATAGCAAGTGATTTCAAGGATTATTTGGAAAGTGAAAAGGATATAAAGAAAGCTGACAATAAACATACCGCGTATATCAATCAGCTGAAATCTTGGGTAGATTCAGAATATACTCATCCAAAAATTCAAGCAATTTATAGCTATTTAGAAAACGGAAAAGTTATTGACGATTTAATAAAATCTAGCATTATTGAGCTCAATGAGGATGGAAAGTTTGCAGATAAAAAAGTACAAGGAAATGTTTACGAAAAATGTCTTGTACGCTTTATGGTTTTGTCAGATGATTTTGAAAGCGAAACGGCAGTCTGGAAAGATGCTGAGCTGATAAATAAGTATACAAAATTCTATCTTTCATTTCAATCTGGAAGAAAAGATATTTGCTACCTAACAGGTGAAGAAAGTGTCGTTTCTGAAAATCATCCAAAGGGTATAATTCAAGCAAGCTATGGAGCAAAGCTTATTTCAGCGAATGACAAAACGAATTTCACATATAGGGGCAGATTTAAAGATTCAAATGAGGCGGTAGCAGTAAGCTATGAGGCAACGCAAAAGGCGCATAGTGCGCTAAAATGGCTGGCGAAAAAGCAGGGCGTAAATTTCGCAGGTAGAACCTATATCTGCTGGAATCCAGATGGTAAAAAAGTTCCTAAGTTTGAAAGAGTCGGAAATTTTGAAGGGACAGAGCAAGATGAAATTGATACACTTCCAGACACTCAGGAGAAGTTTCGTCAGTACCTTATTGAAACTCGAAATGGATATACTGACAAGCTAAATAATAATGATGATATATTGATTATAGGACTAGACGCCGCAACAACAGGAAGATTATCAGTCACATATTATAATGAGCTAAAAGGCTCAGATTTTTTAGATAGACTTGATAAATGGGGTGATACCCTAAGTTGGTATTTTCGCACAAAATCAAAAACCATAGTGCAAACTCCGTTGATTTGGCAGATTGTAAATTGTGCTTTTGGTACTCAGCAGGGCGAGTTTATAAAAGCTGATGAAAAGCTAATGAAAGAGCATTCGCAGAGAATTTTGTATTGTATGCTTAATGATAAACCGATTCCGCTGGATATTGTAAGAGCAATTTCTACAAGAGCATCAAATCCGCAAGCATATAAAAGCGGTAGTTATAGCAGATTGTTATCAACAGCCTGTGCAGTAATTTCGAAGTATTATAGGGATAAAGGAGAGGATTTAAAAATGACACTAGACTATGAAAACGCTGATAGAAGCTACTTGTTCGGCAGACTTTTAGCAGTAGCAGAATTGGTTGAACGTTCGACCTATTCAAATGATGAAAAACGTGAACCAAACGCAATAAGATATCAGTCAATGTTTTATAAAAAACCGCTAACCACATGGACAGTTATTCATGAGTCGTTAGCACCATATTTTCAAAAGCTTACACCTGGTTCAAGGAAATATTTCAAAGATATAATCGGAGAAATTTTTGCAGCATTCAAGCAGGAAGACGAAAATAACATGAATAAGCCGCTTGGCGAAAAATATCTAATCGGCTATTATTTACAGCGTAAAGAATTGTATACAAAAAAATCTGAAAAAGTTAAAACTGAGGAGGAAGTTTAAAATGAGTACATTACAAAACAAAATCGACTTTGCAGCAGTGATTACAGTGAACAATGCCAATCCCAATGGAGATCCTATAAACGGAAACAGACCTCGTACAACTTATACAGGAAAGGGCGAAATTTCCGACGTTTGCATTAAAAGAAAAATTAGAAATAGACTTCAAGATATGGGTGAAAACATTTTCGTTCAGTCAGCAGATAGAGCAAATGACGAATTCAAGAGCTTAAGTGAGCGTGCAAGTGCCACAATTAAGGACTGCAAGACTGATGAAGATTACTATAATAAAGCGTGCGAAACTTGGATTGATGTAAGAACTTTCGGACAAGTTTTTGCATTTAAAGGCAAGGATAAAGACAAGGGTGTGTCTGTAGGTGTAAGAGGACCAGTTACAATTCATCAAGCGGCAAGTGTAGCGCCAGTTGATATAAAAAGCTATCAGATTACAAAGAGCGTGAATGGTGAGCCGGGTGATAAAAAGGGCTCAGATACAATGGGACAAAAGCATATGATTGACTTCGGTGTCTATGTAATCAAGGGTTCGATTAATATACAGCTTGCAGAAAAAACAGGCTTTACTGAGGACGATGCTGAAAAGATTAAGGAGAGCCTAAGAACACTTTTCGTAAACGACTGTTCATCAGCAAGACCAGACGGAAGTATGGAAGTTGCAAAGCTTTATTGGTGGAAACACAACAGCAAAATCGGCGATTATTCATCATCAAAGGTTCACGATACTTTGAAAATCACACAAATTGATGATAGTGTAAATCCAACTTCAATTGATGATTTCAAGATTGAACTTTTGGAGCTTGATGGGCTAGAACCAGAAATTATTGATGGACTATAATGAAGAAGATTTCCTAATGCTATCAGGAATTCAGCACTTCGCATTTTGTCGCAGACAGTGGGCGCTAATACATATTGAAATGCTCTGGGAAGAAAATTTGAGAACACTAGAGGGTAATGATTTGCATGAGAAGTGCCACGACGGCTATTCGTCCGAATCAAGAAAAGAGCTGATTATTTCACGTGGAATGCCGATTTTCTCAAGAACTTTAGGACTAAGCGGTGAGTGCGATATTGTTGAATTTAGAAAGTGTAAGCATGGGATTACTCTGTATGGAAAAGACGGAAATTTCGAGGTTTATCCAGTTGAGTATAAAAAAGGCGAGCCGAAAAATAGTGATATAGATGTCTTGCAATTGACAGCGCAAGCAATCTGTCTAGAAGAAATGTTAAGCTGTGAAATAAAAAGCGGAGCAATTTTTTACGGCAAAATAAAGCGTCGATTAAAGGTAGAAATGACAGCCGAATTAAAGAATAAGGTGCGTGAATTTTCAAAGGAAATGCACAGCTATTATGCAAAAAAATATGTCCCAAAAGTCAAGCCGACAAAATCATGTAATGCCTGTTCGCTTAAAGAATTGTGCTTGCCAAAGATTCTAAAAATAAAATCAGCCAAAAGCTATCTTATCGAAAACTTAGGCATTGAGGAGGAGGACTTTTGAAAAAATTACTAAACACTCTTTATGTAACCTCAGAAAATGCCTATCTTGCTCTTGACGGCGAGAATGTAGTAATTCAGTCGGACGGCGAAACGCTGGGCAGAATACCGCTCCACACAATAGATGGGATTGTCACGTTTGGATATACAGGAGCAAGCCCCGCACTCATGGGAAAATGCGCAGACATGAACAAATCACTTGTTTTTCTAAAGCCAAGCGGTCGATTTCTGGCAAAGGTTACAGGAAAAGCTTATGGAAATATAGTTTTGAGAAGAGAGCAGTATCGAATTTGTGATAACCAAGATCGTTCAATGTCAATCTCAAAGAATATAATTTCGGCAAAAATAGCGAACAGCAATGCAGTGGTAAATCGTGCAATTCGCGACCATGCGTTAAGAATTGACGTAGAGAAATTTCAAAATGTTTCGAACGATTTGAAAAAAGGTTCACAAAAAGCGTTTATCGAGAAAGATTGTGAAAAACTTAGAGGAGTTGAGGGCGAATGTGCAAATAGGTATTTTTCAGTTTTTGACGATATGATATTACAGCAAAAAGAAGATTTTTATTATAAAGGCCGCTCAAGACGTCCGCCAATGGATAATGTAAATGCAATGCTGTCATTTTCGTATAGCCTGCTAACATCAATGTGCGTGAGTGCGTTAGAAACGGTTGGTCTTGATCCGTATGCAGGATTTTTTCATACAGAACGGCCTGGAAGATGTTCGCTAGCACTTGATTTAGTTGAAGAATTTAGAGCAGCATTTGCAGATAGATTTGTCTTAACGCTGATAAATAAAAAAATGGTTGACTATAAAGATTTCACTGAAAAAGAGAATGGAAGTGTGCTGCTCCAAGATAGTTCCAGAAGAAATTTCTTGTCAATATGGCAGCAAAAAAAGCGAGAAGTAATTACGCATCCATTTTTACAGCAAAAAGTAGAATGGGGCTTAGTACCGTATGTGCAAGCAATGCTGCTAGCGAAGTTTGTACGCGGAGATTTAGACGATTATCCGCCATTTTTGTACAAGTAAATTAGGGTGAAAATTATGATGATAATAATTACATATGATGTAAATACCGAAACTAAAGAGGGTAGAAAAAGGCTTAGACAGGTTGCAAAGGTGTGCGTAAATTATGGACAAAGGGTGCAAAATTCAGTGTTCGAGTGTCTATTGTCCACGGAGGAGCAGTATATAGTAAAAAAGCAGCTTTTAGAAATAATTGATGAAAAGAAAGATAGCATTCGAATATATGAATTAGGCAAGAGCTATAAGACGAAAATTCAACATTATGGAGCCAAAGCAACCTATGACCCGGAAGAACCTATGATTTTTTAAGATTGCGAATCCTAAGCGAACATAAAAACGCCAGTAGATTCGCACCTAGAAAAATGTCAAAAAAGTTATGTGCATTCAAAAAGCATAGAAAAAAACAAGTTTATATTAGTAAAATAGTATAAAAAGTGAAATGAAAAAGCCGAAAAACTTATTTATTTCACAGTCGCACTCCTCGCGAGTGCGTGGATTGAAATATCATAAGACATTTCGATGACA
>CAZJRQ010000053.1:0-9939 GCA_964548535.1 uncultured Oscillospiraceae bacterium
AGGCACGAGCGATAATGCGACTTTGCGCCGTCCGCGCTAGGACTGCTCGGGTTGGAGTTAGTGGTAATCTGTAAATTTATTTTTTATATAGAAAATATATAAACTCCCAATAATCACGCAGTTGTGACGCCGATTATGGTATAAGTACCAATCACGAGTGAGGCACGAACGATAATGCGACTTTGCGCCGTCCGCGCTAGGACTGCTCGGGTTGTGGGTTGTGGTGATTTTTAATATTATTTATTGTACTTATATAGATATATCTTTATGCGTTTTATGATTAGTTTTAGATTTTCAAAAATTTATAAACTTTCCTACACCATAAGGTGGTGACGCCGATTATGGTATAAGCACCAATCACGAGCGAGGAACGAGCGAAGATGCGACAGGGGTCCAGGGGCTAGCCCCTGGTGGTTGACTTTTTGGGGGAGTTATTATATAATAGGATAGTGTGTTGTCGATTTGTGAAGTTATTTAGGATTTTGTGTTGAAAGGTGTGAAATATGAGAGTTCCGAATACGCAGCCTGTTTGGTCGAGAAAGTCGCTTAAACAATCTGCTAAAGTTAATATAAAAAGAAATTATTTTGCTTGTTTTGCTGTGTGTTTTATTTTAGTTTTTATCGGCGGACAGTATGGCGGTACTACACAGTTTATTGCGAGTTATGATAAAGCAAATGTTGCAGATATCAGATACACTGGCGATGATAAACGTCAGGTTGTTGAGCATTTGATTGAAACAGGTCTTAGTTATGAGGAGATTTCCAAAAAATTCAATATAGGTGATGCCGATGCCGTCGAGCGGTGGGCGCATATTTATAATGAGCAAGGTCCTGAAGGACTAAATTCTAAGGAAATATCAATGTTCAACACTGGAAGTGAAAATTCAAATTGGAACATTGTTAATAACGTCGTTTATACTATTGCCAAAACTGAGGCTAATATTTCGGCTGCTTTTAAAAATAAATCTAGCGATGTACAATTGCACCTTGCTGATACTTTTGATAGTATTACTCAGGAGCATTCGTCTAAGTTTCAAGTCGTAAATGCAGTGCTTGAGACATTCTCCAAAAAAACCACTTGGCAGCATATCGTATCTGTTGCTAGTGCGATTTTCAGCGTCTTGGTTACGCTTTTTGTGTCGTTTGTACTGATTGTTGGTGAGCGAAGATTTTTTCTGGAAAATCGTACATATCGCAAAACTAAAATCAATAGAGTGCTTTATTTGTATAAAGATAAACAACTTAAGCCTATTATGACTATGTTTTTTAAGGACTTGTTTTTAACCTTGTGGGCTTTTACAATTGTTGGATTGTTTATAAAGCCTTTCGAATATATGATGATTCCGTTTATTCTTGCTGAGAATCCTGAAATTGATAGAAAACATGCGTTTAAGCTGTCAAAGCAAATGATGAAAGGCAACAAATGGGAGGCGGCTAAGATGTCCGTTTCATTTTGGATTTGGTATGTAGCGGCTATTGTGCCTGCAATTGCTATAATGATGATTTTCTTGCCTGACGCGTCATATTTGCAAACAAGCGTTATAATTAACACTTGTTTTGGTATTGTTTCTATGTTTTTGCTTAATCCTTACAGAACTGCTACTAAGACTGAGCTTTATATTATGCTTAGAAAACAGGCTATTAATGAAAAATATGAGTTCTATGAGGATTTGAATGATAAATATCTTGATTTAGATTTGCTTGAACAGCAGATGAATAGCGGTTCGGACGACGATGATTCAAAGACTGTTAGTGTTGACTTTGAGAATTTTGATGACGTTACTGAATGCCCTGCTGATATGCAATAAAAAACTGCTATGCATAATTCGCACAGCAGTTGGTTGCATGATTATTTGATTATTTGATTATTTGAAGTTTATTGTTACGTTGCAAATTTCAGCGTCTGTTCCTACTCGCATGTATGGTCCGAAAATTCCTGCTCCTGAGGTTACTATTGAATACATAGAATCTTTTTTGATTACACCGCTGGGATTTTCCCACATCATTTTTATAGTGAGGTTTCCTGGAAAAACTTGACCGTCATGGGTGTGTCCTGAAAAATCAATGTCTGCACCTGCGTCAGCAATTTCTTTAAGTTCTGAGGGGCTGTGGTCGATAAAGAAAATTGGCTTTGACTTGTCTAAATCCTTTGTTAGCTCGGCTGGAGAAAGTCTGCTGCCGTCCGTTGTGCCTGGCTTGTCTACATCACGTCTGCCAACTAGATAAAAGCTGTCGTCAATAAGTACTGATTCATCTTGAAGAAGATTTATGTTTGAGTCTTTTAAGAAATTCGCCATTGATGTATCATTCTCGGGACTTTCTCCCCAGCTGAATGTAAATCCCATTAGAATCTGCTCGTTAATGTCATGATTTCCGTAGCATGCCCAGACACCATATTTAGAATCTATCGAGCGAAAAAGCTTGGCAACTTTGTCGGGATTATCAATGCCGTCAATGCTGTTATCAAAAATATCTCCAGCGAAAATAACAATGTCAGGCTCGCACGCGTTTATTTTTTCGACTAGCTGTTCGATATGCTTTGCACCGATTGCGTAACCTAAGTGAGTGTCGGCAACGAGTACTGCTTTTAGTTGGTTGGTTTGGACATTTGTTTTATCCACGGTTACGGTGTATGGAGTTGTTTTTATATCTCTTGCATGGACGAAACCGTAAAGGCAAAAGACTGCGGTGCATATTGCAACACCGGTACCTACGGTGATTACGCCTATTCGTGAATAGATTTTGCTGATTTTTAGTGGTGAGTGTTTTATAATAATTCGCAGTAAATCGCTGAGAACTATGAACATCAATGAATAAAGCATAATGCCCATCCAATATGTAGAAAATCTGCGGATTAAAATTGCGACTGCACTTTTCGGCAGAAGAAATGCAAGGATTGGCGAAAGTGTGCATAAAAAATATAAGATGCCAACTGGTATCATAAATCTATGTTTATCTAAAATTGCTGTGCAGTGTCTAGTCCAATGGAAAATTCGCAGCAGCATATAGAGGTTTGCTAGAATATATAGCGGTATGAGAAATAGAAAAATCATATATTGCCTCCGTATTTAAGCTTAATTCCAATTATACAACTTTTTTAGAACAAAAGCAATAAAATTTTTATAAAATGCGTAAAACATATGAAAGGAAAAACAGAAATGCAACTTGATCTTACAATAGATGATTTGAGAGAGCTTGAGCAATATCCTGGTTTAATGCCGCATAGTACGGTTAATTTGAATTTAGGCAAACGTGAAATAAAAATGCGACGCGATTATCATAGAGATTATGCGTTGTCATCTCTTTTGATTATGTTTTTTATATTTTCTGCAATCGGTTGGATTTGGGAGGTTATCATCCATATTGTAGAGGACGGACAGATTGTAAATCGCGGTACTTTGCATGGACCTTGGCTTCCAATTTATGGTGTCGGAGGAGTTTTAGGAGTAGTCTTGTTCAAGAGATTTGTCGACCGTCCTGTAGTAACATTTGTTTTAGTAACTGCTTTATGTACTATTGTTGAGTACATAACAGGCTGGTATCTTAAAACCTACAAGCATATAAAATACTGGGATTACGAGGGATATTTTTTGAATATTAACGGCCTTGTTTGTTTAGAGGGTGCGTTGATTTTTGGATTTGCTGGGTACGCTGGAGTATATTTAATGGCACCGTTTTTTGATGATAAGATAAAAAAAATACCTGAAAAAATCAGGAAGAATGTATGTATTACATTTACAATTGTTTTTGCATTTGATTTTATTTATTCGCATTTTTATCCTAATAAAGGTGAGGGAATTACGGATTATGTAGTGACCTTTGTACATACATTTTCGCAAATGTTTTGATATGATAAATTACAATGTAAAATAAAAATAGCAGTCACTAGAGAATTAGTGGCTGCTATTTTGCTTTATTATTTTGAGGAGTATGTATTTTTTATTTGAGAGGTATATTTTGTGGGTTTGAAATTTTTGTATGTATGTTAAATAGTTTCAAGAGCCTCGTTTAAATCGAAAATTATGTCGTCGATATGCTCTGTACCAATTGAAAGTCTGATTGTGTTAGGCTTGATTCCTTGTTCTAGAAGTTCGTCTTCATTTAGCTGAGAATGTGTTGTGGTTGCTGGGTGAATCGCTAGTGATTTTGAATCAGCAACGTTTGCAAGCAGTGAGAAAATTTGAAGATTATCGATAACCTTTTTAGCCTCGTCAGCACCGCCCTTAACTTCAAATGTAAAGATTGAACCTGCACCGTTAGGGAAATATTCATCATATAGCTTTTTATATTTGCTGTCTGGTAGTGATGGGTGATTAACCTTTTCTACCTTTGGGTGATTGTTTAGGAACTCAATAACTTTCTTCGTGTTCTCAACGTGTCTTTCAACTCGAAGTGAAAGAGTTTCTAGCCCCTGCAAGAAGATGAATGCGTGGAATGGTGAAACTGTTGCACCTGTATCACGCAGCAAGATAGCACGGATTTTTGTGACGAAGGCAGCTTTTCCAGCAGCTGCTGTAAATGATACACCGTGATAGCTAGGGTTTGGCTCAGTGATTGATGGGAATTTTCCGCTTGCTTCCCAGTCAAAGTTACCGCTGTCGATAATTACACCGCCGATTGCAGTTCCGTGACCGCCGATAAACTTAGTTGCTGAATGAACCACAATGTCTGCACCGTATTCAATTGGTCTTAGTAGGAATGGTGTAGCAAATGTACTGTCAACAACTAGCGGGATCTTATTTGCATGAGCAATATCAGCAAGTTTTTTGATATCAATGATATTAGAATTTGGATTTCCTAGTGTTTCGATAAAGATTGCTTTTGTGTTTTCCTGAATTGCATTTTCAAATGAACCCTCAACGTCAGGATCAACAAAAGTAGTAGTGATTCCGTAATTTGGAAGAGTGTGTGCAAGCAGATTGTAGGTACCACCGTAAATAGTGTTTGCTGAAACGATATGGTCGCCTGCATTTGCTAGATTTTGAATTGTATATGTTACGGCAGCAGCACCAGATGCAACTGCAAGAGCGGCAACTCCACCCTCAAGAGAGGCAATGCGTCTTTCAAAAATATCCTGTGTAGGGTTTGTCAATCTACCATAGATATTGCCAGCGTCTGTAAGATTAAAGCGTGCTTGCGCGTGGTCGCTGTTGTGAAAAACGTATGAAGTTGATGCGTAAATCGGAACCGCACGAGCATCAGTTGTTGGGTCAGCCTGCTCTTGTCCAATATGCAATTGCTTAGTTTCAAAATGTAGTTCTCTCTCATTAATAGTGCTCATAATATATTAACCTCTTTCATATTTAATCTGATTTATTTGTTACTTATGTTACTTAAAAATATATAGTTTAACAGCAACAACAACACATTCGTGCAGACAATACGTTTTGTGGTTTTAGTTTTAAATTTTTTCTTTTCATAATACCAGTCCTTTCATTAATCATATAATTCCTATATTAATACTTGGTATCGGTGTGAATAAATAATATCACACTTAATCTACTTTGTCAATAGGAATTGAGCATTTTGTATGATATTACAAATTACCTGTTTCTGAAAGTACTGAATTTATGAAAATATCACACAAATCATTTTCGAGAATTTTCCTATTGACTTCGCTATAATAGTATGATACAATGTATTTAGTAAATTAGTAATTTACTAAATACTACGCAAACACAAAACCGCAAATGTGTATTTGACCAAAACACACATTGTGCTGATATATAATATTGTGTTTAAATTAATTATGGAATGATAAGGAGTGATAAAATGAAAATTACTATATTTAATGGAAGTCCAAAGGCGGAAAAAAGCAATACTGATGTTATTGCTAAGGCTTTTTTAAATGGTGCAGAAAAATCTGGGGCAGAAACTGAAATTGTATACTTGGCTGAGAAAACAATTAATTATTGCAATGGATGTTTTAGCTGTTGGTTTAAAACGCCTGGCAAGTGTGTTCATGATGACGATATGGCTAGACTGATTGATAAATATTTAGATTCAGATATTGTTTGTTTTGCGTCGCCTGTTTACACTTGGAATATGACTGCGCTGATGAAAAACTTCGTTGACCGTCTTGCTCCGCTTAAAAGTCCGATTTTGAGTGAGAAAAATGGTGATTATGATTTGGAGGACACTGAAAAAAAGACTGTAAAATTTATGGTAATTGCAAATGCAGGTTTTCCTGGCGAAAATAATTTTGGTACGATAAAGCAGGTTTTCTCACCATGTCAGCCTGTGCTTGAAATATATCGAAATTGCGGAATGGCTCTGAAAAAGGATGATGTACGAGTTGTAGAATATCTTAATGCTGTTTCAGATGCTGGGTTTGAGCTGGTTTCACAAGGTTTTGTAAGTGATAAAACGTTTTATGAAATAAACAAAGAAATGATACCGATTGGTGAATATGTTCAGATGATTGGTATGTAGAATCTAGTATTATTGATAAAAGGAGAGATTAAAATGGATAACGAGAGCATGAAAATTCCTATGGGACTTAAGCACAAGCCTGTAATTGTGGTTGAGGATTATGAGAAAATTGACGGCAGACAGGCTGAAAATTCCGACGCTAAGGGGTTGTCGCTTGGACTTGCACAGTGGAATGACAGGGGTCAGCTTGATATTTCGGCAAAAGTTTGGCGATACACTGGGCAAAAGTGGTCAAGACAGTCGGAAGAATTGCCTATGAACAGGGTTATCGATCTTGCGATATTGATTTGTAAGAGTAAGCAATATTTTTCTGAAGCTTACAAATATCCTAAGTTTTATGATGAAAGTAACCCTGAAATCGAGCGAATTGGACTTCAGGGAAACGCTATGACGGTTGAGGTGGCGACTGAAAATCCTATGATTGACGGCGATATTAAGCTGTTTTCTGAGGTTCTGGCTCGTGACGATGAGATGATGTCAGAACGTTTGCACTTGCTTGCAAATCTTCTGAATGATATGGGATATGGTTATAATAGGAAATAAGTTGAGGTTTCTGTAGTGCTTTTGCATTGCAGAAACTTTTTTTGTAAAAACTTGATTTTGCTATTGACAAATTGAAATTTTTGATTTATAATAATAGAAACAAATGTTCGATTAGTAAAATTAACAGTGTGATTATTATATAGATTTGGTTTGAATATTTATATATATAGTTAGGAAAAAACGGGAGGTGATTAGATGACAGAAGGAATAATAATCGGCGTAATAACTGCATTGTCGGCGGTTTTATGTCAAATTATAATTGCGAAAAATAATGCGAAAAACGTACAGCGAACACAATTTGACAGTCAGCGATTGATTGAATATAAAATTGACAGGTTGCAAGAAAAGGTTATGGAGCATAATAATATTATAAGGCGACAATTTATACTTGAAGAAAAAATGAAGGTGACGGAGCATAGGATTTCTGATTTAGAAAGCAAGTGAATTTAAAGAAATAATTATTCACAAAAGGTACTAGCTAGGAATAGAATGTTTTAGAGTTATTATTAAAGGCGTGCTGGTATTTTGTTAGCAATAAAAAACGAGAGGGGGTAAATTCGTGCTTGATTTTTGTACCAAGCATGGACATGATTATGAAATTGAAATTAGTTAAATTGATAAACGTAAAATCAATTGTAACTTTAACTTTGACGGCGGTTTTTTCCACGCTTACGTTGCGTGGTAACATTTCGTCAGAGCAATTTATGACAATTTTCACGACGGTGATTGCATTCTACTTTGGAACGCAATACCAAAAGAACGAGGAAAAATCTACAGAGTAAGATATATGTAGTTTGCAAAACAGGAGGGTTAATATGGCGACATTAAAAGGAATAGACGTATCGGTGCACCAAGGTGACATCGATTGGACAAAGGTAAAAGGTAACGTAGATTTTGCTATTTTGCGTGCTGGATATGGTAACTCAATCAAATATCCCAAACAGATTGATGATAAATTTGAGCGCAACTATAAAGGGTGTAAGGACAGCAATATTGATTGCGGAGTGTACTGGTACTCATATGCTAAGACAGTATCAGATGCACAGGCGGAGGCTAGGGCTTGCTTGTCTGCTATCAAGGGTAAAACTTTTGAGTATCCGATTTTTTACGACTTGGAAGAGTCTTCACAGTTTGCTTTAGGCAAGACAGTTTGCAGTAATTTAGTAACGGCGTTCTGCAAGGTGATTGAGGACGCTGGATATTATGCTGGGCTTTATATTTCGCGTTCACCGTTGCAAACTCACATTTCAGACAGTGTGGCAAAGCGCTACGCATTATGGATTGCGGAGTATGCAAGTGCTTGCAATTATAGTGGGAGTTTTGGTATGTGGCAAAATAGTTCGACGGGGGAAATCAACGGTATTAGCGGTAATGTTGACACTGATTACTGTTATGTTGACTATTCGTCATTGGTTAAATCTAAGGGTATGAATGGATACTCGGCAAATTCAGGCAGTGCAAATGATTTGAAGATTTTAGACAAATCAGGCTTTAAAAAAGGTGACAAGTCGGACGGTGTTTTGGCATACAAATGTTTACTGCTGCTTGCTAAAAAAGCTAAAATTATCACTCAAGGAGTAGACGAGAACGGCACTTTTGGCGATGGTACTGAAAAGGCGACCAATCAGTTGCTAAAGAAATTTGGATACAAAGAATGTGGAATTGCCGGCACAAACATCATCAAGAAATTGCGTGCGGAGATTGAGAAAAAAGTTTAGCTAACAAAAAAACAAGGCTAAAGAGGTTAAGTCTTTAGCCTTGTTTTTAGTTTTCGTTTAAATACTCCAGAAAGTATAAAGCACATAACAGTTGTTAAAAAGTATAATAAATATATTGCACAAACAAGTTCAAGAGGTATATTCCAAGAATAATTTGGGTGGCTAAGTGCATTACAGATGAATAATACTGCGACTACAAACATTAAAATTCCGAGAATTGAAAAAATCTTACTTATGTTCATAATTTTCACTGCTCTCATTATATTATACGGGAAGTATAGCATATAATTAGTTTGGTGTTAAGAGTTTTTTGTAGGATTTAATTATGCGCAAAATAGTGTTGAATTACAGTTATATTTGCGGTTTTATTTACAATAATGAAAATTTAAGTTGATACATAATTATTATTGTGATATAATACAGTTGATGTTATTTT
Source organism: uncultured Oscillospiraceae bacterium (assembly GCA_964548535.1). Classification (GTDB taxonomy): domain Bacteria; phylum Bacillota; class Clostridia; order Oscillospirales; family Ruminococcaceae; genus CAZJRQ01. Next base: position 9,130 of record CAZJRQ010000053.1, read on the forward strand.
TTAGAAAGAAGTGAAAGAATATGAGTGAAAAAATTCTTATTGTTGAAGATGACAACGATATTAACAATTTACTTTGTGAGGCTTTGACAAAAGCTGGATATGATTGCGTACAGGCTTATTCAGGTTCGGAGGGACTTTTACAGCTGAGAATTGATGAATTTGTACTGATTATTTTGGATTTAATGCTCCCTGGGCTTACTGGTGAGGAGCTTTTGGCAAAAATTAAGCCACAAAACACAACGCCAGTTATTGTATTGTCAGCAAAGGACGAGCTAGACAGCAAGGTTGATCTTTTGAGTGCCGGTGCAGAGGATTACATAACTAAGCCTTTTCAGATAAAGGAGCTGATTGCTCGCGCTCAGGTACAGATTAGGCGAAGCAGCACTAGTGCTGAAAACAAGTTTTTAAGTCACAAAGAGTTAATTCTTGACAGAGAAAATTTTATAGTTAAGGTATGCAATCAGGAAATTTCGCTGACGCGACAGGAGATGAAAATTCTTGAGATTTTGCTGACAAATCCCTCAAGGGTTTACTCAAAGCAAGAGATTTACAACTTCGCATGGGATGATTATTACATTGGTGAGGACAAGACTATTAATGTACACATAAGTAACATTCGCCAGAAAATTAAGGCAATCACTGACGAAGATTACATAGACACCGTTTGGGGCGTAGGCTTCCGCCTCTCAAAGTGCTAGCCCACTCAAAGTGCTAGCCCGCTCGGGGGTACTGGCGCGGACGGCGCGATGCCCTCACGTAAAGGTTGTTGGTTATGGTGAATTTATGTTGCTCGGGTTGGTGTTTGGGATA
>CAZJRQ010000054.1:0-9888 GCA_964548535.1 uncultured Oscillospiraceae bacterium
TATTTGGAGTTGTTTTTCTTTTTTATTTGTCAACTATCTATTGTAGCATAACATTCGTCGATTGCTTCTCTAGACATCGTGCTGTAATCGCTGTCAACTATTAATAAATCTTTACATTCAATATGCTCCTCGTACAAGCCAACCAACTCGTACACAGAATATCCGCATAATTGTTTTTTGTGTAACTTTACAACAACATCATTTAATGTTTTGCGAAGTTCATAAAGTTTATTAGCAGTTTGCTCATACTCTTCTGGACATTTTGTATTACCAACTGCCAACGTGTTTTCAAGTTGTTTTAATACGTTTTTCTTTTGAGCCTTATTTGAATGAAGTTCCAAACAAAAAGGTGCTAAACCAATATTGGTCAATCTAGTTTGTACTACAGACAGCGCAGCCATTTTAGCCGCAACAAATAAAACTGATTTACCTTGATATAAGGTATTTGCAATCATATTAGTAATCGTCTGCGACTTACCAGTTCCCGGAGGTCCATGTAACACAAAACTTTGACCTTTAGCCGCTGTAACAATTGCCGCTAATTGAGAAGAATCAACGCTAGATGGAATTGCAACATCTGAAGGTGACAATAAATCATCTAAGTTTTCAGCACAAACAAATTCTTCTTCCGCCCATTCCATTTTGCCAGCAATCAAACTTGATACAATTTTATTTTCAGTTAGCTCATCTGCTCTATTTCTAATATCATTCCACATAACAAATCTGCTAAATGAAAACAGCCCAATAAATGCGATTTCTTTAACGTCCCAACCTGTCTGATTCATTATAGCAAGACGAATAGTCTTAAAAATTAAGGGAACATCAATTCCACTTTCATCCTGCGGAAGTGGATCTAATCCAGAAATAGTTATACCATAAAACTGACGTAAAAACTCAAGTAACGTTATATTTATTTGCGGTTCGTCATCTCTAACACGAATAACATAACCTTTATCACCAAGTTTTTTTACAATGTCAACTGGTATCATAATAAGTGGTGCATAACGTTCTTTTTTACTTTTTTCTGTGTCGTACCATTTTAAAAATCCTAATGCTAGATATAATATGTTTGTACCGTTTTCCTCTAAGCTGTTTTTTGAGCTTCGAACAAGCTCTTTAACAGCACGTATTAATTCCTTGTCATTTAAAAATGTTCTAATTCTCTTATTCTTAAATTCAGATTCAGTAATTGCTAAAATCATATCTCGATCATTTTCAATTTCAAACATTTTCGAATCTCGTACTAAGTTAGCTGCATCTTTTGCCATAGGAAGAATGCTAAACTCTTCGCCATCTGCCAAATTATCTTCTAGCATTGCCAAATCAGCACACATAATTTGAAAAACATTTTTTGTCATTCTAAAATTAAGCAAAGTGTTTCGCAGACTCATATCTAAAAGTTTCCGTTCCCATATCTGCTGACGGGTTATCTCTCGTTCTTCAACTTGAAGATGCTTTAACGTAGTGTCAACTGTTTTGGGAACATCAGTTATATCTTTTTTATTTCGCTCACCATAATTAACCGTTTCAAATATTCCGTCTTTTAGAATTTTAACTGGCATAGGATATATGCACAGTTCTCTAGCTCTTTGAATGTCTATTGCCAGCGTAAAGTCATCCTCATCAACCAAACGATCATTTGCGTGCTTTTGAGCTAAGTCTATATTAGTATCCTTTCCAATAATAAAATCAGTACATTCAATTAACTCTATTTCATTTATCCCATTAATAATACGCTTTTTTATAGCACTGACGTCATCTACTATTACATCTGTAAAAGTTTTATCTTCTAACCAATATCCTAAAAAGGCATGTCCTTTTATTAATATTATTATAGTATTTATATTAACAGCCTCAAGACAGCTCGCCAACAGCACCGTAAGGTCTATACACGTTCCCTGTTTACTTTGCAAAACATCCTGCGGAACACGAACTCTTTGTCCAAGTTGTTCAAAACTTGCTGGTGGCAATGTATATGCAATATTTTCTTCTTGCAATGCTGCATAAATTGCTGCTACTTGAATTTTAACGTCATTAATATCATCTGTTTGGTAAGCTGTAAATGACGGATCACCTTTCCATTTTTGAAGATATTTTGATGCTTTGGAAACAACCTCAGATATTTTAGGCAGATTGGGCATGACAAAAGCCGCAATAAATTCTGGCATAACATATGCGCCAAGCCAATAATCATGCGGTAAAATCTCTATACTTTTATAATCTTCATAGATACACTCTTCTCCTGAATAAATCTGAATCTGTATATTACCAAGCATTTTTTCAGATAATTCAAATAGATAATCTGATGACATAAAAATTTGCAGTGGAGTTAAATCAATTTTCTGTCCTGGAGAAATTGCTGGAAGAGATTTAGTATACTCATTCACAAATTCTGGAGAAAATTTAAGCTTTACTGATAAATTTTCAATCGTAATTTCACTTACATTTTCAATAGTAAAATTATAAATAATAGGCACCTGATTTTGCTGTAATGCAAAACAGATTTTCTTAAGTGCTTCAACTTCGACTATAATTTTTTCTTGCATAACTCACTCACCCCAATATAACTTTAAATTTCATATTAATAAGTATATCACAAGAATCTTATATTTGCAACAAACAACGATAATTTTCGACTTTTATTTTTAAAAATTGTGTAAAATGCATAAAATAATAACCACCAGCTTAGCCAATGGTTATTATTTCCGTTTTTGTATATAACATGTTCAATCTCTAGTCCTGAAGATTACCAAACTCCCTCACATAATAGGCATAGCTGATTCGTAATAGCCTAATTTGTGAACATTATACCATTCAAGAACAATTTTTTCAGGTGCTATATCTAGGGCAATTAGCATTTCTTTTGCAAACTCAAGCGCTGCTGTTCCATTTGCTGTGATAATATTTTTATCACAAACAGCTTGTTTCATTAAATATTTATCCTCGCCAGTATATTTTTTCCCGCACCATTGTTTTAAAGCGTTCAAATCATTACTTGTATGTTCAATATCGTTTAACAAACCGATTGCACCTAAAAATACAGTCGCATCACATATTGCACCGACGACTTTATTTTCATCTATTGCCTTATCAACTAAAGACTTTATTTTCAGTGCATCTTTATTTCTCCACGACTTACCGCCGACTAATACTAGCCCCTCAAATACATCAGGAACAGAGTTTATATCATAATCAGGAACAACTGTAAATCCGCCTATTGATTTCACATTATTCTTGTTTATAGAAACTGTTTTTACAATGTATTTTTCCTGCCCTAAGTCATTTGTGTATGACGAAAAGTCATTTGTGTATGATGAAAAGTCATTTATAAATGATGCTAAATATGCATACTCCCAATCAGCAAATTCATCTAAAATAACAAAAAGTATAACTTTCTTCATTTGCATTTCACTCCACTCTCAATAATTATTTCTTATAAGCAATTCCATCAATTTGTATGTGAAGTCCGTCTGGACCTCCGAAGTGTGCAAATTCAGTTCGAATTGTTTTTCTTGCAGGATATTCTCCCTTAAAACGTTCTTTAAACACTTTCTCCATAACAGGAATATTCCAAACATCTCTCATTAAAACATCAATTTTCACAACAGATGCGAGTGTTAAATCAAACATACTTAAACGCTTTTCCATATCATCAAGCGCACCATTCACTTGCTCTTCAAATGGGCCACCAACATTTCCAGCACAATATCCTAAAAACAAAAAACCTCCTGCTTCTACCACATCAGCATGTGCCCACTCCTCATTAATATTATATCTTTTTATACTGCTCATAATTAATTCCTCCATGTTTTCTAGATCATAACACAGAAACTATGACTACAGTATGTCGTAATTATTCATATAATTTCAAAATATTTTCTGACGATTTGCAAAGCCTGTCAATCAGCTTTTGCGGTTCTAAAATTCTTATATCTTCTTCTAGTGAAAGAAGTGTGCCATACCAGAAATGCTCGTTTTCAACAACGTAAGTTTCCATTATAATAGACCCATCCTCAATTTGCTCAACAGGTTTCGCTCTTAGATACTCAATGCATTTTGTTTTCATAACTTCACTGCATATAAATCTAATTTTCATGTATTTTCTATCATCAGCTCTTTGTTCCATGTAGTTAAAAACTTCTTGAGTGTTATGCACTTTTGAAAAAGGTTTATGTGTATTTTCCAAATCTTCCATACGAACAAGCTTGTACATAGCGTAGGTATTTTTATCCTCTAAGTATGCAATTATGTACCAGGCATACCACTTATAAATCACATAAATGGGTTCAACTTCGTGGTACTTGATGATGTTATCAGCATTTGTATATTTAAATGATATTTTCTTTTTTCTTCAATTGCATTTTTGGCTATGGATAAAAACTCACAAACAGTATGCTGTTCTTTTCCACAGAGAAATCCAGCATAACATTTGAATTTTGATTTGTAGAAATCGACTGAATTTTTTCAAGTGTATCATTTATTTTTTTATCATCAAATGCTGAAACATATCCTTGCAAAGCTGTGATTATCTGAACATAATCATTTCCCAAGGCAGGTTGTGTATTCATTTTAAAAGTATCAATAATTTCATATCCACCGTCAGCTCCAAATGTTGAAACAACAGGAATCCCCGCAAGAAAAATGCTCTCCATATCTCGCTGAATAGTTCTGATAGAAACCTCAAACTTTTCTGCAAGAGTGGACGCTGAGGTTTTTTGATGATTAAGCAGATAAATTGTAATAGCTAAAAGTCGGTCTATTTTCATTTTGTTCTCCATTTAAATATAGATTTAACATTTTCATTTTTAACTTACGTACAGATTTTACAATATCTAAGACACAAAATCCAGAATAGGTTGATTTAATTAAGCTGATTCAAGTTACTCATTCTTGCAAACACACAGCTTTTTTACAGTATATCACAGATATATCTACTCGTCAACGTCGGTATCAACTGTGATATCACGAAAAATCGAGAGTAAAACCAATGTTTTTATATCTTAAAATTATTATAAAAATAACCGCTATGATTTTCATAACGGTTATTTTTCACGCATACGAATCCGTAGTTGCATATATTCATGGCTATGTAGTGATTTCAGCATTCTCCAGATTTATGATATTTAATGGCACTAAATACCATCCAGTTGCTTATTAATTTCATCAATCACATCATCTATTCCAGCTGATTTTAGCTTGGCAATAGCTTTATCAGTCGAAAATTGATATTCATAATCTTTGTAGTCTTCACTAGTTGGATATACATAGACTGCACAAGACCATTAAAACAGCTTAAATTTAAATCAGGGATAGCTATTAAGAAAAAAGGCCAATAAAAGTGGTTAAATCCACAAGTTATTGGCTCTGCGTCTTAGCGGCTGGCTCTTTGATGACTGATACATTCTGTTGTCTTACATTGATAATCGTTTCCTGCTTGCACTTCGGGCAAAACAACAGGAAGTTTTTCAGTTCCGTAGAAACGAGGAGTTTAATCCTTGTTTTGCTTTTACATATCGGACATAATAACCACCTGCCGTTATCCATAGATTTTCGTCCCTCCATTTATCATAAGCACTCCATTTTATTCACTTTTTTAAGTAAACCCATAAATAGGACTAGACAAATAATCATCAATACAGCACCCACTGCAAGAAAAATCGGTAAACGATAATTGCTAGTCAACATAAGGGAGTTTCCAAGTGGTGCTACAAGGATAAAAGCCGTTACGAGCGACCATATTATAGACTTCTTAAAAAAACCTACCCTAAGAGCTATGGTGCTAATTAAATTTGCGATAAAACCGAACATAATGCTTAATAGCAAAACATTAGCAACACTGTCTAAGTCAATCGGTTTTGTTATTAGACCAGTCATATTGCCAATTAAACCAATAAATATAAGAGCTACCACATCTGAAATTATTAACATGGCAATGGTGTAAACAAAAATAAGTATAAATTTTGTAAGTAATATTTGACTTCGCTTTTGAGGGTAGCAGAAAAGTAACACATTTTTTCTCCCTGTGTATTCCGCTACAATGAATTTTGTATGCATTACGGTTCCAAGTATTGCGTAACTGCCCATTACAATAATAGAAATGAGTGGGGAGAGGTTGTTAAAGTCTGACATCTCCTGGGAAGATGGGTCGCTTGGGTCTATTAGTGGCAAGGCACTGAAAAATATTCCCATCGCCACAGCAAAAATGAAAATCCCCAAACTCCCCCATAAATAAGGTTTTAGATTATTTTTTCTAAGTTCAAGTTTTATAAGCTTCATCATATTAGCCACGCATCCTTTCAATTAAGTAGTTTTCAATTTCATCACCGTGTTGTTTTTTAAGTGTATCTATCGTGCCTAATTTCTGTAAATTAGCATTTGATATAATGACAATGCTTTCGGCAGTTTGCAATATTTCGCTCAAAATATGACTTGATAGAATAATAGTAGTTCCGTTCATTTTTAAGTCTATAAATAATTCTCTAATATCTTTAATAGCCACAGGATCAAGCCCATTGATAGGCTCATCTAACAGCAGTATGTTAGGTTTGTGACTGATACTTCTTGCAATAGCGAGCCTCTGCTTCATACCAAGAGAAAACTTTGATACTTGCTTGTTTTTTACATCATCAAGTCCGACAAGGGATAAAATTTTATCTATATCGGATTTCACATCCATATATTCAAGGTGTATGGACAAATTTTCATAAGCTGTTAAATGCTCATAAAATACTGGTGTTTCAATAAGTATCCCAAGATGTTTTAATACCTTATCACGCTCGTTCCACGGATTATGTGAAGATATTGTAATTTGCCCCTCAGTAGGCTCAAGCAATCCCGATAGAAGTTTTAAAAGTGTTGTTTTTCCTGCTCCATTTGCACCGAGCAGTCCAATAATTTCGCCCTCGGTTACTTCTAAAGACACATGATTTAGCACAGTTTTACCACCAAAATCTTTGCATAGATTTCTGACTTGAATTAAGTTATCCATAATATTCTCCTTTTTTCACTCTACATAGCTTAGTTAATAATTGTATTTGCGACTGTATATCCGTATTGAAACAGTAAAACTCACAATGCTTAATACCACGCACCAAGCGAGTGCCAGCCACAGGCTGTTCCCCAAAGACAAGTCAAGTGTCAAGGCTCTCAAACTGTCAATCATCGGTGTCATAGGCTGCATTTCTGCAAACCACCGAATACCACTGGGCATACTTTCAACGGGAGCAAATCCTGAGCTTATAAAAGGCAGAATAAACAGGGGCATCAGTAGTCCGCTTGCTCCTTCTACCGACTTTGAAATCATTCCGCATAGTACCGCAATTAGTGTAAATGTAATGTTAATTAACAAAAGAAGTGATATAATCAAAAGCCAATCTATAAGCCCTGCCTGTGGTCTAAAGCCGAGAATAAGGGCGGTTAGGATAATGACAGTATTAGAAATTACACCTCTTATCATACCTGCACCTGTATGACCGATCAGAACAGCAGATTTTGAAATGGACATACATCGAAAACGGTCTATGATACCCTTTGTCATGTCAACTGTAACATTCATTGCCGAAAATTGAGATGCTTGATTGAGATGCTTGAGCGATACTTTGCAAGATAATTCCCGGCACAATAAAGTCAATGTAATTGAAATCCCCTACATCGGATATGCTTCCAAATACCACAGCAAATAAAAACATTAATAAAAATGGTATTATTGTTGCCGTTAGTAGTGTCTCGGGATTTCGCAAAGATATAATTAAACAGCGTTTGAACATAACCCATGCGTCAAAAAGCATATTCGTGTTAGATTTTTTCACGTTGATTTATCTCCTTTCTTTCGCCTATGAGCATTAAAAACACATCTTCTAAAGAAGGTAAATTTTGCTCTATGCTATTGGCAGCAATTCCATTTTCGGTCAAGAGCTTTATTGCTGTATCAGCTTTTATCTCACTGTCAAAATTAAGTCGCACCCCTCTATCGGGCATTATTTCTTTTAGATACTTCGGTGTACCCTCTGCGATGATTTTACCGCCATGTAAAATAGCAATATTATCAGCGAGATATTCAGCTTCGTCCAGGTATTGTGTTGTGAGAAACACAGTTGTTCCTTTATTTGACAAATTCTTTACCAAGTCCCACATGGCAATGCGGTTCTGGGGGTCAAGCCCGGTTGTAGGCTCATCAAGAAAAAGCACATCTGGGTTGCCCATAAGGCTCATTGCTATATCAAGCCTACGCCGCATACCTCCCGAATAGGTGGACACTTTTCTATCGGCGGCGTTCTCCAAATTCGAGAAAGACAACCACTCGCTTACTGTGTTTTTGATATTCGACAGATGTTTAAGTTGTGCGATAAGCGTTAGATTTTCTCTACCTGTCAAAGTTTCATCTACTGCCACAAATTGTCCTGTTAGGCTAATGCACTTACGCACATCATCATCATTCGTTGACACATTAAATCCGTTAATTACAGCACTGCCAGCATCTGATTTCAATAAGGTGGAGAGGATTCTAATAACTGTTGTTTTACCTGCGCCATTTGAACCAAGCAGGGCAAAGATACTGCCTTTGTCAATCGTAAAACTGACATTTCTCAAAACCTGGTTTGCCTTATAAGATTTTTGTAGTCCAGATACTTCAATTATTTTTTTCGACATAATCAACCTCCATTTTATATACATACGTATGTATGTAAGTGGCGTAAATTTTACTGCCATTTTATAGGCAGTAAAGATACAGAACTATTCACTTTTACATTCAGACCGACCAAGGGTAAAATAAATCTCTTTCAGTTCCTCATCCACGATTGGCACTCCAAGCGATATTGTCAGTTGCTCAAGGAACAAAACCTTATCTACATATTCCGCATAAGATACTTCAAATGCGTAGGAGCTTAGCCATGATGCAACAAGCCAGGCAATCGTTTGTGATGCCTGTTTTGGAAATACCACATTCATAGAGCCATCTTTGTTTCCCTCAATCAATAGCTTTTCAATGTAGGTAGCCATTACGGTTACTTGAAAAATCATCTCGTTCTTAAAAATAATAGGGTCATTTGCTAACTTCTTCATCTGCACTCTCATACTGTCACTCATATCCAAACTGGAACGTAGACTAAGCTTGGCTGCAAACCGAAGTCTTTCAAGGGCGTTAAGTCCCTCTTGTTTATCAGCAAGTAAATATGGATTATCACTTTCAAAAGATTTATACATAACACCACCAATCAATTCTTCCCGGGATTTGAAATAATGGTAAAATGCTCCCCGTGTTACACCAACTTCCTTTACAACATCTTCAACCTTCACATTTTCTATTCCCTTTTCAGTAAACATACGCATAGCAGTATTCAGTATATCCTGCTTTGTTTTTTGGTCTGGGTCGTGCCGTGGCATATAAACACCTCCTGTACATACACATGTATGTTAAATTGATTATAGCATTTGATTTTTATTTTGTCAAGTTGATTTCCTTAAAAAATTGTTATTTCACGCCTTTTTTCTAGCATAGTATTTCTCTGCACTCTAAGGGACTTTATTACCGCTGAGCTTAAAAAATACAGTGACGAATAAGGGAAAAAGCATATTGCCTACACTTACGGAAGTTGCACGGTGGGCGATGGTGGATATATTCCCATCAACAACCAAACCTCATTTTTGTCCATGGATATGTTCCCGACTACTTTCCAGACTTGAGTTGACTATACTTTTCGACTATTGATATGTTTCCCATGGACGCAAAAAGCGATGCTGGCAATTAAATGCTGGCATCGCTTTTTTATATTCCTAAAAGCACCAGTATCTCAAGCCTTTCTGCCCTCTACCCTAGACATCAACACGCAACACTCCACATGTTTTGAGAGGTATAGATAGCTGTCAAAAATGAATAGCTTAAATATT
>CAZJRQ010000055.1:0-9795 GCA_964548535.1 uncultured Oscillospiraceae bacterium
CCTACCACAAGGTTGTGACGCTGCTTATGTTTCGAGCACCAATCACGAGCGAGGCTTGAGCGATAATGCGACTGGGGTCTTAGCTCTTGTAAGCAAGAGCTTGGGCACGCCCCTGGGGTTGACGAATGGGTGGAAATGTATTATAATAAAATTAATTATGAAAATTTATTGCTGTGTAACTAGATAGAAAAATAAAAATAGTACATGAATCTTGAAAGGACAATTTTTTTATGAAAAACAACGTTATAATACTTGCAGGCGGACAGGGTAAGCGAATGAAAACAAATAAGCCAAAGGTCTTGTGTAATGTAATTGGCGAGCCAATGATTGAGTGGGTGCTAACAGCTTGTGAAAATGCTGAGCTTGATGATATTTGCATCGTAAAAGGTTTTGAGGCTGGGCAAATTGATAAGTTTTTGGAGAGCAGAAATTCAAAAGCGACAATCACAACAGCTATGCAGGAGGAGCGACTAGGTACAGGCCATGCCGTAATGCAGGCAAAGGATTACCTAGAATCTAATCTTGAGGGAAATACTTTGGTTCTTTGCGGCGATGCCCCTTTTATCGACGCTGAAACTATAAATTCAGCGCTAGAATATCATACAAACCATGACTGCGGTGTCACAGTAGTAACATCACGTGTTGAAAATCCTACAGGACTAGGTAGAATTTTAAGAACTGAGGACGGAATAGGCGGCATAGTCGAGCATAATGACTGTAACCCTTATCAGCTTGCAATTACTGAAGTTAATAGCGGCTGCTATTGGTTTAAAACTGCCGATTTGCTTGAGGCGCTGGCCGAGCTTACCCCAAATAATGCGCAGGGTGAGTATTACCTAACTGATTGTATCGAGCTGATTTTGGAAAAAGGCAAAATTGCCGACGCGTGTGTGTCAAAAAATCCGAATGTCGCAATGGGTGCTGATACAAAGCGCGGACTTCTAATTCTTAACGATATCGCGCGTAGCGAAATTATCGACTATTGGCTAGATGAGGGTATCGAGTTTAGATGTATCGACGGCGTTTCGATTGGAAATAATGTAACAATCGGACAGGGGACAATAATCCATTCAGGTGTAATTCTTCGCGGAAATACAACAGTCGGCGAAAACTGTATCTTGGGAAATAACTGTATCATCGAGAATACAACAATCGGCAATAATGTCGATTTAAATAACGTCCAAGCGTACGATTCAATCATTGAAGACGATGTGAAAATTGGGCCATATGTTCAGCTAAGACCAAATTCTCATATCAAAACTGGAGCAAAAATCGGTGACTTCGTTGAGATTAAAAATTCAACAATCGGCGAGCATACAGCAGTTGCTCATTTGACATATATTGGTGATTCTGACGTCGGAGCAAATGTAAACTTCGGCTGCGGAGTTGTTACAGTAAATTACAATGGCGACAAAAAATTCCGTACTGTGATTGAAGACAATGCGTTCATAGGATGTAATACAAATCTAGTCGCACCAGTAAGAGTCGGTAAGGGAGCGTATACAGCAGCTGGTTCAACAATCACAAAAGATATACCAGATAACGCACTAGCAATTGAGCGTGGTCAAGCACAAATTAAGGAAGGCTATGCTTTAAAGAAGTTGAAAAATCGTACCGAAAAGTTTGAAAAAGAGCAAAATCTTGAGCAGCAAGAGGAAGAGTAGACAGCCCTCAAACGTCGCAAAATAGGCACTGGCCTAACAGTCGAGTGACTAATTCGACCAAATTTGTTGACTTTTTTGTATGTTTAAATTATAATCAAATCAACATCAAAAAAGGAGCTGTTTTGTAAATGGAAGAAAAAATTACTTTCGGAAAATTTATATCAAGAAAAAGAAAAGAGCTAAATCTAACTCAAAAAGAATTGGCAGATAGGTTGTATGTAACCGAGTCAGCGGTGTCAAAATGGGAGCGAGGATTGTCCTATCCAGACATAACATTAGTGTCAACGCTCTGTAAACAATTGCAAATCTCAGAGCATGAACTGATAACTTCAAGTGAAGATTACCATCAGCGAGAGATTGAAAATCAAGCGCAAACGCTGGTGAAAGTCAAAAAAACGTACAACTGGATATGGTACGTAATCTATGGCATAACATTAGCGACCTGTTTTATTTGCAACCTCGCAATTTCGCATAATCTGTCGTGGTTTTTCATAGTGCTGACTTCAATTATGACAGCGTTTTCACTCACTTCAGTGCCAGTAATCGTAAAGAAAAATAAAGGGCTGTGGACGCTCATAGCATTTTTCGCATCACTAAATATTCTCCTGCTGACCTGTAATATTTACACAGGCGGAGATTGGTTTGCAGTCGCGTTTGTGGCAATTTCAATGTCGTTTTCGATAATATTCACACCGATTATAATACACAATCTAGACTTTCCAGCGACGGTAAAAAAGCACAACGCATTAATTTCATTCGCACTTGACACCGTATTAATATTTGCATTAATTTTGACGGTTAACATATATTATAGTTATGAAAACATGGGCATAGGCGTTTTAATAGCACTAGTTTCGCTGGCCTTACCGTGGGCAATAATGCTGATAATTAGGTATTTACCGATTAATGGATTGTTCAAAACATCACTGTCATTGTTTTTATCAGCGATATTCATGTTTTTGATTAATCCGACGATAAATTATATTTACGGCGACCCATTTAAAATCGAACCGTATAATTTAAAATTATGGACAGATAATTACATTAATGGTAATACAACCGTGGTAATAAGCCTATCTTGCCTGTTAGTAGCAGTAGTTTTCGCAATTTGCGGAGCGATAGTAGCCGTCAAGAAAACAAGTAAAAATACATAATAACTGAATTTCACACACCCCATATCGCGAGATATCGGGGTTTAGTGTGGTTTATAGATAAGAAAGGACTTTAGAAAAATAATGGACATTTTCGAAAAACTGAAGAAAATTTCAGCACAAAGTAATCAAGGTGCAAAACCTGAATATATTATAGCAGGATTAGGAAATCCAGGAATGCAGTACGAAAAAACACGTCATAATGTTGGGTTTATGGCAGTTTCGGCACTTGAAAAAAAGTATGGATTTGAAACTAAAACGTATAAATTCAAATCGAAAACAGCGGTTGCTACAATCGGTGGAAAAAACTGCCTTGTGATGAAACCAGAAACGTTCATGAACAAAAGCGGTGAAGCAATATCTGAAGCGATGAATTTTTATAAAATTCCGCTTGAAAATTTGCTGGTGATTTACGATGATATTTCGCTAGAACCGTCGCATTTAAGAATCCGCCGACAAGGCTCAGCAGGCGGACATAACGGAATCAAGGACATCTTAGCACTTTGCGGAGGAGATAATTTCCCGCGCATAAAAATAGGAGTAGGCAAAAAACCACACCCAGATTATGACCTAGCAGACTGGGTTTTGGGAAAATTCTCTCAAGATGACCAAAAGAAAATAGATGAAGTTTGCGAAACAGCCTGTCTAGCGACCGAGCTTATAGTAAAAGGTGAAATCGGCGAAGCAATGAACCGATATAATAGATAAATTATTAGAAAAATCCACCCTCAGTCTTGTGGGGGCAACAAAATACAAAAAGAAAAATTCGAAAGGAAACAACATGAACATTTTTAAGCAAATGTGCAAAGCGCTGCCGTTTTATAAAGAACTAGAGCAGGCAGTCGATGGAGGTTATACTCCGTGTTCACTGACAGGAGTTTCAAATATTCATAAATCACAAATCTGTGCGTCACTATCTGATGAAAACAAACTGCTTGTAATCTGTGATGACGAAGCAGCTTGTACACGTCTTGTTATGGATATTAATGAGCTTGTAGAAGAAGAAATAGCTTGCCTTTTTCCAGCAAAAGACTTGAACTTTGCCTATATGGAAGGTATCTCACGAGAGTATGAACATAAGCGAATTGAATCACTTGCTAAAATTATGTCAGGCAGGTGTAAAGTCCTTGCAGTGTCGGCAGAATCGGCAATGCAGGGTACAATACCAATGTCAGCACTAAATGAATATTCGTTTAATCTAGCAAGCGGTTTAGAAATAAATACAACCGACCTTGCCAAAAAACTTATTTCATCAGGCTATGCAAGAACAGAGCAGGTCGAGGGTCAAGCACAGTTTGCAATTAGAGGTTCAATCGTTGACATTTTTCCGGTTCAAGAGAAATATCCAGTAAGAATTGAGCTGTGGGGTGATGAGATTGATATGGTTTCATATTTTGATACTGAAACACAGCGACGAACTGAAAATATCGAAGAAATCACAATAGTCCCAGCACTTGAAATTATTTTTGAAGATAAAAATACACTCACAGAAAAGCTGGAAAAGCTGTCAGGTTCAGTGCGCGGAAAAAACACCGAGAAAATCAGAACCCACATTTCGCGTGATTTAGAGTGCGTGAATAGCGATATTACTCTAAGCAATCTGGATAAATATTATACCCTAGCGTATGGCGAAACAGCGACGGTTTTTGACTATTTCACTGACGGAATCTGCGTAATTAGTGAGTATCAAAACTGTCTTGAAAAAGCAAAAGCGTCCTCAACTCAACTTCAAGAGGACTTGAAAATTCTCTATGAGGATGGAATAATGTTCAAACATCTTGAAGGTTTTTGCATAGATTTTCCCACAGCAATGGTGAAAGCGCAAAGAAAAAACAGCATTTTTCTAGATACTTTCATGCGTTCAAATGTTGATGTGAAGTTTAAAAAATTAATTAATGCCGACTGCCGTCAAACTGGAGTTTGGGGCGGAAATGTCACAAATCTAGTCGAAGAGCTCGAGGCTTTTTGTGAGCAGGATTATTGTACAATAGTGCTTGCAGGCTCCGAAAAAACTATCCCAATTATCATTAACGATCTAAACGATCAGGGCATTCCAGCAAGTGAACTTAAAGATGATAGCCAAATTAAGTCAAACACAGTCTATGTGCGTACAGGAAGTCTGTCAGGCGGATTTGATTATCCGGATATAAAGTGCGCGTCAATCACGCAAATGAAAGCAATGTCAGCAAAGCGCAAGTCGAAAAAACATCGTAAAGGCGAGGAAATTAATAGCCTGTCCGACCTAGCACCTGGTGATTTGGTAGTACATTCAATGTACGGAATCGGTCGATTTGTCGGCATAAAAAATCTTGAAACAAACGGCGTAACAAAGGACTATATCACGATAAAATATGCAGGTTCAGACGTGCTTTATGTGCCAGTTACGCAGCTTGATTTGGTGTCAAGATATATCGGTCCGCGTGAGGACGCAGGAGTAAAACTTCACAAGTTGAATTCGACCGAGTGGCATAAAACAAGAGCCAGAGTAAAGTCGGCGGTCAAGGATATGGCGGAGGAATTGACAAAGCTTTATGCTCAAAGACAAATGGCGAAAGGCTTTGCTTTTTCGGCAGATAACGAGTGGCAGAATGAGTTTGAAGAGCGTTTTGATTATCAAGAAACAGACGACCAGCTCCGCTCAATTATGGAAATTAAAGAGGATATGCAAAAACCATCGCCAATGGACAGACTTCTTTGCGGCGACGTTGGATTCGGCAAAACAGAAGTCGCATTGCGCGCCGCGTTCAAGTGTATGCTTGATTCAAAGCAGGTGGCGATTTTA
The DNA here is from genome assembly GCA_964548535.1 of uncultured Oscillospiraceae bacterium. Classification (GTDB taxonomy): domain Bacteria; phylum Bacillota; class Clostridia; order Oscillospirales; family Ruminococcaceae; genus CAZJRQ01. The sequence goes on from CAZJRQ010000055.1 coordinate 5,598, forward strand.
GTGCCGACTACAGTTTTGGCGTGGCAGCATTATCAAACAGCAATAAAACGTTTTGAGCATTTCCCAATTAAGGTCGAACTTTTGTCGCGTTTTCGTACTCCAAAACAACAACAGCAAATCATTCGTGAGCTAAAACGCGGTACGATTGACATAATTATAGGTACTCATAGAATAGTTCAAAAGGATGTAGAATTCAAGAATTTAGGACTAGCGATAATAGATGAGGAACAGCGTTTCGGCGTTGCGCATAAGGAAAAATTCAAGGAAAGTCATAACGGTGTAGATATCCTTACATTGTCAGCAACGCCAATTCCACGAACGCTAAATATGGCAATGAGCGGCATTCGTGATATGTCAGTAATCGAAGAGCCGCCGCAGGATAGACATCCAATTCAAACGTATGTAATCGAGCATAACGACGGCGTCGTGGTGCAGGCGATTCAGAAAGAACTTCGTCGCGGCGGTCAGGTTTATTATATCCATAACCGTATCGATACGATTGACGCAACAGTTTACAAACTCCAGCAAATGCTCCCAGAGGCGAGAATTGCCTATGCTCACGGTCAAATTTCCGAGAATGAACTTTCAGAAATTTGGCGTCAGCTGATAGATAGAGAGATTGATATTTTAGTCTGCACAACGCTAATCGAAACAGGTGTAGACGTGCCGAATGTAAACACTTTGATTATCGAAGACGCCGATAGATTGGGACTTTCCCAGCTTTATCAGCTAAGAGGACGAGTGGGACGTTCAAGCCGACGTGCCTTTGCGTATTTCACATTTCGACGTGGAAAAGTGCTTACAGAAATTGCGAGCAAGCGACTAAATGCGATTAAAGAATTCACTCAATTCGGCTCAGGATTTCATATAGCTATGAGAGATTTGGAAATTCGAGGAGCAGGTTCAATTCTAAACGGTCGTCAGCACGGACATATGGAAGCAGTTGGATATGATATGTATCTTCGACTTTTAAACGAGGCAATAGCGGAGCAAAAAGGTGAGGCACTACCGCGTTCTCCAGAAGATTGTCTGGTGGATATTTCCATCGACGCGTTTATTCCGGAGCATTATATCGAAAGTCTACCGCAGAGAATTGACGCTTACCGAAAGATTGCGTCAATAGTAACCGAAGAGGATAGTTCAGACGTTTTAGATGAGCTAATCGACCGTTTTGGAGAACCGCCAAAGTCAGTGACGGGGCTGATAGATGTAGCGTTGACAAGAAACATGGCGTCAAGACTGAAAATCACTGAAATATCGCAAAAAAGCGACAATGTGGTGTTTTATATTCAGCATCCTGAAGTGGAGCAAATACAAGCATTAACAGTGAAATATAAGAATCGCATAAAGTTTGTAGACGCAGGAAAACCACACTTCATAGTAAAGCTAGAAAAGAAACAAAAAGCCTCTGCATTACTAACAGAAGTAGTAAGGACAATGGATAATGCATAAAATAAGCAAAAGTACCGCAAGTATGCAAAAATCTCGTATAAATTAATTGACAATAAATTAGTTTTATGATATTATTTATATAATTTTAAAAGCAAAAATGAAAATAATAAATTATGGAGGATTAATTATGGGTAGCGAATTGGTGCTGAAGAAAATTAAAAAAGGTGCAGTGTGCTGTATTATTTGGGGTGTTATTTTAACTGTTTTAGGTGCATTTTTATCATTTTGTTTCTTGGTTACAGGAGATAGTGATGAATTTTGGTTTTTATATCTTGTCTTTGCAATAGCATTTGTTTGCGGTATTTTGCTTTTGAATACAGGAACAAAAAATATTAAACATCCAGAGAAATCAAAGACAATCAAAAACAATCCAGACTTGCTTAGTCAGGCTGATGAGCTTTTTATAAACACTAAGTATGAGGATAAATTTATAATGCTTTCTGACCGTGTTATAGCAAACAAGAAAAATATAACTCAAATGTCATATTTAGATGACGTTTTTTTGATGTATGTTCATAAAACGAGTTATAATTTTATTCCATCGAGTAAAGAGATTTATATCGAAACTGCTACAGGACGCATTGCAATCAATGTATACGGTCGAACAAAAGCAACTATGGATGAACTTGCTGGCAGAATATGCGAACTATGTCCAAATGCTGGAGTAGGATATACACCTGAAAATTTGCAGTATTTGGCTTATAAGCGAGAGGAATATAAGCAAGCGCAAAATAATAATGTAGCAGAAAATGCAGAACAATTTATGCCATAAAATCAGATTAACAGTTGTAAAGGACAATTTTATGACCCAAAATACGATAGAAAAAATACTTGAAAACTATCCTGATATTTTGTATGGATATGCAGATATTTCCTACTCAGACTATAGAAATCAGTATAAATCAGCGCTGGTTATCGCAGTGCCGTATACCAATCAGCTTGTTATAGCTAATTACTCAGAAATTGCGTTTGAAGAGGGAATTATCGGCGCAAGAGAAATCATAAATTCGATACATAAAAAGCTCGAGCCAGCCCTGAAAAATCACGCAGTTAGGTACTATATTCCGCCTGTTGCCCAAAGTAGTGAGGAAGATTTAGTTGCACCTTTTTCCTTTAAATATGCAGCCGTAAATGCAGGGCTAGGTTGGATTGGTAAAAACGATGTCGTGATTACAGAAAAATATGGCCCAAGAGTGCGTTTGTCAGTAGTTTTGATTGATGAGATTCTGCCGCTTGGTGAGCCGATTACAAAGAGTAAATGTCCAGAAAATTGCTTAAAATGCGTAGATGTTTGCCCGCATAATACCCTTTTTGGAGTTGCATGGGATATAAAAAAACGTCGTGATGAGCTGATTGATTATAAATTATGTAACCAAAAAAGAAGCCTGTTTATAGAAAAACATGGCAGAAAAAACTCCTGTGGACTATGCCTTGTGGCTTGTCCGTTCGGAGTAAATAATTGATGTAAATAGAAAAAAGCCATTAGTGAATTTTCACTAATGGCTTTTGTTTTTATAGTAGAATTGCATAATCTGACGATAGATGATTTATGCAAAAATACAGTTTATATTTTACTTAATATATATTTCGTTCAAAGTTGCACGTTTCGGTGCAACAAAATAGCGTTTTTTGACTATTAGTAAGAAGGGCTTTTTCAAAAAGTAAATCCTTGAAAGATAAATTTCTTCAAATTTGATCGACTAGATATAGATATAATTTTTGTGAAGAAAAATCTTTGGGACAATTTTGATAAGTCAAAATCACAGTGAAAAATTGAATATAGTTATTATTAATTTTAATTACAAAAAATTAAGTTGCCTTCATGAATTTTCCGAAGCAAATAGTTCAGCTTTGGAAAATAATATTCCAACGAAAAATTTAATATAGTTACTAAAAATCTAAACTGCAAAGAATCAAATTGTTTTGATGATTTTCTAAACTAAGAAATTTATCATATCATTTAATAGCGAAAATCTAGAGAAATTCAAGCATGGAAAATCTTGAGATAATTTACTATCTTGCATGTTCACCAGCGTAATCGTCGACGTCGAATTTACGGTCTTTAAAATAGTATCCTAAATCTTCGTCAGTGATTTCACGAATGATTTTGCATGGATTTCCAGCGGCGATACAGTTGTCGGGAATGTCTTTTGTAACAACACTTCCGGCACCGATTACTACATTTTTACCGATATTTACACCTGGCAAAACACACGTGTTTCCGCCGATCCAAACGTTATCGCCAATAGTGATATCGATTCCATATTCGTATCCGGAATTTCTTGGAATATGGTGGACTGGGTGACCTGCTGTGTAGATTGAAACGTTCGGTGCGAACATTACATTTTCGCCGATTTTTACTCTGCCGACGTCCAAAATTACGCAGTTGAAGTTTGCATAAAAATTGTCGCCAACTTCAATATTTCTGCCGTAGTCGCAGTGAAAAGGTGCTTCAATATTTATGATTTCACCTGTTTTTCCGAGAATTTTCTTGATTAATTCTGATTTTTCTCCCAATCTTTCTGGTGGCAAATTGTTGTATTCATAACAGCGTTCTTGGTTTGAAATTCTGTCCTTCGGCAAATCGTCGAGCCATGCTTTGTATGGCAGATTTGCAAGCATTCTTTCTTTTTGATTCATGATGAAAAATCCTTTCTTTTTATATCTTTTGCCTATTAAATTCATATTATATCATATATATTTTTTAATGTCAATAGCGATGTTATGTACTGACAACGAACGCATG
>CAZJRQ010000056.1:0-9747 GCA_964548535.1 uncultured Oscillospiraceae bacterium
TTTCATCAAAAATCACACTTTTAAGTGGATCCAAAAATATTTGCCGTGGTTTTTCCATGTTTTCACCAATGTCAATTATCGTATTAACGATATACGCCAACTGTGTATCATGCTCATTAATATTTTCATTCCTTTTTTTGTTCAAAATATTATCTTTTTTCGAGGAATAAAAATCACCATAAAATTCACCCGAGTTGGGAATTTGAGTGACTATTACAGCAGGCTCAATATTAAGATTCTTATTGGCACCAGTATAGGCCGACTGAAAATAATCGAATCTTGTACCAGTTCCAACAAGTAAGTATGCGCGTCCGTTCAGAGGCATCGCAGGAGCAGCAGCTGCTGGGGTGCCTATCATTTCTTTTGAAGCTTGTTTTGTCGCAACTTTTAAACAGATTCTTGCCTTCGAATTCACTCGAATATCATCTGTAATCGCACCCTCAATATTTTGTGACACAAGAATAATATGAAATCCTAAAGTGCGCCCTACACGAGCGATGGTTGTAATCTCCGCAATAAAATCCACATCATTGCTTTCGCTTGAGAAACGTTTTAATTCTGTAAACTCATCGACAACTAAAACAAGATGAGAAAGTGGTGAAAGATCTCTTAAATCTTTCTCTAGAACTTCTCTTTGTTTGTCATTGAGTTTCTTTGTCATTTTTTCAATCTCATCAATGTTTTTAGGGTCAATTGATTTAATCTCTTTAATTATTCTAAGTGCCCGTATGTATGAGTCTACATTATCTACACCAAAGCTTGAAAGCAGTAGCTTGCGTCTTTTGATTTCAGCATTCAATGATTCAAGAAAACGCTTGAGCATATATGCAGCCGATGTACCCTCATCCTCACCAGCAGTGTCGGTTACTACGCCAACACAATGCGGTAAGCTTCCCAAACGGTCGGAGAATCCTCCGCCTTTCATATCAACAAGCATCATATTCAAGTCCATCGGTGAATACTTCATACATAGACCTATCAGATATGTAATTATTGTTTCAGATTTACCTGAACCAGTAGTTCCGGCAACAAGCATATGAGGTCCGTCCGCTTTTTCATATAAATCAAGATACATTGCACCATGTTCGTTTTTTCCAATGGGCACGCACATATTCCTCGTTACATCATTCTTACTTATATTTTTCCAGCTATCAATTATGCTCGTTTTTACTTCACCATTTTCTACTCTGTCTGTATTGTATCCATATAATTCAAACAAGGTAACCATTGATGGAACATTACCATTTTCAGCAACACGAGTATAATATATCGCGCTTAATTGCTTAAATGCCAGTGAATATTGTTCCTTATAACTCTCTGCATCAAAAATATATTTATTTTGAAAGCACTTATATTCAATCAACTTGTCTGTATCATTTGTCTTAGTGTTATCGTCACTATCTTCACTTAGAACGTTCAAAGTTTCTCTGCTAAGAACGTTATATCTGAAGCTAACCTTTCGCTCTTTTTCGTTATCTTTGTCAATATTAACAATATTTCCACAATATTTTGGGAGCATATCCTTAACTGACTGAATAAAAATAAAAGTAAGCCCTAAGGAGTTCACGTAAGGTTCTCCCTCTTTAGGAACCTCCGGCAAAAATTTCGAGAATCCTGTTTCTTTGATGTCATAATCATAAAAAATAATGCAAACAACCTGTGTAAGTTTTTGTCCAGAGCCTGCATCTTCACTATCTTCCCCTTTTGTATTGGTTCGTTGATTCATAATGCTTAAAAGCTGTCCAAAAACGATTCCAGAACTTTCTTTATCAAATACAAATTGAGACGATGAGTCGAAAAGTTCATTAGTATGAGGCAAGTATCTGTAGTCTTTCAAAATTTCAGTTTGTTTTTGGACGTTATCTTCTTTATCAAAGAAAAAAACAAACTGTAAATCCTCTGGCGAATGATAGTATGCTAATTCAAAAATCACATGGCGGATAAAGTCATGCGATGTTTGAATATTATTAGATATCACACCTAACGCCCCACAATTTTTCAAATCAATCAACAAGGGTGGCTTTCTGTTAGTGTCACTTCTTAGATAATTAAAGCCAACAATCTCATCATTATTTTTCGTATCAACACCTTTATTAGCAAAATTGTATGCTAAATCTGTAAGCAAAAATTTATTTCTATTCATTTCTGCTCTTTCGTCTGGGGTCATTTTTTTAACTTTCTTTTTAGCTTTTTTTGATGGGATAAATATTTCAATCTCATCTTTATTTCTGCACATCTTATAATAGATATCATAAAAAATATTATCTTTTTTTTCACTTTTAATTTCAAAAAGTGGTTTAACTTCATTTGAAGTACCTAATGATATTTTCATAAAATCATTATCGTTTTGCGATCGTGAAAAAATGATACTGCTTATTTCTGATGTGTTTTCAAGTAATGTATCTGCACTTGGATAAATACTGTTTAAATAAACAATATCACTCTCTTGCCATTCTTTAATCGTCTTAATTTTTCTAGAGATATAGTTTTCATAGTTGCTTTTCCACGCTTCAACATTTTCTTTATATTCTTTTCTTTTTTTAGTGAAATTATATAGTGATGTAACCATTGCTACAACACCCATAGCTCCAGACATCATAAGCATCGTGTTACCCATACTTGATGCACTTGGAGCAAATTTCATCACAAGAAAACGCGCTGCTAACATTCCACCTGTAGACATAACAGTAGGAATAATAACATCAAGAAGTGATGTCTTATCTTTTTGCGGCATCTCATTTGGTGAAATTATATCTATAACAGAGGATTCAATAACATTCAATCTTCGTGTACTTATATTGTATTCAAGCGAGTCTTTGGATTTTAATATATAACTAGTTTCGGTTTTATCAAACAAAGCCGAACTGTTAGTTTCAGTTTTTAATGTAATCAGTATACGAGTCGAAGTTACAAAACCTAGTTTATTTATTTCAACATCAGCTATGTTAATTTTCTCTCCATCTCTAATTACTTCACTTGTAAAATCAATAACATCATAGTTTCCTTTGGCGGTGTACAGAACCTGAAGTTCTTTACGTGTTTGAATATATTCTTCTAAAAGGTCATAACATTCAGTATATTCTGAGGATTTTTTCAATCCATAATATATCGCTTCAATAAAAGCTCGAAGTGTAATATCCTTTAGCACAAGAAATGACAATTCGTGATATGATTTTTCAAATTCAAATCTTGCTGAAACTATTATCTCATTGTTTTTCATACTAACATTCCTTCGAATTCTTTATTCATTATTGCAAGCACATCATTAGCATTAGCATCAAGCTTATGGTTTTTTTGAATTAATACATTTGGCAATTCTGCCTTAACCATTTTCAATTTATCTATTTTCTTTATTTGAACAGGTGCTGTGATTTCAACACTTACCTGCGAACTTGCTTTTTTAGGTTGCTGAAATTTATTAAAATTAATATTAACTTTAGGAATTTTTGGTAGTTTAGCCTTTGCAAATTCCGATTGATTAAAACTTCGAGTTTTCAGATTTGGTTTTATAATAGGGATAGGCTCCACTATTTGATGTTCTATACTTTGAAAGTCCTTAAGTGCAGGACTAATTATTTCTTGTTTAGTTAATTTGATTTTCGTGAATTTCGATTGTTTAAATACTTTAGTTTCAATACTTGGTTTTATATTCGTTTTTAGAGCGAGAATCGGTTGAATCGGATTTACAAAAGTATTAGTAATTAAATTAATCTCATCTGCCTTTTGCAAAATAGTTTTATTGATTTTTAGTTCTGCGAAAGATTTAATCTCAACATTTGATTTAGTGTCAGTCGCTAGATTGAGGACTGGTTGCTGAGGATTAATAAAGTTATTTCCCCTAAAATTAACTTTTTCTACTTTTGGCAAATCAACTTTAGTGATTTCTGGACTTATAAAATTATTACGTTTAAAATCAACCCTATTAATAGTTGGCACCGTAGTTTTTGTAAATTGAGGGTTATTAAAGCTTTTAATTTCAGCATTAGCACTACACACGTTCGTTAAATTAAGCTTTGGTTTTTGAGGCATAACGAAAGACTTAATGTCAGCATAATTTGGTTTCGCTTTGTTTATCACATTCGGTAGAACATTACTTATCTCATAAAATTTCTTCTCAACAAGAATGGGACTTTGTAATTTTGGAACATTCAAAATCCTTTCTTCACTCTTATTTATATAATTAATTTTTGAGGATAGTACAGCTATATTTTTATATCCATGTCTAATAACTTCCCTAACACCAGTGCTTGTTTTTGAAAATGCAGATAGATTAACGCCCTCTGCTTTTTCTTTATTAAACAAATCAGAACGTAGCGATGGTTTTACTGCAGAATTAAATGGTATCATATTGAATTTAGAATTGCTGAAAGGAATTACTTCTTTTATCACAATAACATCAATTTCTTTTAACTTAGGTACATATGGTTCAATTTCAGCTTTTTCAAGTGCTTCAATTCGATCAACAAAGTCAACCCTTTGTTGATACAGGCTCAACTCATTTTTATATTGCTGTTGTTGATTATCATTGAGTAAAGAAAGTTGTTCCTCATTAAGTATTTTAAAAGCCATAGTTATACCTCCCAAAAATAATTAAAGTGCAGCCTTAAGTTTGCAGATAAAGCAATTCTAAGGTTGCACTTTCACTTGATTTAACCGCTTATGTTACTTGCGATTTGCTGGTCAACATCCTCAAAATTCTGTCTATTCGCTTCAAGCAAAGTAGCCATTCCTTCAATTGCACTAGGCAAATCGGTTTCAACAAATGTTTTAATATCACCGTCTATCAAAGTCTGTAAAGCATCCTTCGTTGCGCCCTCCATCTCTGAAATCGCATTAGTAAGTGAAGTTATTAATGTTTGTCCAGCCTCTTCATACGAAGTCTTGCTTTTTTCAATGTCACTTATTGCATCAAGTACGCCTTGATTTACTATTCTACAACCTGCCATATTAATTCTCCTCCTCTAATTACTTTTTGTTTTCACTAGCTAATTGATCATCTAAACCAGTTGAGTCAGCTGGAATTGCATCTAATGTGCCTTGCACGATATCTGTTAAAAGTTGTACAATATCATCCACGCCTTTACCGATAACTGGTACAATCTTATCATCGTAGAAAATTTTGAATCCATCTGCTGCATTCCCGCTAAAATTACCCGGAACCAATCCACCCATCGTTGATTCCAATTGTGTTTTTAGACCTTTTGCTGTTTCTGTGTACTCCTGAATTGCCTTTAACGCGTTGTTCATCATCTCAGGTGTAATATTCACTGTACCTGTAGTTCCCATTGACATAGTCATTTCCTCCTGTTAATTAAATTTAATGCCTTGCATTAGCTGTTCATACTTATCAAATACGCCCTGATAATACGGCGTTTGTATTATCTCAGTAAGCGTTTTCGACATTTGATCAATTACGAGTATGAGGTCATTTATTGGCTTAATAAGTACGTCCTTTGCAGTAACCTCAATTTCTTTTCCTGCCGGGGTGTCAAGTGCCGTTGTTAAATCCGTATACATCTTTTCCAGCTTTGTTTTTAACGTTTCAGCTCTAGTTTTAAGTGCAGCCATTTCTGTTGAAGCAGTATTAAAAGCATCGCTATTTAAGGTGATATCCTGTCCTAAATTCAATAACCATCACCCCCTGCTTTCGCCTCTTCAATCTTCTCAAGCAAAGGCTTTCTTATTTCATCCGTAAGAAGACTACACATCTGCTCGGCTTCACTGAAATCACCTATATCAATATAGCATTGAATTCGGAAAGTAACAGCAAGAATATCGGTTGGATCTTTAATCATAGCATTTCTAAAGAATTTAATTGTCTCTTCATATTTCTGCTCTGCTTCGAGCGAACCAAGCTCTTTATACGCATTTGCTTCACTGTAAATTCCTATATATGAATTTTGAATGCTCTCGCTAACTTGCAATTTTCTTGCATAATCAATGACTAAATTGAAATCCTTTTTGAGTGTGTATGCACCGATATATAGGCGATTGATCTGATCTATATTATCGTTTGAATATTCAGCAATTTCTGTTTCGTCAAGCTTGTACTTCGATTTTTCATTATCAGTTACATCCTCGACATCTGTAAGATATTCTCTTCCACCGTCTTCATTTGGTTCTGTACTCTCTGCCAACTCTTCTAATCCAAAATCGCCTAATTCTTCAGCAATTCGCTCTTTATCAGCTTCTATCATTTCTTCAACAGCGTATTCCGTCAACTTAATTGGCTCATGATCCTTATCAATTATCTCAAACTCAGCGTTATATGATTCAATAGGATTTTGTGCAGCATTTAGGCAATCAATTGTTTTATCTGCATTTTCAAGTTGCAGATATATTTCTGCGGAATTAATATAACTCTCGATCAAATATGTAGATGTTGGTTGTAGTGTCGCTAACGCTTCTTCAATATATGAAAGGGCTGTATTATAATGATTTTTATCCTTATCTGATTGGTACTTCTGAAGCTCATAGGTTACACAATCAATGTAGAAATCTGCAGATGGAGATGTATACTTTTTCGCCATTTCAAGTTCTCGCTTCGCATCATCAAGTCGATTTACCTGACACAACAATTTAAACGCAAGCTGATATCCGATATATTCAGAAGGAGCAAGTAACTTCATTTGATTAGTAGTAAAAAGACCATTCCTTATATCATCCTTAATGCCATATATGATTATTTTTCTTTGCATAATATCCATATCAACACCGATAATTTGTTCAGCTTTTTCAAGATTAACAAGCGCATCATCATATCTTCCAATATCAAAACAAATTATTCCAAGAAGGTTATACAATTGCACGGTGTTTTCAGGTGAACAGCCTAATTCTTCGGCTTTTGCTAGATTTTTTATAGCATCCGCCGCCCTCTCGTTTGTTGCAAATGCATATCCTAAATTAAAATATCTATTACCATTATTCAAATCTAGTTTAAGCGCTTTTTTGTAAATTTCAATCGCCTTATCATATTGCCCCAAGGACATATATGCATTCCCTGCACATTGATATCCATCGGGGTTTTTCGAAGCAAGTCTTATTGCCTCGTTTGCAAGATGCAATGCTTCATTGTTTTGACTATTTATGAAAGCAAAGTGCGAATCAGCTAATAACTGTGCTGCTTTTTCTTGGTTGGTTGTCATTTTTACACCTCCGTTAATGTTTCAAAATATCTCTACAAATTAATCAGTGGCATCATGATTTCCCAGTATACTTCCATATCGGATATTTCAAGATTTTCTATGTCATCTTCTCCGTTTAGAAACAATGGCACTTTGTAGCCCACACATTTATTAACTGGTAAAATATAATTGTTATTTGCTTCAAACCATTCGTTGAAAAAATCAGAAGCTAAACATGCATCATGACATTGGGTAATTTCATTATTATGAAAATCAATAAAATTTTTTCCTGTGTTAAGTATTTCTCCTGTGCCAGGTTCAAAAATTAAAACCACATTTCTTTCTATATCCAAAGCAAAATTGCGACCTAACCAATCATAACCAAATAACTGTATTTTATTTTTGAATTTCGGAAAAGATTTCTGTAAAATCTCAATCCATTTTGCAACATTCTCTGATTTATGAATTCTGTAAAGCCCATTCAGGAAAGTGGTTCCATCATAGACCCTTAAGAATTCATCTACACTTTGCACGCTGTTATCTACAATACCTACAAAACTTAAAAATAAACTAAACATAAATTCCTCCTAAAATGATGTTTTTTAACGCATCGAAAAGTTTTTTAAAATAGTGCCTTCGTCAAGATTTTTCATAAGATAACCAATTTGACTTCCTAGACTTCTATTAACACTTTTGTCTAGGGGCTTCATATTAAGAATATCATCTGCTCCACCAAGCTGTAAATCAATAGTATGGTCGACGTCCTGTGTTTTCAATACAGAATCGCTTCCATACTCATTTTTATACTTACTCGAAGCCGAAGTGCTTCCACGGTTAGGATTAGTTTTAGCCGTATCTGCATCTGTTAATGCACTGCACTTAGCATCAGCTTCCGCTCGTTGCTCTGGAGTCCAATCATCCTTATATGATAGCTCGGCATCATATGTTCCATCGCCATTATCAATCAGCTTGCAATTAGCATTATGCACCCAAACCCCACACTCACCAACATGGTATGTGTGGTAGTCCTCTACTTGAAAATTATACACTAAAACAGGCTTTTCTGCAAGTTCAAGTCGAGTGTTTTCTACTGTTAGTATATTTCCGTTTGAATCAAGAAGTATTGCACCTATCCAAAGTTCACAAGCGTTTACAAAACCATGCTCTTTAACATAAAACGGGTGGTCAAAGGTTGTGATTATTTCTTCACCGTTTATAGTAAGATGAACGAGTTTTTCTACTTCTCTTATGTATGTTTCAAGTACTATCTTTTCAGTTGTTTCAAAAGTTTTTTCATCAGTCGAAATAACCTTGTCGCCAGCTTTAATATTCTCAATTGCAACCAAGCCTGTTGCAGTCAGAATCATTGTCCCTGCAACGAAACATGACGGGGTAACCGAATTCATACCATTTGTCATGCCACCACTGAAAACAGCCACAGCACTGACTCCAATTTGGAAACCATTATATAGTTTGCTTGACTGCAATTTTTGGTTTAATGTTGTTATCGGATTTGTTGGGGCTATAAAACTGAGTCCTAACGAAGCTAAGTCAAAGCCAAACATAGTCAAAGAAATTCTGCCTGTGAGTTTTTATGAATCTTTCTTATTTTTTTTCATATTCTTTAATACTGAATACAAAATTCCTGGAATTCCCCATTGAAAATCAATAATTAAAGCAACCCAACACAACCAAGCATAAGGATTGTTAGGAAAAATAGCTATCGCCATACAAAGAGATAGCCCTCCCAAAAGAGGAATTCCAGAAACATGTTTATTATCTTTTATGTATGCCACAAGAGGTATTAAGTTTAAAAAAATTATCAGTATTCCGAAAATTCCGAGTAAAACAGAAACAACATAACGAAAATTAATAAAAGCGTCATAACATCCAAACCAAATACAAATCGCAGCTAAACTTATTATAACAAAAAATAAAATCATAAATTTCTCCTTTAAGGGATATATTTCCATTGGTCTACAATAATTTTAACTATACCATCAATCCCTTTTCCGCTTGGTCTTACGAGAGCATCCTTAAGAACAACAAAACTCTGACCTATACCTTTACGAGCGAATTGATTTGTGGGTGAAATAAAATCCCATTTCCCTGAAAGAATATAATTTTTCCACGAAGTACTGCCTTTCATCACCCAATCTCCAGATCGCAGTCCCGTACGCCCCCAACGTGATACCACAGCATAATTATTAGGATTAAATCCACTGGAACCCCAGCTTAATTTTCCGAATTTCGAAAGTTGAAAAGCTTTTATTCCACTTCCAGCCGCCCCGAATATTGCACCTGTTATTGCACCACTAAAAAAACCGTCAGCCGCACCATCAAAAATAGCATTACCAATACCATTGCAACTGCCCGTTGAAAAATAATGCTTAAAAGCAGCAATGCCACCACCAATTATTGCACCAAAAACAGCACCAAAAACAGCACCTTTTAAAGCTCCAGCAATAATAAATCCAGCTAATCCCGCAGTGACTCCACCAGTGAGAACAGTGGCTATTGCTAAAGCGGCAATTATAACTACTACAATCACTATTTTAACAATCGCTCTCCAATGCTCTTTACACCACTCGCCGACTTTCTTTAATCCGTCCTTGAATTTTTC
>CAZJRQ010000057.1:0-8707 GCA_964548535.1 uncultured Oscillospiraceae bacterium
GGGGCACGCCACTGGTGCGAATAGTGTACTGGCAATGGTGACGTTATGTTGCTCGTGGGTGAAATTTATAAAAATTCACAAAACAATAACCTTTGCACACCATAAGGTCGTGACGCCGCTTATACTATAAGCACCAATCACGAGCGAGGCACGAGCGAAGATGCGAATGGGGTGCAGGGGCACGCCACTGGTGCGAATAGTGTACTGGCAATGGTGACGTTATGTTGCTCGTGGGTGAAATTTATAAAAATTCACAAAACAATAACCTTTGCACACCATAAGGTCGTGACGCCGATTATACTATAAGCACCAATCACGAGCGAGGCACGAGCGAAGATGCGACTGGGGTGCAGGGGCACGCCCCTGCTTGACAATTTGGTGGGTGATGTGGTATTCTTAGAGGAGTAAAATTTAATTAAAATATGTTGAAGGAGTCTTGTGTTATGTCAACTGAAAAAATACCTTATAAGATTTATCTTGAAGAAAATGAACTTCCAAAGCAGTGGTATAATGTGCGTGCTGATATGAAGAAAAAGCCAGCGCCGCTTTTGAATCCAGGTACTTTGAAACCTGTTACAGCTGAGGAACTTGGTGCAGTTTTTTGTGAGGAGTTAGTTAAGCAGGAGCTTGATGACACAAATGCCTATATCGATATTCCTCAGGAAATTTTAGACTTTTATAAAATGTATCGTCCAGCACCGCTTGTTCGTGCTTATTGTCTTGAGAAAAAGCTTGGTACTCCAGCTAAAATTTATTATAAGTTTGAGGGTAACAATACAAGTGGTAGCCATAAACTAAATTCAGCTATTGCTCAGGCTTATTATGCTAAAAAACAAGGACTTAACGGCGTAACTACTGAAACTGGTGCAGGTCAGTGGGGTACAGCGCTTTCAATGGCTTGCTCTTATTTTGACTTGGATTGTCAGGTTTATATGGTTAAGGTTTCGTATGAGCAAAAGCCTTTTAGACGTGAAGTTATGAGAACTTATGGTGCACAGATTACACCTTCTCCTTCTGAGAAAACTGCAGTAGGCAGAAAGATTTTGGAGGAGTTCCCTGGCACGAACGGAAGCCTTGGTTGTGCAATTTCTGAGGCGGTTGAGGCGGCAGCTAGTCAAGAGGGATATCGTTATGTTCTTGGTTCAGTGCTTTCTCAGGTTTTGCTACACCAGTCAATAATTGGTCTTGAAGCAAAGCTTGCTATGGATAAGTATAACATCAAGCCAGACGTAATTATCGGCTGTGCTGGAGGTGGTTCTAACTTGGGAGGATTGATTTCTCCATTTATGGGTGAAAAACTTCGTGGTGAGGCTGATTATCGCTTTATTGCAGTTGAACCTTCATCTTGCCCTAGCTTTACAAGAGGTAAATATGCTTATGATTTCTGCGATACTGGTAAGGTTTGTCCGTTGCAGAAAATGTATACTCTAGGTTCTGGATTTATGCCAGCTCCTAATCATGCTGGCGGATTAAGATATCACGGTATGAGTGCAACGCTTTCAGAACTTTATGATCAGAATTTGATAGAGGCTATTTCTTATGAGCAGACTGAAATCTTTGCGGCGGCAGAGCAGTTTGCAAGAGTTGAGGGTATTTTGCCAGCACCAGAAAGCAGCCATGCAATCAAGGCAGCGATTGATGAGGCTATGAGATGTAAAGAAACTGGTGAGGAGAAAACTATTCTGTTTGGCTTGACAGGTACAGGATATTTCGATATGTATGCGTATGAAAAATTCCATGATGGTACAATGAGCGATTATATTCCAACTGATGAGGAAATTCAAAAGTCACTTGATAAACTTCCTAAAGTTGATTAATATTTAATGATAATAAAGAAAATCTCCGTGCAATTTTTAAGTTGCATGGAGTTTTTTTATGTACTAAATAATTAAATCAGTGTAAGGAATCCATTTTCTTGCCATAAATCTTCTGCCATGTCAGTAACGCCTGCATCAATCATATCATGTTCGCTTAGGTATAGAAAATCACATCTTGTTTCACTCATTTTAATCAAACTCCTTTGTTCTGTTTAAATTATAACGTGAAATAAACACATAGAATAGTAAAAATCGGAACATAATATATGAAAAAGAAATTGACGTGTCATTATTTAAAAATTCTATTTCAAATAATTATCAATGCACTTGACAATTTGAAGAATATAACGTATAATACTTTAAGAACAAGCGCGACGCTTGATTTTTGGTGTTGTAAATTTAATATACACAATTTTACTCATCACCGGGTGAGTATTTTATGTTCAACATGTTTTGTTAGGTCTTTGAAAAAACATGATGAGCATTTTTTTGTTTTGGAGGATTTTATGGAGAAGAAAACTAAAGGCTTTTTGGGATATGTAATTCCGAATATATTGGGAATGGTAGGACTTTCGTGCTATATTTTAGCGGACACTTTTTTTATTTCAAAGGCTTTTTATGCACAAGGGTTAGCGGCGCTTAATTATTCTATACCAGCCTTTTCTTTTATAATGGGAATTGGTTTAATGCTTGGAATTGGCGGGGCATCTTATTATTCAATAGTAAAAGCAGGCAAGAATGAGGATAAGCCGAATAGGATTTTTACCCACACTGTTTTGCTAGGAGTTTTAATTAGTCTGGTTTTCATTATGTTAGGCCTGTTGTTTTCTGAAAATCTAGCTAGATTTTTGGGAGCAAACGGTGAAACTTTAGAGATGACGAGAATATATTTAAAAACGATTTTATGCTTTGCTCCGCTGTTTATAATGAATCATATTCTTCTGGCTTTTACTAGAAATGACAATGCGCCAAATGTTGCTATGACAGGAATGTTAGTGGGTAGTTTTTCGAATATAATTTTAGACTATGTGTTTATTTTTATCTTTGATATGGGAATGTTTGGTGCGGCATTGGCAACGTGTATTGCACCACTTATAAGCATTTGCATTTTGACAGCAAGAATTCTAAGCAAAAAAAGCGGATTTAAACTTGTTAGATCTTTTAATTTTTATGCATCATTAAAGCAAATTTTTTCTTTAGGATTTTCGGCGCTTATCGTAGAGCTTTCGTCAGGAATTGTAATAATAGTTTTCAATTTGATAATAACAAAGCTGGCTGCCGATGTCGGTGTAGCAGCGTATGGAATTGTTGCTAATATTTCGATTGTTGTTGTGTCGATATTTACAGGAGTGGCTCAAGGAATTCAGCCGCTTGCCAGTCAAGCCAGCGGAGAGCGCAACACCTCAGCAGAGCAAAAGCTGCTAAAAAGCGGACTTACCTTGGCTGTTGCAATAGCAGTAGTGTCCTACATTTTGCTTGTTGTTTTTTCAAATCTAATAATTTCTTGGTTCAACAGCGAGAATGATATACAGCTTGCCAAGCTTGCGAATAACGGATTTTATATTTATTTTATAGGCTTTGTTTTTGCAGGCTTTAACATAGTAAGTTCGGCATTTTTGAGCGCAACTCAAAGACCTAAATCAGCTTTCGCAATAACAATTTCAAGAGCAACAATAGTAATTCCGTTAGCATTTGTGTTGTCAATGATATTTAAATTAAACGGAGTGTGGCTGTCGTTTGTACTAGCAGAATTGATTTCATCAGTAATAGCAGTTCGTGGACTTAAAAAACCTGAATAGTATTAATAATAAAAAACGTCATGGAAATTTATCCATGACGTTTTAAATTTATACGTATTAATTTTTATCAAATCCGCCCTTGTTAAAGAACAATTCTCTGATAGCTAGAGCAGCACCAGCAAGAAAACGGTGTTTTTCTTCAATAATTGAAGGCTCAATTTTGTTTGAAACAACCGTACCAGCAACTGAATTAACATGGGATTTAAGAGTGTCAAAAAACTCTTTTTCTGAATTTCCGAATTTGAAGTGATGCAGAACAATTTTTTGTGGATTTGTAGAGAAATACAAATTGTTTAAAAGCACACAAGTTAAGTTCAGCCAGCTTTCAACAATCTCCACTATAGGTTCTTCACCCTTAGCATAAGCCGCCTGAATCAAGTCGGCATTGACTAAGTTGATATCACCCTTAGCAGCCTGATAAAGAAAAGGTGTTTTGTATTCAGAAAATACAGTAGTGACTTTCTTGATAATAGCCTTAGGAGTAAGCTCGTTTTCTACACAGCCACGTCGTCCGCACTGGCATTTTTCCGCAGAAAAAGGATTAATAATCATTTTGTCAACAAAGTTTGTACGATTATCGTAAGAACGAATCGGATCGTTTAGATTTGTAACAACAAAGTGCATATTATTGCCATACTGAAGAAAAGCAATGTTGTGACGATTAGGATCTTTACTCTTCTGGAAGTCAATATTCGCCATTGCAGAACCCTTTACAGAGTTGTCAAATACAAGCGGCAAATCAGTATAAGTCTTTACAAGATTTGAAATCTTATCATAATTAGGAATACTATCTTCGCTAAGCTCAATATTAAGTTTAGGATACATAGTAGGGAAAATTGCAAATCCAATACCTAAAACAGAGTTTTTGTCTAGACAATTATCATTCAAAACTTCATGAATTGAGCGATTGATATAGTCGTAAATATCAGAAGATTCAGTGCTAGATTCAATTAGCATATTGCGCTTATCCAAAACTTCACCCGCAAGTGTCGATAGACCAACGCTAACAATTTCCTCTTCGATAGTAACACCAACTGCAAACTTGTAGTGATGATTAATATCAATAAGTATTTTTTTACGACCTCTAGGGGCTTTTTCAGTAACATGCTTATATTCGCCTATTTCCTGAATAATTCCCTGTTCAATCATTTCATTTGTGATTATAGTAACTGCAGCTCTTGTAAGGTCCAAAGTGCCCGCAATATCAATTCTAGATGTTGGACCACGTTGTTTAAGAATTTTCAAAACCTGCATACGGTTACGTCTTTTTAAGTCAAGCTTACTAATACCATGCTGTTCCATTCAGTAATTTTCCTCCATTAGTAAAGAATCATAGATTCTTGGAATCATAGATTATTATAATCAGTTGATTTTTAGAATCTGTAAATACTTCGAATTAGTAAATTCGTTAGAATTTACTTAATTTCTCTTTGTAATTTAGTACATTATTCTAGTAGATTATAACAGAAGAAAATGAATGTTGTATTAACAATCAGTTATCTTTTAACTTTTTAAAATTTCTTTACACCCAGTTAATTATTATACGAAAGAGTCCTCGTCAATATCGTCTTCAACATCCTCGCCATTTAGGATTGATCTAAGGTTAGTAATATCCTCTTCAGTAAGAGTAATGCCCTTGCCCATTCTTGTGTGGTCAGGATTCCATTCTCTAAGGTCATATTTAGCTTCTCTTTCATTCCAGCTAACCATGTTAAGCTCTTTAGTCCAGCCTTTAGCATTTTCGGAAAGAACACCAATACTCTTTGTGATTTCAAATTTCAATTCTGCCATTTTAAATTCCTCCAATTAGTTTTTATAAATTATTTTTATATTAAATCCATTATAATAGGATTTTTCGACTATCTTTTAAACAACATTTTTTCAAGTGTTTTAAATATTTGCTTTCTGCACATAATCAAGAAAATAATAAGCTCAATCATCAAGCAGAAAATTGCAAGATATATTCCGCCGACATAAATCATTACAATATCAGCAAGTATTATTTCAATAACTAAATCTATATTTTTGCGATAAATAATAAGCGGAACAGTCATTATCAGAGCTAAGATTGTAATACCAGTTGCAAAGCTCATAAATCCCCAAGCGGTCAAGAAAATTGCAATAATAGATGCGTATATAAGCTTCATTCTGTTTGTAAGCATTGCAAAAACCACGCATATACCAAATGCAATAAACAGTAATATTCCGTGAGTGATGTAAGCAAGCACTAAAAACGCCATAGCTAAAATTGCTAGTAGTGTGACAGCTTTTGTGCTGATACGTCTTGTGATTTTTGCAAATTTTTCAGGCAGCATGTGTTGAGCAGCGTCCCAAAGCGGAGTAAAGTTCATGACAAATACTATTATAAATAGTATAGGAAGTGTAATCATTGTAAGCTTTTTAGTGCCAAAGAAAAACTGCAATACATTAGTAAGAACCATTATCAGCAAAATTATATTATTCACAACAAGCTTTTTAAAGTTCATATAAAAAGGAATAAGCTTGCGTGAATCATATGCTCTAACAACAAATACGACAAAATAGCTTGTAAGTGTTGAAATAGCAGGAGCATAAAGTCCGATTCTAGGAATAAGAATAACGTTTAGTACTATGTTGATAACACCTGAAATTAAGCTAGTAAACAAAGACCTTTTTGTTTGCTTAGTTGCAAGATAAATTGAACCCATAAAGGTAGTAAAGCAAGAGAAAACTGATGAGAAAATTAAGATAGGTGCATATTTCATAGAGTCTTGAAAGGCTGGACCAATCCAAACAGCCGTAAGTGGCTGAACAATAAGCAAACAACCAGCGGCTACTAGATATAGCAAACTTTGATTAAGATTAAATACATTAGAGTAAAACCTATTTCTATCCTCAGAGTCGTTCTCTAAAATTGCAGACATATTCCAAGCTTGTCCGAACATTAAATAAACCGTTGCAACTAGGTTAGGAATTTTATAAGATGCACCTAAGATACCGTTTGCTTCCAACCCTAAATAATGGGTAGTCATAAATGTGTCGGAGGTGTTAGTAATAAGCCATAAAAGCTGTGCAGGAATAAGCGGTACAGAATATTGAAGCATAGTGCGTAAAAGCTGTTTGTCTAAACGCTTAAAATCAATATATTTCCAAAGCTTTGCGGTAAACATTAAAAATATAATTGAAAGAAAATCAGATACTATAATCGAAAGAAGATAACCCGTGTTACCCATTTTAAATACGCAAATAAATAAGTATGTGCCTATTAGCATGAAGAGTGTAGTTAAAATTCCGTTAATTGCAAAAAGCCGAACTTTTTCAAGAGCTCTTACAAAGGTTGAATATAAAAGCTTTAAGCTTGACATGAAAATATAGCAATAGAGCAGTAGTGAATAACCGTTGAGATATTTGTCGGCGACTCCCGATATCGTGACAATAGGTATTACTATTGCTAAAATTCCAAGTCCTATTGCACAAATTATATTACCGATTGTAAAGGTTGCCTTTTTGTTGTAAGCCTTGTCAAGACCGAATCGTATTACCGCCTCACTAATAGTTAGTGTAACAATAGGTTGCATCCAGTTAGCAATGCTGGTGATGACTTCGTTAATGCCGAGTTCAGCTGTGCTAAGATATGTTGTATATACATTAACTAAAAGTAATACAAGAATTTTGGAACTAAAAGAACCAATTGCAAATATAATAGTATTAGAAAAAAGCTTTTTATAACTGCTGTTTTTCTGTGTGGTTTCAGACATAATTAAAATCCTCAATATAAAAATAGTATTTTGGGTATGCTAAAATAATAGTTTCGAGATAAAAGATATTAAAAATAATAGTACTAATATCGAGAATAATTATATCACATATTTCATTATTTTGCAAATAATTTTGGCACAAAAAAGTTTTTATAAAAAAAGTTAAAAAAGCACTTGAAATTTTTCAATATATAAGGTATACTATTATTAATGTATAAAGAGGTCTATTTTGTTTGGTGGGAGGAATTAATTGTGAGTAAAGGTAGTAAGGTTTTGATTGTGATATTATCAGTTTTTGCAACTGCGGCAATTGCGAACATGTTAAGCAAAGTTTTCTCCACTAATCTGCATAAATATTATGTTGTTGACAGCGGGAGATAAAGTTTAACTTAATTATGTAACGGCAGGCGGTAGTGCTGCCGTTTTTTTATTTGCAGAAACGGTGGCTTCCTATAACAACAACTGTTGGAAGAGAGTGCATGTATGCGTTTGAAGTTTTTGCTGGATTATAATAGTATATGCATCCGCCGGAAGGGTCCCATCCATTTAGAGCATCTTTTGCGGCTTTGTAAGCGCTGTCTGAAACGGGTTGTTCAAACTGACCGTCAACAATAGCAGTAAATGCGCCATTTTGATAGATAACTCCAGAAAGAGTGTCAGGAAATGATGGGTGCTCTATTCTATTAAGAATAACAGCGCCGACAGCAACCTGTCCAGTGTAAGGCTCACCGCGAGCTTCGGCTGAGATTATTCTTGCAAGCAAATTTACGTTAGCCTCAGTAGCAGCCGGAATTGTTCCTACAGAAATACCTAAAGCCTTTAGAGTTATGGGACCAGCAACTCCAGTTTGCTGAATGCCCTGTTGCTTTTGAAATTTCAAAACAGCTTTTTCGGTTTCAGTTCCGTAGTAACCGGTAACGCCTACATTAAACAAACCACGTTCTTTAAGTTTTTCTTGAATTGCAGTAACTTCTTTACCGCTTGAACCTAGCTGTGAAAGTGCTTGTTTATCATTATCTTTAAAAACAAGTCCGCAGACTGCAAGCAGAGTAAGAATAGTCATGGTAATTATGGCAGTCTTAAGGAAAGTGTAAATACCTGTTGATTTATTCATTGTTTTCCTCCTTATATTAAGATAGTAGTAGTTTGTACGTTGAAGGAGATTTTATACATTTAATTGATGTAATAATGAAAATGCAGCATGAATTTGATTGAAATGTGCAATTTGCACATCGCAAGGTGAGTTTATCACCTTCAATGCAGCAAATATAACAAATGTGATTAAATATGAAAAAAACTCTTGACTTTATCGACAAATTTTGATATAATAATAAAGCTGTCAAACGAGAGCGAG
>CAZJRQ010000058.1:0-7667 GCA_964548535.1 uncultured Oscillospiraceae bacterium
GCGGACGGCGCAATACGCATTATCGCTCGTGCCTCGCTCGTGATTGGTGCTTACACTATAATCAGCGTCACGACCTTGTGGTGTGTAAAGTTTGTTGTTTTTGTGTTTTTTACAAACTTCACCCCGAGCAACATAACATTACAATTACCAATAAACTTAATGCGAGGGCATTGCCCCGTGCGGGCTAGCACCGCCGTGCAGGCTAGCACCATAAAAATTGCTCAAATTTTTTATTTGAGCAATTTTTTTTTGTTAAAGTGTAACTATTTTCAAAAAACGGTGTAAGTATTAATGCAGGTGAATAAAATAACTTGCTAATCATTGCAATGATTTTGTTGTATCATAATATTTAAGATACAATTTCTAGAAGGGTTGGTTTTGACTCTAAAATGAAAGATATTTTAATTGAAAAACTAAAAAATAATGATGATAATGCACTTGATATGATAATCGAAAAATATTCTGCCTATATCTATACAGTAGTGAGGAATTTCTCGAAAAACACTTTGAGCGAAGAGGATATAGAGGAAATAATTTCAGATACATTCGTGGCATTGTGGAAAAGCCGAGATAAATTAGATTCTGAAAAAAGCATACTGCCCTACTTGTCCGTAATATCGAAAAACTTTGTAAAGAATAAGTTTAGAAGTATGAAAGGATATAAATCAGTAAAACTGGAGGAAGATATTCCAACAGATGATTTTATGGAGCAAAGCGAAAATAATTTTGCAGTAAATCACATATATGAGGCTCTAGATACTTTGTCCGAAAATCAAAGCCAAGTGTTTGTCAGATACTATTTTTATGGTGAAAGTTCAAATCAAATATCAAAAATAATGAAAATATCAATACCAAATGTTAAAACCACACTTCATAGAGCTAGAAAACAAATTATAAAATATCTGACAGAAAGGGGATATAATTAAAATGAAAAAAGATTATTTTGCACAGTATCGTTTGAATGAAGAAAAAATCTCAGACGAGTCAGTAAATAGGATAAAGAGTTCTGTCAGAGAAAAAATCGATTGTAATGATGAAAGTGAGGAAATTCCTATGCTAAAAACAAAGAAAAGAAGAATCAAGCCAATTATCATCTCAGCAGCAATCATAGCAACAGCGACAGTATCAGCATTTTCAGTAAATGCCGCAACAGACGGTGAGCTGTTTACTACAATTAAATTTTTTGTAAATGGTGAAGAAAAATCACTAGATGATTTAAATGTTATAGAGCAGGATGATAGTACTATCACATTTGAAGTTCCTGTTGACGAAGAAACAGATTCAGGAGAAAATGTAATTATGAGTATAGATTTGCTAGATGCAGTTGATGTACCAACTGAAAAGGATAATACTATGAATGAAAGTTCACCAGATTCAGTTGGAGCATCAACTGAAAAAAATAAAAGTTCAGAAGTACAATAGCTCGAAAATTAAAAAGGTGCTATCGTTGACGACATGATATTTTAATAACAAGGTAGTATATGTCTGTAAATAAGCATTATAAAAACATAGAAAGCGGGTTTACATAAAGTAACCCCGCTTTTTTATAAATAAAATATTTGTGTAAAATGTGTAAACAAATAAAACCTCTAGTTTTTTGATTATCATCATAGCATTATCACAAAACTTAGTATAATATAAATATACGAACAAAAGATATATAT
This sequence comes from uncultured Oscillospiraceae bacterium, assembly GCA_964548535.1. Classification (GTDB taxonomy): domain Bacteria; phylum Bacillota; class Clostridia; order Oscillospirales; family Ruminococcaceae; genus CAZJRQ01. Next base: position 1,665 of record CAZJRQ010000058.1, read on the forward strand.
ATTGCGAGGCGATTAATCAAAGGTTAATCTAAAGGAGGACTTAGTTTGAATAATTTCGAAAATCAGAATAATTTTAATAATCAAAATGACGATAACAATTCTAGTAATAATGGTTTTAATAATCAAAATGATGTGAACGAAAATTATAACCAATTTAATAATAGTCAGAATGATTCTAAGGGTTATGATACAGAAAACATGAATGAATACTCCTACAACCCTAATTACCAAAAAAACAAAAGCAAAAAGGTTGTATCAGCAGTAATCGCCATATTAAGTGTAGTTGCAATTGCAGCAACGTCAATTGTCGGATATTCATTACTTTCAGGTAAGAATATTGGTATATTTGAAGATAGTTCAAGCAGCAATACACAATCTTTGAATAAGAATACAGATTCAAGTTCTCAGGCAGAAGTTGATAGAGATAATCTTCCAACATTGCTTCAGCTTTCAACGCCAACAGATGCGATGAAAATACCTGATATAGTAGATAAGGTATCACCATCAGTAGTTGGAATTTCTTGTATGACAAGTCAAGGCACCGCAACAGGTACAGGAATTATTATGAGTGAGGATGGTTATATTATTACAAATGCACACGTAGTAGACGGTGCAAATGCAATATCGGTAGTACTTCCATCAAACTATACAAGCGGTGATAGTTCAAGTGATGAAGAAACAACTGTTTCAGCAACATTAGTAGGAAAAGATACTCAAACTGATTTGGCAGTAGTCAAGATAGATAAAACTGGACTAACAGCAGCAGAGTTTGGAAAATCATCTGAAATTAAAGTTGGTGAAGTTTCAATAGTAATAGGTAATCCTCTAGGATTTGACCTAGTAAATTCAGTAACAGCAGGAATAATTTCTGCAACGAATAGAAGTTTGACTATTGAAGATAGAACAATGAATCTAATCCAAACTGATGCGTCAATAAATAGCGGTAATTCAGGCGGTCCGCTAATCAATGCATACGGTCAGGTAATAGGAATTACATCAGCAAAGGTTGCGTCAACATATGGTGAAGGTCTAGGATTTGCGATTCCAATTGACGAAGCAACTCCAATAATTGAAGACCTAATAAAGCATGGTTATGTAACAGGTCGCCCAACACTTGGAATAAGCGGACAGAATATAACAGATGTCTATTCACAGTATTATGATATTCCAAAGGGATTTTTTGTTAAGAGTGTAGAATCTGGCAGTGCCGCAGAAGATGCAGGCATTCAGGTTAATGATATAGTAGTTGGTATTGAAGGCAATTTGATTGAATCAATTGAAGAATTCAATACTGTTAAAGAAGAATATAAAGCAGGCGATAAAATTAAGGTTTCTGTATATAGAGATGGAGATATTATCGACCTAGATGTAACATTAGGCGAAGCAGTTGAATCACAAGAGGATTCATCAAGCGAGCAGGATAATGATTACCAACAGCAGTTCCCAGATTTCAATAATGAAGATTACGGAAATTATGGTAACGGCGGCGGATTTTAATTAAAGTCCGCAATTAAATTAGATTTCTTCATATTTTTTTCATATTCTTTTACTTCAAGAGAGAAGCTGTTCCAATAAAATGGAGCAGCTTTTTTCTTGAAAAAATAAAAACGGCAAAAAAATAAGAGCAGTAAAAACTGCCCTTATAAAAATCATTATTTATTACTTGCTATTTGCTAAATTCCATCTAAACGGAGCAATTCTTTTAGCACGAGTGTTGTCATAATTCCAGTTGTTTAAAGTAGTAGCAGGATCAAAAAATCTGTAATCTGTCTTAGCCTTAGATTTTGAATTAAAACCACTAAAACTACTACGTTGAATAACAGCACCAATTCTGTGATGAGTACGCTCATAATCCAAAATTTCCTTTGCAGTCAGCTGCTTAGTATCACAAACATTGTAAATACCTTCATATCTGCCCTCAGGAATATTAATAATACCACTGATAAAATCAATAAGATTAAATAAACAGCAGAAAGAAAAGCCATATTCACCGTCTTTGTATATGTAAGCAACATCATCCTTGTAGTCATAAACTCTGTCTTTAAGGTTCTGAGTATATTCAGCAGTGTAAATAGGTGCAACTCTAGCAATAACGGGAATAGTGTTAGATTTCTTTAAAGTCTTAGTCATAACCTTCTCTGAATTCATTTTTAAAGTCGAATAGTTAGTGTTGCCCTTCTCAGAAGCAGTTTCACGAATAGGATCTCTGCCTTTTTGAACACCGTAAACCTGAGTAGTGCTAACAAGAATTATATTCTTAACATTATATTTATCAGCAGCTTCATAAAGAAATTTATCGCAAAGCTTGCCCTGTTTAATTTCAGTGTCAGTAATGTAAGGGTCAATATCATTATCAACAGTAAAAGCAAGATGAACAATAGTATCAATACTATTACTAGAAATAATATCTGTGATAGCATTTTTGTCAGTTATATCACACTGAACGAAAGAATAGTTATCATCAGTTCCGATATAATCATTTTTACGAAGATCAACAGCAAGTACTTTATGGTTTTTTCTTAGCAGCTTAGAGGTTAAATACATTCCAATCATACCACTCGCGCCAGTAACTAATATTGTTGACAAAACAAGTCACTCCTTTCTCAAAAAAGAGAATATATATTTATACATATATTATAGCACATATTTAATATAATGCAAAGTGTTTTAAATGATTTTATAAAAAAATTTATTTTATCAATAATTTTGCTTGATAAAATTTGTGAATTGTGATAAAATTATAATGAACATTATAGATAAATGTAGAACAATTATTAATTAGTTATATAAAAATAAAAATTAAGGAGATTCAAAAATTTGGTTTATTCAGATATTATCTTTTTATTAGGACTGCTTCCATGCTCATTGCTGTTTTCATTTTTTGATAGAAGTACAGAATATAAAAATCTTATTTTAGTATTAACGTCGGTAATATTCTTTGCATGGGCGAAACCCTCCATAGTGCTGTTGCTTTTTGCAACTGTAATTTTGGAATATAGTTTTGCAGTATGGATTGATAAAGTAAAGAAAAATAATAAATCAGCAAAAATGATACTGGTAATAGATGCAGTAATAAATTCGCTTATATTAATAATATTTGGAAATAATTTTTTATTTGAAAAAATAAACTTTTTAAGTTTTCCAACTATACTTCTGCCAATAGGAGTGGGATATTATACAATAAAAGGATTTTCATATTGCTATGATGTCTATGTTGGCAACTGTAAATGTGAGCGTAATATTTTCTGTCTGCTTACATATATGGTGTCCTATCATTTTCTGCTAGTCGGACCAGTGGTTAGGTATGGAGATATCGAACCGTATATTAGAAAAAGAACAGTGACAGCAGACGATTATCTTGCGGGATTTAATAAAATAATCATAGGACTAGCTAAAATAGTAATGCTGTCACCAGTTTTTACAAGAATAAAATTGGCAGGTCTAGCAGATTTAGACCTAACAGTATTTGGCTGTTGGCTAGGAATGTTAGCATTTTTTGCTGAAGCATACTTTGTTTTTTCAGGAATGTGCGATATGTCGCAAGGACTAGGTAAATTAAACGGCTTTGACTATCCAAAAAACTATCGTGATTTCAAAACAACAGGACTTTTCACAGGAGTTTTAAAAACCTATAATACTACTCTTATTGAGTTTTTTGATGAAATATTCTCAAATATAGGTAAAAATAAAAGAACCATATCTTTTTTAATGACAATTTTGTGCAGTGTAATAATTGCACTTTGGTATCAAATTCGCATTAATTTTCTGATAGTAGGTCTAGTAGTAGGTATTTTTGTGGCTTTAGAAAAATATGCCTATGGTAAAAAATTCGAAAAATCACCAGCAGCAATAAAATTCATCTATAATTTTATGTTGACTCTAGTAATTTTCGGCGGAATTTATTTTGCAGATTTTACTGAGTATAAAAGCTGGCTGACAGGACTTTTCGGAGTCGGCAGTAAATTTTCAATGAGCAGTACAATGACAAAAGCATTGCTGAATAATATGTTTTTAATAATAATAGCACTAATAAGTATGCTATCATTTGTTAAAGAGCCAATAATGACCGCAGTAAATAATTATGCAGAAAAATCAGACGAGAATTATGGAAAAGTACGAGTAACAAAGCTTGTACTTAGCTTGCTGTTATTTGTAATTTGTGTAATAACAATCGCTGCTCAGCTAGTAGCAGTTTAATATAAGAGGTATTTATGAATAGTGATATCAAAAATTTCAGAATTTCTCATACAGAAGAAGAAAAAAAATATGAAATGCCAAACCCTTGTGAAGAGAGTGAAAAGGCGTTAGAAGTAATTTCAAAAGATAATATAAAAGCACAGTATGATTTTATAAGTATAGTAGTAGTGTCATTTGTATTTTTAGTAGTATCTGCAATTTTCATAGTGTTTACAAGCAGCCAAAGATTTGGTGATGAGGGCAATCAATTCTCACTAAAAAGATTATTTTCAGGTGACTATACAAGAGAAATGCAGTCGAGATATGAAAGCACAATCCCCTTTCCAGAGCAAATAACATGGCTAAATCAAAGAATATCCTTTGTGTATGGAGTGGGAAATAAAATTGATAAAGTTCAAGAGGATTTACCTCAAATAAGTGTAGATGAAATAGGACCAAATAATAATCACGATGAAAATGTAATAACATCAGCAACTACACAAGAGGAAGAAGATAAAGAAACAAAAGCAAAAAAAGATGATGAAGAAAAAGTAACCAAAGAATACGCAACAACCTATAGAAAAGAAACTAGTCTGACAACTAGTTCAACAACGACCACGACAAAAATAGATGAAGTGACAAATAATGATGCACCAAATGCAACAAAAACAGTAACATATCCGCCAGAAACGACAATAGCAACTACAACACCGAAGGAAACCGAACCACCAGCGACAAATCCTACGACAACAAAGGCACCTCAAACAACGCCTGAATCAGAGCCAGTCACAGAAGAGCCAGAAAATCAGGAGTAGTGATAAATTTTGAAACATCAACCTCAAAGAGAAACTAATCCGTTCGAATTTTCAGACGATAATAAAAGATATCACACCTATAATTATTATCTAAAGCATAAATTCGGACAGAAAGTATTCAAAGTTCCGCTGAATATAGACCTAGGCTGTCCAAATCGTGATGGCATAAAAGGACAAGGTGGCTGTATATTTTGTTCAGCCAAAATGAGCGGAGATTTTGCCGGAAATCCGTGTGATGATATCTCAGTTCAGTTTAATGAAATTGTTGAAAAAATGCACCACAAGTGGGGTAAAGCGCATAAATATATCCCATATTTTCAAGCTGGTTCAAACACCTATGGCGATGTAAAAATGCTGAAAGAAATGTTCGAGCATTCGCTGTCATTTGATAATGTAGTAGGATTAAGCATAGCCACAAGAGCAGATTGTATATCCGAAGAAATAGCAAATATGCTGGAAGAAATCTCGAAAAAAACCTATCTAGTAGTAGAGCTGGGACTTCAAAGTATACATGATAAAACAGCCAAAAAATGCAACAGATGTCATAGTTACGCAGATTTTCTATACGGCTTTAATCTGTTAAAAGAGCGCGGAATAAATATCTGTATACATATAATAAATGGACTTCCAGGTGAAGACAAAAAAATGATGTTAGAAACCGCAAAAGCGTGTGCAGATTTAGGAATACACAGCATAAAAATACATCTCTTGCACGTAATAAAAGGCACAGAGCTTGCGAAAATGTATGAAAATAAAGAGTTTAAAACTTTAGAAATGGACGAGTATATAGATATAGTTTGTCACCAAATAGAACTAATGCCAAAAGAAGTAATAATACAAAGAGTAACCGGCGACGGTGCAAAAGAAGACCTAATAGCCCCCAAATGGAGCACAAACAAATTCGACGTAATGAACGGAATAGACAAACAACTAAAAAACAAAAACACCCACCAGGGTGTCCTAGCGCGGACGGCGCAATACGCATTATCGCTCGTGCCTCGCTCGTGATTGG
>CAZJRQ010000059.1:0-7201 GCA_964548535.1 uncultured Oscillospiraceae bacterium
GATAACCATATGTAACGTGGAATCAATAAGTATAATAAGTAAAAAGTGTTTTGACTATGGGAAGATGTACAGAATAGGAGGAGCCATAATGTACATTAAAAATAGATATGTTTCATTAGTGTATAAAATAATCGCAATCCTGTTTTGTATAGCAGGACAAATTATGACCTTAGGTATACCGCAAGGCAGATTTGAGGCTGGGCAATTTTTGTATTATACAAATCAAAGCAATATCTTGTGTATGATTTACTTAATCTGTGCCGCAGTTTTTGTGTCAAAGCAGATAAAAAAAGACGGAAAATATGGTCCAGCGACTTTTGCACCAAGCTTTAAAGGTGCGGTGATATTGGCAATAACAGTCACCCTCTTGATTTATTGGGGAATGCTCAGCGGAACGGATTTTTCTATGTATGACGGCGAAATAATTAACGGCATGACGTTTGAGTTCAAGTTTTGGCAAGCAACAAATAGAACAGTTCATCTAATTGTACCAGTGCTTACAGTTTTTGATTGGGTGCTGTTTGATCCCAACGGCGTTTTCAAAAAACGTGACCCCATTATTTGGACAAGTATTCCGCTGATTTATTATTGCTTTTCGTTGATAGTAGCAAAAACAGGCTATACATTTTGGAGCGGCAGCCATTATCCGTATTTCTTTATAGATTCCGACAAATTAGGCTGGGCAAAAGTTGCTATGTATGTAGTGCTTTTAGGAGTAGGATTTATAATACTAGGTTATATTTATTGCGGAATAGATAAACTTCTCGGCAAAAAGTCTGAGAAGAAAAACGGTGTGTCAAACGGAAAATAAAGGCTGTTGAGATGTGCGGTTAACAAAGGTGGAATATGATGGATAAATACTTGTGGCTTTTTCCTGTGCTATTCATTTTTCATGATTTTGAAGAAATTATTGGTCTGGGAATTTGGTTCAAAAATAACAATAAAAAAATTAGTGAGAAATATCCGAAAATTTTTAGCGCAATAAGCAAAATGTACGCCGAATATAGTACAGAAGGCATGGCACTAGCGGTGTTTGAAGAATTTGTGCTATGCGTTTTAGTATGCCTGATAGCGACATTCAGCGGATTTTATTTGCTGTGGATAGGAGCTGTTATAGCATTTATTTTTCATATGATTATGCACATAGGACAATCTGTAATGCTTAAAAGTTATGTTCCGGCACTAGCGACAAGTATTATAGCGACTCCGGTTAGTATATATGTATTAGTTAACAGCCTGCAATTGTTTACTTATTCAGCAGGGCAAATAGTTCTTTGGAGCATAATTGGGTTGTTAATAATAGCTGTAAACCTAAAATTCTCCCATTCACTAATGCACAAATTCACAAGGTGGATTAATAAGCGAATTAAGTACTTATGAGGCGGTAATTTGAAAGAATATAATCATAATAGTTGTTATACTTATTTTAAAATTACAGGAATATTTAATCCAGATGATATAACTAAAATAATCGGCTTATAGCCCGAAAAGCAGTGGAGTATCGGCGATTTGCGCAAAAATGGTACAAAATATGATTTTGCATTATGGGAATATGGAAGATGCGATAATTATGATGTTTTGGTGGGAAATCAAATGATGAAAGCTATTGAGGACTTGTTGTGCAAGGTTGAAGAATTAAAGATGATAAAACAGAAGTATGATTCTTGTTTTACGTTGCAAATCGTACCGTCAATATATGTGGGTGGGATTAATCTAAATCTTTCCCCTACTAGTGATGTTATTAAATTTTGTTACGAAACCGATACTAAAATTGATATAGATTTATATGTTTATGATTCAAATTATTAAATATATAAATTGGATAATATAGCAAAATTGTAATTGTTCCACGTGGAACAATTGTTCTTATATAAATATTTGAAAGAAGGAAAAAATATGAAACTAGATACTATGCAAGGATTAAGAAGAACTCATTATTGCGGGGAAGTTCCTAACGATGAACAGGAAGTTGTTGTTTGCGGATTTGTCGACAGAGTTCGTGATATGGGAAATTTGATTTTTATCAATCTTCGTGACCGCACTGGAATCGTTCAGCTGGCTTTTAATGACAGTACTGACCGTGAGGTTTTCACTAAGGCTCAGGCTGTTCACAGTGAGTATGTTTTAATGGCTAAGGGAAAGGTTCAGGCACGTGAAAGTGTTAATAAAAAGCTTAAAACTGGTGCTGTTGAAATTATGGTTGCTGATTTGAGAATTCTTTCAAAGGCTGATACTACGCCTTTTGAGGTTACTAATTCTGATAAGGTTAACGAGGAATTAAAGCTTAAATATCGCTATCTTGATTTGCGTAATCCTAAACTTCAAAAAAATATGATTATGCGTCACGAAATTGCTAAGGCTACTCGTGAGTATTTTTATGACAATAATTTCCTTGAAATTGAAACTCCTATGATGATGAAATCTACTCCTGAGGGTGCTAGAGATTATATTATTCCGTCAAGAGTTCATGCTGGCAAGTTCTATGCTTTACCGCAATCTCCGCAAATTTACAAGCAGTTGCTTATGATTTCTGGATATGACAGATATATTCAGCTTGCTAGATGCTTTAGAGATGAGGATTTGCGTGCTGACAGACAGCCTGAATTTACACAGGTTGACCTTGAGATGTCATTCGTTGATGTTGATGATATTTTGGAAATGGGTGAGGGTTATGTTCAGCATCTTTTCAAGAAAGTGCTTGGTGTTGAGATCACTTTGCCTATCCCTAGATTGACTTTTGCTGACGCTATGAACAGATACGGTTCTGACAAGCCTGACACTCGTTTTGGCTTTGAAATTCAGGACATTTCTGAAACTGTTAAGGACTTGGATTTTGTTGTGTTCAAGACTGCTCTTGAGGACGGCGGTTCGGTTAGAGCTATCAACGTTAAGGGCGGAGCGGCTACTTATACTCGTAAGGAAATTGACAAGCTTGTTGAGCACGCAAAGGGAATTGGTGCTAAGGGACTTGCTTATATTCGCTGGGCTGATGAGCCAAACTGCTCTTTCAAGAAGTTTTTGGGTGAGGGTGATTTGGAGAATATCTGCTCTACTGTTGGTGCTGAAAAGGGCGATTTGGTGCTTATTTGTGCTGACAAGGACAAGGTTGTTTTGTCAACTTTGGGAGCGTTAAGACTTATAGCTGCAAAGCGTCTTGACATTATTCCTGAGACTTACAATTTTGTATGGATTACAGAGATGCCATTCTTTGAGCATGATGAGGAAACTGGTAAATGGCTTGCTATGCACCACCCATTCACAATGCCTATGGAGGAATGTTTGGAGTATATTGACAGCGACCCTGGCAATGTTCGTGCTAAGGCGTTTGACCTTGTTTTGAACGGTACAGAGTTATCATCTGGTTCGATGAGAATTACTGATTTTGAATTACAGCAGAAGATGTTTGAATCACTTGGACTTTCTGACGAAGAGATTCAGGCTAAGTTTGGGTTCTTGGTTGACGCTTACCGCTATGCTGCACCACCACATGGAGGAATGGGAATTGGTCTTGACAGAATTTCAATGATTATGTGCGGAGCGGACAGCTTGCGTGATGTTACTGCGTTCCCTAAGGTTCAGAATGCGAGTGAGCTTATGAGTGCTTGTCCTGCTGAGGTTGATGAGAGTCAGTTGGAAGAATTGCATATTAAGACAGTTGTGGAACAAAAAGAGAATTAAAAGTTTGACAAGCCTTGCTTGCAAGTTTTTGTTTTTCTAAAGCTTACGAGGGAAATTTCTTGCTCGACAAGCCTGTGTTTTTAGCGGTTATATAAAAAGAGGATATTTAAAAATGAATAAAAAAATAGCCTATACTGGCATTGCAACTGTCATATTATTTGTTTATTTATGGTTAAAAACAAGGTGAGGTTTAGTATAGAAACCATTAAATGTAAGCAATATGATAATGAAGTGCATTATGAATTAAATGCGAATTGTATTATCTTTTGTCCTGTATGTTTGATTTAATGATTAAGAGTTTTACAATATTAATGTTGTGGAGTGGTAGCTATGAAAAAAATTCATAATCCAATGACCAAAATAATGATAGTTATTTTACTAATTTATCTGGTTTCAGCAATTGTTATTGTAAATAAGCTTGACATTTCTTTTCCGGTTTACTATGTTGTGATTCCAATATTTGTTATAATGTTGCTTTTAACAATATGGGGTGAGCGTAAATTTAGAAAAGAAGATGATGAGTTTAGCAAAAAAATTGGTCAAGAATATAATGCGGCACAAGATTTTAGCAATATGCTTGGAAAAGGGCCTAACAAGGTCATAATTCTTACAGCAGTAATAACTATTGCAGTTATTGGCGGTTTGGTTGCTTTATGTATGTATAGCACGTTTATCGGCGTTTTGACGGTTGTGCTTTTATTAGCATTTTTATTATTTTTCGCTATTTATAAATCTAATAAAAATGCTACAGTTGAGAAATATATTTCGTCAAAAAATGAAACCGTCAGAGATATGCTTGAAGAAATACATAATCAAATTTTAACGGCAGTGCCCAATGCTGTTGCTGTTATAGATGATATCAGGGTTTGTCCAACATACTTATACGCAAAGGATTTTCGTTTATAAGTTGATTTGTGTGCAGGCGATTGCTGGTGGTAAAAGTATATGTATTTATCCGTACAATGAAAATGTATTTAAAGCGTTTGAAGACAGATTAAAGGGTTACAAAAATAATAGCTATAATGAAATTTTTATTCCTGTTAATAGTCCGTTGGATTGTGATTTGATAAAAGATATCGTTTTATTTAATGTGCGACAGATAATGAGCAGTTGTTAAAATCTTTTTGCTAGGAAGGTATTATGGCGAAAATTCTAATTTTGTATTTTTCAGGTGTGGGTGTAACTAAAAAGTTTTGAAATTTAAATAGGTTTAGATTTATTGTTTAATAATAATTTTTGGAGGTGTTTATTTTGGCTATCAGAGAATCTGGGGAGGATTATCTTGAGACGATTTTGATTTTGCATGAAAAAACTGGATATGTACGTTCAATTGATATTGCACAAAAGCTTGGATACTCAAAGCCTAGCGTAAGTCGTGCAGTCGGTATTTTGAAGTCTGGCGGTTTTATTGAAGTTAAAACTGACGGTCAGATTATTCTTACTGATATTGGACTTCAAAAGGCTAGAGAAATTTATGACAGACATTTGCTGATTACTAAATTTCTTCATGACGTTTTGGGTGTTAGTGATGACAATACTGAAGAAGATGCTTGCAAAATTGAACACGTTATCAGTCATGAAACTTATGAAAAATTAAATTCTTTCGTTGAAGAATATTCAAAAAAATAGTGATTAAAATAATAAAACGGGCAGATTTTCGAGTTTCATTTTCGAGGGCTGCTCTGTTTGTTTTTATTCGGGATTTGTTAAATAATCACATAAATAAAAAAGTTCATTTTTTGTTTATTCGCTTAGGTTGACTTTTTGGTCGAAATAGTGTATATTATTAAGAATAATATAAGATGATAGATGTGGGTTCGTATTTTATCAGGGAGGTTATAAAATGCTAAAAGAAAATAGTATGAATGAAAAATTCGTTAAAGAGGGGCTTACTTTTGATGATGTTTTGCTTATTCCTGCGCAGTCTGACGTTACACCTAACATGATTAAACTTAAAACTAGACTTGCTAAGGATATTATGCTTAACACTCCAATTATTACTGCTGCTATGGATACTGTTACTGAGTCGAAAATGGCTATTGCTATTGCTCGTGAGGGCGGTATTGGTATTATTCACAAGAATATGACTATTGAACAGCAGGTTGATGAGGTTGACAAGGTTAAGCGTTCAGAGAATGGCGTTATCGTTAATCCTTTTTCTCTTACTGCTGACAAGACTGTTGCTCAGGCTGACGAGCTTATGGCAAAATACAAGATAAGCGGTGTGCCTATTGTTGACGAAAAGGGTAAGCTTGTTGGTATTCTTACTAACCGTGATTTGAGATTTATTACTGATTTTAGCATTAAGATTTGCGATGTTATGACTAAGGAAAATCTTGTTACTGCTCCTGTTGGCACTGATCTTGCTGGTGCACAGAAGATTCTTATGAAGCACAAGATTGAGAAACTTCCTTTAGTTGATGACAATGGTATGCTTAAGGGTCTTATTACTATTAAGGATATTGAAAAGGCTGTTCAGTATCCTAATTCTGCTAGAGATAAGAGTGGCAGGTTGCTTTGCGGTGCTGCTATTGGTGTTACTGGAGATGTTCTTGACAGAGTTGCAGCTTTGGTTGACGCTCAGGTTGACGTTTTGAGTCTTGATTCGGCTCATGGTCATCAGAAGAATATTATCAACTGTGTTAAGATGATTAAGGAAGCTTTTCCTAATGTTCCGCTTATTGCTGGTAACATTGCTACTTCTGAGGCGGCTGAGGATCTTATTGCTGCTGGTGCTGACTGCTTGAAGGTTGGTATTGGACCTGGTTCTATTTGCACAACTCGTGTTGTTGCTGGAATTGGTGTTCCTCAGATTACTGCTGTTTACGATGTTGCTAAGGTTGCATCTAAGCATGACATTCCTGTTATTGCTGACGGTGGTATCAAATATTCTGGTGATATTGTTAAGGCTTTGGCTGCTGGTGCTAATGCTGTTATGCTTGGTTCACTTCTTGCTGGTTGTGAGGAAGCTCCTGGTGCTATGGAAATTTATCAGGGTCGTTCTTTCAAGGTTTACAGAGGAATGGGTTCTCTTGCTGCTATGGAGCATGGTTCTAAGGACAGATACTTCCAGAGCGATGCTAAGAAGCTAGTTCCTGAGGGTGTTGAGGGTCGTGTACCTTACAAGGGTGTACTTTCTGATTCTATCTTCCAGCTTGTTGGTGGTATTCATTCTGGTATGGGATACTGTGGCTGTATTGACATTGACACTCTACATGACAAGGCTAGATTCGTTAGAATTACTGGTGCTGGTCTAAAGGAATCACATCCTCACGATATTTACATCACCAAGGAAGCTCCAAACTACTCCGTTCAAATCTAGTCCTAGCGCGGACGACGCGATGCCCTCGCGGAAAGTTTGTTGGTGATGGTGACGTTGTGTTGCTCGGGTTTGGGGTTATTATAATCAATCAGCCACCACGCGGACAAGAACCAAGCAAGGCGAGTCGAGCGAGGTACGAGCGATTGCGTGATAGGGGTCCAGGGGTACGCCCCTGGTCCTAGCGCGGACGGCGCGATGCCC
>CAZJRQ010000060.1:0-2545 GCA_964548535.1 uncultured Oscillospiraceae bacterium
TTTGGAAAATTGTCATAATTTTATCACACAACTTTATGAAACGCTTAAGAAAATTTATGGCTAGCTGTGATTTTTGTGAAACTATACTCACATACTTGCAATTTTTAACGATTTAGAGTATAATTGAAATAAGAAAATTAAGGAGTGATTTGAATGCTTAAAGCTGTTATTTTTGATATGGACGGACTAATTTTAGATACAGAGAAATTACTGCAGAAGTTTTGGTGTCAGGCGGCAAAATTTTACGGTTATGAAATGGCTCCTGAGATTGTTCTGGGAATGCGGTCTTTGTCATCTAAATTCGCGGCGAAATATCTGCGAAAGGTTATGGGTGAAGATTTTGACTATCAAAAGGTTAGAGCAAAGCGCATTCAGCTTATGAATGATTATATATTGGAAAATGGTGTTGATAAAAAAGCTGGTCTTGATGAGCTTTTAGATTATATTTCTACCACCCCACTTAGAGCGGCTGTTTGCACAGCAACTGATTTTGAGCGTACAAAAATGTATCTGCAAAACGTTGGAATTTTTGATAAGTTTGACGATTTTGTTTGTGGAAATATGGTTGAAATAGGAAAACCTGCACCTTATATATACAAGTATGCGTGTGAGCGTCTTGAGCTTGATCCGAGTGAGTGCATTGCTCTTGAGGATTCTCCTAATGGTGCGATTTCGGCATCGCTTGCTGGAATTGATACCATTATTGTACCTGATTTATCAAAACCGTCGGATGATATTAAGCCTTTGATTATGGCAGAGTGCGAGAGCCTTTGTGATGTTATAGATTTGTTAAAACCGATTGTGCAAAAATCAGAATAATATGAAAAAATCAAATAAATTTTAAGGAGTAAATTTGATGGATTTACAGCAGTTAAGAGATGGAATTAATGATATAGACAGTCAAATTGAACAGCTTTTTATAAAGCGAATGGAGCTTTGCTACAACGTTGCGGAGTATAAAATTGAAAATAATCTGCCAGTTTTTCAGAGCGACCGAGAAGTTGAGATTATCAACCGAGTTCGTGGAAATATGCCAGAGGATTTAGAGGGTTCGGCAGAAGTTTTGTTCACGACTTTAATGGATATTTCAAAGTGCAAGCAGTATCAGCGCTTTTTTGCTGATCAAAATAAAATTGATTATGAGCCACTTGATTTGAGCGGTAATCACAAGGTTGCTGTACCTGGAATTAGCGGTTCTTTCACACACATTGCTTGTCAGAATGTTTTTGATGATTTTACGCCAGTTTTTTATGACGGATTCGAGGATGTTTTTTGTGCTGTTGAGAATGGCGAGACTGAATTTGGAATTGTTCCTATTGTAAATTCTACAGCAGGTTCGGTTGGGCAGACTTATGAACTTTTGAAAGAATATGATCTTAAAATTTTCGGAACAACAAAGGTTCAGATTGCACATTGTCTTGCTGTTAAAAAGGGCACTGCTTTTGAGGATATCACGGCAATTTATTCGCATAAACAGGCGTTAATGCAATGTTCGGAGTTTATTAAAGAAAATAATTTAGAGACACATAAGTCAGCAAATACATCTTTAGCGGCAAGTTTTATTAAGGATTCAGATGAGCCATATGCGGCAATTTGTTCAGAGCAGTGTGCGAACGAGCAGGGGCTTGAGATAATCAATCGCGATATTTCTGACGCTGAGAAAAATTACACAAGATTTATTGTGATTTCAAAGAAGATTTTACGCTCAGAAAATGCGAATATCGTATCGGTTTCGTTGGCGTTGCCACATACATCGTCGGCACTTTATAGACTGCTTACAAAATTCTCAGTTGCAGGACTAAACTTGACAATGATTGAGAGCAGGCAGATTGCCAACACGGATTTTGACGTAGTCTTTTACATGGATTTTGAGGGAGCGATAAATTCGCCAGACGTTGCAAAACTCATGAGCGAGTTGGCGGCAGAGCTTTCATACTTTAAGTTCTTAGGCAACTATGAAGAAATGTAACTGTACGATTATACGGACATATATATTGTTTGGTTAACTGTACGTATATTTGCATTAATATGATGTAAAGGAGAGCATTCCGATGATGAGAATAGGTTACGGATATGACGTTCACAAGCTTGTTGAAGACAGAAAGCTTATACTTGGCGGGGTAGAAATTCCGCACGACAAGGGTTTGCTTGGCCATTCAGACGCTGACGTTTTGGTTCATGCGATAATGGATTCGCTTTTGGGAGCGGCGGCTTTAGGTGACATCGGCAAGCTTTTTCCTGATACTGACAATGCTTACAAGGGTGCTGACAGCATAATACTTTTGCGGGAAGTTTGCAAGGTGCTTGGTGAGAATGGATACGCGATTTCGAATATTGACTCGACAGTAGCGGTGCAAGCGCCAAAGCTTTCATCGTACATTATGTCGATGCGTGAAAAAATTGCAGGAGCTTGTGGGGTTCAAATTTCGCAGGTGTCGGTTAAGGCGACTACTGAGGAAGGACTTGGCTTCACAGGCGAAAAGCTTGGAATTTCGGCTACGGCGGTTTGCTTGATTGATGAGCGAGAGGCGAAGTTTAAGTTTGT
>CAZJRQ010000060.1:2645-7032 GCA_964548535.1 uncultured Oscillospiraceae bacterium
TAAGTTTGTCTTCGCATTAAGTAAATAAAGAAATTCAATTTATTATGTTTTAAAAATGAATTATATGTTGTCTTACGCATGTGTCACAAATGTATTGATTAAATCATATATCTTGTCATTTAGTACTATGCGAGTTATTTAAGTTTCAAAGTAGAAATATTTGTGAAATTGTGATAAATCAGCGATGTTTGGTTGACAATAATGTCGAATTAGTGTATACTGTATTAGTAAATGTTATTGATATTTGAGTTTTTATGAATTGAATGTTGATGTTTGTTGTGGTGTGTGGATTTTAACAATTACTCCACAATATTACTGATCATTATAAATTTCAAAAAATCATTGTTATGTATAGTCGCAAATAGATATGATGATTCTCTTGAAGATGCTTCTAGTAATGTTTATACTAGGGATTTGTTTGGGAGAGATTAAGGGAGATTTTAGGTATGAAGGGTATAATTTTAGCAGGAGGTTCAGGCACACGACTTTATCCGTTAACAAAGGTGACATCTAAGCAGCTTTTGCCTGTTTATGATAAGCCAATGATTTATTATCCGCTTTCTACACTGATGTTGGCAGGGATTCAAGATATATTAATAATTTCTACACCAGATGATACTCCACGTTTTGAAAACTTACTTGGCGATGGTAATCAATTCGGTGTTAATCTTACATATGAAATTCAACCATCTCCCGATGGGCTTGCTCAGGCTTTTATTATTGGTCAAAATTTTATTGGTGATGATAGCTGTGCAATGGTTCTTGGTGATAATATTTTCTATGGTGGTGGCTTTTCGCGTTCTTTAAAAGAGGCTGCTAATAAAGCGGAAAATGGTGAGGCTACTGTATTTGGTTACTACGTAAATGATCCTGATAGATTTGGAATTGTTGAATTTGATGAAAAAGGAAAAGTTGTCTCTGTTGAAGAAAAACCACAAAATCCTAAAAGTAACTATGCAATAACAGGGTTGTATTTTTATCCTACTGGGGTTTCTGAAATGGCTAAAGATGTAAAACCATCTGCTAGAGGAGAACTTGAAATTACAACTTTAAATGAAATGTATCTTGAAAATGATAATTTGAATGTTGAGCTATTAGGACGTGGATATGCTTGGCTAGACACAGGAACAATGGATAGTTTAGTTGATGCTGCTGATTTCGTAAGAATGGTTGAAAAGCGTCAGGGAGTAAAAATATCAGCCCCAGAGGAAATTGCATTTAGATATGGATGGATTGATAAGGAAAAACTTCTTAAGTCTGCCTATCTTTATGGCAAGTCCCCTTATGGTAAACATTTAAAAGCAGTAGCAGAGGGCAGATTTATTAGTACAGTAAAGTAGTCGTTTAAGCAATGGAGGATAATATATGACAATTATAGTAACTGGCGGAGCTGGATTTATCGGAAGCAACTTTGTGTTCTATATGCTTGATAAGCATCCTGACTATCGTATCGTGTGTTTGGATAAGCTGACTTATGCTGGAAATATGTCGACTTTAGCTCCTGTTATGGATAATCCGAATTTTAGATTTGTTAAGGAAGATATTTGTGACAGAGAGGCTGTTTACAAGCTGTTTGAAGAAGAAAAGCCTAATATGGTTGTAAATTTTGCAGCGGAATCTCATGTTGATCGTTCTATTGAGAATCCTGAGGTTTTCTTGCAGACAAATATTCTTGGAACACAGGTACTTATGGATGCTTGCAGAAAGTATGGTATTGAGCGTTATCACCAGGTTTCAACTGATGAGGTGTATGGCGATTTGCCACTTGATCAGCTTGATTTGTTCTTTACAGAAGAAACTCCTATCCAAACTAGCAGCCCATACTCTTCTTCAAAGGCTGGAGCGGATTTGTTAGTTCAAGCGTATAACAGAACTTTTGGATTACCAGTAACTATCAGTCGTTGTTCAAACAACTATGGACCTTATCATTTCCCAGAGAAGCTTATTCCGCTTATGATTGCTAATGCACTTAACGATAAGCCTTTGCCTGTATATGGTGAGGGAATTAATGTTCGTGATTGGCTATATGTTGAGGATCACTGCAAGGCTATTGATTTGATTATTCATAATGGTCGTGTGGGTGAGGTTTATAACATCGGCGGACATAATGAGATGAAGAATATCGACATCGTAAAGCTTATTTGTAAGAATCTTGACAAGCCCGAAAGCCTGATTACTTATGTCACTGATAGAAAAGGTCATGATATGAGATATGCAATTGACCCAACTAAGATTCATGATGAGCTAGGTTGGCTTCCTGAAACAAAATTTGCTGATGGAATTAAGAAAACTATTGCATGGTATCTTGATAACAAGGAATGGTGGGAGACTATTATTTCTGGTGAGTATCAGAATTATTATGACGAAATGTATGGTAATAGATAAGTAAGGGGATTATGTGTGATATAAAATAAAAAACGTAAATTTATGGATTGTATATAATAGGACTATAAAATTAATTGTGATAATTATGAGTATTTCATGGAAACGCACAAGTAGTTTACCTGTTTCTCAATTTTATTATATCAAATTTTTTGCCAGCGTACTACAGGTTTCATTACTTTTTGTGCATTGAGCAAAGCGAAAGGAACGGTCAAAAAAATGAAAAATATAAAAGAACTAGTTATTGCCGTGGCTGGTACTGGATATGTGGGGTTATCAATTGCAACACTTTTATCACAGCATAATAAGGTTTATGCTGTCGATATTGTTCCTGAAAAGGTGGAGATGATTAATAATCGCAAATCTCCAATAGAGGATAAGGAAATTGAAGAATATTTTGCAACAAAAGACTTAGAATTAACAGCAACGCTTGATGCAAAAGAAGCATATAGCACTGCTGATTTTGTTATTATTGCGGCACCTACTAATTATGACAGCCAAAAGAACTTTTTTGATACATCTGCGGTTGAGGCGGTAATTAAATTGGTAATGGAATGTAATCCCAATGCTATAATGGTTATTAAATCTACAATTCCAGTGGGATATACACAATCAATTCGTGAGAAAACAGGTAGCAGTAATATCATTTTCAGTCCAGAATTTTTAAGAGAATCTAAAGCGCTGTATGACAATTTATATCCAAGCCGTATAATTGTTGGTACAGTTATGGAAGACGAGCGTTTAGCTAAAGCTGCTCATATATTTGCAGAGCTTCTGCAAAATGGTGCCATAAAAGAGAATATAGACACTTTGTTTATGGGACTTACTGAGGCTGAGGCTGTTAAGCTTTTTGCAAATACATATCTTGCACTTAGAGTGTCATATTTCAATGAGCTTGATACTTATGCTGAAATGAAAGATTTAAACACCAAGAATATTATAGATGGAATTGGTTTAGATCCAAGAATAGGTTCACATTATAATAATCCTAGCTTTGGATATGGTGGATATTGTTTACCTAAAGATACAAAGCAGCTACTTGCAAATTACCAGGATGTTCCAGAAAATTTGATTGAAGCTATTGTTGAATCAAATCGTACTCGAAAAGATTTTATTGCTGATAAAGTTCTTCAAATGGCAGGGTATTATGGATATGATAAAGATAATGAGTATAGTTATAGCAGAGAAAAGTTAGTAACAATAGGTGTTTATCGCTTGACAATGAAAAGCAATTCTGACAATTTCCGTCAAAGCTCTATTCAGGGTGTTATGAAGCGAATTAAAGCTAAGGGTGCAACAGTAGTTGTATATGAGCCTGCACTTGAAGATAGCGAAAATTTCTTTGGAAGCAAGGTTGTTAATGACTTGGCAAAGTTTAAAGAGCAATGTGATACTATTATCGCTAATAGGTATGACAGTTGTTTAGATGACGTTAAGGCTAAGGTTTATACTAGAGATGTGTTTATGAGGGATTAATCTTGAAATTATAGTTTTTTCATTAAAATAAAAGTGAGGTTTTTCAATGAATTTTAAAAGAAAACAAAAACTAAAAATTGCAATGCTTGGTCATAAACGTATTCCATCTCGCGAAGGTGGCATAGAAATAGTAGTTGAAGAACTTAGTTCCCGCATGGTTGCTATTGGTCATGATGTAACTTGTTATAATCGCAGAGGGCATCATGTAAGTGGAAAAGAATTTGATGATAAAAATCTTAAAGAATATAAACGTATTAAATTAAAAACAGTATTTACTATAAATCGAAGAGGTTTTGCGGCTATGACTTCTTCTATATTTGCAGCATTTAAAGTAGCTTTTGGAAGATATGATGTTGTGCATTTTCATGCTGAAGGACCTTGTGCAATGTTATGGTTACCTAAATTATTTGGTAAAAGATGTGTTGCAACAATTCACGGACTGGATCATCAGAGAGCTAAATGGGGTAAATTTTCTAGCTGGTATATTATGCAAGGTGAGAAAACTGCTGTAAAATATGCTCACGAAATT
>CAZJRQ010000061.1:0-1735 GCA_964548535.1 uncultured Oscillospiraceae bacterium
TTGTAGTTGTAGTTGTTGGCTCTGGAGTCGTTGTTGTTGTCTCCGAAGTTGTTGTTGTAGTTTCTTCCGGATCGTAAGGTTCTTCTGTTGAAGGAACAGGTTTACCATACGCAAAGAAGTGTCCCTCTCCTGCAATTTTAAATGATTTAGCAATTACTCCAGCCTCTGAATTTCCTCCAGTAAACTCAACATATGCCTGCGGCGCAACAATATGTCCTGTAGCCATATCAAATTTCAAGTTACCAGTTGAATCTGGGAAATTCAAAACAAAATTCGTACCTATAAGATTCAACTGATCCTTAAATGTACCGTCAAGCTCCTTAAAAGCATTATC
This sequence comes from uncultured Oscillospiraceae bacterium, assembly GCA_964548535.1. Lineage (GTDB taxonomy): Bacteria > Bacillota > Clostridia > Oscillospirales > Ruminococcaceae > CAZJRQ01. The sequence goes on from CAZJRQ010000061.1 coordinate 335, forward strand.
AAGCTGTTTACCATTTATTGAAAAACCGATATCAGGGCTTCCGTTCCAAGAATATCCAGTTTTGAATGATATGTCATTTTCATTTATACCAGTCATTGAAATAGTATATCCGCCAGTAGCAAACTCTTGAAGATCAACGCCGGTAAAATCGATTTTATATACGTTTTCTGATTCTAAAAGTTCATACGGAATTTCGAAATTTTTGCCAGTTGTCAAATCTAATGTAATAACTCCATCAGCAACATATCCATTATCTACCTGTATTGTGTCACTGGTTATCAAGCCATTAGACTCAGCTATAAGACTTGCAAAAGCCGCTGCAAAATCAATATAACCTGGATTCTTTACTCCGTCATTTAGATTAAGGTCATTTGGGTTTTCATTATAATAGAATTTGTCAATTGTTTTATACTCATCAGCTGCATAAGGACCCTCAACAATCCACTGGCTTTTTGCATACGTGCTAAACTGTTCTAACGACTCAAAATATGAGTACGCAACTGCACCTTCACCAAATGATGAAACCTTTGCTGTTCCTCCGCATGCCATAGCACCAACCTGATGTGTTGTTGCATCCAAATCTTCCTCAACGAAAAACATATAATCAGTTAAGATATTTGCAATCGTAAATTCCTTCGGATATGTAGTATTTGCTGATGCAAACAATGCTGTTGTTACTGACGCTGTTACTGCTGCTGCCGTAACTCCTGCTAAAATTTTATTTTTCATATAATCCCTACCTTTTCGCTTAACTTTGTAACACACATAGTGCATTACAATTAACTTATTTGTATTATAATTTCGACTTTATAATACATTTTTCAACATAATAATAATATAATTTAATTATATACGATTTTAGTGTGAAAGTCAAATTAAATTAACGTAAAAACATCACCATTTATTGGACTATTTTATAGTTATATATATATTTATTAACACAATGTTGCTACCTCAAAGATAAATTTGTCTCATATTTTAATAATTATAATACATTAGTTGTTTTGCACAAATAAGTTGAGTATTTTTTGTGATATTCGTTAATTTTTGTAACAAAAAACAACATCCGAATTACGAATGTTGTTTCTTATTTATCTTATTAGATTACTTCTTTTTTCTCACTACTACTACTGCTCCTGTTGCCAATAACAAAGTAGCTGCTAGTGCTGATGCTGCACCTGTAGCAGGGTTTTTGTCATTATTTGAAGTTCCTGTTGAACTTGTATTTGAAGAATTACTTGATGTTCCAGTTGATGTTCCAGTTGATGTTGAGTCACCACTGCTGTCATTATCACCCATAACATCAGATGCATCTGAATTTACTTCAGAAGAGTTTGAACTGTTATTGCTTGAATCTGGTGCACTTGATGAATCTTCCTCTGCTATGCTTGAATCATCTGG
>CAZJRQ010000061.1:1835-6757 GCA_964548535.1 uncultured Oscillospiraceae bacterium
TGCACTTGATGAATCTTCCTCTGCTATGCTTGAATCTGGTGCACTTGATGAATCTCCCTCTGCTATGCTTGAATCTGGTGCACTTGATGATTCGTTTTGAGATGAAGAATCGTCCTCGATTGGTGCAGATGTTGGGCTTAGATATGGGAAGAAATGTCCTTCCGCATAAGAAACTACTGATTTAGCGATTACTCCGCCCTCAAAATTGCCACGATTATTTCCATTACCAATTACTAAGTCAGCATTTGGTGCAACAAAATGACCAGACATATAATTCAAATTAATATCACCTGTAGCATCAGGCAAATTGAATAGCAAATTCATACCTTCCAGATAAATTTGTCCGTTGTGTTCCTCGTCAAACCCCTTAAACGCACCATTTAGATTTCCATCATTTAAATTATTTCCACCATTAAGTGACAAACCAATACAGGTTTGATTTGGGTCAGATATAATATCACCATATGAACCATTTGAATCAATATATCCAGACTCAAAAATAAGCTCATTATCACCAACATTAGCAATAGAAATTGTATATCCGCCAGTTGCTAAATCCTCAAAATCATCAACACCAGTAAAATCTATTCTGTTAATGCTTTCACTATCAAAAAGTGAATAAGGAATTACAAAGCTTTTGTTATCAGATTTAGTTAAATTAACTTCTAAAACAACCATACCAGGATGCCCACTATATATCTCTCCTGCGTTATAAGTGGTTACATCAGCAGCAGTCAGCGTATATCCTGCACTTTCTTTTAAACTATTTGATTCTGCTTTAATACTTGAAAAAGCATCAGAAAAATCAACAAAACCTGCTTTCTTCACAAATCTGCTTTGAGTTGGTCCACCAGCTACGTCCCAATCAACTGAGCATTCATTATAATAAACCTCAGATTTTTTTAAGTCATCATCATTAACCCAACTACTTTGAGCATATTCACCAGTAGTTTCAAGATTTTCAAAATAAGAATAAGCTACTGCACCCTCGCCAAAGTGTTCAATATTTGAAGCTCCGCCAGCCGCTAAAGCACCAACGTTATGGTTATTCAAAGTCATATCTTCCTCAATAAAATACTGATAATCTGATAAAATGTTTCCAATTTCATATGCTTTTCCATAAGTATCTGCTGCATTAACAAGCATTGCCGTAGTTATCGATGCCGTCAACGCTGCAGCAGTTATACCCGCTAATATTCTTCTATTCATAAATTCTAACCTCTTTCTCCATATTCTTATTCGATTTTTACACACAAGTAAATATTACATAATAATATAAATATAGTATACATTACGCCCTATTATTTGTCAATAATATGGCTAAAAATTAATTAATGTTAAATCAATTACCAAATGTGTATATTGTCTATATATACCTTATTCTATTTATTAGTTTTCAGCACTTTAGCCAACTCAATGTGAACATCATATAATATCCAATACCAATTAACTTAAAATTTACATTATATTCATATGAAATCACATTGTCTTATAGTCAAATACAAATAAAAAGAAGAACACAAAAAATTTGCATTCTCCTCTTAGTTATAATTATATTTACTTTTTATTATATTCAACTGATGCACGAATAAAATCTTTAAACAACAGCTGTGCATGGTTTGGACGTGATTTGAACTCTGGGTGGAACTGAACTGCTACAAACCATGGGTGTACTTCTTCAGGTAATTCAACAATTTCAACAAGCTTTTCATCAGGTGATAAACCTGCAATAACAAGCCCCTTTTCAGTTAAAACTTTTCTAAACTCATTATTAAATTCCCATCTATGACGATGACGGTCATAAATAAGTTTTTCATTATATATACTTGCACATCTTGAACCCTCTGTAAGCTTACATGGGTAAAGTCCTAGTCGCATTGTGCCGCCCTTATCAGTAATATCCTTTTGATCATTCATAATATCAATTACAGGATATGGCGTTTCACCAAACTCGCTTGAATTTGCGTCCTCAAGTCCTGCTACATTTCTTGCATACTCAATAACAGACAACTGCATTCCTAGACAAATGCCGAACATTGGAATTTTGTTTTCTCTAGCGTATTTGATAGCTTCAATCATGCCCTCAATTCCTCTGTCGCCAAAACCACCAGGAACGATAACACCGTCAACACCCTCAAGCTCCTTAGCTACTGTATCAGCTGTAATTCCCTCTGACTGAATCCACTTTATATCAACCTCAGTACTATTTTCAAATCCACCATGACGAAGTGCTTCTGCCACTGACAAATAAGCATCCTCAAGCTCTACATACTTACCAACCAATCCGATAGTAACCTTTTTATCACAGCTCTTAACTCTAGTAATCATTTGTTTCCAGTCTTCTAAGTCTGGCTTACGGTCTTCAAGCTTTAGGTGATGACAAACTACATCAGCAAGTCCCTCTTCCTCAAGCCAAAGCGGAACTTCATAAAGTGAAGGTGCTGTTAGGTTCTCGATAACATCCTCTGGGCGGACATTACAGAACAAGCTGATTTTATTTTTCATATCATCAGGAACTTCCATTTCAGAACGAAGAACCAAAACATTAGGCTGAATTCCCATAGAAAGCAATTCTTTTACTGAATGCTGAGTTGGCTTTGATTTAAGCTCCTTGGAACCGGAAATATATGGAATGAGACAAACATGGATAAACATTGCATTATCACGACCAAGCTCAGTATAAGCTTGTCTGATAGCCTCTAAAAACGGAGTAGACTCGATATCACCAACAGTTCCGCCGATTTCAGTGATTACAACGTCGGTATTAGAATCCTTACCAACCTTATAAAGCTTGTCCTTAATTTCATTTGTAATATGAGGAACTACCTGAACTGTACCTCCTAGATAGTCGCCGCGTCTTTCCTTATTAAGAACGTTCCAATAAATTTTACCTGTTGTTATGTTTGAATTTATAGACAAATTCTCATCAATAAAACGCTCATAGTGACCAAGGTCAAGGTCTGTTTCTGCACCGTCGTCAGTTACAAAAACCTCACCATGCTGATAAGGTGACATTGTACCTGGATCGACATTGATATAAGGATCGAATTTTTGAATAGTTACACTGTAGCCTCTTGCTTTTAAAAGACGTCCGAGTGAAGCCGCCGTAATTCCCTTTCCTAGTCCTGAAACGACGCCGCCAGTGACAAATACATACTTAGTTGGCATGATATAACCCTCCGATAATTATTTAAATATATCTTATATCCTAATATATTAACATCATTAGGACAGAATAAACATCATTTATTATCATAACAAATTTTCAGACAAATTGCAATAGCAAAACCGAAATTTCTTATTTTTTATTATAACTTTTTAAATTTCCTTAATTAAAACCAAAAATCGGCAGTTTTGCATTCACAAACTACCGATTTTTTTATTATCATTTATTAAATTACTTTTCCGAAAGAAGTTTATCAGCTGTTGCTAGCTTCACTGCACATACAAAAACCTGCATTGCATCTTTTAGCTCATCAACTGGTGGGAAAGTTGGGGCAATACGAATATTGCAGTCCTTAGGGTCTTTTCCATAAGGATAAGTAGCGCCAGCAGGGGTTAGCTCCATTCCAGCGTCAGCACAAAGCTTTACTACAGTTTTAGCACAGCCGTCTACTGTATCAAAGCTGATAAAATATCCGCCGTTTGGCTTATGCCAGCTACCGATTCCCAGCGGTTTAATCTCACTTTCAAGGGCGTCAATAACAACTTCAAATTTCGGAGCAATTAACGCACTATGTTTCTTCATCTGGTCTACTAGCCCGTCATAGTCACCAAAAAACTTAGCATGACGAAGCTGATTGATTTTATCATATCCAATAGTCTGGACATTCATAAGCTTTTTAGCATAATCAATATTCTTCTTAGAAGATGCCATTACTGCGATTCCAGCACCAGCAAATGTTACCTTTGAAGTTGACGCAAAAACATATGCCATATCATCATTGCCTGCTTTTTTACACTCGTCGATAATGTTCAAAAGCTGGTCAGGAGTTTCTGTTAGGTGGTGCACACAATAAGCATTATCCCAAAAAATTCTGAAGTCCCCAGCCTTAGGCTTTAGGTTTGCAAAACGCTTTACAACCTCATCAGAGAAAGTGATTCCAGTTGGGTTTGAATACATTGGCACACACCAAACACCCTTAATAGAATCATCCTCAGAAACAAGCTTTTCGATTACGTCCATATCAGGGCCGTCATCATTCATTGGAACAGTAATCATTTCAATTCCAAAGCTTTCACAGATAGCAAAGTGTCTGTCATAGCCTGGAGCTGGGCAAAGCCACTTGATTTTGCCACTGCTCATCCAAGGTTTTTGCTCGCCGTCAACACCGAAAATCATTGCCTTTGAAATTGTATCATACATCAAGTTAAGGCTTGAATTTCCTCCAACGATTAGCTCGCTATTATCAACACCTAGCATTTTTGAAAACAAGCTTTTTACGTCAGCGATACCATCAAGACCACCGTAGTTTCTGCAATCAGTACCGTCAGCTGCTTTACAATCTTCAACAGAAGTTACTGCTGAAAGCATCTCCATAGACAAATCAAGCTGAGTAGCGGCTGGCTTTCCTCTTGCCATATTCAAAGCCAAACCCTTTTCCTTATAACCGTCATACTCTTTTTGTGCAGACTCTCTAAAGACCGCAAGCTCTTCTTTGCTCATATCCGATAGCAACATCATTAAATTCCTCCATACCACAAATAAATTATATTTAAAACAAGTATTATACCTAGTTCTTTAATATTATATACCTAGTTTTCTGGTTTTGCAAGTTGTTTTTGTCTAACTTGCAAAAAATCAGAATTTTACACATATTATCCTACATTTTTACGGTACAAATGCACAATTCGCATAACAAAATTTTATAAAAACAAACAGAGCCACCTAATTCTCATTGTCCTAGCGCGGACGGCGCGAT
>CAZJRQ010000062.1:0-6718 GCA_964548535.1 uncultured Oscillospiraceae bacterium
TTAACATGGCAGAAGGGGGTAATTAAGTGGTAGGTGAAATTCGAATTGAAAATGTAGGCAAGACATTTACAAATCAAGACGGAGCAAAAATAACCGCCTTAAAGGGTGTAAACCTGAATATTGAAGCAGGAAGTTTTGTATCACTGATCGGCCCGTCGGGCTGTGGCAAATCAACTTTGCTAAGAGCAATTGCAGGACTGAATCTTCCTGACGAAGGGGTAATATATCTTGATGGTGAAGAGATTAAAAAACCAGGTTATGAGCGTGGGTTTGTGTTTCAGCAGCCAACACTTTTTAAGTGGCTTAACGTAAAAAACAACATTGCATTTGGATTAAAAGCTAGGGGAGTTTATAAAGATAAAAAGGAAGAAGTAAAAGATATAATAAAGCTTATGGGTCTTGAGGATTTTAGCAAATCGTTTCCGCATCAGCTTTCAGGAGGTATGAGCCAGCGTGTTTCATTGGCAAGAGCGTTAGTTGGTCACCCTAAAATATTGCTGCTTGATGAGCCGCTTGGAGCACTTGACGCTTTTACAAGAATGAATATGCAAAAAGAGCTTTTGAGAGTTTGGAAAGAGCAGAAGACAACAATGATTATGGTAACTCACGATGTAGATGAGGCGATTTATTTATCTGATAAAATAATAGTCATGACTCCGCGTCCGGCAAAGGTTGAAGAGATTATTGAAATACCGCTTAGACGCCCAAGGGCAAGAAGTCAAGATGAATTTTTAGAATATAGAACTAAAATCTTGAAAATTCTAAACTATGCAGGTGAAGTTAAAGAGCCAGACTATTATTTGTAAATTTAAAAGGAGTGAAAGAATATGAAAAGAAGATTTAATGCGAAGAAAACGCTATGCCTGTTATTGTCTTTTGTAATTGCGGTGGTGTCATTTTCCGCTTGTTCGAGTGCAGAAAATCAAAGTTCCGATGATATGAGTAAAGGCAAAAGCAATGCTGACAAGGTAAAAATCTTGTTAGCAAAAGAAAGTTTGTGCTTGTCACCTGTACATATCGCAGTTATAAACGGATATTTTGATGAGGAATTTGAGAAAGCAGGCCTTGAATATGAGCTTGTAAATGCTGAAACAAGTCAGGCAGTCGATCTTCTAACAGCTGGAAATATCGATGCGGCATATGGCTTGACAGGTAGTTTAATGCAACCAATTTCTAACGGCTTAGCAGTAACTTTTACAACTGGTTTACACACAGGCTGTACGAAATTCTATGTGAAGGCTGATTCTGACATAAAGAAACTAGAGGATTTGAAAGGCAAGACAATTGGTGTTCCATCACTAAGCGATTCCAGTGTAGTTAATTTAAAGAGAAAATTGGCTGATTTGGGATTCAATTTTGATGGTGCAAATCCAGATGTTGAAATTGTTGCTTATGCAATGACTGACCTTCCAGTTTCTCTTGATAATGGTGCAGTTGATGCAGTTGGACTTCATGATCCTGTTGCAACAACAGCAGAGCAACAGTATAACTTTAATAAAATTTTAGATACTGGAGTTGACGATAAATTCGTAAAAGAATATTGCTGCCAGGCATATGTTTCAAACGATTTAATCAAGAACAATCCTGAGGGTGCTGTAGCATACACAAAGGCAATGCAAAAAGCGGCTGCATTTATTCAGGCTGATCCAAAAGAGGCAGCTAAACTTCAGGTTGACAATGGATATATTACAGGAGATGCTGAGAAAAATGCTGAAATACTAGCATCGCTTGACTATACACCGTCAATATCACTTGGACGAAAAACCTTTGAGGAGTCATTTGTTGAGCTTCAAGAGATTGGTGAAATTGATAAATCACTAGATTTGAAAGAGTTTACAGACAAGGCATATACTCACCTTGACAACATTTCAGATTCTATTACTTATGATGTTGAAAAAGGAGCGTTCACAGAGGTTGATTAGTAAAAATGAATTTAGGAGAGAATTATAATGAAAAACAAATTGACATTGGGCATAGCATTTTTGATCGTCGGATTATTTAACATTATTGGTCCAAGAACTGCATTTCAGCCATGTGGCGGTGCAATGGGCAAAGGGCCTTGCGGTAAGAGCACACAGGCAGTTTTTGCAATTTCACTTATTATACTAACTATTGCAGTACTGTATCTTTTCAGTAAAACAGCTAGAGAGCGTTTGTTTCTGTCTATCGTCCAAACGGTAAGCGGAGTTTCTGTTATTTTGATTATTGGTGTCCTTATAAAGGGCTGCGGAGATTTGACGATGTCTTGCAACACTAAAACTTTCCCTAGCTTATATGTTTCAACAGGAATTTTATTACTGATTTCCATTGTCAACATTATTTATCAGATTAAGGTAAGTAAGAATGAACAATCACAAGGTACTTAATATTGCCTCTTTAGCAACAAACAATGTTTTTCGTCAAAGGCTATGCTATGGAGTTCTTGCAGTCGTGACAATACTTATATCAATTAGTGTTTTCGTCGGAAATATTATTTGTAAAAGTATAGAAAATGGTATATCAGTCACAAAGCTGAGAATAGGTGCAGACATAATAGTTGTACCAGATTCTTATGCTGAGGTACTAAAAGAATCACTTTTTCAAGGAAAACCTTGTACAATTGCATTTGATGCTAGCTGGAAAGATAAGCTTGAAAAAGTTGACGGTGTAGAGGAGATTTCAGGACAGCTTTATATTGCTACCATGACAGATTCACCCTGCTGTGATAATGCAATACAGCTTGTTGCTATACAACCAAAGTCTGATTTTGCGGTAAAAGCATGGTTGTATGATATGAACATTGATGATGTAGGTGATGATGAGGTAATAATCGGTTCTAGCGTTGGCGTTTCAAAGGGCGATACGGTGAAATACTATGGGAAAAAATTCAAAGTGGCTGGCGTGCTAGAAGAAAGTGGAATGGGATATGATTATAGCGCATTTATATCAATTGTTGCGGCAAAAGAAATTGCAGCAAACCCTATCTATAAAAATTATCTAAGTTTTTCAGATAAGGACGACGTTATGTCTGCTATAATGATAAAGGTTAGCGATGAAAAAGATCCCAGTGATGTGATAAAGTCAATTAATAAAGAATATCCTGGTGCGCCGTTGACAGCATATACAACAGATTCCTTGATGAAGAATATGGTAAATAGCCTATCGGCTTTTCGTTTGTTCAGTGTTATTTTGGACATAATTTTATTTTTAATAGCAGGCGTTTCGCTGTTTGCAATCTTGACAAATACGTTTTATATGCGTAAAATAGAATTTGGTAGTATGCTGTCTATCGGCATATCAAAGGTCAAAATTATACAAATACTGATTATCGAAAGTTCGGTTACTGTTTTGATTTCATCGGCTGTCGGAATTTTTCTAGCTGGCTTGATAGTGTTTCCGTTTAAATATCAAATCAGAACATTTTTACAACTGTCATATCAAAGCTTAAAAGTGACAGATGTTTTGGTATTCGCATTGATTACGATACTCCTAAATTTCGCGATAGTATTGATTTCATCGGCATTTATTATCACCAAGATTAAGAAAATTCAGCCTGCACATCTTGTAAACGGAGGTGACGTTTGATGAAGATTGTTGCCAATGAAATTTCTAAGATATATAAAACCGAGCAAGCTGAGAGGACAGTTGTTGATAAAGCTTATCTTCAAATAAATGGCGGTGAATTTCACTGTGTTTTCGGGTCGTCAGGAGCAGGAAAGACTACGCTTTTGAATGTTTTGACAGGAATGCTTTCTCCAGAGCAAGGAGAGGTTTTATATGATGAAACGAATATTTATAACATTCCAGAGAATAAAAGAGAGCAGTTTAGGCGTGAGGCTATAGGTTATGTTATGCAGGGGATGACACTTTTACCGCACATAACAGTATATGAAAACATAGTCTTGGTTAGCAATCTATACAAAAAAACGTACTCAAATGAGCAGCTAGAAAAAATCATGAAAACGCTAAGTCTTGAAAAAATCAGCAGGTCATATCCACGGCAAATCTCAGGTGGTGAGTACAGGAGGGTAAGCCTAGCTAGAACGCTTTTGCAAGAGCCAGAAATATTAATTGTAGATGAGCCAACTTGCAATCTTGACTTGGGAAACAGGGACATAATTAGAAAAGTGTTGATTGACTACTGTGATAAAAATCATGCTGTTTTAATTACAACGCATGACGAAAAATTTCGCGAAGGAAATTATATTTTCTATCAGATGGATGACGGATTGCTCAAAAAAGAAAACTAGATATCAAGCAAAATAAAATTAAAAAAGGTGCTGAATATGATACGATTAGCTAAAAAATCAGATGCAAAAAGAATTGTCGAAATTGAGTCAGAGTGTTTTCCAAAAGAAGAGGCGGCAAGTGGAAAGTCAATAATTGAACGACTTGAAACTTTTAGTCAGAGCTTTTTGGTATATGAAAATGCAGGTGGCGAAATAATTGGATTCATCAATGGCATGGTTATAAATCAGCGACATATCACTGATGAATTGTTTGATGATATTAATTTGCACGATGAAAACGGTGATTGGCAAAGTGTGTTTGGTCTTGATGTACAAAATGAATATAGGCACAAAGGCTATGCTAAAGAGCTTATGAATCAATTAATTTCACAAGCGAAAAAGCATGGCAGAAAGGGCTGTACTCTTACTTGCGAGGAACATCTTATAGATTTTTATAGTTCGTTTGGATATAAAAATGAAGGCGTATCGAAATCCGTTCATGGCGGTGCAGTGTGGTATGACATGGTGCTTGAATTTTAGTTTTCAAAATCAAATAATGTTTATAAAGCTGGCTATTTTATGATAGTCGGCTTTATTTGCGTATTAAAAATAAAATGCACATTTTAGAAAATTAATTCTAAGATGTGCATTGATTTTTGTTTATGATTATTTTGAAATTGCATTAGCAATTTGAGTTCCCATCTCACTGCATCCAACAAGAGTTAGACCGTCAGCCATGATATCACCAGTGCGATAAGTATCAAGAACCTTGTTTACAGCATTTTCAATCGCCTCAGCCTCAGCAGGCATATCAAAAGAGAATCTAAGCATCATTGCTGCTGAAAGAATTGTTGCAATTGGGTTAGCTTTATCTTGTCCAGCAATGTCAGGAGCAGAACCGCCGCTTGGCTCGTAAAGACCAAACTTAGTTTCGTTCATGCTTGCAGAAGGAAGCATTCCGATTGAACCAGTAATCATTGACGCCTCGTCAGAAAGAATGTCACCAAACATATTTTCAGTAACCATAACATCAAACTGAGCGGGGTCTTTAACAAGCTGCATTGCGGCGTTGTCAACTAGCATATGCTCAAGTGTAACTTCAGGATAATCCTTTGCAACTTCGATAACAACTTTTCTCCACAAGCGTGAAGAGTCAAGAACGTTTGCCTTGTCAACACTGGTTACCTTCTTACCACGTTTCATAGCAACTTCAAAAGCGTTGACAGCAATTCTTCTAACTTCGTTTTCGTTGTAAGAAAGAGTGTCAATTGCGGTCATAACGCCGTCAATTTCTTCAGTTTTTCTTTCGCCGAAATAAAGTCCGCCTGTTAGCTCACGAACGATAAGCATATCAAACCCCTTAGCACTGATTTCTTCTTTAAGAGGACAAGCAGAAGAAAGCTGAGAATAAAGTACGCATGGACGAAGATTAGCAAAAAGATTTAAAGCTTTTCTGATGCTTAAAAGTCCAGCCTCAGGACGAAGATTAGCAGGTAGCTTGTACCAAGGTGAAGTTGTAGTATCACCGCCGATAGAACCCATTAAAACAGCGTCTGATGCCTTGCAAGAATTTATAGTTTCGTCAGTTAGCGGAACACCATTAACATCTATAGAAGCACCGCCCATTAGCAGCTGCTCATACTCAAATTTATGATTGTAAACGTCAGCAACTTTGTCAAGAACTTTCATAGCCTCAGTAACAATTTCAGGACCGATTCCGTCGCCTTTAATAACAGCAATTTTCTTATTCATTTAACTAACTCCTTTAAAATTATTTAACCATTAATATTATATCACGCGAAAGAAGTGTTGTCAAATTATAGAGTGAAAACGCACTTTTTATGTAATTAAAGCCATTGAATGAATGCTGTTTTATCGTTTTTATTAAATCCTGCTTTTTCATAAAATTTTAAGGTGCTTTCTTTTTTAGAGCCTGTCAGCAGCATAATTTTATAGCAGTTTTCTTTGATAGCTATGTCCTTAGCAAAGTTTAATAAACTTGTTGCATAGCCATTACCACGATATTTTTCATCAGTAATAACATTTTCAATAAGAGCATAAGGTCGTTGATTGTGTGTCAAATTCGCAACAATTACAATTACGCATGATGACAAAATTTTGTCATCCTCAACCCCAACAATAATATGATGATTAGTATCACTTAATATTTGGTTCCAGAGGTTTTCAAGTTTGCCGTCAAATTCAGGAATTTCATTATCGTGAAGTTGTGTGTATAAATTAAGCAGAGCAGTCAAGTCATCTTTTTGAATTTCTCTTATTATCATATCTTCAATTGCCTTTCTGATGAATTTTAAACTAATCAATGTGTTAAGTTAATAATATCATAAAAACTAAGATTTGTCTAGATGTTAAGATATAAAACAATTATTTTCATATAGTAGCACCCCTGATTTCAATATGCACAAGTCCAGTAAAAACGGACATAGAAAAAAATCACCTCCTATGGTATAATAAATATCATAGGAGGAATTTTTATGCCAAGAGAATAT
>CAZJRQ010000063.1:0-6590 GCA_964548535.1 uncultured Oscillospiraceae bacterium
GCTTACCTTTGTCTGATCGGGATATCTCATCACATTATCATTAATTCATTTCATTGCATATTAAATTATTTTTATTTTGGTTGCTGATATCAAAAACTTAACTTGCGGAGAGACTATGAATTTGATGTTGTATTAGTGGCTAAAGTGGATAGAATTTACGACATGGGAAATTATGTCAAGCTGTGTTGATAAATTAGATGTCATGAGCAACTGCAGAAAATGCTTACTTTGTTTATTAAATTGCAATCCACTAACACACTCCAAATTTATCAATAACAGTTGCACAACATTTGCTCCACGGAACTTCATGAATTGGATTAATAATAACACTGCCATTGCTCAAAATATTAAAGGCGTTACAAATCAATTCTTCGCTTCCCATCTCAAAAACATTAAAAGTCATTGTTTCCCATTTCATCTTATGAACTATGCTGATGTCACAAGGATTTGATGCTTTGCTTAATGCTAAAAACCTTCACCATTTACGGATAATTCACAGTGTGCATAAGCAGTTTCGGCATCATTTTTCACATAAACCTGGGTATAATTTTTCATATTCCCTCCTGCATAAAATATAAATTTTCTTCACTACTCTATTGTCTTTTCCTTTACATCAATACCACCGTCTCGACATGCGGTGAGGCGAAAATTTTGATGTTGTACACTTTGATTTTTATGGGTCGAGTTGATAAAATGGATTACATAAAATCGCTTAGCAGGTCGAGTGGATGGAATTGATGTAAAAAATGTTTTCGACAGCCAATAATTAAGTCGGTTTTAGTCAGGATTTCGTCTTAAATTATCCCAATGGTTGGCTGTTTTTATTATCTCTGCAATATAATTTCGCTTACATTGGTTGTAGCTGTTATAATCGTATTTATTTTTTTTTGCTAGCTGCAGTTTTAACACCTCATATTCTAATGCGACGGCGGGAAAAGTATTCATATAATCACGGAAATTTATGTAATTATACCATTGTTGGCTGTCTGCTATAACAATATGGATGTAATGGGTCAATATATGCATCTTTTTTTCCTTTGCTATATATTCGCCGCACTGAAAAACCGGTTGTCTTTCTTCTTTTCCCTCATAACCACAAAAAATAAACCCTGCTTTTTCTAAATTGGGTTGCAGCATCAATACATCCTCAAAATTCCACGCAGATATTGCGATGTCTATAACCGGTTTAGCTTTAATATGATGTATTGAAGAACTACCGATGTGCTGTATATCTTTTGCCGCCGAACCTAAAATATTCCAAAGTCGTTTTATAGTTTCAGCAGCATTAATTTCCCATTCGGGATCATGATCGACAAGTACTGTTACACCGCATTTTAATCCTAATACCATTTTATTTGCCTCCCAATATTATAATAACTATTACCTTAGAATTTTGTCATCAACACCACACTCTCCACATGCGTGTGAGCAAGCTCTTCTGACGAAGAGCTATGAAATTGCTGTCAATTGTGTGGGTCGTGCTGACAGAATAGATTTTAAAGCAATATTCTACATATCTCCATTCAATGGACTGTTAATAAGTATTCTTATTTTTTCAAATAAGCCATTTTGCAGTTCCATTAAACTCTGATTTGCCCACGTTGGAAACTTTTCTTTCTTACATGCAAAATAAAGTGTAGTTAATACAGAAGCTACATCATCAATACTTTGTTCTGTCTTGTCAAAATAACCATACTCACTTAAAAATGCTTTCTTTGCGATAGGACTTAATGATGAACATACATTTCTTATATCGGCATAAGCATATCCCTGTCCAAGTAAATTATAATCAAACATGAATGCAGAAGATACATCTTTTGCGACAATTAAGTTCGTATAATAAAAGTCGTTGTATGTAAGGGTTTTTTCTGCATTGTTAATAGCTGAAATTATTGAATCAAAATTCTCGTCCAGCTCAGCCCATACCGGATTTTGACCGGTTGATGTTTTTGCTTTTATAAATTCAAGATTATCACGAGTTATTATATCACTTTCATCATAAAGCTTGTGTTTACCGTTTGCAATATATTCTTTGCCGTTTTTGTGCAATTGCTTATACCATTTTGCAATTACTTTTGCAACCTCTGTATTGCTTAAATCCAAATCCACACCCAATCGATAAAAATTACTTTGCTCTATATCTTCCATCAGTATACAACACTCTGTTTTCGCAATTATCTGCATAATAGGTATATTAAATGAAGATAAAATACCATAATTAATAATTTCTCTACGGTCTGGCTCGTATGAAAAATATTTGAGAATGTATGAACAGTCCAAGCATTGAACACGATATAACGAAATACCATCTTTTATTCTTATTTGCGTTATGTTCTTATAATCAATATTCATTTTATTCAGTTGAGATATACAGTTATCCAATTTTACACTTCCTCTTAATAAAATTTATACGACTATCTTTATTTTCTTGACATCAACACCAAACACACCACATGCGTGTGAGAGGTCATTTAGGATGTTGTACTCTTTGATTTTTATGGTTCAATTGATATTTAGGGTATCAAAAAGTCTACAGTTAGTGTTAAGTTGTAATGCTAATGTGCAGTTTCACATTTCTGTAAAATCCAAAATAGCTTTCATGGTGCGTTTACAGAATAGATTGAAATCCGAAATGTTTTTTTTGAATGGAATGTGTATAAAAACTATCTTCGTACTTTTATCACTATTTGCATTTAATCCTTTATAATAAATATGATTACAATACGATGTTCCTGCATTATTAGATAATATTGCGGTTATTTTGTTTTGAAGAAAAATTTCCATAAGCGTTTCACAGTCAAATTCTGTTTTCAGGACTGCATTCTCCATCTGGGCTTGTGTTTCTATATGTATTTTATTCTTTATATTTGGGCGTTGCCCAAAACAGAAAATATGGTTGTAATCATGTGATTTTACTGCATTTTCAATTTGTTCGGCACAGATTAATTTATTATTTTCGCAAACCAACGGTTCCATTGTACAATATGTAAGTAAATCTTGAGCTGATGTACCACGAAAACCGATTAACAATGTTCTTTTCATTTTAACCCCCATAAATTCTAATTTATCATTGTCTGTTCTGTAACATCAAACATATCGCCTCAATTTGTTTATCGTTGTCCAAACACAAGCTGATATCTTCCTCAATAATCGGAAGCTTGAATTTTATGGACTTTATCCATTGTCCGTTAGGCTGGCGTTCCTCATAAAGCTGTATTTCCGAAATAAGAGATTCTATTAGCTTACGCTTTTCTGTTTCCTGCATTACACCGTACAGATTTTCAAAATATATCAGCACCTTGTATATGTTATCGCCCGTCAATTTTTCCGCTTCTACTGCTTGTTTTTTAGCCCTTGCAGCAATCAACTTTGTTTCAATTTCTTCTATCTTATCATACACCCTATAAAGACGCTCGTCAAGGTCTGCTTTTCGATGAACATAATGTTTGTCATCGGGGTCAAGTGTATCTATTTCTTCAATCAGTTTCGATTTGACCGCATAAGTCTGTCGGAGTTGTTTTTCATAGTTAGAAAGCTCCTCGTCAATAGCGGCAGTATCAACTTGCATATTGATTTTTTCCTGCATTAAGTCAGCAAATTTCGCATTGCTCACAAGTTTTTTGATTATTTCTGTAACTGAATCATCAATCAACTCCTCACGGATTTGCTTTTTATAATCGCATTTATGTCCACGTTCCATTTTACGATGCTTGCAGCCGTAATAATAGAAATCCTTGTATTTTGTTCCATCTTTTTTACGTTTGATACTCTTATTACCGTACATTCCTGCACCACATACAGGACATTTAAGAATACCGGAAAGCAGATGTGTTTTTGTATCTTTGCCAATGTTGACGTGTTCATACTTCTTCGCCTGTGCAAGCAACTTAACCTGTGCTGACTGCCAAATATCCTCCGAAACAATAGGTTCGTGTATGCCGTCCACAAGTAAATAATTATCCTGTTCAACAAGATGATAATCGTTTCTTGTTCCGTGTACCTTTTCTGTTTTTCTACGTCCATAAGCAATTTTTCCGCAGTAAACAGGATTTTTTAGTATAATCCTGACTAAATGTGCGTCAAACAGAGGATTTTTACCGTTCTGCCGTTGTATTTTACGAATTCCGTGGTCTTCTAAATATTTTGATATTCCGTTTGCGCCAATGTCTGTGGTTACATATTGATTGAAAATAACTCTGATTGCTTCGGCTTCTTCCTCGTTAATTTCAAGTTCGCCGTTTGTCAGTTTATATCCATAAGGAGCAAAACCACCGTTCCAACGTCCCTCTCTTGCTTTCTGAATACGTCCTTCCATTGTCTGAACACGTATATTCTCACGTTCTATCTCAGCCACGGCAGACAGTACAGAAATCATTAACTTACCGGCGTCCTTTGATGAGTCTATTCCATCCTCAACACAAATCAGATTTACTCCGAAATCCTGCATTACCTGTAACGTTGACAAAACATCAGCGGCGTTTCTACCAAAACGGGACAGCTTAAATACAAGAACAAAAGATATGCCGTCTTTCCCCGACTTAATGTTATCCATCATCTGACTGAATTGAAGGCGTCCTTCAATTGATTTACCTGACTTTCCTGCGTCCTCATATTCACGCACAATCTTGTAATCATTGTAGTCCGCAAAGGCTTTCATCCTTGCTTTCTGAGCATCAAGAGAGTATCCGTCAATCTGCATTGCGGTTGATACTCTTGTGTATGTGTAAACCTGTATTCGTTTTTCACTCATAGTAATACCTCACCTATATGTATCTTTCTTCCTGCAATCGCAAGAAAAAAGTTTGGACAACTGATTCACGATAATATTATATCACGCAGCCTGTCCTCTGTCAACAGAATTTTGTGTATTATCATTTTCTGTTTTTGCAGTTTTAACTCTGCAAGGGTCAGGCAATTCGTCAAGATTTAGTTCTGAAATGTGTTTTTCAATTATTTCTGCCAGTAAATTAGCAAGACCACTCCATTCGTCAACCATAGGTGAACCTCCTTCCATATTGATTTTTTTCTGTGTTATTCCAACTCCACGCTGCGCTTTCTCTGCTGTTCTCTGACAAGAGCCTTTGGAGCAACCGCTTCAAGATTTTTCTTCACGTCCCTGAACTCTTTGAGCGTGTCCTTTCGGGTGAAATAATCAATGCTAAGTTCCTGTTTCTGTTCGTCGAGCCTGTCATATTCCTTTTTCAAAGAAGCCATACTCGGCAGCTTGTTATCGTGAATATACGGCTGTAATTCTTTCAGTGCCGCCTTGTATAATACTTTCTGTGCGTCGTTCTTGCGTTCCTTGTTATCTCGGAAAGCCTGAATGTTTTTCATAATACTGTCAAGCTCTTTCATACGAGCCTCAACAGACTTGAGCTTATCCCTTGATGCAGTCATTTCCGAAAGAAATTTCTGCTCCATACCGTCCAAATCCGAAAGTGTCCTCATATTGTTTTCGGCAAGAAAATTCAGCATTGCCGCCATTGCTTTCAGATTGTGGATTTTACACCATTGCGTGTAGCCTCGGCTCTGCTGACACTTCACATTATTCTGAATGTCGATGATAATATTTTTCTTGTACGGCTTGTAAAGTCCCTGTATGCGAAGCTTCAACGCCTCAACGGAATAATCCTCTCCGAGCGTCTTGGAACGGATGAATTTCTCCTGCTCCTCGCCGCAGAACGAAAGGTATTTGCCCTCTTTGATACGATAATTCTGACCTCCCATTCTTTTCAGAAAATCCTCATAGCTCTGAGCATATAATATCTGTTCTTCAATCGTTCTTCTGAGCTTTGTTTTCCACGAAATGCCATTGCTGTCGGCGGTGTATTCATAATAGCTTTTTCCTTTATCCTTGCTCGGAGTAATAACTGACAAGCCGAAATCATTGCAAAGAATATCGCTGGTGCGGCGGATATAAAAGTAGCTCTGCGGTGTGCTGTTGTATTTCATATTGTCAATGAAATTGACGGAATTGAAAATAATGTGATTGTGAATATGCCCTTTGTCAATGTGTGTGCTAATGACATATTCATATTTTCCTTTGAGAAATTTCTCACATAGCTTCTCGCCGATTTCGTGAGCCGTCTTAAAATCTGTTTCATCGGGAGCGAATGACTGTATCAAATGATAGGCAAGAATGCCGTTCTCCTTGCAGGCTTTCTTCTTTGTAAAGCAGAACTCCGTATCCGCAAATTCAGGCGAACAGCCGAATGACGAAACCGTCAGACCGTCAAGGGTTTTCTTGGGATTGACGATATAGTCGAGAGCTTTTTTCAGCGTAGATTTGATAGGATGGATTTTTGTAACAGCCATATTTCCTCCTGTTTTTTCTTGATTTCCGAAACATCATCGGCGTAAATAATTCCTGTGGAATTTGCTCTTGCGGCTATCTGATTAATGTTCCTGCCGATAGCGGAAAGCTCTGCGTTCATCTCTTTTATATAGGTATAATCCACATTTATCAGATATCCGTCCATAGAGATTTTACGGAGATAGGTGGACATATTGGTAAGTCCCACAAGCTCCATTCGCATTTGTATGACCGCCTTTTCCTCGGCGGTGACAAAAAATCGTATCAGTATATCACG
>CAZJRQ010000064.1:0-6313 GCA_964548535.1 uncultured Oscillospiraceae bacterium
ATAGCTAAAAATGAATGAACACCGACAAAATATTTCATGTTCAATTATTAAGATAAAATCCTAAAACAAACTTATCTATATAAATCTTATATAAATATCGATTGTATGGATTTTCCATAAAAAATCCGTTTTGGTAATTAAATATATTTTTTTGAAATTTTTATTATAAACTCTTGCAAAATAAAAGATACTGTGTTATACTATTAATCGGTGTGAATGGGGGATTTGAATTTAAAAGTATTCTTTAAATGCGAATTTTTTGCACCAAATTAAATATTTTAAATTTAATAATAAGGAGTAGTTTTATGGAATTCAAAAATGCGTACCTTCGTGAAGTTTATGAAAAAGTTGAGCAGCGTAACAACGGCGAAAAAGAATTTTTACAAGCTGTAAAGGAAGTTCTTGAGAGCTTCGAACCTGTTGTTGAGAAAAGACCTGATATTGTTGAAGCTGGCATTATCGACAGAATTGTTGAGCCTGAAAGAGTTATTCAGTTCAGAGTTTCTTGGGTTGATGACAACGGAAAAGTTCAGGTTAATCGTGGCTATAGAGTACAGTTTAACTCTGCAATTGGACCATACAAGGGCGGTTTGAGATTCCACCCATCAGTATGTGCATCTGTTATTAAGTTTTTGGGATTTGAGCAGATTTTCAAAAACAGCTTGACTGGTCTACCAATCGGCGGCGGTAAAGGTGGTTCTGATTTTGATCCTAAGGGTAAATCTGACGGAGAGATTATGAGATTCTGCCAGAGCTTTATGACTGAACTTTCTAAGCATATTGGTGCTGATACTGACGTTCCTGCTGGTGATATCGGCGTTGGCGCTAGAGAAATCGGCTTTATGTACGGTCAGTATAAGAGACTTCGCAATGAATTTACTGGCGTTTTGACTGGTAAGGGTCTTTCATACGGCGGTTCACTTGCTAGAACAGAGGCTACTGGATATGGCTTGTGCTACTTCACTGCTGAAATGATTAAAGCTATGAAGAACGAAAGCTTTAAAGGCAAGACTGTTGTCGTTTCAGGTGCTGGAAATGTTGCTATTTATGCTACACAGAAGGCTACTGAGCTAGGCGGTAAGGTTGTTGCTCTTTGCGATTCAACTGGATATATTCATGACCCTAAGGGTATTAACCTTGAGGTTGTTAAGCAGATTAAGGAAGTTGAAAGACTAAGAATTTCTGAGTATGTTAACCGCGTTGAAGGTGCTACATACACTGACGGCTGCAAGGGTATTTGGACAATTCCTTGTGATATTGCTCTTCCTTGTGCTACACAGAACGAGCTTGACGGAGAGTCTGCTGACGCTCTAATCAAGAATGGTGTATTTGCTGTTGCTGAGGGTGCTAACATGCCTTCAACTCCTGAAGCTATTGAGAAGTTCCTTGAGGCTGGCATTTTGTTTGGACCTGCTAAGGCTGCAAACGCTGGCGGTGTTGCTACATCAGCTCTTGAAATGTCACAGAACAGCGAAAGACTTTCATGGACTTTTGAAGAAGTTGATTCTAAGCTACAGAGAATTATGGTTGATATTTTCCATAACTCATTTAACGCTTCAAAAGAATTCGGCGTTGAGGGCAACTTGGTTGCTGGTGCAAATATCGCTGGTTTCCTAAAGGTTGCTGACGCTATGAAGTGGCAAGGCGTTGCTTACTAATATAAAATTATAAATCATCTAAATCCTTTGTATAGTTTTTTCTATACAGAGGATTTTTTCAGTTAATATAAAAACTATGTGATGATTTTATAAAATATATTTTTCTTGTATTTTTTAAGCTTGTGTGATATAATGTTTTAAATGATGAAAGGCGGATTTTAATGAACGCAGCAGTAAAACATTTTAATACGATAACTAAACACAGGCACCAAGTTATAAAGCACTGCTTTTATGCCGGTATATTTTTTCAAGGGTTAAAACACGACCTATCCAAATACACTCCTACTGAGTTTTTATCTGGAATTAAATATTATCAGGGTACACGTTCTCCTAATGAAAGTGAACGTGAAATCTGCGGCTATTCAAAAGCATGGATGCACCACAAGGGCAGAAACAAGCACCATTTTGAATACTGGACTGATTATAATATCAAAACCAAAAGACTAAGCCCTGTCAAAATGCCTATTAATTACGTTAAAGAAATGTTTTGTGACCGAGTTGCTGCTGGTAAAATTTATCGCGGTGATAATTATAAAAACTCTGACCCGCTTAACTATTTTCTCGGCGGAAAAAACAGACGATTTATTCACCCGGAAACATCTGATTTTTTGGAAAAGCTTTTAGTTATGCTAAAAGAAGACGGTGAGCAAAAAACTTTCGAATATATAAGACAAGTTAAATCATACTAATTAATATATGACTTTTATCAAACTTGACAAAAGCACAATTATAGTATATAATTAGTTTTAATAATTTATAGGAGGTAAATTTATGGCTATTTTTTCAAATGAAAGCAGCAATCCTGTTATAAACAAAATGAACACGATGGATGATGCTTTCGGCGATGTTGAAACCGCTAGCTACACCAGTATTTTCGCAAAGGTCGCTTACTTTGTAGTATTAATTTTCCTTGGCGTTGCGGCATTTGTATATATGCATAGTTATTTTGTTAAGGAATATTACACCGCTATTGACGAAGTTACTAATCAATTAGTGATTTTTCAAAATGAGGTTTCAATCTTTTATGGTTCACTAATTGTAACCTTTATATGCGGATTAATTTCGGCATTTGCACCAAAGGCTATTCCTGTTACGGGCAGTATTTACGCTGTAGGTTCAGGTTATACAATTGCTCTTTGTGCATATATTTATGCAACTGAGTATGCTGGAATTGTTATTCAGGCTTTACTTTTAACTGTTCTTACAATTGCTGTTCTTGCTTTTCTTTACACAAAACAAATCGTAAAGGTTGGCAGTAAATTTAGAACAATAACAATGACTGCATTAATTGTTTCAGTTTTCGGCGGACTAATTTATATGCTGTTAAGACTTATAATTCCAAACAGCTGGCTTGTTACATCAATGTCTTCAATGTATAGCGGACCTATGGGTATCATATTCTCAATCTTGGGAGTTGGACTTGCTTGCATGCTTATACTAGTTGATTTTGACACGATTTCTTACACTGTTGAAAATGGTCTTAACAAGAAGTACGAATGGCGTTGTGCTTATGGTCTAATGCTTAGTATTATAATTCTTTTCCAGAGAATTTTACAACTTCTTGCTAGAGCTAGAAGAAACAGCAACTAAATAAAAAATTTAAGACTTGATTATCAAATTTCGATAATCAAGTCTTTTTTATATCTATTTTATTTTGCTAAAACCACATAGATCGACAAGCATACATTCATCACATTTTTCACCACGTGCTTTGCAAATTTCACGTCCGAACAGCACTAGTCGATGACAAAAATCTGATGAACGTTCAGGCGGAATAATCTTGAGCAAATCCTGCTCTACTTTTTTAGGGTCTTTATTTTTTGTCAGCCCCAAACGTCCAGTTATCCTAATACAATGCGTATCAGTTACCATAGCCGGCTTATGAAAAACATCACCCATTATCAAGTTTGCAGTCTTTCGTCCAATTCCCGACAACGTTGTAAGTTCGTCCAAAGTTGATGGAATTTCACCGTTAAAATTCGTCATAATCTGCTGACACATTTCTACAATCGACTTTGCCTTTGTCTTATAAAGCCCACATGGTCTTACAATTTCTTCTATATCATGCACATCAGCACTTGCAAAATCAACAATCGTTTTATACTTCGCAAAAAGATCTTTGGTCACAATATTCACTCGTTCATCAGTACACTGAGCCGAAAGTCTTCCTGCAATCATAAGTTCATGAGGAGCAGAATACACTAGAGAACATAAGGCATCAGGATATTTTTCCTCTAATCTATCACAAATCATAATTGCTTTTTCTTTTTTTGTCAACAAAACCCCTCCTAAATAAAACTTATCAAGCTAAAACGTCACAAAAAACTTTTACGCACATATATTAGAATATACGCCTTAATTTAGCATTACAAATTCACATGGTTGCAAACAATACCTGCTTTTGTAATATCAATATAAGCATAGCTTTTAGGCTTTCCGTCACGTGGCAGACCTGCACTGCCTGGATTAAGCAGATGTATACCGTCAGCATATTCGTAATAACGACAATGTGTATGTCCGAACAAGGCGATATTTACGCCGACTTCCTTCGCTTTATAATAAAGCTTGTCTGTTGAAACTTTGACACCGATATTATGTCCGTGAGTGAAAAAAATCTTAACATCACCTGCTATAAAAATATCATTTTCTAAGCTCATTGAAGCCATATCGCAATTTCCAGCTACATTTAATATTTTTTTATCAGGATATGACATGCGAATTTTATCAAGTTCCAACTCGCCGTCACCAAGAAAAATAAATGTATTCACATCTTCATTTCGTTCAAAAACTCTCTTCATACTGCTAAAATTGCCATGTGTATCTGAAAAAACAACTATCCTCATATAGACATTAACCCCTCTCACTGGCTAAGCTATATATGAAAAATTAAAGCTATACCAATTTAGTTATAGAATATTATTATATATTATAACATAAATATTTATAAATACAATAGAAAAAAGGAGAATTTTTTATGAGCAATTTTAACCAACTAAACCCTAAGGCACTCCAATCACTTTTAAACGTGGCGTCAAAAAAGCTGAACACTACTCCTGATGTTTTGCAAAAACAATTACAAGACGGTACATTTCAAAACGCTCTAAACTCAATGCCTTCAAACGAGGCTGCAATGCTACAACAGGCACTTTCAAATCCTAAAACAGCAGAGAAAATTCTATCCTCACCTCAGGCACAGGCAATTTATAAAAAACTTAACAAATAGTAAAAAACAATCTGAAAAAACGGAGGAGGTATTTTAATGGACGATTTAATGAGCAAATTGCAAGATGTTCTTAACGATGAAGAAAGCATGAAACAGCTTCAAGAGCTTGCTTCAATGTTTGGCAATGAGCTTTCACAATCGGATAATGAGCAGCCCCCTCCAACTTTTTCAGCAAATAATAATAACAATAATAATAATGAGCAGTCCTCACAAAACGACCAGAATGCTGGATTTTCACAGCTGTTATCAAACTTAGGCGGGTTGTTCGGTTCAAATAATCAAGGTAATCAAAATACTGGAAATCAAGTTCCTAATATCATGCCAAATCAATCAAATCAAAATATGTCTGGACAGAATGGACAAAGTGGTGACACTCCTGATTTATCTCAGCTAATATCAAGCTTAGGCGGAATGCTCGGCTCAGGCGGTAATACTGGGACAAACAGCAATCAAAATGGTACATCACAAATGCCGAATTTTGATATAGGAAAAATAATGCAATTGCAAACTATCATGGCAAGTGCAAACAAATCAGACAAAAATGTTGATTTACTCCTTGCATTAAAACCTCTGCTAAAGGAAGAAAGTCAATTAAAAATCGACCGCTTAGTGAAAATATTCAAGCTTTTTGCAGTTTACCCTGTACTTAAACAAAGTGGTCTTTTAGGAGGAGATTTACTTGGATTATTATAACTCAAAGGATTTTACCACCATGCAAGAAGAGGCCATGCAGAGAGTTCGTGATATGCAAAAGCGATCTCAAAATTTTGTCAGCGGTAACGGCAGCAATCAAAATTCAAGACAGCATAATACAAATCAGAATAATCAGCAAAATCAACATAACAGCCAACAAAATCAAGGTGGAACACAACATAATCAGCAGCAAAATATACAAAATAACAACAAAAATCCTATTCAAGGACTTTTAGGCGGTTTACTTGGCGGCAACGCAGACTCTTCAGGCAAAGAACAAGGTTTACTTGGTGGTTTACTTGGTGGAAAATCTAATTCATCAGGTGATGACAACGGCGAACTCTTCAACATTGCCGGCATAAAAATTGATGAAGAAAAGGCGTTAATCGGCATGCTGATTTACATATTATACAAACAAAACGCAGACATAAAACTACTCCTAGCCTTAGGCTATCTACTCCTCTAGGCAGGGACGTGTTCCTGCACCCTATTCGCATTATCGTTCAGTCCTAGCGCGGACGGCGCAAAGTCGCATCATCGTTCGGTCCTCACTCGTGATAGGTGCTTATACCATAATCAGCGGCGTGAACTTGTGGTGTGCGAAGTTTATTGTTTTTGTGATTTTTTACAAGTTACAATCCTAGCAATATAATATTACAATCACCAGTAAACTTTCCGTGAGGACATCGCGCCGTCCGCGCTAGGACCCCGAGCAACATAACACCACAATCACCAGTAA
>CAZJRQ010000065.1:0-6252 GCA_964548535.1 uncultured Oscillospiraceae bacterium
ACTATGTAAAAAAATCAGCTGAAGAGCTTGATATTAAGCACCAGTATATTCATTCTGGAGCGGGACATGATGCACAGTTTGCGTCATATATGCTGCCGACTACGATGATTTTTGTGCAGTCAAAGGACGGGCTTTCTCACTGTGAACCAGAATTTTCAACTGTTGAGCATTGCACAAAAGGTGCATCAGTAATGCTGAATGCGGTTTTGAAAGCTGATAATGATTAGGAGATAATTTGATATGGGACGAGAGTTTAGAATTCCAAACAAGGTTTTTACTGGTGAGGGCGCATTATTAACTGCTGAATCAACTATAAAATCCTGCGGTAAAAAAGCATTAATAGTTACAGGCGGACATGTGTCAAAGCTGGATTGTTTTAAAAATCTGACTGATTTGCTTGATGAGATTAAAATTGAATATGCTGTTTTTTCAGGTATAACAGGCGAGCCAGATGATAAAATGATCAACAGCGGTGTATCTGTATTCAAGGCAGAAAAATGCGATTTTCTAATTGCAATTGGTGGGGGAAGTCCGCTTGATTCTATGAAAGCAATTGCTGCATTATCAGTGCTTGGCGGAGAAATTTCTGATTATATGGGAAAGCTAATTGAAAGCGATATGCCTAAAATGATAGCTATTCCAACAACAGCTGGAACAGGCTCTGAGGTTACAAAGTTTACGATTATAACAGATTCTCACAAGAACATAAAAATGCTATTAAAGGGCGATTGCCTAGTACCAGATATTGCGATAGTTGACGGAGCGTTTTCACAAAGTTCACCATCTACAGTAACAGCGGCAACTGGTCTTGATGCTTTAACTCATGCAATTGAATGCTATACTTCAAGACTTGCACAGCCACTTACTGATTCCGTTTCAATTGCGGCAGTTAAGCGTATTTTTAAATATCTTCCAACAGCTTTTGCAGACGGCACAAATAAGCAGGCGAGAGATCAAATGGCTATTGCAGCATTGGAGGCAGGAATAGCAATAAACAATGGTTCTGTTACAATAGTTCACGGTATGAGCCGACCAATTGGAGCGTTATTTCATTGTCCGCACGGAATGTCAAATGCTATTTTGCTTGAAAAATGTTTGAGTTTTGCGTATGACGGAGCAATTGACAAGTTTGCCGAGCTGGCAAGAGCAATCGGTGCAGTTAGTCCTTATGATAATGACGAGATTGCAGCTGAGGCATTTATAAATGCTGTTGGAGATTTATGCAGGCAGTGTAAAATTCCTACGCTTGCACAGTTTGGAGTAGACAAAGATGTTTTTTACAATTCTATTGATAAGATGACAGATGATGCTATTGCAAGCGGAAGTCCAGCAAACACATTAAAAAATGTGACAAGGGAAGATGTTGTTTCAATTTACAGATCGCTATATGAATAGATAAAATAATAAGGCAGGTAGATTTCAAAATTTGCGAAATACTATCTGTTTTTTTATTTGTGCATAAAAATGTGATAAAGATATCTAGATTAGTAACGTATTTTCATTGCTGGCATAATATATAAAGTAAAGTAAATAATCGTTCTTTACACTTTTGTTTTATTAGTTAAAATGAAAGTTATATTCGAAGAGATTTTTAAATATAGAAAAGTTACCACTCTGCTAGCTTTTTGTGAAGGAGGGACTGTAATTAGAATTTTAGATGAATATTATTTGCCATGTAATGCTTATGACAGCAGTTATTTATCAAGTCTTACTCAAGTAGACTGTACTTATTATCTTTCATATTATGCTTATCCAAGTATTTATGCTGTTAATAAAAAAGAACACTGCAAGCAGTTTGATGTACAGCGGTCATACAGCAAATTAGCATGGAACGAAAAGAATAAGATATACTACGCGATTTCGCCGCAGCATCATAATACTATTTTTATACTTGATAAGGATTTTTGTGAAATAGATATGCTTAATATATGCTTTCCGTGTTCAGACAGCTGTATACAAGACATATACTTTGATTGTAAAAACTTGATTATATATGTTGTTACGGATAGAAATATAGTGCGTTACAATTGCAATGGTGATTGTTTGGGCGTTTGGCTTTGTGCCCCTGCTGACAATGAATACAGAGCGGTTTGCACATATAAAAACTTTGTATTTGTGGCTTATGAAAATGACAATCGCTCATATATAGCATCTTATACAAAAGACGGTGCTTTTTTAGAAAAAAAGTGTTTGGGGTATAGATATAACCTGTTTAGTATTAGAGCTGTCTGCTGTAAAAACAAACTAGAGCTTGTTGCTTTAGCAAGAAAAGATTGCGATGTTCTTGTCGGACTGGAAATTGATTTGAACGACAGTTACACTTGTCATATTTTGCCGCCGCATTCAGTTTCAGAAATTGAAATGGAGTGTGAAACCGATACACTTGGTTTGCATTTCATTTGTTTAGCAGAGTCAAAAACTGATAAGTGCTGTAAGCTAAATACGAATGTAAAAAGATATATTTAAATCAAGCTTATATCGTGCCATTTTAAATTACCTCTCTAAAATGGAAAATAAAAACGAAGTTATCTTCTATTGCAAATTATGCATAAAGGATAACTTCGTTTTGAATTGTTATGTTGTTTTTAAATGTTATTTCTTCTTAATAGGAATCCAAATTTCGCTGTAGTAATTAGGATTCTGATTTCCGTCTTCGTATTGACTGCAATCAGTATACATTTCGACATTGTATGCACCAGCGATTTCATATTCCTTGCAGTTTGGCAGCCATTCAGAATAGATTTTTGTGTTGACTTCCTGTAAAGCACTAGGCATAGGTCCTCTGCATGGGAACACTGCCCAAGTGTGTGCAGGGATTGTTCTGGTAACGAACCCTTGTGGAATTTCTTTTTGTGGATTATAATTATCGGCAATGATATATTCAAAGCTAGTTTCAGAAGGAGCTTGTTTCTTCTTGATTTCCTCTGATAGCTCATCAATGCAGATTCCGTATTCACCGCAAACAAGCTCACATTTACTGCTGTTATAATGCTCGGTCCAATATTTAGGAATTTCTTCGGATGATGTTTCTGAGTCAAATATTTTTGATGTACCCATTACTGTAAATTCTGATTTTTCTTCAATTCTGTAATCCATAATATTACCGCCTTCCAAAGTAAACTTAATTTTTAGCGGAGCAAATGACTTTAGCATTGCCCCTTCCTTTTTAGCCGACGAAGGAGTTATTCCATGAAAACGATTGAATGCTTTTGCAAAGCTGTCAGGTGAGTCATATCCGTATTTTATAGCGACATCAATAACTTTTATATCAGTAGCCAAAAGCTCACTGCCGGCAAGCGAAAGTCTGCGGCGCCTAATATATTCACCAACTGTGAAACCGCATAAAATACTAAATGCTTTTTGAAAATAAAAGCTTGAAACATATGCCTGATTTGCAATGTCCTCAATCTTTAGGTCTTCAGTTATATTATCCTCAATATAGCCAATAGCCTGCTGCATACTAGAAATCCAATCCATCAAACCATCTCCTTGTCTGTTTATATAATACTATAATTCAAGTATGTTCGCCCGACATTTTGTGTTTTGTTTTGTCAATTTAATGCTGTATTTTAAATTCTAATTATATTTATTATACTTATTTAAAAAACATTAGTCAAATATTATTATATCTGTTGGAAAAAAATTTAATCAATCAAAACTATATTTAATTTGTGAACTTTGAATTTTCACCGTATTAGTTGACTTTTTGACGTTTTTATGATATCATCTACCTAATAATATTTAGAAAACAGGGGTGTTAGTATATGAAAGTTAGTGCCGTTAATAGATTAGTTTTTAGTATGATATTAATTTGTTTTTTTGCAGTATCATCACCTATGAATTTGTTGATTCAGGTGAGGGCAGATGATTTATCGGATACAAGCAGCATTCAAAGTCCGACTCAGGCTGATGGTGAGATTTTTAGATTTGTTACTAGTGAAAATGTTTCAAATAAAATTGATCAGATACTATATCAGGTTTTTGAAAGAATGAATTACCGTATAACAATGGATGTAACTACAATGCCAAATGTTCAAGCAAACAATGGTGAATATGATGGTTTAGGAGTGTCGCTTGAGTTGTCTGATGAATATGAGAATTTAGTAAAGGTAAAAGAACCTGTTGTTGATGTAAGGTTAAATGCCTATACTCGTTCTGACGAGAATATTGTTATTAGTGATGTTTCTGATATTGGTGATTTTAAATTTGGCATAATAAATAATTATAATATAATAGATTATTTGCAAAAACATGAAAAAACTGATTACATACTGTTTAAGGATTATATAGAACTTGGCAATGCAGTTCTTGACGGTGAAATTGATGTTGCATTGATTATGCAGACAAGTGGATTAGAAATTAGTCTTCCATCGGGAGTTAAACTTATAAACACTGTAACGACTGAGCCATCATATATATATGTAAATAAAGACTACAGCTATTTAGTAGATGAAATTGAAAAAAATATAAGAGCTGTTAAAAGTGATGATACTTATAATAATATTATCGACGGAAATATTGACAATAATGAACAGTATCAAGTCTTGCACATTTCATCATATTATCCTGAAGATGTTTGGGATAGTAGAATTCAACAGAATGTATTAGAAGAACTTAATCAAAGAGATAATGTTGATTATTATAATATTCCGCTTTATTCCAATCGTTTTCATACAAGCTATGAGCAGGACAAGCTTGCATATTCAGCTGTTAGAACAATGTTTATTCACGAATCGCCCGATATAGTTTTGGTTTCAAATTATAGTGCGCTTCAGTTTGTTACTCAGAATTATGATATTTTGTTTAGCGGAATACCTATTGTATATTGTGGAGTTCCTTATAATACTCCAATTGACGATAGAATAAAAGATAATATAGTTGGTACAAAGGTTGATGTTTCAGCAGAGCAAACTTTAGATTTGGCACTTAACATTTATCCAGAAACGAAAAATGTATTTGTTATTAATAGTTATTCTGAAAATGGCTTGGGATACACAGAGTTAATATATAATCAGCTTCAAAAATATATGGGTGACTTAAGTATTACTTTTAATAATTGTAATCATGTGGAGCATCTTCTTGATGAAATAGCAGAATTGTCTGATGATACAATTGTGCTTTTTGGAAGTTATGCTTCAGCGCATTATCTTGATGGTAAAAGTGTTACTAGAAAGGAAATTCAAAATGAGATTTGCTCGTCTGTAGATGCACCTATTTTCAGTCTTTTTACATGTTCTAACGGTGAAATCGGCGGGAAAACAATGAGCGCAAATGTTATTGGAACTTATGCTGGCAAAATGGTTCTTGAAGTTTTGGATAATGGTATAGAAAGTGTTGAAGATACCAGTAACTATCAAGCTTGTAATACATGGACTTTTGATGATGAAGTTATAAAGAATCTAAATATAGATACAAAGGTTTTGCCTAATAAATATGAACATATAAATGGGAAAATATATTTATGGGAAAGTAATCCGCAAGCTTTTAGAAATTTGTTTGTTGCGGGCCTGTTATTAATGCTTTTTGTGATTTTTGCTATTATTTTTGCGACAGTTAATTTGCGCAAAAACAGAAGATTAACGGCACTGCAAAAAGATTTGCATACGTCTGAAGAACTTATTAAAAAGGATAAGGAAATGATTGCAGCGCAGACGATATTATCTGAGGTTATCAATAATGCTGCTCATCTTATTTATTGGAAGAATTGCAGAACTGGAAAGTATGAGGGTGTTAATAAAGCTTTTGCAGATTTTACAGGCAGTGCTGAAAACATAGGTAAAACAGATGAAGAATTGTTTGATAAAGACTTTGCAGATTTAGTCAAAAAAGAAGACGCAATAGCCTGCTCGTTTAATCATCCTTATAAAAATGTTGCAAAATTGCAGACTGCTAATGGTTCAACAGTAGTGTACAGTTCAACTAAAACTGTAATTTATGATGAAAGAAATAAGCCGCTTCGATTAGTTGGAATTACTGAAGAAATAACAGAAAGATATGCTTTAGAGGCAAAAGTTAAAGGTGCACTGAATAGGTTAGATATGGCATTGCAGATTTCTAATGCCGGTACTTGGGAGATTTCTGTAAAGGATAAATCTGTTTCGTTCGATAAAGGCTTTGCAAATTTATTCAAAGTTCCATTTGAATCTCCATTGCTTTTGTCCAATTTTGCAGATTATTTGGATGAAATTATGCTAAGTCAAGAAGGTAGGAAGTTTATTCATTATATTCGTAATTTCGATGCATCAGAGAATA
>CAZJRQ010000066.1:0-6130 GCA_964548535.1 uncultured Oscillospiraceae bacterium
GGGATAGTGGATATCCCCCCCCCCCCGCAACCTCGCAAATCCTCCGTCCGTTGTATGCCATTTGGGGCGACCGTGTATGAAAAGGATAAACGAATAAAAAAATGAAAATAAAAAGCGCAAAATCATTTCGTTTTTGGTATAAAACAAAGGAAAAACAAATTGAAAAAAACAATCTAAATTATAACCAAGATTTTATAGGAACTTATCACGAAGAAAACGGAAAGAAAATCAAAGGTTTTTTTGAGATGTATCACGGTGATAAACCTGACATTGCGGGTTATTTGCCTTCTATTCTAAAAATTGCGGAAGACGGACAAGCGATTTATGAGTTTCTGCAAAATGCAGTTGATTGTGGCTCTACTCACTTTTATATTTTTTACAACGAAGATTACTTTTTAGCAATCAACAATGGAACACCATTTGAAATTGACGGCTTGAAATCCATTTTGAATATTGCTCAATCTACAAAAAAAGACGCAGACAAAATTGGTAGATTGGGTATAGGCTTTAAGCTAGCACATAGGTTAGTAGGAAAAAATGAAGGAACAGAAGAACTTGTCAATCAATATAAGGGACCTGTTTTGTTTAGTTGGTCCAAGTTGGAAGATTTACAAGGCTTGATGAACAAAGAAAAAATAGAAACTATTTTCCCAAGCAAAAACAATCCTGATTTTTTTACTTCGCCATATTTACTGAAACTTGTTCTAACTAATTTTCCGACAGAGCCGAATGAAGTTGTTAAGGATTTAAAATACAAAGATAGAGTTTTATTTCCACAAGATGAGTTGGACGAGCTTGCTGACTTTCTCAAAGAAAACTTTGAGAAACATTCTGAAACTTTAAATTTTCGTTATTTAAAGGAGGGAAGTTTATTTTTTATCAAGTTAGGTGAAGGCAAAAAGGCTGTTTTGGATAAAGATTATAACGAACTTGTAAATGGGATTCAATATTCGATGAATATGTTGAAGAATCTGAAAGAAGTTTACATAAACGAAAATCATATTGACAAAGTTAGATTGTGGCTTGACAAAGGTCGAATCCCAAAAGAATCAGATACATTTCAACAAATTTCACCTGAATACAAAGAATTTGATATTCAGTTTAGTGTTGGTTATCCATATATTAACTTTGGAAAAACAAACGCTTTTGATAATTTCAAAGGAATAAAAAAGTCACCCAATTTTTACAAATACTTCCCAATGGGCGATGAAAATAATGGCTTTGGTTTTATTGTTCATTGCGATAGTTTTAGCAACGAAGCAAATCGTCGTAAATTACAGCACGACGAAGTCAATAAAAATCTTTTTCCCGAACTTGCCAAATTTATTATCAATAAGTTGAAGAAACACAGAAACAACATTGATAATAATCACAATCGAAATGGTTTTTTAAATCTGTATGCTGCACTGTTGCTATCTGATATTCCCGACAAACAAAATAATGTATGGTTGCGACCTGTATTTTATGACAAAATTTTGGATATTCTTAAAACAAACATACCAACAAAAAACGGTTATTCTGATAATGCCCAAAATGTAAAAATCAATAAATTGAAAATTAATCTGAATTTATCAGATTTTGGGTTGGAGCATATTCAATGGTTTGAATGGGATAATGAAACGGAACAAGTACTAATTGACGAGGCTGAAAAAGGAGAAAAGTTAGGAATTAAAAGTTGGAGAATTGCGGATATTGTAGAAAATGCGGATTTAGATAGCTTAAACAATTGGATTGCCAACTGCGATGAACAAACATACAACGCTTTTTTAGAAGAATTAGAAAGTAGTGATTTGCGAGAAAAAACGAAAGAGAGAATTTGTCAAATAAAACTTTTCAAGTTCTCTAATGAAGAATATTATTCTTTCAATGAGGTTGTTACCGCAAAAGACAATTATGGAAAAACCTCTTTTAGATTTGCAAATGTATTTATTAACAACGATAAAATCAAAGAAATAGCAAACGAACTTGATAAGTTGGAATTTGTGATTTCCGAATATTGTGATTCAAAATATCCAAAAATCCTTTCTTCGGTAACATTACCCGAAGAAAAAAAGATATATGAAAAGATTGCTGAAAAGTGCAAAACAAATTCTTTATCGCCCCAAGAAAAGAAAAATTTGTTTCTTAATTTCACAAACGAAGGAACAAAATTTAATGGAATTGCTGACGGAACAATAAAAGATTTGTGTTTATTCAGCAATAACAACGAAGAAATCAAACCGTTAAACGAATTGCTAAACAGCACATTGAATATTCCCGATTGGTTGCGTTCACACGCAATCAATTCCGATGAATATTTTGAGGAACTAAAATCGTTTCTGATATCGGAGAAAGAAATATATCAAAAAATTATTTTTGAAAATTGGGACGATATAATTTCTGAAATATCAAATATTTCTGAATTTTATCAAAAAGTAAAATTCTATTACGACCAAGACGAGGACAATACACCATTGAAAAAACAAGCATTTGTCTATATTGATGAAAACGATAAGTTTGTCCCACAAAGCGAAGTGTTTTTTAATTCAAAAATGCTTGAATTAGGAAACCAATACATTGATTTTCAGAGTGCGTTAAAGTCATTGTTAGATGTTGCAACACCCAATAAACAAATTCTAAAATTTCTGAACAGCGAGCCGTTTAAAGTTGAAAGAATCAATATTTTTGAAGATTGGAATATAAATGATGATACAGAATTAAGTCTTGAAGAAATAAAAACGGTTTTAACTTTTTGTAAAAACAACAGCGAGCAATTTTTTGAAAATGCTGTAATAGAAAAGCAAGGCAATAGTTTTTTTGTTTCTCGTAAATCAAAAAATGTTTATCAAGTCAGACCGTCAAGCAAAGACATAAGAGAATTTTTAGAACAAAATCTTGCCGATAATTTTAAAATTTTGCCTTACGAATTAGACGAGGATTGTAAAAACGAATCGGGAATTACACAAAAAGAAGAATTGTATGATTTAATTCTTGACAATATTGATATTGACGATTTCAAAGAGGAATTGATTGATATTATTTCTTACGATGAACCTAAAAGAAAATTCTTATTGGGAATTTCCGAAATTCGATTTATCGAAAACGAAACATATAACGAAAAAAGTTTTGAATACAAAGTTTTAGAACGAGTTTGTAAATATTTGCAAGAAATTGATTTTGTGGATTTTAGAAATAAAGTTATAATCGAGAGCAACGGATATGATTTGTCGCTTTCTGATATCCCGCCATTTGCAGACAAAATAAAAATCGAAGATACAGAATTGAGGTTGTCGGAAATTTTGCCCGAAACATATCAAAACAGCAATGTTTTAAGTAAAATCATAGATGATTTTGTTGATTTAAAATTGGATATGGACAAACTAAAATCTTTATTTGGCGTAAATGAAGAACCCGAACCCGAAAAAATCTATGAATTTTTATTAAACGATTATCCTGTTTTGCAAAATGCTCAGCAATTAGCATTTTTGCTTTTGTGCGACAAACTATTCGATGTAAATTTTGAAAAGTTTCAGGTAGAAACATTAGACGAAATATCGTGGGAACTGAAATACACTTATTACAGCAAGCCGTTTTCGTTTATCGGAGATGATTATTTGCTGAAAAATCAATACGAAAATATCAACGAACTAATTTCTTTGCCTTTTAAAATTGGTAACTCTGACAATATCATTACTGAAAAACCATATTTTACTGATGATGAATTTATTTGTCCTTGCATTAAGTCTGATTTATCGGACGAAGAAAAAGTCGGATTGATAGATTTTGTTTATAATCAATGGAATAAGGACAATAGAAAAGAGATAGTCAAAAATATTGATTGGAGTAAAATCGGCGAAGTAGAAACTGAAAATCTTTTAGGATTTAATCCAAAATATTCTGTTTTCCCCAATGAATATGCTTGTGAAAGCGAGCGATTGCCCGATTATTTGACTGAATGGATTGAAACAGATGAAAATAAAATCAATTTTCTTTCTGATTTAGGCGTTTGGACTGAAAGTTCGCCTATTGTTGATTTGCGGAAGTTTTGGAAAAATGGAGGGATTTTTAGTTCCAATTTAGAGCGTGAAACTCGCTTTGACAAAGACGAAACAATGTTATTTAATTCTTTTGAATGGCTCAAAGAAAATGATTATCAGTTATCGACAAACGAACAATACGAAATACTAAAAAAAGTAGTCGAAATTATTAAAGAGAATCACCAAAAAACATATTTAGTGATTGAAAAAGAATTTGATTTTGAAAAAATAGAAGAAAAATCAACCGAATGGGCAGAGTCGTATTATCAAAATTGGAAAGAAGAATTAGACAATAAGTTTGCAATTTTTTTGTATGACAGCAAACTGCCTAAAATCGTAAAACTTGACGAATTCGGCAATTATATTTTCTATTGCTACAATAGTGGGGACATTGTAATTGACAAAAATAATCGCATTTTTATCAATCAAAATGTAGACATAAAAAAGGCATTAAGTTCTCTGATTGCGGAAGATGACAACGATTTTACAGCCGAAGATTTGTTGCTTATTTACCAAACCAAAGAAACCATACAAACAGAAGATGGCGAAATAGAAGAATTAAAAAGCGAAGTAGAAAGATTGCGACAAAGAATTGCAGAACTTGAAGGCGTTTCGAGAACAGCCTCATATAGTCCGACAATTATTTCTTATGATGATTACCATGATAAAATCAAAGAAAAAAGCGAACGATATTTATTTGATTTTCTAAAAAACAACAACGCAAAAGTAAAATGGCTGAATTACGACGAAACAGACGATTGCTTTGTTGAAAGTTGGGCAAATCACGACTTTGAAATTTTGGATAGCAATGGAAATATACAACATTACGTTGATTGCAAAGGAACGCCACAACAAAAACGAACTTTTTATTTAACGGATAATGAATGGAATTTTTTCCTTGAATGTATCGAAAATGACATTAATTATCAGATTTATCGTGTATTTAATGTTGAAAATCAGCCAAATCACATTTTAATAGATAATTTGTGGGAGTGGATTGAGCAGGGAAAAGTAGTTCCATATTTGACTGCAACAGAAACAATAAAAGGTGGAAGAGTTTTCTTAACTCTGACATAATAAATTGAATATCTGCGAAAAACGGCATACAACAAAGCGTTTGGCATAAGTGGCGGTGCAGGCTCGCAGAAACATTTGTACAACTTTACAAGTTTTTCGCCCGTGCGGACATTTGTGTACCGCCACCTACGCCAAGCGCCCCACCGTTATGCTTCACCCTTAAAAAGGACAGAGCAGACAATAAATAAACAGAAAAGATGAAAGATAAAATGCCGACGCTTCGCAAAATCAAAAGAGCTTCAACCCTACACGCAAAGCCAACGTTTTGCAGCACATTTGCTTTTGCCCGAACGCTCAACGTACAGAATGACAAGAACAATTAAAAGATGATTTTAAACGAGACATATTATCAAACACTTTGGAGAAAATTTGAAAACGTCAAAACTTTGAATGTTTTCAATAATAATACTTCGTGTTTGACAACAAAACTTATTTTAGAACATTATAATAAAAACCAACCAATACACATTAACTTCCAAGAATTTAAAGATATACTTTGTGAAATCGGCAAACATTTGTTTGTTGAGTTTTCAAATGACATCTACCTGAATCACTATGACTTACCTGACAATTTTTCAGTTGGAGACAAGTTGAAACGAATAGCAGACAATCAGTATTATGAAATAATAAGTGCAGGACATAACAATTACACTTTAAGGCAAGTTCTCCGAAAAACAAGTTATAATGTTTTTCCAGTAACTATACCAAACCAAAACTATGACAGACTAAAAAATTTTTATATAAAAGTTGATTAATGTATTATTTAAAAAAAAATAAAAAATTATTTTTAATATTTTTAAAACCTGAATAGTAAGAAAATTGATTTTCCAAGAATAAATTTTGAAAAGAAAATAGTATTCATCTCCAAAAAAATACTTTGGGACTGTTTGGCTGATAAAAACAAAATACCATCGACATATTTGCCAAATCCTAGGGAAGAAAATAATGCATCAGAGATCAGATCAATTCCAGCCCTGCATGATTGTCTGGTTTATTTTACCCCAAAATATGAAGTTTGTTATCAAAACCTGCTTTTG
>CAZJRQ010000067.1:0-5973 GCA_964548535.1 uncultured Oscillospiraceae bacterium
CAAAAAAGTGGAAAACGTGTTTGGTGTGTACTTGATTTATGAAAATTATTATGATATAATATATAATGTGTAACAAATTGAGAGATATGACAGATTGGAGATGTGAAATGAAGACACCAAAAAAAAGATTGTTCGCCGTTTTACTGTGTACTATGATGCTCACTGCGTCATTTACTGCTTGTGATAAAGAAACAACAACGCAAGTTACCAGTCGGGCGGAAACTAAAAAAAATAATAATAGTACCCCTGCGGCTACTGTTGAACTTAAGGAGTACTATTTTCCTAAGTTCATGGAGAAAAATGCTCAGCCTGATATGCTGTCGAATATGGTTTATTCGTCTTTTGATGCTAAGAGCATGGTTGTTAAGGTGGAGAAACAGCCGTTTGAAAAATATAAGTGTTTAGAGATGTTTTTAGATGATTATTATACTTTCGAGGAAAATGGTTTTGTTGGTATTCTTAACAAATCTGGTGATGTTATTGTTGAGGCTGATAAGTTTTCTTCGGCTGCGCTTGTTTCAAAAAATGTAGTGAAGTTTTCTTATTCTAAAGATTCTGGCAGACAGGACAAGTATTTTGATTTGAATAATCAATCATCTGGGATTTTGGATGATTACAAGGTTTCTGAGGATTCTATTAAAATTAAGGAAACTTATGATGAGAAAAATGAAAAAAATGTTTATGATATTTCGCTTGACGGTAAATCTATTTATCAAAAGCAGTGGGATTCTGTTGAGAAAATTGAGTTGTCTGATGTGGTTACGTCACGCAAGCCTAATTTGATTTACAAGACTTCTTCTATGGGTGAGTATTATTTTGTTACGTTTGATCAATATTATAATGTTAAGATTTATGAGGGCGCTTATGCTTTGATTAGGCTTAAGGTCGGCAATGTTTACGGTGAATGCTATGTTCTTGACGCTGACGATTACGGCGAACTTAATAATATGATTACTAGTTTTGGCAGTGAAGATTATGTTACTAAGCCTAGCTCTACTGAAACGCTTGATTTTATTCAGATTGTTTTTGGTTTGAATACTAAGGATCAAGTTGAGGTTACTATTTCTTCTGACGGTTACTGCTTGACCGATACTCTTACTTATAATGACCAGCCGGCTAACAAGTATTTTTCGGTTTTGGATAAGGAAACTTTTGTTGATCTTGTAAACTGGGTTGGCAGCACGTTGTCAAAAGAATATGAATAATAAATTAAATTTTTGCAAGTTGTTTGTATTTTCTTGCAAAAACACTGGCTGAGTTGTTGACATAATTTTTTGTTTATGTTATTATTAATAGCGTTTGATAATATTTTTGCATAATTTTTTCTGGTTTGTTTATACTATTATACATATTAGGTATTTACAAATTAGGAGGAAAATGCTTTGGATATTGAAAATAAAGCTTTAAATGCGAGTGATGAAGATCAGGAACAGGAACAGCAAGAGGTTGCTGAAAATGCTTGCTCTGATGATTCGGGCGAGCAGATTGAGCAAATAAAGCAAATCGGCGAAATTGCTACTCCAAATGCTAAGCATCTTATTCACTGTTTGAATATTATCGGGCAGGTTGAGGGGCATTATATTTTACCGCCGCAAAACAAGACTACAAAATATGAGCATATTATTCCGGCACTTGTTGCTATTGAGCAGGACAGGTCGATTGAGGGTCTTGTGATTATTTTGAATACTGTTGGCGGTGACGTTGAGGCTGGACTTGCTATTGCTGAGCTTATTGCTGGTATGAAAACGCCTACTGTTTCGCTTGTTGTGGGCGGGGGACACTCGATTGGTGTGCCTTTGGCTGTTTGTGCAAAAAAATCATTCATTGTGCCTTCGGCTACTATGACCATTCATCCTGTTAGAATGAATGGTTTGGTTTTGGGAGTTCCGCAGACTTTGTCTTATTTTGACAAGATGCAGGATAGGATTGTTAGGTTTGTGGTTGAAAATTCCAGCATGGGTGAGGAAAAGTTTCGTGAGCTTATGATGACTACTGGCGAACTTGTTATGGACGTTGGCACTGTTTTGGACGGTGACACGGCTGTTGAGGTTGGTTTGATTGACAAGCTTGGCGGACTTTCGGACGCTATTGAATGTTTATATGACATGATTGAGAGCTGTGATGATTTTGATAATCATGAGCAGGTTGAAGAGGATATGTAGATGCTTTATACTATAATAAATTTTTATGATGTGCTTCGTACTGATGATATTTATGATGATAGTATGCCTAATCAGTATTTGGATGTTTGCACTAATCCTTACAAATTTCTTTAGTTTTATTTTCTGCTTTGATTTGAGCTAGCTTAGATTGAAGTGGATTACATATATTTTAGTTATCTTTTTGAGTGAAAGGGAAGTAATACATAATGAGTATTTTAAACGCAATTTTTCAGGCAATTATTCAAGGTTTGACGGAATTTCTGCCTGTTTCTAGTTCGGGTCACTTATCTTTGTTTCAGCATTTTACTGGACAAAGCGGTGAGGGTGCTTTGATGATGTCGGCATTCTTGCATTTGGGAACACTTGTTGCGGTGTTCGTTGCATTCAAAAAGACAATTATCTCGCTTATTAAGGAATTTGGACTTTTGGTTAAGGATGTTTTTACAGGCAAGTTTAAGTGGAAAGAAATGAATCCGCACAGACGAATGATAATTATGCTTATTATTTCTACTCTTTGTTTGATTCCGTTTGCTTTCTTTAAAGACTGGTTTACTGGTATTGCTGAGGATGACAGCATTTTGGCTGAGGGACTTTGTTTTCTTTACACTTCTGCTATTTTGTTTATGTCGGATTTATGCACTAAGGGTAAGAAAAAGGCTGGGGATATTAAAACTGGCGATGCTGTTACGGTTGGTTTTTTTCAGGGTGTTGCACTTCTTCCTGGTGTTTCTCGCTCGGGTTCGACAATTTCTGCGGGACTTTTCAGCGGGTTTACTAGAGAGACTGCTGTTCAGTACTCTTTCATTTTAGGTATTCCTGCTATTCTTGGCGGTGCTCTTTCTGAGGCTAAGAATGCTGTTACTACTAAGGCTAACGTTGATATTTTGCCTTGTATTATCGGATTTTTGGTTGCAGCTTTCGTGGGACTTCTTGCTATTAAGCTGGTAAGATGGTTAGTTAAGACGGATAAATTTAAAATTTTTGCATACTACACTTTCATTTTAGGTATTGTTGTTATTGTGATTTCTATTGTTGAAAAGTTTATGGGTCATACTATTATGTTCGTTTAATTGTTTTTTACAGGACTGCCTTGTGCGGTCTTGTGGTATTTTATTATGATTATTTATGGTGGTGAATGTTTGTAATGGCGGCTGCAAAGAATAAAACAGCTTCGAAAACTTCGACAAATACTAGGGTGAAAACTGCGTCAAGTGCTAAGTCGGCTAACACTAGTACTAAGGCTAAGTCTGGTACTGCAAAAACTCAGACTAAAAGCAGGCAGACATCTTCTGCAAAGGGTGGTAATATTTCTGCTGCTGAGCGTGAAAGCCGTAGGTTTTGGTCGATAATTCTATTTGGTTTGGGAATTTTTCAGCTGCTTGTCACTTTTATTCGCGGGGACAAGCTTTGGAATATGTTTTTTGAATTCAACAGGGGGCTTTTTGGAATTTCGGTTTTTCTTTTTGCTCCTTTAATTATTTATATTGCTTTTTTGATAGCTTCTGATAAATCGCAAAGCAGAATTATTGCGAGAGTTATTCAAGGGCTTGTTTTTATGTTTTTACTTAGTGCTACGGCTCAAATTCTGTTTGTCGGAGATATTTACGGCAAGACTTTTATGCTAAAGATGAAAGGTCTTTACAATGACGGAATTCACTTAAGGGGCGGTGGAATTTTTAGTGCTTTGATTGGACTTCCTTTGCTTTGGGCGTTCAAACGCGTCGGCGGTGCGATTATTGTTTTGCTTTTGGATTTTACTTTTATTATGCTTTTAAGCAACATTACGCTTGTTGAATTATTTAGAATGGTATCACGACCTTTTGTCGGCGGATATAAGGCTGTTAATGAGGACAGAATTGAGAGGGCTAATCAGCCTCCTCGTGAGAAAAAGGAGAGGACTCCTAAGAAAAATGTGCGTTTGGATATTGCTAAGTATTATCAGGATGATGATGCTGCACAGGGTGATATTGTGTCTGATTCTAATGGTGGTATTGATTTTGGCGATTTGGATTCTTCTGATGTCAAGGACGTTGATAAGGGTGAATTTGATGACTTGAAGTTTGATGATAATGACAAGAAAAAAGTCAGCGATAAAAAGAAGGAAAGCGACAAAAAGAAGGAAGATGAGCAGTCGCTTAAACAAATGATTCAACAGGCTGTTGCTAAGGAAAAGGCGGATATTGGCAAGTCGATTGATGATGATTCAAATGCTGACAACTCTAAGAAAGTGTTTATTGATGAGAGCGGTCAGACTTCTATTTTTGAGGGCGGTGCTGAAATTCCGGCGTACACTTATCCGCCTGTAGATATTTTGAAATATTCTACTAATTCCGTTCCAACTGAGGTGGCACAGAGAGAGATTGAGGAGAAGTCGCAGAAGCTTGTTGACACGCTTGAAACTTTTGGTGTTAAGACTAGGATTATTGGTATTCACAGAGGTCCGTCTGTAACTAGATATGAACTTCAGCCAGCGGCGGGTGTTAAGGTTAAGCAGATTACCAATTTGGCTGATGATATTGCTTTAAATCTAGCGGCTAACGGTGTTAGAATTGAAGCGCCTATTCCTGGCAAGGCGGCGATTGGTATTGAAATTCCTAACAATCATCGTGACAGTGTTTCGTTACGTGAGCTTATAGACAGTGAGGATTATCGAAAGTCTAAGGGCAAGCTGACTTTTGCTGTCGGCAAGGATATTGAGGGCAAGATTGTTATTGGCGATATTGCGTCTATGCCACACATGCTGATTGCGGGTACTACTGGTTCGGGTAAGTCGGTTTTTACTAACTCGATTATTTTGAATATTCTTTATCACGCGTCACCTGAAGAGGTTAAGCTAATTTTGATTGATCCTAAAAAGGTTGAATTTCCGATGTACAATGGTATTCCGCACTTGCTTATTCCTGTTGTTACTGAACCGCTTAAGGCGGCTGGTGCGCTTGGCTGGGCTGTGAATGAAATGATGAGGAGATACAAGCTTTTTGAGGCGAATGGCACTAAAAATCTTGAGGATTATAATCAGTATGTTGACGAAAATGAAGACCCTGAATTGCAGTTAAAACATCTGCCGCAGATTGTTATTGTGGTTGATGAGTTTGCGGATTTGATGCTGGCGGCTAAGTCGGAGGTTGAGGAGTCGGTAATGAGGTTGGCTCAGCTTGCTCGTGCGGCTGGAATGCACATGCTTATTGCGACACAGTCACCTAGAGTTGACGTTATTACTGGTCTTATCAAGGCGAATATTCCTAGCCGAACAGCTTTGAGCGTATCAAACAATCAGGATTCGAGAGTTATTCTTGATGAGGTTGGAGCGGAGAAGCTGCTTGGTAAGGGTGATTTGCTTTACAAGCCTGTTG
Source organism: uncultured Oscillospiraceae bacterium (assembly GCA_964548535.1). Taxonomy (GTDB): domain Bacteria; phylum Bacillota; class Clostridia; order Oscillospirales; family Ruminococcaceae; genus CAZJRQ01. The sequence continues at coordinate 5,516 of CAZJRQ010000067.1, forward strand.
GAATGCCTAAGCCTGTTCGTATTCAGAGCGGATTTGCGTCGACTACTGAAATTAGAAATGTAGTTAAGTTTTTGAAAAATGAGAAAACAGCTGAATACAGTGAAGAGGTTATTCACGAGGTTGAGAAGAATATGCCTCAGGAGAAGGGTTCGAACAGCAGTGCTGAGGGGGTTACGGTTAATCCTGATGATGATTTGATTACGCAGGCTATTACTTTGATTGTTGAGACTGGGAATGCGTCAACGGTATTTTTACAGCGAAAGCTGAAGATTGGATTTCCTAGAGCGGCGAGGATTATGGATGAGATTGAGGAGATGGGAATTGTTGACCCTCAAGATGGTTCTAAGGGCAGAAAAGTGAACATCACTAAAGAAGAATGGTACGAACGCCAATCCAGGTCCTAGTCCTAGCGCGGACGGCGCGATGCCCTCGCGGAAAGTTTACTGATAATTTTAACG
>CAZJRQ010000068.1:0-5665 GCA_964548535.1 uncultured Oscillospiraceae bacterium
TTGGAGATTGTAAATGGGCACAATAAACACAAATAAATCAGCAGCTAAACACTGCGTTATATTTTGCAAACATCAAGATGAAATGCCGCTTGATATATTAGGGAAGTTCATTGAATGGACGGAAGAAAAAAATATTAAAAGCTATATTGAAATTAGTAAGATGTTACATACGACACCAAAAGAAGCGAACCGATTGCTAAATCTTGCAGTATTGCCAGATGACAGAATTGTTAAACGAATGAAAGAGGTGATGAAAAATGGGTAATGCGAATTACAAGAGGGAAGTTATTATCTATGATTTGATAATAGATGGCAATGTGGTATTTACGGGAACAGCTGATGAGATTGCTGAAAAGTTAGGGATTTCACCAGTTACGGTATATACCAGACACCGCAAAGGGATACATGTTTTACAGGAAAAACGCAGAGAACTACGAACACTAACACGCAAACCGCGGGAGGAAAAAGAGCGCCGCAAAGTTTGGATATATCAATTATTTAAAGATGGAGAATGGTTATTCACTGGCACCCGTGAAAAATGCGCTGATTTTTTAGGAGTTAAATTGGGGTATCTATCACAGTATGAACAACGAAATGGCATTGAAAGAGTAAAGCTGCACATGGAAGAAGTTAGCTGTGACGAAGAACCGCCTGAAGATAAAATTGAAGTTGCAGATGTTGTTTCTGATAAAGAAGACAAGCAACGTTTCCGCAAGTACAGCACGATGAAGGCGGCGATTTTATGCGGATTGTAATTACTATCATTTTAGTTTTGTTGATAAATTGGCTAGGAGGATAAACATGGATAAAAAACCAGTAGTGCCACAATTTGTAGCGGATTGGTATGAAGAACATAAAGATGACATAGAATATAACTTGTACAATCTTTGTACAGACTTCCGTAAACAAAAACTGCGTGTAGATTTACATGTATGGTTTGGCGATGACAACAACAAACCAATTGAGACACTTGTTAAGATGAAGCTTTTCGGATATGAGGTAGAGAAAGAAAAGCTGTATACAGTCGAGATTCCCATTTGTAATTCTCCGTTAGGTTATCATTATGTTCTCCGTAAAACTACATCGGGAGAAATTATTATTGATAGCTTTTTCACCGATAACTGGGGAAATTATGACTACTGTCAGCTGACTGAAGAAGAAATCAAAAAAGACCACGGCTGGGCTTGGAAGTATGCAAAAGAGGTGTAAGAATGAAGCATTATCAAGTAGTTGGTTTTGAGAATACTGTGCCTGTATTTTGCTTCACCGTCACAGGGGACAATTTCAGTAAAGCGCTCAGGGCAATAGAAAAAGATTACTATATGACTGATATGGATTTTTGTAAATTGGAAATTAAAGAGGTGGAAGAATGATTACAACACAAACAACACTTGCAGAAGTTTTTAAAATAATGGCAGATAGTAATGTAGATACTATCAATATTGATTTTGACGTTGATGATGTTCCTGCACGTTTGAAAATTAAATTAACAGTGCGTGGTTACGAAGCGGAGTGGAAAGAATGATAAAAAAGTATATTAAAATAACACCTGTTGAAGCTGTTCAGGTAACTGAGGATAATCGTGAGGAAGTAAGAGAGTTTGCTTTTTTGCAAAGAATCGTTTTTAGCTATGGGGCTATAAGACATTCAATTGACACACTTGAGGGTAAAATGCGTTTCTCAGATGGTGACTATCTCATTAAGAACCAGACTGGTGAATGCTATGTGTGCAGAAAAGATATTTTTGAGAAAACGTACAAGGAGATTGAAGAATGAAACCAAAAATTAGAGCTTGGACAGAAGAAGGCAAAGTGATGTATTACGATGTCTATCCTTTCAAAGATGATACCTTATTGCTAAGTTATGACGAAATTGCTTTTGATGAAGTGCCAGCGAGCGATTTTATCCTCATGCAATCAACAGGTTTGGTTGATATGTATGACAAAGAGGTTTTTGAAGGTGATGTTTTAAAAACGTATGACGGTGAGTTAGCAAAAGTCGTTTGGAACAAATATTTAGGTTGCTGGGAAGCCGAATTTTTAAGTGAATTTGTTGATTTAAGTGAAGTTGCTGATATTCAAAGCAATAGGTCTGATTGTGAAATTGTAGGCAACATTTGGGAGGATGGTGAATTACTTGATAGTTAATTTTCAAAAGCGTATTGAATTCATCAATGAATGCAATTGTATTGTTGACTTAAATGAGTTAGAGCAAGCAATTCTTTGGTATCAATCAAAGCCTACTTCGTCCGTTAAGAAAATTTATTTGCACGGAAATTATCCAGCTGTGTCTATACACAATCAAAAAATACATATTCACAGATTGTTGATGCAGTATTGGTTAAACACAAAATTACCATTTGAATATAGTGTTCACCATTTGAACGAAAATAAACTTGATGCACGAAAAGAAAATTTATCACTTATTTTAAACTCTGCTCATAACAGTAGCCACAACAAAGGAAGAATATTTTCAGATTCTCACAGAGAAAAAATTGCTTTAGCAAATAAAAGACGTAAAGGAATGAAAATGAAAAAACGTGTGGATATTCCTAAGGATAAACTTAGAGAACTGCTCTCTGACGGCAAAATAATAAATTGGATTGCTTCTTACTTTGAATGTGATTGGTCGACTGTTAAGGCGAGAATTTATGAAAATCCCGAATTATTAGAAGAAGAATAACCCACAGCGGTATCTAGCAAGGTTCGAGTCCTTGCGTGGGTATAAGCCTAGAATTTTAAAAATAGAATGGAGGAACTCCTTTGCAATTTCTAAAAGTACAAGTCAGTTGGTTACTAGGCGCTGCTGGCAAGGCTGAAATTAAAAATAGAAAGTGAGGAGGCCTTCTAAACTTAAGTTACTTTCTACAATCTAACGCAGCTTATCAGTCGGCTGTTATTATTCAAGGCGAGAGCCTGAAAAAAAGAAAAAGCCTGCTTGCGCAAGCTCTTCTTAATAGATTATCCACTAATATTATACCATCTTTGAGGAGTGGCTAGATGAAAACTTGTGAACGTTTACGAAAAATCAAAGCGCTAGACGATTATATCGAAAGTCAAATGAATCAATTGCAAAAACTAGAATCTCAAGCACTCAAAATCAATGCCAGTCCATTACAAGCTGACAAAGTCCAAAATGGAAATCGCAAAACAAGAGATGATTTATATGTTGAGCTGATTTCAACAAGAGAAGAGATTGAAGAATATGCCATCGAAGCAATGAAACAGAAACGTGAATTTAGGAAACAAATCGCTGAAATTCCAGACTTGGAAGCAAGAGGATTGTTGCAGATGGTATATATTGATCGTTTGACTATTGATGAAATATGTGAGCGTAAGAATTGGACGACACGTAAGACGTATTATGTTTGGCTAAGAAGAGCAGAGGCTTTTTTGGAAGATTGAAAAACTCAATCTTCTTTTTTTATGGATTTAAAATCCAAGTAAACCTATAGCACGGGCGGCACATCAGACATTACTAATAATAAGGACACATATAGTTTTGTCATTTCAAATGACAAAACCCCAAGACACCCCACAGTTTGTGGTGTACCTAAGGTAACAAAATGTAACTACATTTACTTATAAGAAATAAATATAGAATAAACGTGATTAAATATATATCAATTGTAAGTGCAGGTAACTTTTAAAGTGGTATTATAGTAGTACGAATAATAAGGATAAGGCAGTAGTCAAAGGCTATTGTCTTTTGTTGTGTAAGAAAAGAGGTGATAAGGTTGCCAATGGTTCGTAGGTGCAAATATACAGGCTGTCATACGTTAGTAGAAAGACCTGCATATTATTGTGACAAGCACAAGCAATATGAGGCTGAGTATGCTAAGCAGCGCGAGGCATATAGTCGTACGTATTATAACAAACGAGTTCGCAACAAAGACGAAGCAAACAAAGAACGTTATCAGTTCTATAGATCAAAGACTTGGTCTTCACTTCGTAAGCTAGCTTTGGAACGTGATAACTATCTTTGTCAGTATTGCCTTGCTTTAGGTGTGGTTAGACCTAACGCGAACATTGGTGACCACATCACACCAGCTGAGATAGCTCCAGAATTACGCACGGACTTATCAAACATCGCGACAGCGTGCAGAGATTGCGATAACGTCAAACGTAAGCTAGAGCAGGAGATCTATGGCACAGGGCAAGGAAACACGCATAGAAACACGAATTTAAGGATCACAGTGAGCCAGTGGGCTGGATTGATAGCCCGTAAAAAGAGAGACGTCCGAGAAGGCCTCTAAAAGCCCCTGTACGGCGTTTTAATGCTCGGGCATATAATTATACTCGAGACGTTTTAAAATGACCCCCGCCCCCTATTTTGAGCCAAGGAGAGCCGCCACAAGGTGTTTTCTTGTGCCGCAGACCAATTTTTCAGATTTTTAAGGGGTGTCATAAATAGTTTTGAAAGGAGAAATGATGAGTGGTTAAAAATCCGTACTATCAGCAAAATAACAAGCGTTTACCGCATGACCCTCCAAACCACTTGGGGACAGTGGCAAGGGAAGTTTGGCGCAAAATCGTTCCGTTTTTAGAAAGCACAAATAAGGTTCAACGCATTGATACGTTTTTGGTTGAAACTTACTGCACGAATTATGAAATTTACAAAATAGCGTACGAGGATATTAAGCAAAACGGCATCCAACAGGAAATGAAGAAGCCAATTCAAGCGCAAGGGTCTGGTGAAATTCTCGGTGAGCAGTCGCTTGGTTTTAAAAAGAATCCAGCAGTCGCCACAATGAAAGACGCTGTTGATACTTTAAATAAAATCGGGATCCAACTTGGTTTAACTCCTAAAGGACGTCAAGAGTTGCTCGAAATTGTAGGCGAGGAAACGAACAAGGCCTCAACAGCAGAAATGCTGAAGGAGTTTTTAGGAAAATAAGGAGGTGATGCAGTGAAAACAAACTTGATAAAAACACACGATATTGACGCGGCGTATAAAGAATTTGATTTCACTGGCGTCGCCAAAAAATATCAAGATGCTGGCACGAAGTATTGTTTTGACGCTTTAGAAGGGCGAATCATGGCGGGCTACATGATTAAATTAGCATGTTTCCGCCATTTGCGTGATTTGCAAAGACAAGGTAATGACGATTTTCCGTATTCTTACGACACGGACGAAGCAGCTAAGCTACTGCGCTTCGCTAGGATTTGCCCAAACGTAGACACTGGTGAGCCAACAAAGCTGATGCCGTGGCAGAAATTCATCTTATGTATGCTTTTTGGGTGGAGAAATGCAAACGGTGGTAAACGTTTCAGCCGTGCGATTGTTTCAGTCGGTCGAGGTCAAGGTAAGACATACTTGATGGCTATTCTGACAGCTTATTCGTATTTTATTGAAAGCTTAGGGTTATCAAACCAAGACTATCTGGTTACATCAATCAACTTCAAGCAAACAAACAAGTTGCTTGGCTACATCAAATCAATGATGAAGCAAATAATCCAAAACGAACCATTCAAGAGTTTGGCAAATGAAACCGAGCTAGGCTTACATAGCGACCAAGTTATTATGAAAGCAAATAACAACGTTTTAAGAGCCATATCTGCAGAGAGTGGGCAATATGACAGTTTTCATTTTACCACGGCTATTTTTGACGAAATCGGAGAAATTGAAACAAGGGATGCAGTTTCTAAGATTGTTTCTGGGCAAG
>CAZJRQ010000069.1:0-5424 GCA_964548535.1 uncultured Oscillospiraceae bacterium
TTCTTTTATCTCTTTTGTCATGTAGACCATGTTTAACCCCCTACAATATATTTTGTATAATATCTTATATTAAAATATATGTAAAGTATTGCGCCACTTAACCGTCAATTTCCTTGTCTTTGCGTGTTTACAATTCAGTTACAAAACAAGACAGTTTGGGGTATTTCTCTATATAATATTATACGAAACTGTCGTGTTGTAGATCAGAATAGTGCTTCATTCTCTCCCAGCTTTCGGGTGTGATTTGTAGAAATTTAGAACCGCCCGTTGTTGTTCTTCTTGCTGTGTTTAACCCCATCATTTCAAAAATTTCATTCAATGCACGCGTTGGTTTTTTAGTTACTGGGTATGGCTTCAACTCCAGGGTTGATTTAACCTCATCCCAGCGACCGTATTTCTGAGGCACAAGTCGAAGGCCAGCAAGCAGGAATCGGTTATCCACGACACGCTTTATAATTTCGCTTGCAATAGCCTCGTTGATGCGCAGCTCACTAATATCTGATTCACCAAATATTATGCGGTAGGCTTTAATCTGAGCGCTGTCATACGCTCTTAATGCGATATTCTTATCTGTGTCGTCCTTTTTAGGCTTCAAGCCCCGATATCGTGAAAACCTCACAATTCTTCGCACATTTCGCGCCATCTCGATGTCAATCTCGCTCAACTGATGATCCCATGAATAACCAAGCAATTTACGCGAAATATAGGCTTGTAGCTGTAATGACTCAATTTCGGTCTTATCTGTAATCTCCAGCCGATCCGCCTCCTCTTTTGTGATTGGATCCGCTGTCATTAAGAAATTTAATTCTTCTGCGTTTCTGACTTGAGCAATCTCTTTGATCTCTTGTTTCATAAAGTCGTAGGCATTGCTATCTAAAACATGAGAAACATTAAACATAAAGTATTGCATCACCCAGTAAAATCCATTGGCAAAATCAGCACGATATTTTATAGACTCAGCCTCGCAAATCGCCTTGAACTCAGAATATTCGTTCTGCACAGCATTCCCTCCTTCAAGCTGCGCTGACAGTCGATAACCAGAAAGAAATGACTTCTCTGTGATCTTGTTGTCTCGCTCATTATTGCCAAGCAAACAAACATGATAATCAGGAATGTAGCGAACCCTTGCAAGCATTTGCATGAAGTCAGTGGGGCATATACGATGACCACTAGCAATTCCTGCAATAAGTGTGAAATGCGGGGAGTTATGATGCTCAATACTAATACCAGATGAAATAACAGGTGATGCAATGACAATCTGATAATCTCTTGAGTATTTTTCTGGATTACTCAAAAACTGCTTTTGCGCCTTATTGCCTTTATTTTTCGAGTTAATCACAAGTACATTCAAGCCCTGCTGCTCAAAGTATGTGCCAACATTGGCGGCCCTATCTGCGGACTCAATCGCAAGCCAAACATTGCCTTTATTAATCGTCACCTCTGACAAGACTTTATAAATTAGATCACCCATCTCCTCATAAATAAGGCATTGGCGACCAGTGTTTTTTGGCTTCTGCTGAATAATATTAAATTTGGTGTTAGGTAGGGCGTTTTCAAAAAATCGAAGCGTCTTATTGTCAATCGAAGCATCAGCAACAACAACCTGCTCACACTCGCTCACAAGCTTCTTCAGCTCAAAATAGATTGCTTCCGAGTCTGCGCCATTCACCTTACATTCTTTTGAAGCTGTGAATCTTAGGTTTTGACTAATCTCATCAATAGCAAGATATGAAACACTATCGACAAATGATCTTAACTTGAAAGTCTTGATTGATGGTAGGCATACAGCCAAAGCGTCCGTGCTCAATGTGTCGTTTTCATGCTTCACATCAGAATACATGCCGATGCCCAACTTCAAGGAAAGCTCACTAATCAAGCTAACCAAAGGGGCAACCGCCATAAATTTCTTGTTTTGGGATTTTGCCTTGTCTGAAAACGGCTTGATTGTATGTTTTGTTTTTCCCGACGCTGTAGGCGCAGTAATAATATTAATTTTATGATCAATTACCGCAGATTCTAGCGAATCAACAACAGTTAGCTTGTGATCACCCCATGAATCAACCTTAACTGCCTGTAGTGCCACTTTCTTTCGATTGTCTACAACGCGCTGCACGCGATTAAAAATACCGTTTAAGGTTTTTCCGCTAATTCGACTTTGATCATTTACAGCATCATAGATTTGTTTAATTGAATTGAATGCTGGCACGGCTTTTTCTTGTTGCATGGCATAGGTCAAAACCTTACAAGCATAATCATACCGACTGCACGGCAAAGACAAATCAATCTTACCCTCAACAAATTTAAGCTCACTCAAGCTATAGTCAGTCTTTTCAAGATCAATTGAGTTTTGAACCTCAATAGAAATTGATTGATTCAATATGTCAATATTTTCCAGTGGCAATAACTCAGGGGACAGAAAATCAATGGTGCACTGAAGTGATACACCCTTGTTTTTAAGAATATTTGCAATTTCTTCTTTTTTCGACAAATGACCAATAACGCAAATATCACTAAAACCAATAAATTTAAGTGTCGGTATAGCCTGAACAATTGGCTTTTTTATTTCTTGCAGCACTGTTGTTTTTTCGGTGGATGGGTGGTAGGCGCACTGAATGCCAGCGTCCTCCATTGCAATGAAATATGATAAGTTGTTTGTTAGATATATTTTTTCGCTTGTGCTAATAAAGTTAATAGCAATGTCATTGATATTATATGACGGGTAGAACTCTGGGCGCTTATCGACATCAAAAAGACCAAAAGATGTTTTTTTACCAAAGCTATCAAACATAGGAATAGCAATACGATGGGAGATATCAATGGTTACACCATTATCACCTTGCAATGTGTGTCCATCAAAAAGACACAACTGATCGCTTGAGATTCCCATGCTTTGAATTATTGGTATTTCATTGCTATTTGTGAATGAAAATTGTGTTTCTAATTCAGCCAACATTGTGTAAAATAACCTCGTATTTGCTCAATACACAAACCGCCCTGCACAGGCGGTTTTTTAATATCAAAATTTATATGATTTTGCAGATTCTATAGCATCATAGAAATCTTGGAAATTATCACATAGATTAATTATTCTGTGGTCTGACTTAAAAACAGAACCCTTAATGTGGTTTGGAAGTATAAACCCATTGTTCCTAGCCGCATCATGGTTGTGTCTTAAAATATTTGTCTTGTCGATGCGCTCGCACGAGCTTCCAGATACATCGTGATTCCACCCAGCACTCAAGCCGTGACTAATGAATGTATCTTCAATGTCATCAGTATAATAATAATCGTAAAAATATTGATCAGCACCATCATCTGTGGGGCGATTGTAGCCGTAAAAACACAATGAATTAAAATAATAAGGATTACCAATAATCATAACAACAGGCTCGCCTGAACCGTTAGCCAGGAAAGAACACTTATCTAGCTCTTTTTGGTTTGGGTTTGCGCCTTTAATCTCGATAAAAAATCCATGATTAGGCAAATAGAAGTCAGGCAAATACCAGTCACCATTCTCCAATTCATAACCTTCATTTTCATAAAGATACTTAATGTTTAGTTTATCAAAAAAATAAGCCCATTTTGCTTCTGTTCGGCTTCTGAAATTATAGCCATTATATTTCGTCTCAATTGCTTTAATCATGTATTTGCTCTCACATTAAAAAAGCAATAATAGCATAAATTGACATCAAATAAAGCGCATTATATAATGCTATAAACATTTATTTTAAGGGTGCGGTATGCGAGGCGCAAAACCAACTAAATTTTTAAATTTAGGCGAATTAAACGTGAACGAATCAACCATGATTGCCAATGCAACAAGGACTGAAGTACGGGATGCAATCAGACGATATAAAGATAGATCATACATGACAAGACAAATCAAAGATGAAGTTTTGGTGGTGCGCATAAAATGATTACACCTCGACCATATCAGCAAGAAGTAATTGATAAACTAAGGGAATCATATAGAAACAAGAAAAAACACCCCTTGATTGTCATGCCAACAGGGGGTGGGAAGGCTTGTATTTTGGGGTTTATTGCAGAAAATGCAGTGAAAAAAGGAAATGAAACACTGATTATTGCACACAGGCAAGAACTGATTGCGCAACTATCACTAACGCTTTGCAATTTTGGGCTTGAACACAATTTGATCACAGCGAAATCCACAGCAACAAACATAAAGGCAGATCAATTCAAAAACTTCGGTCGAGTTTTCTACAACAAAGATTCAAAGCTACACGTTGGGAGTGTTCAAACGCTAGCAAGTCGTGTCGGTAAATTATCAATAAATCCAAAGCTAATCATTATTGATGAGCAGCATCATTTAAAAAAAGGAAACCAATGGGGTTCTATCTTTGATGCTTTCCCGAATGCGCTCGGTCTTGGATTGACCGCCACACCACAGCGAAGCGATGGCGTAGGCCTTGGGGTCGATAGTGGTGGGTATAATGACGATCTTATCTTGGGTGCTAAGATGTCATGGCTCATAGAGCAAGGATACTTAGCGCCATACAAAGTTTATACGACCGCAAAGCAATGGGATGTTTCAGCAGTAAAAACAAAACGCAACGGTGAATATGATGAAAAAGAGCTGGAGGAATTAATCGATAAGCCAAGTGTGACAGGTGACGCAATCGCACACTATAAAAAACTATGTAACGGCATGTCGGGTGTCTGCTACTGCACATCAATTAGCCATAGCAAGCACGTAACGCAGCAATTTATAGAAAACGGAATACCCGCTGCGCATGTTGATGGAACGATGTCTGACGCAGAACGAAAAAAAGTATTTACTGATTATGCGGATGGTGTAATTAAAATAATATGCAATCAGGCATTAATCAGCGAAGGGACAGACCTTGAAAGCTTAACGCAAAGACAAGGCGTGACACTAGATGTCTGTATAGACTTGGCACCATCAAAATCACTGGTTGTTGTTATGCAGCGATGGGGGCGGGTTTTGCGGAAAAAACCAAATAAAACCGCGATAATTTTGGACCACTCTGGAAATGTTTTGAGGCATTCTCTACCGTGTGCGGATCGTGAGTGGTCACTCGAAGGCAATGATAAAAAGAAAAGAGAGTCTGACGAAAAAGATGTAAATATCAGAACATGCCAGCAATGTTTTCATATTCATGAGCCTGCGCCAATATGCCCTATGTGTGGCTTTGTCTACCCAATACAACAAAGATCAATTGAGGAGGTGTCAGGCGAGCTTGTTGAGCTAACAGAACAGGACAAGGCGGAAATAAAACGCAAGCAAGACGAGGAGAGGAGGCAGAAAAAGAGAGAGCAAGGGCAATGCCAAACATTGCAGGATTTTTTAGCACTTGCAGAAACCCGCGGATACAAGCAAGGGTGGGCGCATAAAATGTGGGCAATTCGACAAAATCAAAAAAGAGGTATGACGCATTGAGAAAC
>CAZJRQ010000070.1:0-5210 GCA_964548535.1 uncultured Oscillospiraceae bacterium
CCTACCACAAGGTTGTGACGCTGCTTATGTTTCGAGCACCAATCACGAGCGAGGCACGAGCGATAATGCGAATGGGGTCCAGGGGCACGCCCCTGGCGCCGTCCGCGCTAGGACTGTTGCTCGGGTTGGGGAATTTATGTGGGGTAATATGATTATGTAAAAAAAGCAGGGATGAATTTTTTGATTCATTCCTGCTTTTTTAATCTTAAATTTTTTTGCTATAAATCAATTCAATAAACTCCGCACACCACAAGGTTGTGACGCTGATTATGTTTCGAGCACCAATCACGAGCGAGGCACGAGCGATGATGCGAATGGGGTCCAGGGGCACGCCCCTGGTTATTTGAGGAGTTCGTCTAGGACTCTGTCTTGTTTTGATAAAGTTTCCTGACGGTGTGTTTCTAGGTCGGATGTTTCATCTACTCCCTCGGTTGCTTCTGGTACAAAACATGTCTTGATTGTCATTAGAATAATCTTTAGGTCAAGTAGTATTGATTGATTTTGAATGTACATTAAATCTAACTTTAGCTTGTCATATGGTGTTGTATTGTACTTGCCCATTACCTGTGCGTAACCTGTTAAGCCAGCTTTAACCTTTAGTCTGTATCTAAATTCTGGCATTGTTTCTTCATACTTGTCAGAAAGCTCTGGACGCTCTGGTCTTGGTCCTACGAATGACATATCTCCCTTTAAAATATTAAATAGCTGTGGAAGTTCGTCAAAACGAATTTTTCTGATGATTTTTCCGATTGGTGTAATTCTATCATCATTCTTGCCTGCTAGCTGTGCACCGTTTTTTTCTGCGTTTACTATCATGCTGCGGAATTTGTACACCTTGAAAGTTTTGCCGTTTATTGTCAATCGCTCCTGCGAATAAATTATTGGTCCGTGGTCATAAAGCTTAATCGCTATAGCTGTAATCAGTAAAAATGGTGATGCAATTATTAATCCGACTGATGATAATACTATGTCAACTATGCGCTTTGTGAAAGACTTGTCAGCTGTTAGCCCTTCGTTTCTGCTAAGTAATAATGGTGTGTCAAAAAGATTGAAATCTTCTGCACCTCTGATAATTATATCTGAAAGCTTTGGATTTATGTAAGTTCTGATTGATTTGTCAAGTGTGAATTTCAGCAGTTTGTTTCGGATGTCATTAGGAACATCGGAAATTATTACTGCTTCATGTTCTAGAATTTTCTGCTTAATTAATTCAATATCCTCTTCACAACTTATTGAAGTGCAGATGTCATACTTGTCATCTCGATTGCTCATTTTGTGAACTAAACTGCGTGCGTTGACATTTCCATAAACAATAATCATTCGTCTTGGCGGATAGAGTTTTGTGAAAAGTCTGGTGAATACGAAACACCATAGCATTGCAAAAGCAATCTCGAAAATCGTCAGTATAACAATCGGCGCCGTATCTAACCTGCCGCGTCCGATAAGACTTATCTGCACATAAGAAATAGCATTTGTTACGAGTATTCCTAAAACCTGCGACCCTAACAGGGCGGTGGATTTTAAATAAGTAACCTTAAATCCGCTCAGGCTTTTTGTAACTAAAATATATATAAACGAGTATATAAATATAAACAGGATGTTACCCCTATACCAATATGGGTCAACCATGTCGCTGTTATAAAAATCATACCAAATGTAAGCAAATGCTAAAGCAAAAACGGATACTATTAATAAGGCAGATAGAAAATTCAAAACTCTTTTAAAATTTTCTCTGTTGTTCATTAAAGACCTACCTTTCATTAAATATGGTTTTTGTTTTTATTTTTGTTTTGCTGTACCTATTTGTCGATATTCAGTATAACACACATTTTCGCATTAATCAAGTCTATTTGTACATATGTAACAAATTAACAGGCTGGCAATGATATTGTATCCACAAAAATATACACATTTTTTATTTGAAAAAATTTGTAAAAATATTTTTCTTAAATTAACTCTAATAATATAATATAGTATATTATTAGGTAAAATTTGTAAAAATAATTTCAATTAAAAGAAATTGACAATATATATCACTTCTGCTATACTATTAATATATTGAAATCGATTAGAAAGGGGAGTTTCATATTTACAGCAAAGGTAATAAGCGCCGTTTACCGCCTTACAGCGTTCTGATGAAGGTTTATGAAAAGGAACTTCCTGAAAATTTGAACGAAAGTCTTGAGAGTATGCTTTTTCAGACTTATCCTCCTAAGGAGCTTGTTTTGGTTTGTGAGGGTAATCTGACTTCTGCTTTGAATATAATTGTAAAGTCGTTCAAAAGCGAATTTAAGGACGCTTTTAAAATAGTTCAAGTGGAAGAAAATGTCGGTTTGGGGGCTGCGACTAATGCTGGGATTGAGGCTTGCCGATGTCCTATTATTATAAAGATGGATACGGACGATATCTCAATGCCTGATCGATGTATTAAGCAGATTACGAGGTTTGCGGCTCATCCAAAGCTTGATATTGTCGGTACTTTTATTGAGGAATTTTATGATGAAAATGATGAGGTTTTGAGTATAAAGAAAATGCCTGTCGAGTATGATGAAATTGTGGATTTTGCTAGGCGTCGCAATCCGTTTAATCGTCAGACTATTGCTTTTAAAAGGTGTATGGCTTTGGAGATTGGCGGTTATTCTAATATTGAAAAGTGCGGTGATTACGAGTTTATCGTGAGAATGCTTCAAAATGGCGCTAGGTGCGAGAATATTCCTGAACCGCTTGTAAGATACAGAATAACTGATCAGAATTTGAAATATCGCAAAAGTTGGGAGTACACAAAAGGTTTTATAAATGTACGTAAAATTATACATAAAAGCGGATTTTCAAGTTTTTTTGATTTTATTATTCCGTGCATGACACAGCTTTTGATTTGTATGCTGCCTTTTGCATTCGCAAAATTTTTCTACAAAAAATTCCTGCGCAATTAGTTTAACATTTGTTTTTGTGAAAAATGTAGTAATATCGTGAAAATTGTCGATGATTTGGGGATTTATGTCATCGGCGATTTTTTTATTTGCTTAATTTCAATTAATATATGTATAGAATGTTTAAGTTTTGAACTGATTGTTAAACAAAGTGAAAAGCGCTTGACAATTGGGTGTAAGTTGTTTAAAATTAATCTAACAGTATGATTGTACGGCTGATTAATTGTTTAATCTACACAAAATTAGGCGGCAATTGGATTACATAATGATTTTTTATTTGCTTATTTTAAGGAGAGAATATATGAATTTAACGACTAAGCGGGTTTTTTCATTAATTACTGCTTTGGCAATGACTGGTTCGCTTGCTGGATGTGCTGGTAATGGCTCATCAAGTTCAGAGGCGGACAATCAAAGTTCTTCTGAGGCGGAGGGATATCAAAGACAGGTTATTACTACTGCTCCTGTAAAGGAGAGTCTAGGGGATTTGGATTTGTCTGATGTTCAAAATAAAAATGATGTTCCTAAGGATTTTAAATTTGAAATTGAGGCTGAAGACAGTGAGATTTCGGAATCGGCATCAGTTTTAAATCAGAAATTTATGGGTAAATACAGTGGTGACGGCTTTGTTTCATTGTCAACTGGCGGTGACACTATGGAATTTGAAGTTGAATTCGACAAAGAGGGCAGTTATGATATTTCGCTTATCAGCGCTGCTGATAAAAATGATGCTTCAAATTTGATTACGGTTGACGGCGCATCTTTGACTTCGTTTAAGACGCTGACAAACGAGTTTACTGAAAACGTTGCGTCGAATGTTTTGATTCCAAAAGGTAAGCACAAGATTGGGGTGAAGGCTGTGGACGGCTGTTTTATTGACAAGCTAACGATTACTGCATCACAGCCCATTGACCTTACACAATATGATGTGAGCAACGAGCTTGTTAATGCTAATGCGACTGATGAAACTAAGCGTCTTTATAATTTCTTGACTGACGTTTATGGCAAGTATACAATTTCGGGACAGTTTGCGTCGAATAACATGGGTTATGAAAGCCGCGAATTCGTTGAGATTGAGCGTAACACTGGCAAACTTCCTGCTATATTGGGACTTGATTTAATCGACTTATCACCTAGCCGAGTTGCTAGCGGTGCTGGTGGCGGTGCGTCTGTTCCTCTTCAAGCTAAGGAATGGTGGGACAAGGGCGGAATTGTTTCGATGTGCTGGCACTGGAATGCGCCTGAGCCTTATTTGAATTACAACGGCGGTGCATGGTGGCAGGGATTTTATTCTGAATACACGAACTTTAATTTGACCGCTGCACTTGATGGTTCTGATCCTGAGGGATATGATTATTTGATTCGCGATATTGATGCTATTGCGGAAGTTTTGATGAAGCTTGATGATCAGCATGTTCCTATTTTATGGCGACCTCTTCATGAGGGCGGCGGAGATCCTAAGTGGAAAAATCCATGGTTCTGGTGGGGTTCTTCGGGTTCGAAATCTTACATTGATCTTTGGAAGCTTATGTACGATCGCTTGACAAATTATCACAAGATAAACAATCTTATTTGGGTATGGAACGGGCAGGATGTAAGTTATTATCCTGGTGACGAATATGTTGATATAATTGGATATGATATTTACGCTGATGAACAAGATCATTCATCACAGAAGGACACATATCAATATGCGAAGTCATCGACTGACACTAAGAAAATTATTGCTCTAACTGAGAACGGTGTTAATTTTGATCCGGACGCGGCGTTTAGTGACGGTTCGCGATGGGCATGGTTCTCGACATGGAACGGCGAATTTACGATAAAGGATTTACAGCTTTCAGGCAAGTATACATCGCTTGACATGTGGAATAAGATTTACAACAGTGAGCGTGTTTTGACTTTGGACGAGTTGCCGGATTTAAAGAATTACCCTCTTGATACAGAAAAGTTTAAAGATACGGACGGCACAAAATCGTAGTGCTCTTTTGTACTTTGTCAACTTGTCCTAGCGCGGACGGCGCGATGCCCTCGCATAAAAGTTACTGGTTATGGTAACGTTATGTTGCTCGGGTTGGGGTTTGGGAGTATATATTTATTGAAAATGAAAATAGGAACGAATAAAAAATTCGTTCCTATTTTTGTGTTTAAACTTGTATAATCATTCTGTCGCAAAATATTAAACTTAAAATCAAAGAAACTAATAGACTATCCTACACCACGCGGTCGTGACGCCGATTATGCTATAAACACCAATCACGAGCGAGGAACGAGCGATAATGC
>CAZJRQ010000071.1:0-3725 GCA_964548535.1 uncultured Oscillospiraceae bacterium
TTCGTTTTTTTTGAATTTTATGTGTGCAAAGGTAAGTATATAATTTTAGTAAATCAAGAATAAATATAGGTGATATTGTGGGTGTGACGAAAAGGACAGAATTGTATTAGGAAAGGGTCAAAGTTAATTGATAATTGATAATGGTTACTATAGCTCTTTCTTCATTTGCCTGTTCTGTATTAGTAAATCTCCTTTTCTTTCTACAAATTGCCTCAATCGTTTCTTTAAGCCATCTCTAAAGTCACCCTCTGTATTGCTATAACAATCAACCAGTGCCAGCATACTTACCATAGCTTCTCAATTATATATATATGAGAAAGCCAATGTAAAATGATTGGTGGCACGAAATACAACCTCTCACCAATCTCATCCAACATATTTTCGTCGATAGCAAACAAGCAATTTCTTTTGTGAACATAATAATAGTTCTGGTTTGGAACCGATAATGTGATCAGGAGAGAAAAATAGTTGCAGGAAAATGTGTTTTATATGTGTTTGTGTGAAAAATGGCAGACGTAAAATGTATTTGCTTGGAGTCTGTATGAGAAACGGGGGATATTTACGACATTGGAAACAGTCAGGAAGGTGTTTTTGGAGCAAAAAACGATGTTAGACGGTATCGGTTTGTTAACAATTGTCGGAAATAATATATTTTTTGGGTCGGAGAAGTTAAAATGGGAGCGAAAAAATGTGTTAGGTTGGTGCGCCAATCGTTTCCTGCCTGTTTCCAATACATTAGATCTCTGTCGGAAGATCTTACGGATGCCCTCTAATTTGTCCGACCTCGCTTTTTCCTCTAAATTCGTTAACATTATGCCTGTTTTCTCATAATTATTGTGAATATTTTAAGCGGAGGGACAGACCGGGTGAAGGGTTTAGGAATGTTTATATATGGTTTTATGCCAAAAAAAGTGCCAAAATTGGCTTCCACCCTGTTTCTAATACATTAAATTCTTGTCGGAACGCGTACAGATAAATAATTAAGGTATTGGAAACAGTCAGAAACATGTTTTTTCTTGATTTTAGATTTTATTTAGAATATCTAATCGCCTATTTATTAACTAATTAGGTTTTTACTCACGTTTTTTAGTCATAATCCGTATAAATTCACACTCTGCATTGATTAACAATATTATACATTTGGCGCAAAATTGTATACCATACGCATAACAAATTTAATAACACAAGAATAATTGGACATTATTTTTGAATAATCGGTCAACTTGAATTAAAAAACCTTTCAAATGCAAAGCAACACAGCATTAAATTCATCCTGTAATTCGTCAACAAACATCGTTTTATAAAAATATTGATTTTTTATTTGGGAAATTTGTTGGTTATGTAAAAATTGTTTTTAACTTTGCACTGCGGACGATAAATGTTTTATCCCATTGTACATTTTGGTATCCGATAATATTCACTAAAAAAGATTTTTACATGGGAGAAATCATCGACAATTTAAGAAGCGGGCATGTCCACTCGCTAACAAACAAAGAGTTTTCAATTTTATTTAAGCAAATTCTAATTTCATTAGAAGAAGTAGAACTCAAGGACGCGCATTTAGTAAAAGCATTTGAAAATGCCAGAAATCAAAAAGACATTCTCGATCAGATTAGAACTGCTACATATAAGCATCCAATCACAAAAGAGATTGACAAGTTGGTGAAAAGCAGAAGCGAGTTATTAAAGACAATCAGGCATTACGCCGAAGGGGGTATAACCTCTCAGGACGAAAATAAAATGATGGCTGGTAATAAGGTTCTGTTTTGGTTGAATGCCCAAAAACAATATATCCTGAGACCGGGACCAAACTCACACACGCATGCTGTGAATTCATTGGTCACAACCAAGGGAGATGTTTTGAATGAGGGTGTTGACGAGGCATTGGAGACAACGGGTGCAGCCGAGTATTTTGCAAAGGCAGTTACCCAAACAGCTCAGATTAATCGTATGATTGTGCAACGCAAAAATGACATTGCTTCCATGCGGTTAGAGGTTAAGAAAAAAAGAAAAATCGCTTTGGCGGGATTCAAAATTTTCTTTTCGGCTCTGGAGGATTTAGCTAATATGCCCGGAGAAAGCCAGGAGGAGGCTGTAAGACTTTCGAAGGATGTTAGAGAATTCTTAGACGATTCAAGAGCGATCAGGCTAAGCAGGCTTGCGGCAAAGCGTAATCGCAAAGAATCCGAAAATTCTGATCAGGAGCTTGACGACGTACTAAATGCAGGGGCACCGGAAGCGTCCGGTGATGTGATAGATAGAGAAGGTGATTTTTCTATAACAAAAGAAAGCTGATGTATTTGTCAATGATATTGGGTCGCCGCATCCCGGTATTTTGACTTAATCTTGCGGAAAGTGTTGAAAACTGGTTTTGTAGGCTTCGGCTTACGAATTCTCCTAAACAACAGAGGTGGTCTCTAAAAAAGACTAATTCTATAGGAGCAATGGGAACCAGATTTTCAACATTTTTTTTTGTGAAATTTGTGAGGGCGGTCCTCCAATCCGAATGGGATTCCCTAATCTTTTATACTTTATGCTTTTCCTTTTTGTTTATGGTTATACGGTATTGTGTATTTGTAAAATAGTAGTTACATTTGCATAATACGTGTAACTCAAAGTGTTAATAGTAATCTAACACTTTGGAATTTAAAAGCTAGAGATATGCAGTCAATAATAATAAGCAACTACAAAAATCTTCGTCACTTGGATTTGAACTCTCTATCGAGGGTAAATCTGATAGTAGGCAATAACAATGTAGGGAAAAGCACTCTTTTGGAGGCGATTATGATATATGCATCTGAAGGAAGTATATCTGCATTGCTGGATGTTTTGCAGGTTCGCGGTGAGTTGTATACTCCCGGAGGTGCGGGAATTGATGCTGACAGGCAGATGGAGAGTTTTTGTTCGCTGATTTCGGACAGGAATATTGCTCTTTTTACTAACTCTGGAATTGAGATATCGACTAATGATAGTGATGGAATAAGGAGTTTAAAGTTAAGACTTGTTGCATATGTGGAGTCTCAGAAGGATAATATTAATCAGGGAGTCAGAAGGAAGATATTAGAGCGTAATTTTTCGGTATCGGAGTATCCTGATGCCGTATATGGTTTACTTGTTGAGTCTTCATATAGTAATGGAAGCAGTAGAGAGGTGCTTCATTCTTTTGAGCATAGATTGAGGTCGGTTCCTCCGCTACAACCATTGCCACCTGTGCAGTATGTTAAAACAAATCAGCTTGCAAGAACTGAAAATGCAGTGCTTTTTGACAAAATTGCTCTTACTGCTCTTGAGCCTGAAATTATCAGGGCTTTAAATATTATTGAGCCGGGAATTGATGCTATTAATTTTCTTATGGATGAGTATAGTCCTGAGCAACAGCGTGTGCCTTTGATAGTGTTTAAGGGCAATAATAAGAAGATTAGGCTTTCGACTATGGGTGATGGTATCAACAGGGTTTTGACTATAATTTTGGCTTTGCTAAACGCCAAGGATGGGTATTTACTGATTGACGAATTTGACAATGGTCTTCACTATTCTGTACAAACTCAGCTATGGAAGATTGTCTACGAGTTGTCGAGGAAACTAAATGTGCATGTATTTGCTACGACACATAGCAGTGACTGCATAAAGAGCTTTGTGGATGCTGACAGCGAAAATAGTGGCAAGCTGTTGCGCCTGGAGGAGGCAGAAACGGATATTATAGCAATTCCATTTAACGATCAGGA
>CAZJRQ010000071.1:3825-5088 GCA_964548535.1 uncultured Oscillospiraceae bacterium
TATTATCTTTTGCTTTGTTTTTTATTGCTAAGGCTTAGGACAAAAATAGTGAAAAGATTTTGAAGCAGTGGCAGGGTTTTGGGTCGAAACGGCAGTTTTGGGGGTTGAAGTACAAAAAAGAGGGTTTCACCTCTGATTAAATAGTATTTAAACACCATTTAAACAGTGATGAAACCCCAAAATAAACAAATAAATATAACTATGAAAAAACTTAAAGCTCGCAGTAGAGACCGTCGTCGGAGAGGTTTTTGCATGGATAGCGCCATGTTTTGTTTTCTCCTTCGATTAGGTCGTCGGCATTGTCGGGTCCCCACGATCCGGCGGGATAGCCGTAAAGTGGTGCGTCGGGTTCATTCTCCCAGTAGTCGAGTATGGGTTGCATAAACTTCCATGTGAGCTCGGCGCCCTCGCCCGACATATATAATGTGTTGTCGCCAATCATGCAGTCGAGGATTAGGCGTTCGTACGCATCGGGGATGTAGTGATCGCCAAGATCGGAATAGTGGAAGTCCACATTTACGGATTTAACTTCGTATCCGTTGCCCGGTACCTTTAATCCTGTTTTGAGGAGGATACCTTCATCGGGTTGTATGCGGAGTATGAGCTGGTTGCCCTGCTCGATGGCTCCGTCCACCGATTTGAAGAGCTGTGCTGGTGACGGTTTGAAGTGTATAACGATTTCTGAAACGCGTGTGGGGAGTCGCTTGCCCGAACGGATATAGAACGGCACGCCGCTCCAGCGCCAGTTGTCTATAAAGAACTTCATTGCGAAGTATGTTTCGGTGCGGGAGGTGGGGCTTACGCCCGGCTCGTCGCGGTATCCTTTGAGTAGTTCGCCTTTGACGTGCGACTCGGTATATTGTCCTCTTATTATATTGTGGCGCAGGTCGTGCTCGGTGAATGGTCGCAGTGAGCGGAACACCTTGAGCTTTTCGTGTCGTATCTCTTCGGCGTTGGCTTTGGCAGGGGGTTCCATTGCGACGAGCGATGCCACCTGAAGGAGGTGATTTTGTATCATGTCGCGCATGACGCCTGCATTTTCGTAGTAGCCGCCCCTACCCTCGACGCCAATGCTCTCGGCGGCGCTGATTTCGACGTGCTGTATGTAGTTGCGGTTCCACAGCGGCTCGAAAATGCCGTTGGAGAAGCGTGTGACCATCAGGTTTTGGACAGTTTCCTTGCCCAAGTAGTGGTCGATGCGGTATATCTGGTCTTCGGTGAAGAACTCCAGCAGTTGCTTATTGAGGCATTCTGCTGTTTTGA
>CAZJRQ010000072.1:0-4708 GCA_964548535.1 uncultured Oscillospiraceae bacterium
CAGTTGTGACGCCGATTATGCTATAAACACCAATCACGAGCGAGGAACGAGCGATAATGCGACTGGGGTCCAGGGGCACGCCCCTGGGTCCTAGCGCGGACGGAGCGATGCCCTCGCATAAAAGTTACTGGTTATGGTGACGTTATGTTGCTCGGGTTGGGGTTTGGGAGTATATATTTATTGAAAATGAAAATAGGAACGAATAAAAAATTCGTTCCTATTTTTGTGTTTAAACTTGTATAATCATTCTGTCGCAAAATATTAAACTTAAAATCAAAGAAACTAATAGACTATCCTACACCACGCGGTCGTGACGCCCTCGCATAAAAGTTACTTGTTATGGTAACGTCATTTTGCTCGGGTTGTGGTTTGTGGTAGCTTATTTTTCACATCGAAGATTTGTAAACGTCCCTAAATCACGCAGTTGTGACGCCGATTATGCTATAAACACCAATCACGAGCGAGGAACGAGCGATAATGCGACTGGGGTGCAGGGGCACGCCCCTGCTAGGATTCGTGGTCGTAGATTAGGCCTAGTTGTCTTAGGGAGGATACGCCGTCTTCGCCTACTATGAAATGATCAAGTAGGATAATGTCTAAGGCTGATATGTGCCTGATTAAAATTCTGGTTGCCGCTATATCTTCATCTGATGGTCTTGATGGTGCGTTTGGATGATTGTGTGCTATGAAAAAGCTTATGCATTCGCTGTTTAGTAAAGTTTTAGTTATCAAGCGCAAATCCATGTTGACCGAAAACTGTGTGTCGGAATTAAGCTTTGCAAACTTGCGAACTTTAAAATTCGCGTCAACAAAAAACAGCATGATGCGCTCGTTTTGCTCTCCGGTATATTTCGATGAAATATATTCCTTTAATGCAACAATATCTCGGCCGTCTACTACTAACGATTCAGTTCTCTGCATATAGCAGTGCAGGGCATAGAAAAATTTTAGGTTGGAGGCAGGATTTTCACCAACAAGTCCGCTTCCGATAAGCTCCTCAGGAGAGGCCGCCAGTACGTTTTTCAGCGAGCCAAAATGGTTTATTAACTTGTGCGCAAGCTTGTTTGTGTCGCCTCTTGGATAACAGTAGTAAAGAAGCATTTCAAGAATTTCATGCTCGGCAAATCCCTCGAAAGCTAGGTTTTCGCGAAAACGTTTTTTCATTCGCTGTCGATGTCCTGCGTTTATGTTTTTTTCAGGCATAATCTTTCCTCGTTTATTAATTTATCAATTGATAGAATACATTTGTATCTTTTGCATTCGCCACTTTCATATTCTTTTATAAAGTTCTCTGTTTCAAATTGACAATGACGATAAAACTCAACCGCGTCATCATCAGTTTCAGCATAAAGATGAGTGATGAGCAGACTGTGGCAAACATAATCAACAAGCGATTTTCCTATGCCGTGTCGGCGGTTTTTCGAATTTACAGCAATACCTTTTATCTGTGCAGTGCGGTCTGAATGTATCTCAACCACGATAGTGCCAACAATTTGCTGGTCGATTAAGTATCCATATATATAAATATCTTTACGTTTAATATATTTATATGCAAGCTGTGTGAAGCTTTTCCAATTAGACATGTACATACAGTCTGAATAAAATTCAAAAACCTCATGGCTGTTAAATTCGTCCCTAACATTTCGGATAGAAATCATGTGTTAGCCCTTCATTGTAAGTGCAATTCTCTTCTTTTTAATATCAATGTCCAGCACGCGAACTTTTACAACGTCACCAACTTTGACAACTTCAAGCGGATGTTTAATGTATCTGTTGCAAAGCTGTGAAATGTGTACAAGTCCGTCCTCGTGAACGCCAATGTCAACAAATGCACCGAAATCTATTACATTTCGAACTGTTCCCATAAGCTCCATGCCTGGAGTTAGGTCCTTAAGCTCCATTACATCGCCGCTTCGAAGCAATGGTGGCGGAAGCTCGTCACGAGGGTCGCGTCCAGGCTTTTGAAGCTCAGAAACTATGTCTTTTAGAGTTGGAATACCTACGCCAATTTCGTCAGCAATGTTCGATGTGCCGATGTTGGAAGTCTTGTCACTAAGCTCAGAAAGATTTCCAACATCGGCTAGAGCAAATCCGCACTTGTCAAGCAAAGCCTTTGCCGCCTTGTAAGATTCTGGGTGAACGGCTGTGTTGTCAAGAGGATTTTTTCCGTCACGAACACGTAAAAAACCAGCGCATTGCTCGAACGCCTTAGCACCTAGTTTCGGCACTTTCATAAGCTGTTTTCTGTCGGAAAACTCGCCGTTATCTTCACGGTATGACACGATATTTTTAGCTACAGTCATGTTTACACCAGAAATATATGAAAGCAGTGAATGCGACGCCGTGTTTAAATCGACACCAACGCTGTTTACGCAGTCCTCAACAACTCCAGAAAGTGCGTCATCCATGCGATTTTTTGGCATATCATGCTGATACTGTCCAACACCAATAGCCTTTGGGTCAATCTTTACAAGTTCAGCAAGCGGATCTTGCAAACGTCGTGCAATCGACACCGCACTTCTCAAAGAAACATCGTATTCAGGGAATTCTTCCGCTGCAAGCTTGGATGCAGAATAAACAGACGCACCAGCCTCAGATACTACCATGTAGCTAACTTTCTGCGGAATTTCCTTGATAAGCTCAGCAACGAAAGCCTCCGACTCACGGCTGGCAGTACCGTTACCGATAGCAATAGTCGTAACGTTATGCTTTTCAATCAGCTGTGACAGTTTTTTCTTAGCCTCAGTCACCTTGCTTTGCGGAGGGGTAGGGTAGACAACAGTGGTGTCAAGTACCTTTCCAGTTCTGTCGACAACCGCGATTTTACAGCCAGTACGGAAGGCGGGGTCAAGCCCAAGTGTGCAGGAACCCTTGATAGGCGGAGCCATAAGCAGTTGGCGTAGGTTTGACGCAAAAACTTTAATTGCACCCTCTTGAGCAGTTTCAGAAAGTTCACTTCGAATTTCACGCTCGATTGATGGGAAAATTAATCTCTTATAGCTGTCAGCACAAGCCGCCTCGACAATTTTAGCAGACGGTGAATCATTTACAGCGAATTTTGAAATGCAAGCACGTTCACCAGCACCCTCAGGCACGTCGATAGAAACCTTTAGAATATCTTCCTTTTCGCCGCGATCAATCGCCAAAACACGATGTCCAGCAATTTTTGAAACGCCCTCTGAAAACTCATAATAATTTTCATAAACCGATTCAACTTGGTCCTTAGCTGCTTTAGAGGAAATTTTTCCGATTTGGGCAAAAAGATTTCTAAGATATTTTCTCAAAGCCGCGTTGTCAGAAATATCTTCAGCAATGATATCCATAGCGCCCTGCAAGGCCTTTTCAGCAGAGTCTACGCCCTTTTCATCGCTTATGTACTTGTCAGCCTCGATCGACGGATTAACGGCTAAATCTTGCTCCAAAATAAGCTGTGCAAGCGGTTCAAGACCCTTTTCACGAGCAATACTTGCTCTAGTCTTTCTCTTTGGCTTGAACGGACGATAAATGTCCTCGATTTCAACAAGAGCCGACGCTTTTTGGATTTCTGCCAAGAGTTCATCGGTCATTTTTTCCTGCTCAGTAATCGACGAAATTATTTCTGCCTTGCGTTTTTC
This sequence comes from uncultured Oscillospiraceae bacterium, assembly GCA_964548535.1. Classification (GTDB taxonomy): domain Bacteria; phylum Bacillota; class Clostridia; order Oscillospirales; family Ruminococcaceae; genus CAZJRQ01. The sequence goes on from CAZJRQ010000072.1 coordinate 3,615, forward strand.
AAGATTGCGCAGATAGTTAAGTCTATCGTAAATTTCACGCAAAACCTGGTCATCAAGCGACCCAGTCATTTCTTTTCTATAACGAGCAATAAACGGGATCGTTTTATCATCGTCAATAAGTGCTACAGTATTATCAATTTGCTCCTGACGAAGTTTAAATTCATCAGCTAAAACTTTATTAATATCCATAAATTTTCCCTTTCCACTTATACATTATACTATATAAGTATACCACATTTTTTTCATATTGTAAAGAAAATTTCGATGTATATTCCACTTGAGAAAGCATATTTTTGTGCAAATTTGATATAATATGATTAGTTACAACGACTTGTATGTTGATTTCGACAATTTTATCAAAACTACTTGACTTTATATCCGAATGAGTGTATAATAAATAAGCTGTCACATGACAGAACAAAATGTTTCAAAAAAGATTTTCAAAAAACTTTGAAAAAAGTATTGACAAACTGATTTGAATGTGGTATAATAGTTCTTGTCGTTAAGACTAAAAACAAAAATAAGCTGGTGTAGCTCAGTTGGTAGAGCAGCTGATTTGTAATCAGCAGGTCGGGGGTTCGAGTCCGTCCACCAGCTCCATTTTTATGTTTTTTATTTAATATGGGAGAGTTCCCGAGTGGCCAAAGGGGGCAGACTGTAAATCTGTTGCTTCTTGCTTCGATGGTTCGAATCCGTCCTCTCCCACCAAATTAAAACTCTTACAGATTTATTCTGTAAGAGTTTTTTGTGTTGTTGCATATTTATTTTTGTCGTGGACAAATCGGAAAACAAACTACTATAATCAGAGTCGCTACCTTGTAGTGTAGGGAGTTATTGAATTAGTTTATATAATGAAAAAATTAAAAAAAGCAGGAATGAATCAAAAAATTCATTCCTGCTTTTTTGTATATAGGTATATTAATCACATAACCCCACCCCAAGCAACGGTCCTAGCGCGGACGGCGCAAAGTCGCATCATCGCTCGTTCCTCGCTCGTGATTGGTGTTTATAGCATAATCGGCGTCACAACTGTGTGGTATAGGATAGTCTATTAGTTTCTTTGATTTTAAGTTTAATATTTTGCGACAGAATGA
>CAZJRQ010000073.1:0-4598 GCA_964548535.1 uncultured Oscillospiraceae bacterium
TCAAGACAGCATGTGGAATGATTTCATGTGTGATCTTGGATCAGATGAGGATTGATATGGAATACTTCAGAAGTCTCACGCAAAAGAATTGGCAAGCCTGATCCGATCGACAGAGAGAAAATTGAAAAAAAAAGAATAAACACGACATGGATAACAAGCAAGCAGTCAACAAGCTGGAACTCTTGCTCAGAGCAATGGCGAAAGCACAGGGAATCGATCCGGATCAATCGGACCAGGACGATCAGAAGGATCAGCAGATCAATGATGATAGGATAAAAACCAACGAAAGATAATCAAGATGTTAACCAGAGAAGAAGAAACGAAGAGGCGGATAATCGCATGGGAGGAAGAACATGGCAAGAAGTTGGAAGATCTTACCAGGAAAGATTGGATCGAAGCAGTTGCCCAAATAATGGCTATGACCGAGAGGGAGGCGGAAGAGTATCTGGATCACCTGTTGAATCAAAACACATTCAAGTAAATAGATGATTTTTGTTCATCATATTCACATTTTTTATTAACTTTGGATTTTTAAGTTAATTGGATAAATAATCAACTCTGTATCTGATTGTTTAAATCTTTGCAATGAGAAAAAAATGAATCTCCACTGGAGAATATAATATAATACATGAGCTCAAATAAAAAAGTGATGATTAATAACGCATGAATACACATTGGGATGTGCATATGTTATAAATCTTGTATTAGCGATAGTTAGAATATTTCTTGCATAAAAACACGTTAAAAGCAAGTATAAAAGTCGGCTCAACTGAGCATATTGCTTCATAAAATGATATTTTGATGAAATAATGAATAACATGAACCCAGAAAATCAAAATCAATTATTTCGTTTAGCAGCAGTTCTTTATGCTGACAACAACTATGAGGTTGCTCCAAAAACTATTCATCGTAAAGTAATTGAATCGGTTTTATTGGAATGCGGTGCAATGGAATTTTCAGTAAATCAGATTATTGATTTTATTCAGGAACGTTACAGCATTATTTTCGATGAGGATTCGGTAAAAGAGATTGTTACAAGCAAAAAAGAAGAAAGTTTTTTAACCGCTCAACGAAATGGAGATTTATTTGTTTGCCTCTCAGAAAAACGTAAACAAACACTACAAACCAAAATCAGCAATAAAACCATCGATTTTTTTATTTCCCAATTTCAAAAGGAATATGCTCAACTGGTTGCAAAGGTTGATTCAAAATCAATTCTATATAAATTCCTGTATGACATTTTCAGCACCAATACGTCTAGTTTCCAAAAACTAATTGATAGCAAGAAAGACATTTCAGGCATCATCAATCTTGAAAATTCAAATTACAACGAGAAAGAAAAGGAAATAATCAATAATTTTTTGCAATGGGATAATTTTGAGAAGAACAAAGCAGTATTTGACATTGCAAGTTACGCCCTTGAATATTGCATGCTCACAAATAAAAACGGAAGTTCTTCAATACATCTAGATAATTTGAGAAATAAATGTTTTTATCTTGATACAAATATAATTTACAGAGCATTAGGCATTAACGGAGAAAACAGACAAAAACGTTCACAAACTTTTTTGAAGAAATTCAGTGATTCAGGCGAGAAAATAATCATTTCAAAATCCACCGAAACAGAATTTAAAGACGGTATCAAGGCGCATATTGACCGTATCAGAAAATTCGATTCACCAAGAGTAAATTCAATGCTCTTTCAGGAAATTGAAGTTCAACGTGATATTTACAATTTCTATCATAAATGGCGAATGGGTAAGGCAAATTACAGTCTAGATTTATTCATGGCTGAGATTTACTCTATCTATGACAATTTTAAGAAAGAATTTAAAATTAAAGTTGATACCCAAAAACCATATGATTTAAAAGACAAGAAAATTATAGACCTTTTAAAAGATTACACTACAAGTATTTCTATTTTTAAATTAAAAGAAGGTAACGAAATAATTGGTAGTGCGACAATTGATGCGGAGAATATATTATGGATTGAGAAAAAACGTGAAAATAATATTCAAAATATATTTGACACAAAGTTTTTCTTTATTTCGACTGACCAAGGTTTACGCCGTTGGGATTATCAACGAGAAGATAAAACACCTATTGTTTTATTACCCAGCCAATGGATGAGTATTTTGCTACGCTATTTGAATCGCACCGAAGATGATTATAAAAGTTTCGTGAATTTTTTGAACCTTAAAAACACGGAAGTATTAATAAATAGTGAAAAGCTTCAAGTAGTTTTGGCTGGCATTGCTGAAATGACAACAAGTATAGAACAGCAGCGATCTATATTGAATAACTTGATAGAGAATAAGTTTAATGGAGTTGTTTCAAGAGATTTATCAAATGACCAAATTTTTGATAAAGCTAAATATTTTGCAAAATCAAAACTTGAAAAAGAAGTTGAAGATCTGAAAACACAGAATGAAAGCTTAGAAAACAAACATGAAATACTTTCTGCTGACATATCAGAACATAAGATAGCAGTAACTGGTGAGATTCAAAAACTCAAAAACGAAAATCAAGAAATCGGAAACAAACTGATTGGAAAGGAAAAAGAAAACATACAACTCAAAGAAAAACTAATCGAGAAGGAAATTGAGGAGGAATTTTCCAAATGGCAAAGTCCTGCTAAATGGTTAATCGGATTAGGAATTTTGATAATTATCTTTACTGTGTTACAATTTTGTTGCGAAACATGGCCTTTAAATTATCCTTATCGTTTAGTTTCGTGGATTGATACTGTAACCAATAGCGTTCTGAAAGACACTTTGACAGCATTAATGTTTTCGCCAATAATAGGACTTTGGTTAATTTCAAAATTTGTTTGGGATAGATTGATCTCTAAGGAAAATAATGCAGTAAAAAGAAAAGCTATTAAAGATGAATTAGTTGAAAAGTATAAATAGTCAACAAACAGATTGATATAAATGAACACCCGTTGCCACACACAATGTAGCCAATAAGTGTTTCAGTGGTATGTGATGGTTTGGAACCCGCTTCAACTTTTCGTGTTTCTTGATAAGAAATTACCCGCAATCCCTTACTGTCCATTTGTCAACCTTTATAGGTGATGTGCGGGTAGTGCCGTGGTAGAAAAAGTGATAAATTGATAATTGAATTCAGTCAATGAATAAGCCAAAGTTATCTGACTTTAATATTTCAGATTATCAGTATTCTAAATATAAAGAATACATAAAAAAATGTGAAATAAGAGAAAGCAAAATCAAAAATATTGACAATATTTTATTCTATTTCATTATAATTGTCGTGTATATTTTTTTTGTTGCTTTTATAGCAAAAAGTTATTCTATAAATTTCACAAAAGTCCCTGCCTTTATCAAAAATGGAAACGAAATTATAAATTTAATTATTTTAGCAATTACGATAATTATTTATTCATTAATTGTATTATTTCCATTGGGCGGTTTACTGAGTGTAGTAATATATGGCATATTATCTTTGTTGAAAATTCCCAAATTAACAATGTACATTTATAGTATTTGCTATAAGCACCCTCAAAAAGATTCATATTTTGACAAAATTGAAATTTTCGAGAAAAAGATTACAGAGTATGAAGATCATATATCTATTTTAGAAAGAGATTATCCCGATATTTCCAATTATAATTTTGATAAACAATTGTATTTCAAAAACATTTTCGACAATATACTGGAATATGAAATGAAATATATAAACAATATAATTAATCAAAATAATTTAAAAAAGGAGGCAGAGCATTGGTTAGGATTAGACGGATTTGCTTTTGAAAGGGAAGTATCTGATTTGTATAGAAAATTAGGATATAAAGTAGAGACAACACGAGCAGTTGCAGATGGTGGCGTGGACATAAAGTTATGGAATAAAAATGGAGAATATATAATTGTTCAATGTAAGAACCACAAAAACAAAGTAGGACCTTCAGTTGTTCGCGACTTGTATGGTACAATGCTAAAAGAAAAAGCGGACAAGGCAATTTTATTATGCTCAGGCGGTTTTAACAAGGGTGTGTTTGATTTTGTCGATGACCTACCGATTGAATTAATGGACATTTATCAATTGATATATCTTGCAGAGACAATCTATCCCCCAATAAATAAAATTGGCAACATTACAAATATATCTTGTCTAAACGGTGACCGAAATTTCTTGCTGAAAAATATAGAAAATATTTTTATTTTATATAGCCATCACGTAAAATCAATTGAACAAAACGGTCAAAAATATTTTTCAAACCCAAAAGGAAATGAATTTTGTATTTTTGAAACATTAGACGAAATAAACAAAGTAATAGAAATAATCAAAAAACAGGTAAATAAACCTATTCAAACTTCCTGCATTTATGATATTGCTGAATGGAAAATTCAAGATAAAATGCATTCCTATAGTCAGAAGACTTTATATTATTTGAGGATTTTTAGAGAGGGACAAGATTCTTTTAAGTCAAGAAAAACCAGCAAGTATAAAAGCATTGTAAAACAAAATATTAGAAAAAATAAAAAATGGCGAGGATGGAAATATTAAATTTAGGGAATGTTAGACAAAGAGATCATCAATTCTTTTAAACGTTTAAACTATGAATACATTATTAAAAA
>CAZJRQ010000074.1:0-4303 GCA_964548535.1 uncultured Oscillospiraceae bacterium
ATCATAATAATTTTCATAAATCAAGTACACACCAAACACGTTTTCCACTTTTTTGATAGGAAAGACAAGAATAAAAACAAAAAAATCGCGCCGCCTCATTAGAAATAATATATGACTAACCCCCTAATATCGCGACTTTCACTTACTCCTCCTATATTTAATTTACATCCCGTATAATCCGCGTGTATAAAATTGGAAAATAATAGAAACATCACACAATTTCACAACCTACACATTAGTCATAAAAATAAACACAACAAAGCTTGAAATAACAAAGCAAATATGTTAAAATATAAAGATAAGTTTTGTTATTAAGAAAGGAACTATAATTATGAGTGAAAAGAATTTTATAATCACATTGTATCCAGAGCACGCACCAATTACAACCGAGAATTTTGAAAAGCTAGTAAGCGACGGTTTTTATGACGGACTAATTTTCCACCGTATAGTAGAAGATTTCATGGCACAAGGCGGCGACCCACAAGGCAACGGAATGGGCGGAGCAAAGAACAAAATCAAGGGTGAATTTTCGATTAACGGAGTTCAAAACAGACTTTCTCATACAAGAGGAGTAGTATCAATGGCAAGATCACAGCAAAACGACAGTGCATCAAGCCAGTTCTTCATCTGCTATACAGATGACTGCAAGTTCCTAGACGGACAGTATGCAGCATTTGGAAAAGTTACCGAGGGAATGGATATTGTTGACAGTTTCCTAGATATCGAAAGAACTTACGGCGGTGACGGAGCAGTTTCTTCACCAGTTAAGCCTATCAAGATTGTTAAGGCTGAAGTAACTGGCAAAGATAGTGACGGAAATACACAAGTTAAATTCACAATGTCAATCGGCGAAGAATAAATCAAAAACAATAAAAAATAATAATAAAATGGTATGCTAGAAAAAATCCTAGCATACCATTTTTCATAATAGAACAACATCAAAAGTTCCGCTTTGCTATCTAGCACAAATTGCCAATTGACTCTTCAATCTTTGCCATTTTCTCCTCAGCCTTAGCAAGCTTAGCCTTCTCAGCCTCAATAAGCTTTTCAGGAGCCTTAGCCAAAAATCCTTGATTATTAAGCTTTCCGTTCAAGAAATCAAGGTCTTTCTGTACAGCCTTTTTCTCCTTGTTAAGTCGAGCCATTTCCTTCTCAGTATCAACAATATCAGAAAGCGGAATGAAAATTCTTGCACTGTCAGTTACAACAGTAACACTGTCCGCAACATCAAAGCTACCAGCGATTTCAATTTCAGACGCCGACGCCAAACGCTCAAAGAACATCTTTCCAGCCTCGAAAACCTCCACATCAACAGTTTCAATGTAAAGCTTAGCCTTAACAGAAGGTACAACGTTCATCTCACTTCGGCAGTTACGAATACCGCGAATTGCCGCAATAATTTTCTCAAACTTAACCTCATCATCAGCAAATGAAAGCATCTCATCATAAACAGGAAAATCCGAAACCATAATAGCCGTGCCGTCATTTACAAGTGCCTGCCAAATCTCTTCGGTGATAAATGGCATAAATGGATGCAAAAGTTTAAGCATTCCCTTCATAACCCAAACCAAAACGCCCTGAGCAGTCAACGCAGTTTCTCCACCTGCCAAAATTCTAGGCTTAGTCAGCTCAATATACCAGTCGCAGTAAATATCCCAAATAAAATCATAAAGTTTCTGAACAGCAACTCCAAGCTCAAATTTCTCAAGATTTTCATTTACTTCCTTAGCAAGATTGTTAAATTTAGAAACAACCCACTTGTCCTCAACATTAAGATTTTCCGGAAGATTATCACACTCAAAATCTTCGGGAAGATTCATCATAATAAAACGTGAAGCGTTCCAAATCTTGTTAGCAAAGTTTCGAGAAGACTTAACCTTTTCTTCAATAAAACGCATATCATTTCCAGGTGAGTTACCAGTAGCAAGCATAAATCTCAAAGCGTCAGCACCGTAATTCTCAATAACCTCAAGCGGATCAATACCATTTCCAAGAGATTTTGACATCTTCCTGCCCAGTGAATCTCTAACAAGTCCGTGAATCAAAACAGTGTCAAAAGGCACTTCGCCCATATGCTCAATACCAGAGAACATCATTCTAACTACCCAGAAGAATATAATGTCATATCCAGTTACAAGAGTGTTAGTAGGATAGAAATATTTCAAATCCTCAGTTTCGTTAGGCCAGCCCAAAGTTGAGAACGGCCATAAAGCTGATGAGAACCATGTGTCAAGAGTATCTTCATCCTGACGCATAGCCTTTCCGCACTTAGGACAAACAGCCTCACTATCCTTAGTAACAACCATTTCACCGCACTCGTCGCAGTAAAATGCTGGAATTTGATGTCCCCACCAAACTTGGCGAGAAATACACCAGTCACGAATATTCTCAAGCCAGTGATAATAAATCTTGTCAAAGCGCTCAGGAACAAACTTAGTCTTGCCAGTCTTAACAGCGTCAATAGCCGGACCAGCCAGCTGCTCCATTTTAACGAACCACTGTGTAGAAACCTTAGGCTCAACAGTAGTTCCGCAACGATAGCAAGTTCCAACGTTATGTGCGTGATCCTCAACTCTAACCAAGAATCCCTCAGCGTCCAAATCAGCAACAATAGCCTTTCTAGCATCATATCTGTCCATGCCAGCGTACTTTGGATAATCGTCAACAATCTTAGCATCGTCAGTCATAACGTTTATAATAGGCAGACTATGACGAAGTCCAACCTCAAAGTCATTAGGGTCATGTGCAGGAGTAATTTTAACAACACCAGTACCGAACTCAACGTCAACATAATCATCAGCAACAACTGGAATTTCACGTCCAACAAGCGGAAGTGTAACAGTTTTGCCAATAATATCCTTGTATCTGTCATCGTTAGGATTAACAGCAATAGCAGTATCTCCCAAAAGAGTTTCAGGACGAGTAGTAGCAAGCTCAACGTAACCAGTGCCGTCAGTAAGCGGATATCTCAAGTGCCAGAAATGACCTGCCTGATCCTCATACTCAACCTCAGCATCAGAAATCGAAGTCTTGCAGTGCGGACACCAGTTGATAATTCTCTCACCGCGATATATTAAATCCTTGTTATAAAGATTTACAAAAACTTCCTTAACAGCCTCACTACAGCCCTCGTCCATAGTAAAACGCTCTCTCTCCCAATCGCATGAAGAGCCTAGCTTTTTAAGCTGTTCAACAATTCTTCCGCCGAACTTGTCTTTCCATTCCCAAGCGCGCTCCATGAAAGCCTCTCGACCGATTTCCTCTTTAGTCAAGCCCTCTTCTTTCATAGCGGCAACAATTTTCGCCTCAGTAGCAATTGCCGCATGGTCAGTACCCGGCAGCCAAAGTGCAGAATAACCTGACATTCTCTTCCAACGAATAAGAATATCCTGCAAAGTCTCATCCAAAGCATGTCCCATGTGAAGCTGTCCCGTAATGTTTGGAGGTGGAATTACGATAGTATAAGGGTCTTTTTCCGGATCAACCTCAGCGTGAAAACATCTGTTATCAATCCAATATTCATATATTTTATCCTCAACCTGAGAGGGTTCATAAAGCTTTGAAAGCTCTTTTTTCATTAAAAATCAATCCTTCCAGAAATATTTCTTTTACTTAAAAATGTATGCACGAATTTCTAGCCGACTCGCACATCAAGACATATTTCATAAGGAGTAATCAAACAGGGATAACAATCAAACATATTCCCACAAAACCTTTCCTTCTGAAATTATTTTCATAATATATTATCGCACATTTCAAGTCAAAAGTCAATGTCAATCCAGTGGCGTGCCTCGCTCGACTTGCCTTGCTTAGTTCTTGTCTGCGTGGTGGCTGATTAATTGTTATAACCCCCAACCTGAGCAACACAACGTCACCACAACCAGTAAACTTTTCGCGAGGGCTTTGCGCCGTCCGCGCTAGGACCCAGGGGCGTACCCCTGGACCCCAGTCGCATTATCGCTCGTGCCTCGCTCGACTTGCCTTGCTTAGTTCTTGTCCGCGTGGTGGCTGATTGATTGTTATAACCCCCAACCTGAGCAACACAACATCACCATAACCAATAAACTTTCCACGATGGCATTGCGCCGTCCGCGCTAGGACCCAGGTGCGTACCCCTGGACCCCTATCACGTAATCGCTCGTACCTCGCTCGACTTGCATTGCTTAGTTCTTGTCCGCGTGGTGGCTGATTAATTGTTATAACCCCCAACCTGAGCAACATAACGTCACCATAGCCAATATACTTTACGCGAGGGCATCGCGCCGTCCGCGCTAGGACCCAGGGGCGTACCCCTGGACCCCTA
>CAZJRQ010000075.1:0-4184 GCA_964548535.1 uncultured Oscillospiraceae bacterium
TTCGTAGGAAGTTCAGTGGTAAAAATCCCTGCCTGCGTATAGCTGAGAACCGTTACCGGCAAGTGTAAGAAACAGTGCAATTAGAAACATGGTAGGTAATTTGATAGACTACAAGATTTTAAAACTATAATATTACAAAGTGCTTTTAGGTAGTGCTAAAATTAAATAAACATGGAAGTTAATCACAGCAAATCATTCTCAAACCATCCCAACTACTCTATTGAATGGGGCTATGCTACATGGTCGAAAGACGAAGCAGAAGAAGACAAAGATTGGTCTATCCGAAACAGATACGACAAAGCGGATGGTGGATTTAATGTGAGAGGTTCCAGTGAAATTCCATGGGAAGATTTCAAGCGATTGATATACGAAAGTATCATTGAGAAACAATTCAGCAATCAAGAGTTGAAAAGCATCACATGGAATGCTTTCAAGCAACTTATTAAAAATATTTTTAGAAAATGAAGCATATCTCCATACGATTACCATGGCACGACCGAGGTTGGGATGGTTGCGTTTGCGACAATCCTGCCAAGAACTCCTATTGCAAGGGTTTTCACTCGGTAAACGCTGAAAAAATCCGCAAAGAAAAAGAAGAGAAAAAGGAAGAGCAAATTGCAGGACAGGTATTTGATGCCGACTGGAAATACCATCCACCCTGCACCGAAACCATCAATGTGTTTGGAAACGCCAAAGTAAAGCACACCCATGTTCCCAAATCATTTATCAAAAATACATCGCCCAAAACCGTTGACATTTTACCCAACAGCAGCGGCACATGGCCATTTGAAGACATGTGGGATGAAAGCGGTGAACGCAGAGAAGCCGAAGAACGAAAGGAATATGTAGAGGAGTTTTTTGAGGTACTGAAAGAAGCCGGTAGTGCAGGACTTATTTTTTATTACTGCAATTATGATAATCCCGTTTCCGGTGATGATAAAAAATATCTGTTAGCAGGTATTACCAGAACAAAGAAGGTGCATCCCTTTACCATGTGGGACGATATTCCCAAAGACCAAAAAGACATGTATGGTGGCTACATCTGGAGCCGTCAGGTAGAGAACGACCCCGAACAGCGAATGAGATTGCCATATCAGGAATATCTGAGAATGGGCAAAGATGTTCGCAGCATTGCTGTTTTTGCCGAAGGCGATTTGTCACGCAGTTTTAAGTATGTAGCACATCATGTAAGTGATGACGATGCCATAAGTTTAATTGACAAAACAATTGCATCGGTTAAAACAGTTATCAAACAAAAGTTTTTCGCAGATGCAGAAATGAAGCAATGGGAGAAGCATTTGGAATGGTTACAAGCCATTCGCAAAGAGTGTTGGATAAGCCGTGGTTTATACCCGGGCTTAGCATCTGTGCTTCGTTTTTTGGGGATGGAAAAACCGGAAGAATTTATCCGGGTCCGCTTGAAAAACCATCCCATCAATGCAATTAAAGATTATTTCTTCGACCGTTTTGAAGGGTATGAAAAAATGAGCAAAGACGAAAAGGATTTGCTTGAGCCATCCAAAAAACGCTTTGAAGCTATGATGCAATCGGGCAATGAAAATGAAGAATTGAAAGGAAAACTGTGCAGAGATAAACTCCCGTTTTTTGATTTGGATGAAGAACAGGTGAAAAATATTTTAGGTGATAAGCGGGGTATGTATTCCATTCACTCATCGCTGGAAAGCATATATGAAAATCCTTACATCATTGCCGAGGAATATACCGGAAGCGATGTTACCGACTTTGTGAATTTTGAAAAGATTGACCACGGCATGGTGCCTTCTGAAGATTTGGGAGAAGTGGAACGCATTGGATGGGATGACCCAAGAAGATTGCGTTGCCTAATGCACTCCATGCTGAAAGAAGCAGCCGCAGAAGGACACACATTTTTGGAATGGACACCACTTGCGGAAAAGGTAAATCAATGGCATGAGCAAAACGATAAAGGTGGCGGACTTTTCAATTTTGATATTACTGCATGGAATCAGCATAAAGATGTATTTGCTCCTAAGGTAGTGGAAGACCGTGCCGATGGCATTCACTCCATATACATCAAGCGCCTGCACGATGCAGAACGGAAAATCAGAACAGAGTTTGTAACGCTTTTAAAAGATGATGGCATAAAATCAGCCGGCACCGATTGGGCAAAAATTATCAAAGTTAATAAAACTCAACCTAATCCTGAACAGATTGCAGCATTAGAAAAAATATACACCAGCCGCTTAAGTGTTTTGACAGGAACAGCGGGAACAGGTAAGACCACTGTTATCCGTTCTTTGGTGCAGGGCATCAAAGAAACAGAACCACGACATGACTTTCTTTTGTTGGCACCAACAGGTAAGGCTGCTTTGATTTTACGAGACCGCATTAACGACCCAAATGTTACTGTGCTTACCATTCACGGCTTTTTAATGCGGAAAGGATGGATAAACAAAAACAACTTTACGCTAAAAGTTAGTGGTGGTGAAAAACATCAAACATCTACCGTCATTATTGATGAATGTTCCATGATTGAGGTGATGCTATTCAGCACCATGCTTCGGGCTTTGGATATGAATAATATTGAAAGAATGATTTTAGTTGGCGATTACAACCAGTTACCACCAATCGGCCCTGGCAAAATCTTCTTTGACTTGATTAAGTATTTACAGAAAGACCCAACAAGAGAAGCTAAACATCTGGCCGAATTACATTATAACTGGAGGCAGGCACAGGGCAGCAAAGCATCGGTATTAGCCAGTCACTACGCTAAGGTTGCAGAGATACCTGATGAAGATATTTTCACCGAAATTGCTGAAGGTGTTTATGATATTAGCAACCCTAAAAATCAATCGGACTTAATTATTGATTACTGGGAGGATGAAGAAGAATTGCAAAATAAGATTTCCGCAATACTGGAATATGCCGTTTCGAGATTAGAAAAACAGGCTAGTAATAAAGAAATCGGAGACCGATACAATGATGTGCATGGTATTCCATTTACAAAGAATAGAAAAATTGAGGCCATCAATGTTATTGCTCCATACCGACATACCCCAACGGGAGTTGACAACCTAAATCTGGTCATTCAAAAAGCACTTCGGGGAGAAGAAGCAGTAAACAAATGGGCTAAAAACGGTTTTGTTTTTAATGACAAAATATTGCAGGTAAGAAACTATAATTACTATGCCTGGGACCATGAAAGCGATGAAAACGTAAAAAATGAAGAGACGTATGTTCCAAACGGAACTCTCGGATATTTCTTGCCCAATAAGAAGAAAAAGGTTCAAATCAAATTCCCTAAAGAATACGACCGTTATTCATATTACCCAACGAAGAAACAAGCCAATGAAATGTTGGAATTAGGTTATGCTACTTCGGTTCACAAAGCACAAGGCAGTCAGTTTTATATAACCATCATGATTGTGCCGAATGAGGACAGCGATTTTTTAAACAGGGAAATGCTTTACACCGCTTTAACCCGTTCCACCAGCATTCAAATCATTATGGTGCAAAAAGACATTAGCATTTTGAAAAGCAGATTATGGTTGGGAAAATCTGAAATTGTAAAACGCAATTCAAGTTTGTTCAGCACGTCGAAAGGAATACCATCGAAAGACTTCGAGAAATACAAGCCGGAAAATCTAATATATGAAGTATTGCCTGATTTGTTTGTTCGTTCAGAGGGAGAAAGAATGATTTCAAAAGCACTGGCTGATGCAGAAATTGGCTTCTTTTATGAAAAGCCATTGATTGCAAAAGACAACAAATCGTTTAAACTGCCAGACTTTACGTTTAAGCATAATCGAAAAGAATATTATTGGGAACACAATGGCATGATGACGAATTTTGACTATGCAGAACGAGCCGCTAAAAAGAAAAGATGGTATGAAGAAAATGGGTATCAGGATAAATTGATTGAAACGCCTATTGAAGGAATGAACCTGACACAATCCATCAAGTATATAATGGAAAATGTATTGAATATTTAATAGTCTGAATGATAAGAACAAGAACACCAGCCGGTAACAACACCTATGTATTATTGCCGAGAAATTACTAACTTTGAGCGGTTTAGCACGCTTGTTAAGTTTGTTTCGGCTGACAGAATGCGATTCACGAAATCGGCAACAAATACATAGCTGCGGCACGTTAGGCACAAGGCAAAAAAAGAAAACATGCAACTAAAAAATATCAATTATGGA
>CAZJRQ010000076.1:0-4121 GCA_964548535.1 uncultured Oscillospiraceae bacterium
CATGCGGCTGTTAACCGCAGGGTCGTTGGTTCGAGTCCAACTGGAGGAGCCAATTTTTTTCTCAAAGTCTGTAAATGTCGTATTTATGGACTTTTTGTATAATATTAGCGATATATAACACATAATTTTGGAAAGTCATTAATATTCTATTCAATTTTGCTGTTTTCGCTTGTATTTTCAATTCGAGTATGATATAATATCACAGTTCCGCTTGGAACAAAAAAAGAGCTTCCAGACACCACGTGCCTGAAAACTCAATAAGCGTATATATTTACGTTCTCAAAGAACTTCCAAAGAAGTTTGGGAACGGCAAATAACGAAACTAAGTCATTCAGATACGTTGTGGTATCTGTTTGATTACGAGCTTTTAATCCGCTTGCCGGCGGATTAAAAGCTTGTTTTGTTTTTGTGAATATTATATTTCAAAATCATTATACAGCAATTAAAGTTATTTGTCAACACATTTTCCAATTTTTCTAAAAATATTTTCTAGCACCTGTAAGATTAATTTCTTGCAGGTGCTTTTTTTATCTCCTATATTTTTTTCAAAAGTGCAGTCAAAAATCATATTCTCGAAAATATTTTGTCATCACAAAAAAATTACTTTATTCAGCCCAATTACTTGTTTGAATAAACGCAAAAACTAGCTACAACAAAAAAAATTGCTTGACATTGTTAAAATTTTGCTGTATAATGCAACTTAAATTCATTTTTCAATGTGTATAAATTGTTAATACGAATTGATTTTGTGTCAAAACGAGTGTCCAATAAAGCTGTTTTGACAGCTATAAAAAAGGCTAAAATCGCCTTTGATTTTCAAAAACAAGTTGTTTTTGAAGTGGGTGCAATCAAGCTTTGGCTTGATTGGGAAAATAGGGCGTAAACGCCCTAAAAAATGAAATGTCCTAAAGGGGCATTTACAAACATAGCAAGCACTGCTCTTTGTGACACAAAGAGCAAATTTCACAGAAATTTTTTGCTTGTTAGGGGAAACCCCTAAGACCCCTTTTTGATTATTTTTTTCAAAATAAATGTGAGAAAAAAATAAAGATTTTTATTAAAAAAGTAATGATAAAAATTAAAATAAATTTCTTAAAATAAAGAGAAATTTAAGTGGATTTTTGTTGTTACAAAAATATGAACGGAGGTGTTTTCTATGGAAAACAACGAGAACAGAACTCATCAAATGAAGTTCAGGGTTACTGATGAAGAACGGTGTTTTATTGAGAAAAAATCAGAGATTTCAGCGTGTAAAAACGTATCAGCATACCTAAGAAATATGGCTATAACAGGTATGATAATTAACTATGATATGAATGAATTTAAGCAAATAAATCGCAGTTTGGTTGGTATTCAAACAAACATAAATCAGATAGCTTTGCGAGTAAATTCAACTAATAACGTCTATGCTGAGGATGTTGAAGAAATTAGAGAAAAGGTGAATAATATATGGCTTGCACTGACATCCATTCAATCAGCGTTACAGTTGGAAAAGCAGTAGATTATATCGTTGATGCTGATAAAACAAAAGGCAGTAAACTTGTCAGCAGTGTGGGATGTTCAAAAAATGGAGATGATGTAGAAAAAGAATTTGAGATGATTAGAAATTTGGGAACAAAACAGGGCGGTGGAGAAATTTTAGCACAGCATATATATCAATCATTTTCGCCTGGAGAAGTTACACCAGAACAGGCTCATGAAATTGGTGTTAAGCTTGCCGATGAACTGCTAAAAGGAAAGTATCAATATGTCCTAGCAACACATATTGACAAGGGTCATATTCATAATCATTTGATATTTAATAACATAGATTTAGTGAATTTTCGCAGCTTCGAATATCAAGAAAATCGAGGTGGTAAAGTATTCGAAAAGTTACGGAAAATCAGTGATGATTTGTGCCGTGAGAATGGCTTGAATGTAATTGAAAATCCTGAAATGGGCAAGGGTAAAAGTTACTATGAATGGATGCAGAATGTTGAGGGATTATCTTGGAAAGCACAGCTCAAAAGTGGTATTGATAATGCTATTATGAACTCTTCAAACTTTGATGAGTTTCTCGATGAACTTAAGTCAAAGAACATTGAGTGTGTTTACAAGCCAGAGAATGTTATTTCCTTGAAATTTCGCATGGAGGGACAGCAGAGATTTTGCCGAGCTAGAACGCTTGGCTGGTACTATGAAGAACATCAAGTAAGGCGAAGAATTGATAACTATCAGCTCATTAAAACTGGACAAACTGTTACTCCTCAAAGGTCAAAACTTATTGATACTTCAAGTGAAAAAATCCAAAATTCTAAGGGTTTAAGTCGCTGGGCAGACATTCAAAACATGAAAGAAGCTTCACGTCTTTTGAATATTTTATCTGAGCAAAATATTGCGGATGAAAAGGAATTAGAACAACGTTCTATCGAAAAATATGGAAATCGTGTTGAACTAGTTGGCAGTTTGAATAGCTTGCAATCAAAGATTGATGAATTTTCTGAAACTATTAATCAGATTAAGAAATACTTGAAATTTAAGCCGTATAACGATGCTTATCAGAAGTCAACTTTTAAGAAGAAATATGCAAAAGAAAACGCTTCTGCACTTGAGAAGTACAAAAGCGTTAAAGACATATTGTCAAAGAAATTTCCTGATAAAAAAATACCAACTTTGGAACGGTTATATGAAGATAGGTCAGAATTGATTACACAGCGAAATCAGAAAAACAAGGATTATAAATCACTAGTAGCTGAACTTAAAGAACTTGATTATGCAAGGACAACTATTGAGCAATATGTTAGCCAAAACAGGGATAAAACTAAAGAAAAAGATAATAGTTTGCACTAGTCTTTATCAAGTGTTTTCTTGCCTTCTAAAATTGCAAAGTTTACAAATTCATTTAAGCTCATATCATGATTTTTAGCGTATTCTTTTAGATTTTCCTTTTCACCTTTAGGCACATAAACATATACGGTATCATAATTGTTATCACGATATTTAGTGTTAGCGGCGGAACGAGTTAGTCTAACTCCTTTATCAATGCAATCATCACATAAAACTTGTGAACCAGTTTTTATTATATATGATTTTCCGCATTTTTGACAGACGTCTTCGGCACCGATTGTGCGAGATTTGCCAGCGTTTTTTCTTTTAAGATATTCACGGTTTCGTTCTTTTTGACGTTCGATTCGACAGTCAGGACAATACCCAGCACGATTAACTTTACTGGTGTATTCATTGCCACATCTTTGACAGGTTAATTCAAACATATTTTTCATCCCTTCATACATTGTTATATCTGTGTAGGTATTCACAGTATAACACATTGAATTTACTTTGTCAATTAGTATTTTTACGAATAAATTCAATATAGATAAAATCTTAATTAGAGTACGTATATATTAATTTTTTGTAAACTAACAGCTATTACACTTGACTATGTATGCATTGTATGATATAATAAGAGAAAGAGAACAAATAAAAAGTTTAAAAATGAAATTGAGCTGTCTTATATGCAGGAAGAGGTACTTAAATTTGCATTAAAAGATAAGCAGAAAAAACTTGAAAATCAAATTAAGAGATATAAACGTGAGCAGTATTGCAAATTAGCGATAGAGTATGCGGAAAGAGATATTGATAATATTAAAAAAATCTTATCAATGTTAGATAGTTAAGGAGGTATTATTATGATTAACAATTTGACAATTATGGGACGTTTGACAGCAGAACCAGAGGTTACTTACACTGGAGCGGATAACATACCACTATGTAAATTTTCGATAGCGGTAAATCGACCAAAACGTAAGGATGCGGAACAAGAAACAGACTTCTTTAACTGTGTTGCCTGGAGGGGACTTGCGGGGGTTGTTTCTGAATATTGTCACAAGGGAGATTTAATTGTTTTGATTGGTTCTCTGAAAAATAGTCAATATGAAAAAAATGGAGATAAAAGAGTGTCGACACAAATAGTAGTTAAAGAAGTGCATTTTACAAACAGTAAAAAAAGAGAATATGGCGATGAGGAATTTCCAACATCACCTAATGGTTTCAAAATGGATGATTTTGAAACGAGTGAGATTGAAGAAAACTTTTCGGATGAAGGTGAACCATTCTAACTTTTGCCCCAGTGGAGCAAAAGT
>CAZJRQ010000077.1:0-4069 GCA_964548535.1 uncultured Oscillospiraceae bacterium
TGCAATAGTTATGATTGTTATGGGGCATAGTATTTCTACCGGAATTGAAATGGATTATGTCAATCTAGGTGTTTTGAAATCTCAAGGATTTACAAAAGGACAAATTCGTAAGGTGTTCATTTTGCAATACGAAATCGCACAAATAATTGGTACAGTTGTCGGAATGCTACTAGCAATACCTTTAACACGGCTTTTAGGCAGTGCTTTTCAGCCGATAACAGGAATACACGCATCGTCAAGTATTGATATATTAGAATCAAGTTTGCTGATTTTGGGAATGCTTGTTATCAGCGGTATATTTATATTTATAAAAACAGCAAAAGTGTCAAAGATTTCACCAGTCAGAGCAATTTCTGGCGCACGTGAAACTGTATATTTTGACAGCAGACTTAATTTGCCAATCAGCAAAAAAGGACTATCCTCAAGCCTTGCATTTCGTCAGTTTACATCTAATAAGCGTCAATATATCGGCACAATTATAATTGTAGCAATCCTAGTATTTTTCATGATGACTATGACTATTCTTTCAAGATGTTTAAGTTCAACTGATTTAGTTTTTTCTTTTGGTAATTTTCCTTGTGATATTGAATTCGATTTAACAAAGGATTATAAACCAGAAGATTATAAAAAAATTGAAGATGAAATATCAAAAATCACACCGATTAAATCATCAACATATTTAAAATCAGAATATGTAACAATCAATGGATATGAAATTTATTGCCTTATGTTAGACAAACCAGAAAGCTTTAGAAGTATGCTTAAAGGCAGAGAACCGAGATATGACAATGAGATAATCATAACTGAAATTGTTGCACAAACCTTAGATTTGAAAATCGGTGACACTGTAACTATTTCAAGCAGTGACGGGGAGGGAGAATACCTCATTGTTGGCTATAATCAGTCGACAAACGATGTCGGAATGGTTTTGGGAATGAACTTTGATGGTGCAAAAAAATTGGGTTATGATAAACCAAGAAAGGGAACAATCGAGTTAGATGATTCTGAAAAAGCTGAGGAAATTGCTAACGTTCTCAATGAAAAATTCCCCGATATCTTAAATGCATCAAAAGGTAATTCAGACGATACCGTTTTTAATATAATCCAGCTTGCACTTAACGCATTAACAGCTATAATCTACGTTGTTTCGGTATTCTTCGCAATGGTTGTAGTGAACATGGTTTGCTCAAAAACTTTCCTAAAAGAAAAACAAAATATCGGAATTTACAAGTCGCTTGGATTTACAGTTACAAGCTTGAGATTTCAGTTTGCAATAAGATTTTTGATAATATCAATTTTAGGCTCTGCCTTTGGAATTTTGCTTTGCTCACTATTCAGCGAAAAGCTACTCAATGCTTTACTTCGCAATGCAGGAATAACCAACTTTCCAACTAGCATAAACTCCTTCACAATTATTGCACCAGTCACTCTTGCATGTGTATGCTTTTTCGTATTTTCCTATATTGCATCACGAAAAATTAAAACAGTGGCGGTGAAATTTCTTGTAACTGAATAGCTATTTACCGCCATGATTTTCAGGGCGGTATTTTTTGTTCTTTTTTTATATTAGTATAACTTACATTAAATAAGAAATACTAATTAAAAGCAAAAATCTAATGCTTCTTTTGCTAAACAAAGTCAAGCAAATCAAGCTGTTAATGATAATACTAATTAGGAGGAAATTTTATGAGTCAAATTAATCAACAAATGCCACAACATTTGCCCCCTCAGCACCAAAATAGACAACCGGGATTTGAAAACGAAATGAATCCAAAGCCAATAGCAGAGTGCGACCGACCATGCAAAAGACTTCAAAATAAAGTAGCACTTATAACAGGCGGTGACAGCGGTATCGGTAGAGCGATTGCTTATGATTTTGTAAAAGAAGGTGCGTCAGTAGCTATTGTTTATTTTGATGAACATAAAGATGCTGAGGAAACAAGCCAGAAAATCGAACAGCTAGGCGGAAAATGCCTGCTGATTCATGGCGATTTAAAATGTGAATGCTTTGCTAAAGAATGTGTTGAAAAAACTGTTGAGAAATTCGGCAAACTTGATGTGCTGATTAACAATCACGCTGTGCAGTATTGCAAGCAGTGCATAACAGAAATCACTAGTCAACAGCTTGAGGATACTTTTAAAACAAACGTGTTTTCTTACTTTTATTTAATTCAGTCATCACTTCCATATCTTAAAAAAGGCAGTTCAATTATAAATACCGCCTCAATAACCGCTTATAAAGGCAGTAAAGACTTACTTGACTATAGTGCAACAAAGGGTGCAATTGTTGCGCTAACACGATCGCTGTCAGAAAATCTTGTTACAAAAGGAATAAGAGTAAATGCAGTTTCACCAGGACCTATCTGGACTCCGCTTATTCCAGCTTGTTTTTCAGCACCAAAAGTACAAACTTTCGGCGCAGATACCCCAATGAAAAGAGCAGGACAGCCATGCGAAGTTTCTCCATGCTATGTATTCCTAGCATCAGAGGAAGCAAACTATATTTCAGGTCAAGTTCTTCACCCAAACGGCGGTACTATTGTCAACTCTTAAAATTAATATTTTTTCACAATATATGGATTTTAAAAAGCATCTAAAATTTATTGATTTTTGTCGAAAAAAAGCTTGACAAACTAAAAAATATGTGCTATACTGATGAAACTATCTACTAAGAAAGTATATTTTATTTATAAAATATCAGGCAATAACATAAATTATTGCTGGGTTGCGTAAGACAACAACAGGATTTACAACAATCACCTGTGGGATCTATTAATTTATCTCACAGGTGTTTTTTTATTTTTAAGGAGGTTTTTTAGAAAAATGGACGATCAAAAACGAGCGATGCGTGTTTCAGTAATTTCAGTTGTGGTGAACTTACTACTATCTTTATTTAAATTTATTGCAGGGTTTTTCGCACATTCTACTGCAATGATATCAGATGCAATCCATTCTTCATCTGACGTATTAAGCACCTTTATTGTTATGATTGGCATTAAAATTTCAAATAAAAAATCAGACCCGGAACATCATTACGGACATGAACGTTTTGAATGTGTTGCATCATTAATTCTTGCAATGATGCTTGCTGTTACAGGTATAGGAATCGGCTGGTCGGGTATTCAAAAAATAAAAACCGGCGAATATCTAACTATGCAAACTCCTGGTATGCTAGCTCTAATTGCGGCTGTCGTATCAATTATCTCAAAAGAATGGATGTATTGGTTTACAAGAGCGACAGCTAAAAAAGTAAACTCTAACGCTCTGATGGCTGACGCTTGGCACCACCGTTCTGACGCGCTATCTTCTGTCGGTGCATTTTTAGGAATTTTCGCAACTCGAATGGG
The DNA here is from genome assembly GCA_964548535.1 of uncultured Oscillospiraceae bacterium. Lineage (GTDB taxonomy): Bacteria > Bacillota > Clostridia > Oscillospirales > Ruminococcaceae > CAZJRQ01. The sequence goes on from CAZJRQ010000077.1 coordinate 3,348, forward strand.
CTTTGCAATATTCGAACCAATTGCAAGTATTTTGATTTGTTTATTTATTGTAAAAACAGCCGCTGATATCTTCATCGACTCAACAAATAAAATGGTTGATAAAGCTTGCGATAAAGACACTGAAGACAAAATTCGTGATGTAATTTCACAGCAGGACGGCGTTGACGGTATTGATTTGTTACAAACAAGAATGTTCGGCTCAAAAATTTACGTAGATATAGAGATTTCAGCTAACGGCGATCAATCTTTATATAGTGCTCATAAAATCGCTGAGCAGGTTCATGACCAAATTGAAAATCAATTCGAAAACGTAAAACACTGCATGGTTCATGTAAATCCCTGCACTGAAGATTAAAATCTAAAGCATACTCGATTTTTCGTGTATGCTTTTTTGTTTAGATAAAACAAAAACGTCTGCACATAATAATAAATACAGACGCTTTTAAAAAAACTATTTTCCGTGCTTAGCCTTGCCCTGAATTTCAGGAACTGGAGCAACATCATTTTTAGGAAATTTATTTTTATGGTTGCTCTCTGTCCCATGTGGTTCTTTCGGATTTGGTCTTCTCATTCCAGCTTTAGCCATATTATCACCCTTCCTTTGTATAATAAAGTGAATTTTTAATACCACCAAAATTATTATTCCCTGCGATATAGATAATATTCGGGGTCCTAGCGCGGACGGCGCGATGCCCTCGCATAAAGTTTATTGGTTATGGTGA
>CAZJRQ010000078.1:0-3712 GCA_964548535.1 uncultured Oscillospiraceae bacterium
AACTTTCGGGGCGGGTTGATGCTATTACAGGTAAAGACAGTACTCTACAGGATAGACTTTTCAACGCTGTGTCGGTTTATTCAAATGTGTTTTCAGATGGTTTAATGAGTGCGCCCGCAAAGGCAGCAGGGCTGTTTTCAAATGAATATGAATACTATAGGAACCAAAAAGCCCAATTTAACCAATGGAAAATAACCCCGCCTACAATCTCGGAGGGCTCTTACTCAAATAGTAACCTTATAAAAACTAATGATTATGGGATTTGGTTAAAAGTATCAAGAATAAATGATGATGAGCTTAACAATTTACGTAGCTATTTTGGTAAGTTTGGTTTTGAGGCAATGAGCAACGACAACGTTATTTATGATGTCACGTCATGGCGTTTTTGTAACTGGTTACAATTTCGGGGTAACTATGTTATCCCTAACATTGATAGAGAATTGTTTGACGTTTTAAAAACCATTTTTGAGGGTGGTGTAAGATTATTTCATTCATATGACTACCTTAAAAATGATTGTGACTTTAAAGATAACCAACCAAAATAAAAAGACTAGTCAAAAACTAGTCTTTTTTATTATTGTTACGCAAAAAGCTCAGAATATGAAACAATATAATCCTTGTCGGTGTTGTTAGCTGTTGAAACAGTAAGAGTTGACCCGCTCAAAGTGAAAATACACCCTGAAATGTTCGCTGTATTAGAGGAACCAAGAATAAAAGAGAAGAAATACCTGTCTGTTTCTTCTAATTCAAACGTCAATTGTCTTGCGCCTTGATATAATCTTATTAAAAAGTTATACTCATCTTTTTGATCTGTAATACTTGTATTTTTAGCTAGTGACTTAACGTGTGTTTTTAGAGCGCCTCCGTCTTGAGAGTATGTTTTACTATAATAAAATAACTGACGTAAAGTGTTATCACCCCCGACACCGATTGATGTGTTACTTACTAGTGTATTTTGTTTTTGTGTTAGAAGACTATCAATAATAGACTTGTCACTTGCCTGCTCTCTCCACGGTTCCCAATCGCCGTCATATTTTACACGTCTGTATGTAGTGTTTTTGTGATTAGTTAAGTCAATAGCCTCTTGAAAAGTGTAATCAAAATCATTGTATGATGAGACTAGATACCAATTACCATCTACAGGAGAGTTTACATAATTATCAGTCTGAACTCGTCCATTACGTAGGTTATTTAAATCAAAAGCTGGTTCTCCATCATGTTTTGTACCTAGTCTTGTATATTCAAGCCCCAATTTTGTTGTGTTCCCTGCTGTTGTTTTTGAAATGCCATAATCAGTTAACAGGTTACTGTGTTCCAAAACTTTTTGGGGGTTTGTATCTACTTTAGTTTTTTCAGTTGTTGCGTTTGTGCCGTGTTTAATTGTGATGGTAGCACGTTCGCTCTCTAACACTTGTTCTTTTTGTGGATCATGTTTAGGGCTTAGGGTAGCTGTGTTAGTTGTTTTGTTGTTATTGGTAACCGTCAATAAATCAGTATTATCAGATGAAATAGTTTTGATATTATCTGTTAGATTGTGATATTCTTCACTTTTTCCCTTTTTGCGGTGAATGTAACTATACTGACCGTCTGACAATAGGTCATTGACGTTGTTTGTGTCATAATCTTGATTGTTAATAGTTTTTACGTTTGTGATGCCACGTACAATTTTTTTTGCCATTTTTTTACCTCCAATATTATTATATCATAATTTTAAGAAAAGGGGCTTTCCTGTTTCCAAGTTCCGCTTTTTCTTCGTCTTGTGTTTCCTTCGTTTGCAACGTCAATTGTTGAAACGTTTTCAGTTCCTACATCTTTCCATTGTCCATTTTTTCGGATATGTGTAGAAAGTTTTAACTCCAAAACGCTTTTCCACTCGTTATTTTTTCTAATGCCGTTGGGTTTATAGGTTGGTATGATGTTAGTAACCTTACCCCCAACAAATACCTCACATTCATCTGATACAACGGCGGATGATAACCATCTAAACGCTTTTAGTTCAGGTATATCAATCGAACCATTGGCGGGTACGGTGTAGGTTTTTGGCTCTGTTCCCGCCACTCTAATCTGCCCCGTGTCAAAACTTGTGGCAATGTCGCTTGCGAGTTGCCATTTTTGGTTACCGTCTCCGTCCCACAATGTTTTTGTGACGTTGTAACCAACGGGGGCTGTTGAAAAACGTGAATAAGCCCGTACATACTGAATACCACCGTAAGTAAATGTAACTGATAAGTCATCGTTAACGGTAACGTTTGATAGTGAAAGGCTTGCCTCTATACGGTATGCTGATACGTTCGCCCCTCCTACTGGATAATAGTTGTTGTATTCAATATAGATATGGTTGTCGGTTGAGCCTTGGGAGCTTAGGTTGTCACCTTGAATAATTCGGGGTGTTAGTTTAAAAGATAAGTTAGCCAATTATATCACCCCTTCGCTCCAATTGTCACATCGTTTTCAGCTTGTCCGTTATGTGTTCTAATGAGACTATTTCCGTCCGTTGTTCCACCGTACAGGTTAATGTTACCCGCTGCAATCTTATTATTGATATTAAAGTTGTTAATATCGCTGCTCGTAGCGTTCCCGCCCTCATAAAGGTTTGTAACGATTTTTTGTAGTGCGTTTTGTAACTGGTTAATTCTGTTTGTTAAGTTTTCGTTGATGCCGTTTATTTTATTGTTAACCTCTGAAATTTTGTTATCAATGTATTGTGTAAGCTCATTTCTTAGATTGTTATCAGCTTCAATGCGGTCAGCAATTTCTTTATTAAGTTTGTTTTTTAAATGCTCTAATAACTGTAGATAATCGGGGCTATAAAGTCCATCACTTAGACAAGTGATTAGATTGTTAAGATGATATTCACCGCCGTCAAAATTAAGGATTTTTTGATAGTTTGATAAAATAACATCAGCTTTTAACGTTATAATATCGTGGTATGTGTGGCATTCGTTACCCTCGTCAATCCAGTCATTTATTTTTGTAAGGTCAATACAATTAGTATCTTCCACTTTAATATTACGGCGAGCCACCCTGTTTAGTAACTCCACAATATCTTTATATAATTTGTTAAAATTAGATAGATAATCATAATAGCTAGGTGCGTTTGTGTTATAATCACGTCTATCATCGTACCATGGTTGCCAGTGTCCCTCCAAGCTAAAGGGCAATTTTGTTGATGGTAAAGGGTATTGATTTGGGTCTAATTGGTTAAAATTGTCTGTCATTTTGTAACTCCTTTCAATTATATATTATCACAATACTTGGGAGAATAAAAGCTTATCCAAATCATTAAATAAATCATTGTGATAGTCTTGTAACTCCGTAAGTCTCCCAATTTCGTAACTCATTGTGTCGCTTGTCTGTGTGGTGTTTTGTGTCGTGGTGTTGCTTGCTCTTGATTTTGAGTGTGCTGTAGTGTCGGCATAATCGTAGCTGTCTTTGTCAAGTGATAAGTCAGTATTATCTTGTGGGAGGGTAACCGCAAGATTGTTATCCCGTGAAAGCGTTTCACCTTGAGAATTTGCGTTACCGCTTACGTTTGATACTGAATAGCCCTGTAGGTACTTATTAGAATTGATATAATAATCTGTAATAATTTCCTTTATACCTCTTAGGTAGGCGGTTAATTTCCAGTTGAAAAGCTCATATGTTTGGAATTTGATTGTACGTGATAGAAAACGTGCTAAAAATTCTTGCTCGAAACGTTTGCGGGGTGTTT
>CAZJRQ010000079.1:0-3674 GCA_964548535.1 uncultured Oscillospiraceae bacterium
ATTATCGGGGGACTTTTTCTTGTGTTTATAAATCAAATTATTGTAATAAATTTCAGTTTGTGATATACTAAAATAAAATTACACAACGAAAAGAGTGATGAGATGCCTAAAAATATCCTAATTGTTGACGATGATATTGATTTATCTTTTATAATAACAGAAATGCTTGAAAGCTATGGTTTTGCGGTAACCTGCGCTGAAAATAGCGCTGACGCTTTTGATTTGCTAGGTAAAAACACATATCAGCTAATACTGCTTGATATAAATCTGCCCGACTCAACTGGTTTTGAAATTTGCAAACAGCTGCGTAAGGTTTCAAACGTGCCAGTTATTTTTGCAAGTGCCCGAACTAGCGAGAATGACCGAGTTACTGGATTTGATATAGGCGGTGACGATTATCTTCCAAAGCCGTATTCAATGAAAGAACTTCTTTCAAGAATAAATGCTCTGCTAAGGAGAACCTATGGACTTTCTGAAGGAAAAGCTGTAGAATTCGGTAATGTAAAAGTAAACATTTCATCCCGAACAGTCTTAAAAAATAATGAGTCGATTTCATTATCCCTGCGAGAATTCGACCTGTTAGCATACCTTTGCGAACATAAAAACAACGCAGTATCAAAAGAAAAGCTAATATCCGAAGTTTGGGGAGCATTCAGCGAAGTCGAGCCGTCAACACTCACTGTGCATATCCGCTGGCTGCGTGAAAAGCTAGAAAACAACCCAGCAAAACCCGAGTTTATCAAAACCATATGGGGTGTTGGATATATGCTGGAGGTTTTAGAATGAAAAATAAAATATTATCAATCTCAGTCATATTGACTATTATAATATGCCTTATTTCAGCAATTGCATTTTTAAATCAAAGTCCGGCTATTTCAGATGACGACTTAAAAGTTGAGCAAGTTGTCGCACTTAATGAAATTTCACAGCTTGCAAAACAGGCTGTAGAAGAGCAAGACACTCAAAAATCAGACGAACTGCAAACACAAATATTATCACTTCAAAATCAAATTCGCAATTCAGACATTGCAATGGACAGCGATAAAAATGCAAAGATTTTCATTTTAATTTCAGCGTGTGCAATAGCATTTGTGTGGGTAATTTTTTCATACATTTACTTTGCCATTTTAGGACCGTTTGATAATATGAAAAAATATGCCGAAAAAATTGCCGTCGGCGATTTTGATATTCCGCTCGACTACGAACGTTCAAACTATTTCGGTGAATTTACATGGGCATTTGACAATATGCGCCGTGAAATTACGAAAGCCAGAGCCTGCGAAAAAGAGGCTATCGAAAATAACAAAACCGTAATAGCCACACTTTCGCACGATATAAAAACTCCAATAGCCTCAATTCGTGCATACAGCGAAGGGTTAGAAGCAAATCTTGACTGTAATGCGGATAAACGTTCAAAATTTCTTTCGGTAATAATGCGAAAATGCGACGAGGTTGCAAAGCTTACAAATGACTTGTTTTTGCATTCGCTTTCTGATTTAGACAAGCTGAAGATTACCCCAGAAAAAATTGAAATATGCAGTTTCTTACAAGAAATAATATCAGAAATCTCAGCCGAGCAGGACGATGTTTTTTTACAGCTAGGTGAGCAATCTGCCTATGTGAATGCCGATAAAAACAGGCTTACTCAAATTGTCGAAAATCTCATAAACAACTCAAGAAAATACGCTAAAACCAAAATTGACATCACTATTGATTCGACAGACGAAAACGTGCAAATTAAATTTCGCGACTATGGTCAGGGAATAAATGACGAAGATATGCCTTTTATTTTCGATAAATTTTATCGCGGAAAGAACTGCAAAAATGAACAAGGTTCAGGGCTAGGACTTTATATTGTAAAATACATCACCAGCCAAATGAATGGCAATGTATCACTAAAAAATCATTCCGACGGACTAGAAGTGACTGTCAGCCTCTTAAGGATTTCTTAATAACTTTTATGATAATATGCTAATATACTAAATAGCTATCAAGAAAGGTTTGGTTAAATGAAAGATATTATAATGTCTGCAAAAGGCTTGTGCAAAAGCTATGCCCACAACGGAGGACAAAATCATATATTAAGTCATGTTGATTTAGATATTTACACAGGCGATTTTACAGTAATTATGGGAGCGTCAGGTTCTGGAAAATCCACACTTTTATACTGTCTAAGCGGAATGGACAACACAACTGCCGGACAGGTAATTTACAAAGACGAAAATATTACAGGATATAATGAAAAACAGCTTGCAAAACTACGTCATGGCGACTTTGGATTTGTTTTTCAGCAAATGCACCTTGTCAGCAACCTAAGTCTATTTGAAAATGTTGCCGTTTCAGGATATCTTGACAAGTCAAAATCGGCTGATGAGGTTAATAAAAAAGCTAATGAACTTTTAGAAAAAATGGGACTTGCACAAGTTGTAACACATCTTCCGTCACAAGTTTCTGGCGGTGAACAACAGAGATGTGCAATTGCAAGAGCAGTAATAAATTCACCGGCTTTGCTTTTTGCCGACGAGCCAACTGGTGCACTAAACAGAAAAAACACCACAGAAGTGCTAAATCTCCTAACAGAAATAAACATCAGCGGTCAAAGCATTTTAATGGTAACTCATGATATCAGAGCGTCACTTCGTGCAAACAGAATTATCTACATAGAGGACGGTAAAATCATAGGTGAGCTTACTCTCCCATCATACAATGCGGATGAAGAAAAAAGCCGTGAAACTCAAGTCAACGCATGGCTTTCATCAATGAAATGGTAAGGTGAAAATATGGAGATTTTAACTTTACTAAAGGCGAATATCAAGCATAAAAAGGGAGCATTTAAGAGTGTTGCAATTTTTATGATAATAATTTCAATGTCGCTGACGGTGATGCTCAGCTTTAAAAGCAACATCAAAAATAATCTGACAGAGGCTCATAAAAATGCGGATAGCGGAGATATTGTTGCTTCTTATTATGATGAAAATATTAATGAAAATTTATATGAAAAAATACTTGAAAATAAAAATGTAGAACGTGTAAAAGATGTTGAATTTATTTGTCCTCTAAAGTGCTATTATGGTGACGAATCAATCAGCACAAATATGCTTTTATTTGGAAAATGGGATAATCATCTGCCTGTCTATAATGATAACAATTCAGGTTTTAAAAAAAATCCGGAAGATTTAAAAAGCGGTGAAATCTATCTTCCAATTGCCTATCAATCGCTGTTTGATTGCAAAATGGGCAAGAGAATAACAATGCAAACTAATCATGGTGATGAAGAATTTATTATCAAAGGTTTTATTGAAGAGCCTTTTCATGGATCAACTTTTATGGGAGTTCATTTAGTTTTTATTTCGCCAAGCGATTATGACCGAATTTCAGATTTAGGTTTTGATAAAGGGGAGGATGAAAATGCAAAAATTTTAAAATATCATCAAATTCACGTTTATCAAAAAAACAGCAGTGACATTTCCGTTGTCCAGTTAAAAAGAGAACTTAACAAATCCTGCAAATTTCTTGACAATGCAAATTTCACGCTAAGTTTAGACGATTCAATGATGTACACACAGCTAGTTACAAATATAGGAATGAGCATTTTAACTGTATTCATTATCCTTTTGTTTGCAATAGTTATGATTGTTATGGGGCATAGTATTTCTACCGGAATTGAAATGGAT
>CAZJRQ010000080.1:0-3606 GCA_964548535.1 uncultured Oscillospiraceae bacterium
AACGCAGCGCTCTGCGGCAAATTTGAAGCGTAGCGTAAAATTTGTCCGACAGCAGCACCTTGTTAAGTTCCGAATGTTTCTACAAAATTATTATCAACAACAAATTTTTGGATTTCAGAGAATAACTCTTGGCTATTCAAAGCACTCAAATTCAAACAAAAACTTTCTACATCTTCTTTAAAAGCAATTCCCATTCTCGGGTTGAATAATTCAACATAATTTATCTTAACTGATTGTTTTGAGTAATGGTTCAATACAAGGTATATCAATAATTGTCTTAAATCCGTTAAGTTAAATCTTCTTTCACCAGACTTTATTTCAACCAATGTAGAGTCTGAAATGATGTCACCGAATGATTCGTTAATAAAACCACAACCGTCAAAATTAGGGTCTACAATTACATTTGAATTATTGGCGACATATCTTATGTACATTTGCCTAAAAAGTTGGCTAACTTGCTGTATTTCCTTAACAGAAAGAGGCAGCGAACACTCTGTCCCATAACTGAATTTTGATAAATAGGCCAAATCCTTTTCTAACAATATTTCAAAGCCTTGACTCTTAAAATATTTATTGTTGGTAAGTTGAGCTAACGTTTGATTTTTATTACAAAGCTCCCGTAACATACTAAAGGCGAGTACGTTAACTAATGCTGTATTATTTTTTCGGTCTGCTGTATCAAAGGGTTCGTAAACTGGTTCTAGCAAGCCTCCATTTATCAGCCTGACATAGTTCTTTGAATTGGGTAATATTTCATTCCAAAATGACGTAAACTTTTTAGAGAAAGTAGATTCCGAAATCATAGGGCGTCCTCTAAGTTTCGGCTGCTTTTACGAAGCCCCCCCCATTCTCGATAAATTTTATCTATAAAGTTAAATTTTGCTTTATTGTGCTCTAGCCAGTGCTTGCCTTCATCACCTAAAAGATATGATGAAACAATGAAAAGTCTTCTTTGCCAAGGTGTCATGGTTGGAAAGGTTCTTTTTAGCTCAGATAACCAATAATGTGTATTCCACTTCGCCATTGCTTGTGTAACAACTAAGGTGATTAAAATACTATCTGTATTAGAGCGATGAATTTCAGTTAAAACAGTTTGTCCTTCAACATTATTTTCTTTAGCGAATAACTTAACAACGTATGCGAGATTCAATTCGGTTTTCAAAATAAAAGAATCTGTTTTAATTAGTTCGATAAGCTTATTTCTTATTAGTTGTTTAGTTTGGACTTCGAAGCGTGACCAATTTGTAGTGGCCACTTGAATTATTGTGTTAAAAATTGGATATAACTCATTAATACTATTGAATATAACGTTAAATGCATCCGATAAAACTCGATCATCCGCGACTGCGAATGCTCGAATAAGTTGCTTGCTAAAGGGTTGGTTGATTTTAGACTTTTGCAACTCATTACTTAGCATGCCAAGTAGATCAAAGTCACTCAATGTTTCCTTTATTTCTTCATACTGTTCAGCTGCATTTTGTGAATAAGGATCAAACCTAATTGGTAGGCTCATGAACTTAGCTTTCATGGGTGATCCTTCATCTTCATCAAGTCCAAATAACTTCGATTGAGTTAATGAAGTAAACTCATCCTTTGATAGGATATTAGTTTTATGCTTTTGCAGCGTTAAACCTTCATTCTCCATAAGTTTTCGGCTAATCAAAGTAAGAACTGAATGGGCATCTTCTTTGGTCTCACAGAATATTATAAAGTCATCAACATATCTTTTAAATTTTATCCCGCTAATAAGCAGTATATGATCAAGTGAGTCGAGAGCTAGCTCGGCAAGTATCCTTGCGGCTGGTCCTCCTACAGGGAGACCATAAGAGTTAGTGCCAGAGAAAGTTTGTATAAGCTTTTTTATTTTTGAGGAAATGTCTTTTTGTGGATCTATTCGATCTAGAGCATTTTCCAGTCTATGGTGATAAATTCTTGTATAAAAATCAGCTATATCACAGGTGAGAATGTAATTTATGGATTCATCATTTTTAGCTAGTTCTAAGCTGTCATTTTGGAACTTGCGCCAATTTGTATCCTTATCAAATAATGAACCCGTATCATAATCAGGAGCATATCTATAAGAGTAAACATAATTTTCGTTAACTCTAGAAGCTTCAATTTTATTACTTATAGAAAGTACTAACCCTAGGAAATATGCATTCCAATATGGATCTATTTGAGTTGCCCATCTGTAACCGTTATAACCAACTGTAGAACAAGTACTTATATTAACTGGTGGGCATTCATTTAATCTATTTTGAAAGTCATTATGGGTTTCATCTAATGAAATTAATAACTGCCCAAACACATCTGAAAACATTCTAGTTTCGTATGGAAAAGGGAAAATATCTGTGTCACCAAATTTTATGATGTTTTTGGTAGATAGAGCGAACGCTGATTCTAATTCACCTTCTTTGTACGTAAAGGTTTCAGCTGTAACTTGTGTTGTCATAAACATCCTTGGTTGATATGTGGAAACTTCCAATAAAAACTTAACGCCCGCCACAAACGCGAGCAACTTGTTGCGAGTCGAGCGCCCAAAGGGCGCGTTTTTGATGGCGATTGTTATGTGCGAGCATGCTACAGCACGTGAACATCATTGATTGTTGCAGCATATTTGTTGTTTCCAGTTGGTATAAACTCAAATTCAACAGTAAGGTCTGTTATCTCACCATTAGCGGGTAAATAAAAGCCGAAGATCAATGAGCCTGAATCGGTTTCCAAATACTCAGGATAACAATTTGCTATATCTTCGTTATGAAAACTGACAGGCGCATCGCTACCAAAGTAATTTTGCACAATGTCTTTGAGTTCGGATGCTGCCCATATAACGCCGTATTTATTTTTGATATCAATGAGATTTGCCGCGCCTTCAAATTGATTTGTGGCTAATAAGTTTAACCAACGCTGACAATAACTTTTAAGTTGATACTCTTTATCTTCATTGGTGATTGAGAGCATGAATTACCTTAAAGCACATAACGTCTAAAGTAGCGGCGCGCGTTAGCGCGTCCAGCCCGCAGGGCGATGCTGCCTTTGTTTGTTATGTTTATTTTGACTTTGACTTAAAGTTCATATCTAGAATAATTGGTGCAAGTCGCGACCCCGAAAGATCAATATTGAAGGCCGCGCTAAACAACACCAATGCCTTTGAAAACTTACTTCTGACTTCTTGGATGCTTTTGTACATTTTAATAGAATGTTTAGGGTCAGTCTGATTTAAGCTGTGAAGCACCATCAACTCCTCACTCATTTTTAGAATCAAATGAAGAAGAATAAGAGACGTGTACTCATCATTAAGTTTAACCCTAACCTTTTCAGTTTCTTGCTTAATCGCTTCAATGCTTTTAACTACTGCAGGCAGAACCTCTTGATTAAAAGGAGCAATCAATACCTGCTTTCCCTCTAAGAACTTAATATAAGATTCAATATCGGACTTATTGGTTTTGGACTTGGAAACCAAGTCCCTCAAAGTTACCCCGGATATTGTCGCAGCAGTAGCGATGCCAGCAATAATTTCTGCGATCATGATTGTTTCTCGGTTTTAAACATAACGCTGAACGAAGCGGCGCGTCTCACGCGTCCGCCTTCCGTGATTGGTTAGCC
>CAZJRQ010000081.1:0-3498 GCA_964548535.1 uncultured Oscillospiraceae bacterium
ATGTGATGATTTAACTTTACCGAAATATGATGATTTTAAATTTGCTTATTACACATGGCTCTGTGACTATGCAAATAGCCGACAGACCTTTGATAAACTGAAACATCAACAGACTTACAGGGAGGTTGCCGATGTCGCTAATGGGGCGTATGATTGGAAAATTAAGCGAGGACAGAAAAATCTTGGTTTATAACTAGCCATTATCACTCGTCAAATAATTCTCTATAAATTTTATATCACGGCACTCTTTCTCCAAAATAGCCTCAATGTTCCTATCCAAACTAAAATACGGACATTTGATTGGCATTATCTCGAGTGGATTTCTTGGAGTGCCTTTTGTTTTATATCTAATGCAGATATTTTCATGATTGTAGAAGCTATCCACGGACCTTAAATAATAACAAATTTCGCAAAGGCATAATACCTTTTGCTGGTTATAACAGTGTAGCACTGCGTATTGTTTCATTGTCTTATAATTCTCATACCAATTGGATATAATCATTTCATATACCGCACTCCTTTTCTTAGTGCTAATACAATTCTCAGCTCCGAGATGGTATTTGCCACTTGAAAATAATGTAAATTTCAATATTTTACGGTCTATTTTCTCAAAAGGAATGGTTTTTATATCTCTACTCTCAAAATTATAAAACCTAGCGTTTTCCTCACGCAAAGGCTCCTCATACAGTTTGAAGATGTCGTTTTCACATCTTACAATTACCTCTATAGTCCTATTTTTAAGGTTTTCGTGTTCTATGTGGCATGTGTCCGCATCAATGATTATAACTATTGCACTTTTCAAATCATCACCTCGTCTCAAAACTGCATCATAGGAAAACTGTTTGTCGGGAAATTTGTATTCAATCTCACATGAATCATATCCATGTGCTTTCAAATTATAGAGTATTGGAATTGCGATGGAACAATCGGTTTTATTAAGAAACAGACACTGATTTCCTTTTTCGCATAAGTGTAATTGTGGAATATATACATCGAATTTCTGTTGGGTGTTAAATCTTCCACATAACACTTTCTTTGCTGCTTCGTGCAGATAAAAATCATCTTCACATGGTGTATTTTCGTCTAAATGAAGAAATGAGTAATTTCCGCAATCGTCAACATCTATATATACTTCTTTGCCACAGGTTATACAAAAGTAAGTATGCTTGTTAGTATCAATTTCATCAAGATTATATAAATTTACTATTGTGTTTTGCTCATCAACAGCAATATGGCGTGACATTTTCTGTTCAAAAGACCACTCATCGTCAAAGTTGTGATATTGGGTATTGCTATTGTTGTCGCCAATTAGAAATGCCTGTGGATTTTCGTGATTGTAAATCCATTTCCGACCTTCACTACTATTTTCAATAAAACTTTTTACTTTTGCTGGGTCAAGTTCACATGAGTTTAAATCTATTTCTACGCAGTCAATTCTCGCAGAAATAATTTTCCCGGCTTTTTTTACATCCACCTCGTGTGTGCGTTTGAACTCTACCCATACAAACTGACCACTTTCTGTATATCCAATACAATCAGGACGTAAAGACAATTCTTTGTCAAATATTTCTATTTCAACTTTCTCAAAAGTCTTTTGTGTATCTATTCTATTTTGTAAAACAGGAGGCAACATAAGGAGCTTATGTTCTTGCAAAATATCTTTTGCCATTTTATGAAGAGCCGATTCTATTGCTCCTACACAATCACTCCCATTAGCGTGCGCAAAGTGATGAACCTTACGATTTCCTCCATTCTTAGCAACTAGTTCACTCTTACAATGTGGGCAAAAACACTTACAAGCCAAACCTGTTGATACACAATCAACGTGTATCAACTTCCCATTCGCATCAAGTGCGTATGTTAAATAAGGTTTCTGTTTAGGCTGTGGCATGAATTGTTTTAATATATCCGCCAAATACCACGTTTATCTCTGTCTATATTCCATTGAACTTGCCAAACTCTACCATCTATTTGGTCAAGAAGAATAAAATTGAAAGTATTTTCAGTTGGATAAAGAAAAAAACGACCAGGTTTTGCATCTTCTCCTTCAGCTAATGGTATGCTATTCAAATCATACTGCATTGCTTCACCATCTGTACTATACTGGACATGTTTTATTTCTCCTGTTCGTGTATCCAATTTTAGGAAAGTCCAACGATTGTTAGTTTGAAACAAACGAAAATTCACATTGCTGTCAGGTGAGGCTACTGTAGTTCTCGTGTTAGAGGTGGAAGTCTGTGCTTTTGTTGGTACAAATGACATTAGACACAAGAAAAGTGCAAGCAAAACTTTTTTCATAATGTAATCTTTATGCGTAAAACTTATCATTTATGGAAGCCGCTATTGTCTAACTCTTCGTTTTCCAATACCACATCTTCACCAAGCATCTGTTTATAAATAATCTGTACAGCTTTGTATTCTTCACTGTCCATATCGTATGATGCAACAATTTTGCTCAGGCTTTTATCAAACAGATATTTCATTTCCCCAAAAATAATTTGCCCTGCATTATTGTTGGCACGATAACGATGACGAGCCTTAAAACCTATGAATTGCTGTTCATCTTCAAGCATAGTTTTTAGTTCGGCGGCAAGTTTTTTGACTTTTGCTTCTATGCTTTTCTTGTTTCGCTCATTCTCTTCATATTCATCTTTTGCTTCTTGGTATTCATTTTTTCCAAAAGCAGATTGATATGGCCCACTCCAAATAGACATTGAAGATTTTGCATTTTTCATTTTCCTCTCACATTCATCTATAGACATTCCTAGTTTACACAATTGGACTGTCTTTTCATAAAATACAGGGGCATCAAAAGGAGTAAACGCGCTATCGACCTGCGTTTCAGCTGGGTCGTATGTCTCTGGATGATATAAAACTTTCTTTATATCATCTTCAATCAAGGCATTAGCCTTTTCTTCTGGTGATTTACCACATGAAACAAATAACGTAATGAGCAAAGTTCCTAATAATATCCTTTCCATATTTCATATTTTGATGTTATCAAAAAAGCAGACAATCGCCATACGCTTCACCACAAACCACAACTAAATATGGGATGTCTGCGCCCGTATGGGTGCAGTCCCAATATTAGTTGTTGCTCTTTTACTTACGGTGGTGATTGTGAAGCTATTGAGTAATATGTCTTGGACATGGGTTTCCCTAATCCGAATACAAAATTATAAAATTTCACTGAGAAACAGAAAGAAATATCCGAATTTAACTTCCAATGTATCAACTTTATAATGGTTTATCTCTGTATTAGTCTACCAAATGGCTTATTCTTTTTTTCAACGGTTTACGAATATACCTAATGGGGAATCCCATTTTTAGCATCAAATGTGCATCAC
Organism: uncultured Oscillospiraceae bacterium; assembly: GCA_964548535.1. Classification (GTDB taxonomy): domain Bacteria; phylum Bacillota; class Clostridia; order Oscillospirales; family Ruminococcaceae; genus CAZJRQ01. The sequence continues at coordinate 3,348 of CAZJRQ010000081.1, forward strand.
ATTACGCAGCATCAAGTCCGCATTAGGATAAAAATCTATAAAAATTCTCTGCAATCCAATGTAATTTCAAAAGGTCACAGACACAAAGTTTTGCTTCAAAAAGGTCACCTGAAGGTCACCGGGAAAAGAAAAAGCACCTACAGAAACTCTG
>CAZJRQ010000082.1:0-3456 GCA_964548535.1 uncultured Oscillospiraceae bacterium
ATTAATAGTTGACAGCGATTACAGCACGATGTCTAGAGAAGCAATCGACGAATGTATTGATATTATAACTAGGGTGAAAATTGCATATGACGAGTGCGGCGATGAGATATTTAATACCTTTAAAGTAATAACTCAGTCGAAGTATTATCCTGACTATAAAAAAGAATTAGAAATCGCATTAAATCAACATATAGAAACGCTTGTAGATGTTGATCTAAAAATAAGTAATATATCTTCTCTGTTAGAAATAAAAGGTCAACTTAATGCTGATGACACTGAACTGCTTTATGATTTTGTTAATGAATTGTCAGATTGTAAGTATGTGTTAAACAAACTTCTGGTTGATGAGAATTTTGATATTTTGATTGGAAGAATCGAAAGCTTTGTAGAAATTGGCAATAAGAAGTTTGCTGTGGAAATGGAACTCTTGAATGAATTTGACAAATCCGTATTAACTTTTGATGCTCAAACAACACTTTTGAAATGGAACAATTCTTTAACAAAATGGTTCTTGCCTCAAATGTTAGATCAATCTAAACTTGTGAAATCACTACAAACATATGCTAAACAACCAAAGCATATTTCAAAAGAAAACATAAAGTCAAAACTTGAGATGTTGATTATTTATCATGAACTAAATAATCAAATATCATCATCTGATGTATCCATAACAGGTGCTTTTGATATACTATGGAATCCAAGCAGCCCAGAATGGGAGATGTTAGATAGTGTAGTAAAACAAACGGTTAAACTTCGAGAAAAAATGATTAATCTTCCTGCAAATGTGTTGAATGATGTTAAGTCGTGGATTAATTCGCAAGAGTTGGATATGTCTAAACACGCTAATTCATTAAATGAATTTGTTAATAGCTATGATGAATATAGAAACATCAAAAATATACTTGACGAGAAATGCAATGTGCGCTTTATTTCCGATGATTCTATTTCAAATTGGAGAGAAAAGTACATAGAAGACAGCAGATATATTTTGAATAATTTAGATTATATAAAATCTTGGGTTTCGTTGATGGACAGTTATGAGACTTCTGTTAATGCTGGCATAGGCAGCGTTGCTGAACAACTTTTTGCTAAAAATTTTGAAAGTGATATGTTTGTAAATGCGTATAAAACAAGCGTTTATAATTCAATTATATCTTCAGCGATTAGCAGTGATGAAGTTTTGTGCGGATTCCAAGGGGTCCAGTTTGAAGAAACAATTTCTAAGTATAAAGATGTATTAGAAGAATTCGATATTTTGACTATAAAGGAATTAGTGGCTGTTTTGTCAGCAAAAATACCAAATACAAATTTAGGCAATGCTGGTTCATCTGAAATTGGAATACTTCAGAAGGCTATAAAAAGTGGTGGAAGAGCTATGTCAGTTCGAAAACTATTTGATTCTATACCTAACTTATTACGCAAATTGTGTCCATGTATGCTTATGAGTCCGATGTCAGTTGCGCAATTTATTGATCCTAAATTTCCGAAATTTGATTTAGTAATCTTTGACGAGGCATCTCAATTACCGACTAGTGAGGCAGTTGGAGCGATAGCGAGAGGTGAAAATGTTGTAGTTGTTGGAGACCCAAAGCAGTTACCGCCGACGAGCTTTTTTTCTTCGTCACATTTTGATGAAGAAAATATTGATAAGGAAGACTTGGAGAGTGTTCTTGACGATTGTTTAGCGATTAATATGCCGCAGCAGCATTTGTTATGGCATTATAGATCGCGACATGAAAGCTTAATTGCGTATAGCAATATGAAGTATTATGAAAATAAACTTTATACATTTCCATCTCCAAACGATTTAATTTCTAAGGTTGAGTTTGTTGCAGTTGATGGCTATTATGATAGAAGCGGTACGCGACAAAATCTTGCTGAGGCACAAGAAATAGTTAAAGAAATTATACGCAGATTATCTGATGAGCAATTAAGAAAATCAAGTATCGGTGTTGTCACTTTCAGCTCGGTTCAGCAAAACTTAATTGAAGATTTATTAGCTGATGAATTTTCCAAAAGACCAGATTTGGAGCAGTTTAACAATGAGTTGGGTGAACCTTTATTCATTAAAAATCTTGAAAATGTTCAGGGTGATGAGAGGGATGTTATTTTATTCTCAATTTGTTATGCGCCTGATAAAGAAGGCAAAATGAGTATGAATTTTGGACCTATAAATCGTGACGGTGGTTGGAGAAGACTGAATGTTGCTATATCTAGATCAAGGAAAAAAATGATAATATATTCATCACTGAAACCTGAAAATATAGATTTATCTAGAACTAAAGCTGATGGTGTAGCAGGCTTAAAGGGCTTTTTGGAATATGCTATGCATGGTAAAAACACTATGGCGGTGAGGGGGGATAGTATTCGAGAAAAGAATACTAAACTTGCACAAGCTATTGCTAAAAGAATTGATCAAGCTGGATATAAAACCGAATTGGAAGTAGGCTGTTCTGATTATCGCGTTGATATCGGTGTTGTAAATCCACATATTCCAGAGCAATATGTGCTTGGCATCATACTTGATGGTGATAATTATAACATGGCGCATACATCAAGAGATAGAAATATCGTGCATTCAAGCGTTCTGTCAGGGCTAGGTTGGGATTTGTATCATATTTGGACAATAGATTGGCTGGATAGTCCTAAAATTGAATTTGATAAGCTAATTAATGCTATTGAATATGCTATAGCACATGGCGAAGATGAGAAAGTTATTGAAGCAGTCTCGTCGAACCATGAAATTAATTTTGAGAAAATATCGGACAATGCTGCTGCAAGCAACCAAGCGACTGATTATCAAAAATATGCACTAGTCCAAATGGGTACAATTGATGATTTTTATAATTTGTCAAACTTTCATTTGGTTGTGAATGTGGTTAAAGACATTATTGAACTCGAAGCGCCAATAAGCCATAAGTTATTAACTAAAAGAGTTCGAGAAAATTGGGGAATATCAAGAAGTGGTAATAAAATTGAATCAATTATTTTTGACGCAATAAGTAAGCTTAAAGTAAAATCGACTGTTTCTTACGGTGTGAAATTTTATTGGAAAGATAGTCAAGAACCAAGTGCATACCTTGAATATCGAAATTTTACTCAAGAAGAAAAACGAACAATGGATTGTATATGCGAGCAAGAAATCGCTGGTGCTATATGTCAAGTTTTGGACAACCAATTTAGTTTAACTCAAGAGGATTTAATAAGAGAAACGGGAAAATTATTTGGCTGGTCTAGAATAACAACTGTCGTCGAAAAGTATGTTAATGAAGGAATAGTATATGCATTATCTCAAGATTTAATCGAAAAAACAGTCAGTGGCGAAAAAATACAATTGAAATCATAAAAAATATGAGATTGTTATTTTCCTCTTTTATAAAAATCGAGCCCCCTGCAGAATTTTGCACAAGTCCAGTAAAAACGGACATAGAAAAAAAGCACCTCCTATGGTATAAT
>CAZJRQ010000083.1:0-3243 GCA_964548535.1 uncultured Oscillospiraceae bacterium
AATAAATCAAAGTTTTTATGCTTACGATGGCTTGTAATGGTTAATTCTATTGGCTTTACACCTTCTTTAAATAGTGTTAGTTTTGCCCCTTTTTTATAGCGTTCTTCAGGAAAATCGGTTTGAGAAATAACGCGTACTTCTCCACGAATTCCATGCGTGTTTACAATTTTTCCAACATTTAAATATTCAGTCACAATTTTTCCTCATTTCTTTTCAATTCTTATTTATTTTATCATGCTTGACCTTGGAATACTAGTTTGGTAATAAACGGGTAATTATTTTTCTATTTAAGGAAAGAGTGTTATAATTTAAGTGAGAAAGGAGGCGCTTACAATATGTTGACAGAATATAAGAAAATTTTAGTTGCGCTAGACGGATCGAAACAATCAGAAAAGGCTCTTTTAGAATCGATTGAAATCGCTAAGAGAAACGAGGCAGCCATTTATTTAGTTTGGGTGATTAATGACTTAGAGTTAACAACAAGTGCATATTCTTTTGCCAAGCTCTTAAATGAAGAAGAAGCATTTGTGAAAGACTTTATGACAAAAAAAGTGGCCGAACTAAACGAAGCAGGTATTACCGATATTCAAACAATTGTTGAAATTGGCTCTCCGAAACGCAAAATCTCAGTTGATTTACCTAAAGAACATGGAATTGATTTAATTATTATGGGCTCCACCGGTAAAGGTGCAATCACACAAGCGCTCGTTGGATCAACAACAGCTTATGTGGTTAACCACGCACCATGCAACGTCATGGTCGTTAAATAATAAACGCAAAAAGCGAAAAGACTACCAATTGGTGGTCTTTTTTGATACTAAAAAACCTTTTCGTCCGCAAACGAAAAGGTTCATCTTTTAATTTTAGATTCCTAATAACGGGCCTGGATCCATGAAGCCTGACCAGATACCTGTTGCAATAGCGAAATGTAAGTGAACACCCGTTGAACTACCAGTTGTTCCCATACCACCAACTGTTGTTCCTTGGCCCACACTTTGACCGGCAGAAACAGCAAAACTACTTAAATGCAGGTAATAAGTATAATAGCCATCACCATGATCAATGATTACATGGTTACCGGCACTCGGATCATAACTTGCTTGGACAACTGTTCCAGCTTTTGAAGCAAAGATCGGTGTCCCAGATGAGCCGACCATATCAATCCCGTTATGTAATTCTGAAGCACCTGACCCAAATGGATCTGTCCGCCATGAAAAACGACTAGAAACAGAGACATTACTTACCGGCATCCCCCAACCACTTGATGCTGGCGGTGTTGGTGTTGGTGTTGCTGGTTGTTGTGGCTGTTCTTCAACAGTTGCGTTAGAATTATCATAACTTGCTTGCGCTTGGGCCTGAGCTTGTGCAGCGGCACGTGCCGCTTCTTCTTTTTCATAAGCTTTTTGCGCAGCTGCTGCGCGCGCTTTTTCTTCAGCAATAGCTTTTAACTCTGCTTCACGACGTTTAATCGCTTCTTCTTTTTGCTTTTCGAATTTTTGCTTTTGTTTCTTTTCAGTTGCAATCATTCCTTGTAACTCATTAATCGCGACTTGTTGATCTAGACGCGCCGTCGTTACACTCTCTTCTTTTTCAGCTAAAACTTTCGCTTGTGCTTCGATTGTCATTAGACGTTGCTTCGCTTCTTCTGAAAGATTTTCTAATTGTTCTTGATCTTCTTTTTGCTTTTCAATGATTTCATTGTTGGCATTCACAATTGTTGTGACTGCCATCGCACGACCTAACGCTTCATTTAAAGAATCAGCCGTTAAAACAGCTTCAATAATGCTGCTGCTTGATTGATTCACTTGTACATTACGTGCTTGTTCTTCTAATTGTTTGTTACGTTTTTCAATTGCCACTTTTAAGTCAGCAATTTCTAAATTAATTTCATTTAATCGCTCTTCTTCTTTGACTTTCTTTGCAGCTGTTTCTGCAATTTCTGTCTCGATTCGAGTAATTTGGTTCTCTAAAGCTGTTAATGTATTTTGAGCGACTTGTTGTTCGCTTTCTAAATTTGTAATTTTTTCTGTTTGTTCTTGAATCTTAGTGTCATATTCGTCTGCTTGTACAGTTAAAACTGGACCAATTAATAAGGCTGAACTTAACGCTAGAATGGTTAGTTTCTTAATATTTAACATAGTAACCTCGCAATATTATTTTTTTCACAATACCCATTATACATAAATTAGAATAAATATGAGGATTTATTTGAAAAAGTAAGATAAAATTGATAGATTTAACATAACTGAAATATACCTGTTTTATTTGATATATTTTAATTTTACTAAAAAGGGGATTATTCGATGGTTAATCAACATGACAAAAAAGAAAAATACGAACTGCTACTTTTACAACAACAAGGACTAATCGAAGGTGAAAATCACTGGTTAGCAACCTTAAGTAATTCTTCCGCTTTACTCAATGAAAGCTTACCTGACACGGTCTTTGCCGGTTATTATTTATTTGATGAGGGAGAACTGATTCTGGGACCTTTCCAAGGCCGTGTATCGTGTACTCGTATCCATTTAGGCAAAGGTGTTTGTGGTGAATCGGCTGAAAAACAAGAAACCTTAATCGTCTCCGATGTCACAAAACATGCAAATTATATTTCATGTGACGCGGCTGCTATGTCTGAAATTGTAGTTCCAATGGTGAAAGATGGCAAACTTATTGGTGTCTTAGATATTGATAGTAGCCAAGTTGGAACCTATGACGTGATCGACCAACACTACTTAGAAAAATATGTGGAACTTCTTTTAACTGTTTACCCGCGTTAATTTTTAAGCTTCTCTTAATCAAAGAAGCCCTTTGACCTTCTTTGATTAAAAATCTTTGCATCAAATACAAACTATGTTATAATTCTTATCAGTGACAAAGCCTTTTTAATAAGGGGGCGTTACGGATTCGACAGGCATAGTTTGAGCCTGAATTGCGCTTCGTAGGTTACGTCTACGTAAAAACGTTACAGTTAATATAACTGCAAACAACAATAACACTTACGCTTTAGCTGCCTAAAAACAGTTAACGTAGATCCTCCTGTCATCGCCCATGTGCCAGATCAGGGTCCTAACTTAGTGGGATACACAATTTTTCTTCCGTCTGTAGAAAATTGAAGAGCTTATCAGACTAGCAAGAAAACCGGCCTGTCATTCGGCAGATTTTTGAGCGAAATTCGAATAGAACTGACTATGAGCGTAGACTTTTAGGTAGCGATATGTTTGGACGCGGGTTCAACTCCCGCCG
>CAZJRQ010000084.1:0-3203 GCA_964548535.1 uncultured Oscillospiraceae bacterium
GTCACCATAACCAGTAAACTTTCTGCGAGGGAATCGCGCCGTCCGCGCTAGGACCCCGAGCAACACAACGTCACCATAACCAATAAACTATCCGCGAGGGCAGGGGTCCAGGGGCACGCCCCTGGTGACAAAAATGTAAGGTTGGTGTCACTTAAATGAATTGCAAGTCAGTTAGGAATGGTTTATAATAAAGATATAGTAAAGAAAGGAGTTTTACAATGAATAACGTATTAGAGGTAAAAAACATTGAAAAATATTATGGCCATAAAACTAACTTAACAAAAGCAATTGATAATATTAGCTTTGAGGTCGAAAATGGTGAGTATGTAGGAATTATGGGAGCTAGCGGTTCTGGCAAATCTACTTTGCTAAATTGTATTTCTACAATTGACAGGGTGACATCAGGGCAGATTTTGATTAATAATCAGGATATTACAAAGCTAAAGGGCAACAGCTTAAATAAATTTAGACGTGAAGAACTAGGCTTTATATTCCAGGATTTCAACTTGCTTGACACTTTGACTTGTTATGAGAACATTGCTCTTGCACTCACTATTCAAAATGTTAATGCTAAAGAGATTAACCAGATAGTTACAAAGGTCGCTGAAAAGCTTGGGATTACTGAAATTCTAAAAAAATATCCTTACCAGGTTTCGGGCGGACAAAAACAGAGAGTTGCGTCAGCTAGAGCGGTTGTAACTAATCCTCAAATTATTCTTGCAGATGAGCCTACTGGTGCATTAGACAGTCGGTCAGCAAGACAGCTTTTGGAGATATTTGAGAATTTGAATCAAAACTTCAATGCTACAATACTAATGGTAACGCATGATGCTTTTACTGCAAGCTATGCTGAAAGAATTATTTTTATAAAGGACGGTAAGATTTTCAACGAGTTAATTAAGGGTACTAACACAAGAAAGCAGTTCTTTGAAAAAATTATTGATGTGCAAACACTACTTGGAGGCGAATTAAACGATGTTATTTAAGCTTTCAATGAAAAATATGAAAAAGAGTTTTAAGGATTATGCTGTTTACTTTTTGACGTTGGTTTTTGGTGTAGCGATTTTCTATATGTTTAACTCTTTGGACAGCCAGCAGGCTATGATGGATGTTTCAAGTAACACACGAGATATTATCAAGCTAATGATTGAAATGCTTAGCTATATATCAGTGTTTATTGCGATAGTGCTGGGACTTTTGATTGTTTATGCAAATAATTTTCTTATTAATAGACGAAAAAAAGAATTCGGAATTTATATGTCGCTTGGTATGGGGAAATGGCAGATTTCAAAAATTATACTTCTTGAAACAATAGTTGTAGGAATATTGTCACTTATAGTTGGTCTTGTTTTGGGGGTGTTCGGCTCACAGCTTATGTCAGTTTTGGTAGCTAAGCTGTTTGAGGCAAACATGACAAAATTTGAATTTGTGTTCTCAAAAGACGCCTGCATAAAAACCTGCATTTATTTTGCAATTATTTATGTAGCAGTAATGTTCTTTAACGCAATTGCAGTATCAAAATACAAGCTGATTAATCTACTTACTGCTGTTAAGAAAAATGAAAAAGTAAAGATGAAAAATCCTGTTATTTCAGTAATAGTATTTATTATATCAGTGGGTATGCTTGGCTATGCTTATTGGTCAGTAACTGCTGGATTGCAGAACCTAACAACTGCCGACCGTTTGTTACAACCAATTATCATGGGAATTGTGGGAACAATTTTACTGTTCTGGTCAATGTCAGGCTTTGTGTTAAAAATAGTTCAATCAAGAAAAAGCACATACCTAAAAGGCACAAATATATTTGTGCTTAGACAGCTAAACAACAAGATAAATACAACAGTTGTTAGCATGAGTGTAATTTCAATTATGTTGTTTATGACAATTAGTGTACTTTCATCAAGTTTGGCATTGAGAAATTCTATGGAAAAATCTGCACTTGAAATGTCGCCTGTAGATGTTAATCTATATAAACCAGCATATCTAACAAATGCTGATAAGGATGAAACAGAATATAATGAAGAAAATAATACAAATAAAGAAAAAACTTACACAAAAGAACAAATAGAAGATTCCAAAAAGCCAATTTCTTCAACGCTTAAGAACAATGGTTATGATATGAACAATTTGAAAGATGTAATAGAAATGCCTATATTCAAAACTGACGAACTAACCTTTGAAAAAACACTTGGTGATTATTTGGAGGAATTAAAAAAGCAATTCCCATTGTTGAATACAGGTTTTTCTGAAACAATTGTAAGAATATCAGATTACAACAAACTTGCAAAACTTTACGGTATTGATGAATACCAGCTTGACGATGATGAATATATGATTGTTGCTGACTTTGAAAACATGATTGCAATAAGAAATAAGGCTTTGGAAAAAGGGTCGAAGATAACAATAAACGGTGCTGAATACAAACCTAAATATGGTGAATGTAAAAATGGATATATAGAAATGGCAACGGGCCACATAAATTCAGGAATTATACTAGTGCCAGACAGTTGTGAATTTAAAGACAGCCAGCAGAACGAGTATTTTTTGGCAGCTAATTACAATGCAACTTCTGACAAGCAAAAAGAAGAAATGGAAGATGCTTTGGCAAACAATCAGAATGGAATAGCACAGAAAATCTTTCATGATAAAGGCATTGAGATTGATGGAATCACTAAAATATCAATTTTAGAAGCAAGCGTAGGCCTTACAACAATAATCGTATTTATCGCAATTTATTTAGGAATTGTATTCCTAATTGCAAGTGCGGCAATACTTGCGTTAAAACAGCTTACAGAAAGTTCAGACAACAAGCAAAGATACACTATTTTGAGAAAAATCGGCTGTGATGAGAAGATGATTAACAGTGCATTGTTCAAACAAATAGCAATTTTCTTTATGCTGCCTCTAGTGTTAGCCATTGTTCATTCAATATTCGGAGTACAATTCATGATGGAAATGTTCTCGGTTATTGCAAGCAAAGATGAGCTATTGCCATCGGTTATTGCAACGGCTGTAATTATTGGAGTTGTATACGGCGCATATTTCTTGGCAACATACTTCGGCAGTAAGAGCATTATTAAGGAAGATGATTAGGCTTGACAATCATATTTCTTTTATAAATCTCATGCAAAAAAGCAAAACCCTCGTTTTTTGCACAAGTCCAGTAAAAACGGACATAGAAAAAAAGCACCTCCTATGGTATA
>CAZJRQ010000085.1:0-3169 GCA_964548535.1 uncultured Oscillospiraceae bacterium
AGCGTATTGAAAAACAACAACAACTTGTAAATGCCCTCAAGTCATATAAAAGAGGTGTGATTTCGTCAATATTTGATTTTAATATTAGTTCATCAGGCAAGTGGAGTAAATACCAATTATCGAGCATCTTAAAAGAACGAAGAGCATATTGTGAAAAGAACGGTGATTATATTCACGCTACGCTCGCTAAAGACGGTGTATATGAAAAAACCGAGCGATACGACAGAGATTACCTTGTTTCAAGCGACGATAAGAAATATAAAATTACTCACAAGTGGGACATATGCTATAATCCTGCAAATTTGAAATTTGGCGTAATATGCCTTAATACTTTTGGTGATGCTATTTTTTCACCGATATATGTTACTTTTGAAATTGACAATGATTTTGACAAAGAGTTCGTCGGCTACTATCTTACTCGAAAAAATTTTATCAATGAAGCATTGCAATATCAGCAAGGGACTGTATATGAGCGTATGGCAGTATCGCCAGATGATTTACTTTCCCTTGATTTCTTTGCTCCTAGTTTCTCGGAACAACACCATTATGCAAAAGCACTCCATATCATCGAAACAAAGATTGGCATTGAAGAAAAAACGCTGACTCAATTACTGCGACTAAAATCCAGCCTACTGAAGCAAATGCTCATATGAATAACTCTTGAAAAAGCGAGTGCTTTTGTTTTGTTAATTCATTCATAACATTAATAGAAGCCAAGATATGCTCGTCAAATAATGTTGAAAGAGTAGCTATATCACTTCTTATTTTCCCGTTGGGAAACGGAATTTCAATTTTCCTGTAATCCTTGAAATAGATATGTGGTATTGCCATTCCAGTAATAAAAGGCTTAAAGTCAACTAAACTAAGTGCAGCATAAAGATATTCAGCGGAGCAATTAACAGGAATAATTGCACCCAATGTTCCAATAGTGCTTGACATTCCTTTGCAACTTTGAAGTCTACCAACACCTGAACCATCTTTAATTATCGCTATATAGTTTGTAGTAATATCGCAGGTGTGCGAATAACCACATATTCCGTTTGCATCATATACTGGATATAAACCTTGATTTTTTTCTTCAATCATTGACAAGGTGTTTGCGGAACTCCTATAATCCGCAATCTCTGAAAGTTTGCGTCCAATAGAATATCTTTTTATAATTGTAGATAATAGCCCTCTTTTATATGACTTTGTTCTTATGTATAAACATGAAAATACCGCTATAAACGAAAATATGACGTTTATAGCGGTATGGTTTTTGTGGGCATAATGCTCCTCAAGTAATAGTCAAGCGGAACTTGTACCAAAGCTCAGATTTCCTGAGTTTCAGGGGGAATGGAGTAAAAGTGAATTAGGCTCTATTGGTTCTTTTTGTAAAGGTGCGGCATTGTCAAAGGCAGATATTTCGGATAACGGTACACCTTTTATTCTATATGGAGAACTTTATACGACATATAACGAGGTAACATATACTGTGCATAGAAGAACTAAGTGTTCAGTTGACAACGAATGTTATAGTAAAGTAGGAGATGTGATTATTCCAACATCAGGAGAAACTCCAGAAGAAATAGCCACTTCCACTTGTGTAATGATACCTAATGTGATATTAGCAGGAGATTTGAACATTTATCGTAACACGAAGATTGACGGTCGCTTTTTAAGCTATATTATCAATCATATCGTAAATAACGAGATTGCCAGAACAGCTCAGGGCAAATCAATAGTACACATAAAAGCAAATGAACTTGCAAAAATATCAGTTAGGTATCCTTCCTCGTTGGAGCAATCCAAGATATTAAGTTTATTTGAACTTTTGGACAAACGAATAGATAAACAGAAAGCCTATATTGAAATCCTCAAGTCATATAAAAGAGGGTTGCTTTCAACAGCTTTTCCTAAAGAAAATGAATGTGTTCCAGTACTTCGATTTGGGTCTTTCAACGACGAATGGAGGAATAAAAATCTCAGAGATATGGGCGATACATATACGGGTTTGTCAGGAAAATGCAAAGAGGATTTTGGTCACGGAAATGCACGTTACATAACATATTTGAATGTTTTTACAAACCCGATTAGCAATCCAAATATGACTGAACCGATTGAGATTGATAATAAGCAAAACGAAGTGCAATACGGAGATATTTTGTTTACTACCTCGTCTGATACTCCTGATGAGGTCGGAATGTCATCAGTATGGCTTGATAAGACCCATAACACTTATTTAAACAGCTTCTGTTTCGGGTTTCGCCCGAAGGGAAAATCCGACAAATATTACCTTGCATATATGTTCAGGTCTAATGTAATACGGCAGAAAATTGTGTACTTGGCACAGGGAATTTCTAGATACAATATATCAAAAAATAAAATGATGGATATAGAAATAGCACTACCATCTCTTGCTGAGCAAGAAAAGATTGGAGCTTTCTTTCGTTGTATTGATGGTACTATTTCAGTTTATCAGAAAAAATTGGAGTTATTACAATCAGTGAAGGTAGGGTTAATACAAAAGATGTTTATATGAACATCTGACTTAATAATGTGTACTTATATTTTTCTAGAGAGTTTGACAGATTTTCATTTGCTAAAATGCAGTTGTCGTAAGCTGTAAGTATACGATATATGCGGCATTGTTCGGCATACGAAGGCACATAAACTTGAATTTGAGCAAACTGAGGATATTTTAAATTCCAAGTGTCGGATGTTAGTCCCTGTGAGCTTTTTTGAAATGCTTGGATTAATGGTATATGCTTGAAATAGTATGCCCAAAATCCTATATTGTTTTCATTTGCATTTCGTAGATATACAATAGTATATGCGGGACTGACTATCCCATCAAACAATGACGTTCCGCTTGCACCTTGCCACATTCGCATTGTATTATATGCTATATCACCGATGCGAACTTTCTTGTAATTCGATTTATCTTCACTAGAGTTGTTTTTAAGTTCTATATCACTTCTTTTAATAACCCCATTGTTTATTGTAACCGCAAGTAATAATTCATTCCCAGAAGCTCGTTCGCTTCGTTCTGCAAAAACGTCTCCCAGTCGCATGGTATGCCATTTTGCACTTAATGGGGGACAGAATTTTTGCTCGAAAAAGCTTGATAGCAACCCTCTTTTATATGACTTGAGGGCATTTACAAGTTGTTGTTGTTTTTCAATACGCT
>CAZJRQ010000086.1:0-3146 GCA_964548535.1 uncultured Oscillospiraceae bacterium
TCCATCTGAGCGTTCCTTTGATATCGCCGATGTAACAAGGATTAACGTGCGCTCCGCCTTGTAGTAACGGAGTAGCAGTATTGTCTAAAATAGTAGATATTCCTTGATTTTTAGTTGCTATTAAAATAGGTGACGTATCAGCCGGTATCGTCAAATTATTGACCATCATAGCGTCAGCACCCTGCCTTGCTACAATCGTCTTAACGTTCTCGCCACCTGTTCCGCCATTGTAGATTGGTAATCCACTTAAATTAGCTAATTCCGTCGTCCAACCACCGCCGGCTGTTAAACTATCTCCCCAACAAGTGATATATTTTGATTTTTGGTTAGCTAAATTTTCTAAATTCGCTAATCGATTTTCTAATTCACCTGAAGCGTTTAACGCAAAGTCAGCATAATTGACAACATTTCTGTTTTCATTTAGCAATTTTTCTGTCAAATAAAATGTGATTTCCGCATTAACACTATTGTTAGTTTCGTGTCTTATTCCAAAATACAAAGCATCGCTATCTGCGTAGTTTGGATTGTTATTTATCAAATCAGAAACATTTATTTCTACCAAATTAAACCCACTATTAACGTTGATATCAACGAATTCAGCATGGTGAACAGGGTTCCAATCAGCGCCTTTTGATAGATAAGCCTGAAGTTGAAAACTTTTGTTTGAATTTAAATACAAAACAATGGTTTTTGTTTTAAAATCTACATATTTTCCTAAACTTCCAGAAACGTATATATAGCCATTGGTTTTATTGAATTTTAAACTATAATTATTATTACTATTACTATATTCGAAATAAATGTCATCGTATTGTTTTCTTCCGGAATAATTGCCTAACATTAATTTATCATTTTTAAATTGGCTGTTCTCTAAAGCTAATAACCTATTATCTAATTTACCGACTGAATCGTAAGCGACTTCAGCTACCTTGGCGGAAATAGAATAATCAGCTTTATTGAATAATTTATTATTGAAACTTACTGTCTCCTCACCGATTTCACAAATAAAAAATGTAAAATCTAAATTCATTTGTGGAGCATTATCTTTTCTAAAACCAATAAACAAATCGTTTTCGTCTGTATAATTCAAATCATTGTTGATGATTTTTGGTATGTCTATGGTTATTTTATTCAGTCCACTTTCAACGCTAATATTAATAAATTTAGCATAGGTATTAGGCCCCCAATCAGCGCCTTTTGATAAATAGTAGTCAAAATTGAAAGTGTCGCTATTATTCATTATATACAATTCTAACTTCTTGTTTTTTAAATCTCCGTATTTTCCTAAAATTCCAGAAATGAACATATAACCAGATTGGCATTGCATTTTAACATTGTAATTTTGATTGTTATTTGTATAAGATATCACAGTTGATGGATTTAAAAATCCTTTGCGAAGTGTCCCAAGATTATATTTATTTATCATCGTTTGTGATAATTCTTTAACTTGTTCATCTATCTCACTTACTTGACCTTGCAAAGTATTAACTTGCTCAGCGCTTGTCTGTGCATCAGCAGCAAGGTTGGTCATGTCAGTTAAAAGTTTTGCTGTAATAATCTTTCCAGGTTGAATTTGTTCTAAAATTTCTTGTTTACTTGCTACCATGTTACTATCTTCTCCTTTATCATCATTTTAACCACCAATTCTTTCTAAAAGAGCAACCTATTATGGCTGCCCTTCCGTAACATTCAACATGAATGCTAATCAACTATAGTCTGCTTTAGTTAATTAAATCCTGTGAAAACGCATAAACATATCCTTTTTCTTTCAAATATTCAAGCCAAGGTTTTGTGAAGTTAGTAATCCAATAAGGGTCTAACCAATTATTGTTTTCATGCCAAAAAAGTTCAACCATAGGTCTATAGTTTGCGTATTCAATGGATTCCATTCTTGTTGGGTTGATAATCTGTTGCAATCTTTGATGGGTGCGAATAAATGTCATCATATTGTCAGCATCATAATACTTACAGTGTGAATTGATATATGTTCGTTTTTCCTTATCAAGATAATAAGAAGTTCCATCAGAATCACTTGTAAGAAGTCCAACAATACCACATTCACAATCTCTTAATGCTATAATATTATTCAAACTTCCTGTGTAAGAAGATAACCTTGTCACTCTATCTATACAATCGTATGTTCCTGTCATCTTGTAAATTGCAGAAACAAAAGTGTTGTACTGTGTTCTAATTGCATCAACATTGTCTGTTTCATAAGTTTCTGTATCTGTTGTTCCATGAAATGCAAATTTCAACCAATCTTTACATTCTGCAAACTCTACTGCAAATTTTGATGGTACATTAGAAATGCTTTTTGCTCCATCAGTAATGAAACAATTAAGTGTGAACACACAACCATATTCTTCGTGATATTCTTTCAATTTTGCAAGTTTTTGGTTGTCAAAACAAGAAGTGTATGTGTTTTGATTGTCAATTAAGTCAGACCAAAAGACACAATCATCCAAAGAAATATGAACATATTTACTTGCATTTATTTTATTTGTGTTTTTTGCAATGTTTTTCTCAATTGCATCAATCCTTAAATATGTCTTTTCACTTCTGTATTCTTCATACTCTGTTGCGTGGTCACCTAATTCTAACTGTGGTTTATCATATCCTTGTGTTTTTGAATTAAATCGTACAAATTTTGTATTTGTTCCTGTTGTGAATGTAGCAACATTCCCCCCGAGCCCTGTATATACAGCTGTTTGATAATCATCTATATTTGTTTCTGCTCTGTAATATGATGATATGCCACTAACAGTATATTTAGTATTTGGTTCAACTGGAATCCATCCAGTTACATACCATCCTAATGCAGTTCTTATCCCACCTGTTGTATTTACCAACTCAGCATCATAAGTTATTTTGCTCTTATCAATAAGATTTTTTGACGGTCTTTCTTCAACATTCAGTACATTTTCCACCTTACTTAAATCGCTCTTTAGTTCGCTAACTTGAGTTTGCAAGGTGGGCAAGTTTGTCTGTGCATCAGCAGCAAGGTTGGTAATGTCAGTTAAAAGTTTTGCAGTAATAATCTTTCCAGGTTGAATTTGTTCTAAAATTTCTTCTTTAGTTGCCATGTTCTTTATCCCCCCCTTTTTTTTATTTAATAATTGCTTTCTCAATGATTGCTTCTCCGATAA
>CAZJRQ010000087.1:0-3118 GCA_964548535.1 uncultured Oscillospiraceae bacterium
TATCCACCATTGTCAGAAGTTAAATATACTTTCATATTTTGTTCCTCTTCTTTCTATATAATGTTTTTAATTTAGTATTTGAATCCATTGTGAGTATTTCTCTTTTAATTCTGTAGAAAGTTTACTATCCGTAATTAAATAATCGGCAGTATCTAAATCATAGAATTGATAAAAGTCCATCTTATTGAATTTCAGACTATCAGCTACGAGATATTTTTCCCTTGAGTTATTTAATACGACTCGTTGAATAACCCCTTCATCTTCATTCGCATTAAATACTTTATTTTCAGTAATCGCATTTACACCAATGAATGCTTTTTCAACATAGATTGTTTTCATAAAGTCACTAGCAATCGTTCCGGTGAATGAACCTGTTTTAGAACGGTAGTTTCCTCCAATCAAAATAAGTTCAAAGCGATCATCGTATTTAAATTGATCGAAAACATAAATCGAATTTGTAATGATTTTTGCAAAATTCACATCTAAATATTCATAGACAAGTTCTATAGTAGAACCCGAACCGAGGAATACTGTTTCGTGGTCTTGGATGTTTGCAGCTATTATTTTTGCGATTTCATGTTTCTCTTCTAAGTTGATATCTTGCTTTTCACGATGACTCAATTCTAAAAACGGAAGTGAACTAGTTTCTAGTTTTCGAGCTCCGCCATGTATTCTTATAAGAAAATTCTGATCTTCCAACTCTTGTAAATCACGTCGAATCGTCATATCTGTGACATCTAATTCTTTTACTAAATCAGTAACCTTCATAACATTATTTACTTCTAATAATTCGAGAATATCTTCTTGACGTTTTGATTTCAATGTCTTTCACTCCTTAAATGTTTGAAACGAACATTTGTCTTCACAAACATGATAACCCTTGAAAGATGTTAAGTCAATGGTTAAAAACAAAAATTTTATTTTTCTGAAAACGCTTGACATAAGTTTGTTTGTGTTCTATATTGTTTGTGACGAACAATAACAATCAAATTTAAATAACAAATAATAGAAAACGGAGGTATTCGTTTTGGATAAACGAGAATTACAAATGTTGGGCTTTGAAATAGTTGCTTACGCTGGGGATGCTCGAAGTTCGATGCTGACTATACTAAAAGAAGTGAGGGCTGGAAATTTTGATAATATTGATGAACATTTAAATGACGCAGATAAAAATTTAACTTTAGCTCATAATGCGCAGACGAAAGTTTTGGCAATGGAAGCATCGGGTGACGATTTAGATATTGGATTTATCTTTATTCATGGTCAAGATCATTTGATGACAACGTTGTTATTGCGAGAAATGATCGAAGATTCAATTGAAGTTTATAGACAAAAATATAATAAATAAAAAGGGTGATTCTAATGAATACAATCATTAAACAAATAGAAAAAGCAAAACCGTTATTCGAAAAAATATCTAGAAATATATATTTAGGAGCTATTCGTGATGGGTTCCTTACTGCAATGCCAGCAATCTTATTCTCAAGTATTTTTATTATGGTAGCAGCTGTACCGGAAGTTTTTAATTTAGCTTTACCTGAAGCTTTTGCTAGTTGGTTATGGAAAGTATACGATTATTCAATGGGAATTGTTGGATTGCTAGTAGCTGGGACCACAGCGAGAAGTTTAACAACATCGATGAATCGAGAATTATCGGATTCTGGAAAACAAATCAATGAAGTTTCTGTAATGATAGCTTCTATCAGTAGTTTCTTAATGTTAAGTGCTAGCCAAGTTGATGGTGGTCTATCAATGGAATTTATGGGAACTAAAGGGCTGATTGCTTCTTTCTTAGCGGCATTTATTACTGCAAATGTCTATAAATTCTGTGTGGAACGTGATTTAACGATTAAGATGCCTAAAGAAGTTCCGGGTACGATTACACAAATGTTTAGAGATATTATTCCTTTTTCATTGGCAGTTTTCACTGCAGTTATTATTGATACGGTGGTACGTTATTTCGTAGGTGTTTCTTTTGCAGCGTGGATCATTGAGTTAATGCAACCATTATTTGGTGCTGCAGACGGCTATATTGGAATCGCAATAATCTGGGGAGCTATGGCATTATTCTGGTTTGTTGGAGTTCACGGGCCATCAATTGTGGAACCAGCAATTGCAGCAATTATTTATGCGAACGTTGAAGCAAACTTTGAGTTATTTAGAGATGGAGAACATGCTTCACATGTATTAACAGTTGGACTTGGGAATTTCGTAGGGACATTGGGAGGAACTGGGGCAACTTTAGTAGTACCATTCTTATTTATGTTATTTGCTCAATCAAAACAATTAAAAGCAGTTGGAAAAGCATCTTTTATTCCGGTATCTTTTGCTGTAAATGAACCGTTATTATTTGCAACGCCAATTATTTTAAATCCTTACTTTTTCATTCCGTTTTTACTAGCGCCAATTGCTAATGTTTGGATTTTCAAATTCTTTGTTGATGTGTTAAATATGAATAGTTTCATAACTGTATTACCTTGGGCTACACCAGGACCAATTGGTTTGGTTTTAGGAACTGGAATTAGCTTATTAGCCGTTATATTAGCAGTTGTTCTAATTGTTGTGGACTCAATAATATATTTCCCATTCATTAAAGCTTATGACTCGGTATTGCTTAAAGAAGAACAAGAGAACTTAAAAGCAGAAAGTGATCTTGTTGAGGTTGAAGAAGAAGTCGATATTTCTGTTGTAGGTGACGGAAAGAGAGTATTAGTTTTATGTGCTGGTGCAGGAACTAGTGCAATGTTAGCTAATGCATTAGAAGAAGGAGCTAAATTATCGGATGCTAATATAGTTGCTGATGCTGGCGCATATGGATCTCATTATGACATTATGAAGAACTACGATTTAATTATTCTAGCTCCACAAGTCAATTCATATTTAAGTGATATTCAAAAAGATGCAGAAAAATTTGATGTTAAAGTAGTAGCAGTAAAAGGTGAAAAATACATCAAATTAACTCGTGAACCTAAGGAAGCTGTCGACTTTGTACTAGCAGCCTTTTAAAATAATGAAAAATGATTAATCAGAAATTAAAATGAGCGAATTATAAAAAGAAAGAGGTTATTTTCGTGAAAGAAATCAAGAAGTTACCAAATGATTTTATCTTTGGTGGTGC
>CAZJRQ010000088.1:0-3032 GCA_964548535.1 uncultured Oscillospiraceae bacterium
ACTTTTCTGAGGCCCTCTTGCAAAAATCCACTTCTACTTCTAAACGACCTATCTTCTCGTAGAGAAGCTTTTCGCGCAGAGCGGCTTCTTCATCAGGTGCCTTACTTGAAAATACCTCTGCTCCTCGTGATAAAAACTCGCGCTTCCAATTGGAGATCAACTGAGGATGGACCTCAAAGCGACGGGACAACTCACTTAGGGTCTCTGATTCTTTGATTGCCTCGATGGCTACCTGAGCTTTGAAAGAGGCGGTGTACTTCTTTTTGTGTGTCATAGTGGGTAAAAATAATAAATTGTTTTTATATTTATCCACTGGTCTGAAAATTAGGTAGTATTATAGCTTAACAAAATGCCCTATTTGCAACAATCCGGATCAGAAACCACCTTGAAGGAATTGCTTCCCAACAACTGGAGTTTAAACCAAAGTCCAACGATACTCTAATAATGCTCTAACGATTTACGGGTTTTTGTGCTGGAGTTTGTAAAACTCCGGTAGAAAAGTTTGAAAGTTGAGTGTAGTTTATCGGGGGCTTACTTCGAAACATACTAATGGTATGAGCCGAAGGTGTTTGCTCACACAGCAACTAACGCACTTCAAGATTGAGTTTTGCTTCCCTTTCCAGCTTTCGTGAGGAACGTACAACATTGCGATAACCATAGAAATAGAGTTTAAGTAATACAGAAGGATGATAAGGCGGACGGCCTTCTTCTTTCACAGACACATGTCGAAACCCACTAAATCAATGGTATCAACAAAGAAATCTATTACCCGAACAAATCAATCGGCTTCAATCACCTGCTCAAGACAAAACAGTTGAAGTTGATTCCGCTCTTCTCCCTGTATGTATTGCATATATTGTAATTTATTGATTCACACCATAAATATACAAACTATTTTGCTAAAAAACAACACATTAGGTGCTTTTTGTTGCTAATAATTCAAATTTTTAGTAGTGATATATCTAAAAACATCCGCTGATGTTTTTGCGCAGTATGATTTGTGGGGCTAATAAAAAAATTAGGGTGTAATATCACTTCTCAAAAATACAATAGGATAAATGGCTTTAACGGTTTTGCCTCTGTGTGATGCAGGAATAAAATCGTATTGACAAATTATTTCAGCAACCCTTAACGCTTCATTGTCCAATTCAGTATCATTTGAACTTTTTACAATTCCTTTGAACGTGGCTTTACCTTTTTCATCTACGATAATATTGACGGCTAACGGAACATTGCCAAAATTACCCTGTTTGTGTTTCTCAAAGTTTGAAGATATTAATTTTCTTAAAACATCTTCGCCCAAAACAAATTTAGGTTCATTCTCAACTTCGTATGATTGAAAAATTTCGTTTGTTATGGTTTGTGATACTTTAAAGTATTTTTTAGCCAATTTTTGTATCTCTGATATATCTTCACTTGGCGTAGTTTTGTATGTCCTCATTTTATTGAAAGTTTTGTCTTTATAAAAGCTAATATACCAAACATTTGGGTCATATTCTGTACAATTATCCTTACAACGCCCCTGTTTCTTTATTTCCTCATTTACGAAATAAAACATAGGATTTTTATCGCCAAATACTTTTACTGTATGCCCTAAATACACAGTTTTCCCTATAAAATCTTCTCTACAAAATTTATATTCTTTATGGTTATTGGCAAAAACAGAGAGATAATAATATGAAGTATCCGCAACAGCAGTAACGATTATTTCATCTTTCCTGTTTTTTGCGTCTATGTTTAAAGCATCATTGATATACAGTGATATTAAATCCTTTGTAAAATCTGTTATTTTTACATTGTTATTGCCTTTTTTTGCCTGACAGGATACAAAACAACAAGCTATAAACATAATTTTGAAAATTATTCTTGCTCTCATCTTTTTAACTGATTACGGCGGTGGTAAACCAACACCAGGATATTGTCTGATAGGGAAAATTGGGATTTTTCTTGCTGTTGAAGGTCTAAAAACTAATCCCCAAGACATAGGAGTGCTGATAACAACTTTCCCATCATAAGCAACTAATTTACCATTCTGATAAACAAAGCGCTCAGCATTAGGAATATACGTTCTGGCAGCGAACTTGTCACCGCTTTTGTCTTTTGGTCCAAATCCAGAAGGTGCAATACTATATGGTTCAGGATGATTGTGTATAACAGAAGTAACCGTTTGTCCTTTATCATTCATTTTTTGAGCTGTTGCGCTTACACTAACAGAAGTCTCATTATGATTAGTCATAACAGTAGATCCGTCATTTTGCGTATTTATTAAACCATACTCTATTTTTGTGTTATCAGCAAAAAAAACGAACAATTCTGCCCCCGAAGATTCACTGTTGACGGCAAAACTTGTGGCAGACCTAAACCAACCTGACTTTTTGGAATCGGTAATTGTACCGTACTCAAATGAAATATAGTTATATTGTTTATTTCCGTCTGCATCAGTCGTGTATGTTCTGTTTCCATTTTTATCAACCAGATAAAAAGCATCTTGATTTTTATCTTTTATTTGATTGACTATTTTGCCCTGATTATTTATTTCCCAAACATCTCTTCCATCCGGGTCAATAAATTTTACTGGATTATTCAAACAATATGCATACGGACTAATATTATAATACTTTTCCGCCAGCGGGTCCACACCCTGCCACCTCCCCAGCGCCGGGTCATACAACCTTGCGCCGTAATCATACCAATTCGCCCCATGCATCCTGTCAATTTCCTTACCGTTGTAAAGATAGGGAGTAATCCCGCTGGCCAGGAAAGCGGGACTATAGTTTTCTCCCCCGGGGTTGTAAATACGAGTTACTTCCATACCAAAAGGGTAATAATCGATTGTGTGGCTTCCATTAGCATATAAGGTAGTTGAGGTATTCGATAACGCAGCTGTAGATAATATCCGGCGTGTATTGCCTAAATGATCTTTTAATAAGTATTTATAACTCGAAAATCCAATATAAGTTAGTGGTAAAGCTCCAGGGGTTTCTACATAACCTTCGGGAGTGATAATTCGCCGGAGGATTCCGTTAAGATAT
>CAZJRQ010000089.1:0-2930 GCA_964548535.1 uncultured Oscillospiraceae bacterium
CTGATGCAAAGCTTGAGTCGTTAATTCCGCAGAAAAAACTTTCAGATTTATTGTTAGTGAAATTCACATCTAAAATTATATCCATGCAGGTGTCTGGCACGACTAAACCATGTTTAGCGGTGTCGGCTTGCTTGGTTTTTATATTTCCTTTTGAACCCCAAAAACAGCTTATGTATGGAGATAATGCAGGGGTTGGAGGAATTTCATGATATTCATCATTATTGCGAAAAGGCGCTGAGGTTATTGGTTTATAAATACTATGTAAGTGAACTGTCATCGAAAATCCTCCTATCACGTTTTATATTATAATGATTATATCACACATATAATCACAAAACAACACATTGTTTGACTTTGGCAAAATTTTGTGGTATACCTATAGTACTTAGTTGAAAGGATATTGAAAATGATTAGAAAATTTGCAAATTGCGATTTAGATAGTGTTATGAAAATTTGGCTTGATTCAAACATACAGGCGCACGATTTTATAGCGCAAAAATACTGGCTTGATAACTTTGATATGGTTAAGGAAATTTTGCCGAAATCGGAAGTGTGGGTATATGAAGAAAGTGGCGAAATTGTTGGATTTGTTGGGGTAGATGATGAATATATTGCTGGTGTTTTTGTAACAGATGAATTTAGGTCAAGAGGGATAGGAAAAAAACTGATTGACTATATAAAGGATTGCAAAAATTCACTAAGGCTTTGTGTATATAAAAATAATGTGAAGGCTTATCAATTTTATTTGAGAGAAAATTTTGTTGCGTTAAATGAACAAATCGATGAAAACACTGGTGAGCTTGAATGTGAAATGATATGGCAAAGCTGATAGATTAGCATACATAATGGGGTTACAATAGAACGGATTTTTAATTTTTAAAGGAGTTTTAATCATGAAATTTGAACCATATTCTCGGAGAGCATACTATTATGAAACCGACCGAATGGACATTGTACATCATTCAAATTACATTCGCTGGCTGGAGGAGGCTCGTCTTGATTTAATTGAAAAAATGGGCTGTAAGTTTGCTGATGTTGAAAAGCAGGGTTTAATGGTGCCTGTAATGTCAGTTGAGTGTAAATATGAATATCCGGTTAAGTACGATGATTTGTTTGAGGTTAGGTGTACTCTTACAAGCTTTTCAGGTTGTAAATTTGAGCTTGCTTATGAAGTTTTTAATCTTACAACTGGCAAGCGTTCAGCAGAGGGAAAATCCTCTCACTGCTTTACAAATGCTAAGCTTATGCCTAAAAATATAAAAAAATCGCACCCTGAGATATACACTGCGTTTAAGAATGCGGTTGAGGAATAATTCATTTGATGTTTTAGTTTATCTTTATAAAATAAAATGGCAGGCACGAAAATGTATGTGCCTGCCATTTTTGTTTTTTAATCTTGCCAAATATTGTCGCCTAGATTTGAGATGTAGGCTGTTAATTCTTCTGCCATTTCGTACTGCTCGGAAAGCCTTGGGTGGCCTGGAGTTGCTTTTCCAGCTCTTTTGAATTTTAGATATGATATCTTTTTGTCGCCCTCTTGTGTAAGCTCGAAAGCGATTTCTTCTACGGCTTTGTCCCATGTTTCTGGGTGCATTAGTACTGTTAAAATTAGTACAAAAGTTGCTTTTGGATATTTTGAACGCAAGTCGCGAATAATATCTTTATATTTATTTTTCCACTTTTCGCGATATGCTGGGTCGGTTATATCGTTGTCAGGATTGCCTTCGTTATGCGGGTCGTTTTGTCCTACTGCAAAAATTACTACATTAGGGGTATAGCGTGAAAAATCCCAATCAGTTTGTCCGCCCTCTGCTTCTGGGAAGTAGGCTGTTTTGTTATAGGCTGTCTCCATTCCTATATGATTTGGGTAGTGATAGTATCCTGTTTTGTCGAAGATTGCGATTCCGCCTTGTGCTATATCGTGGATTTGCGCCCCTAGATTTCGTGAGGTTATCATTGAATATGAGTACCATGAATTGTCGAATCTGCCCTCGTGATTTTCTGGGTCTAGCTTAGCTGTAAAGTCAATTGCTTCACAAACTGCTCCTGCTGAAACGGAGTCACCATAGCATTCTATTTTTCTTTTTGGCTTAGGTGCTGCCGGCAGAATTTCGGCATCTTTTTCAACCGCAAAGCCGTAAAAATCAAAATAATGGCTTGCATCTTGACGTTTGTACAGGATTATTTCATGCGTGGTATTATCCAAATCTTCGGCAAGTGTAATCAGGATTTGTTCATTGTCAATATTATCAAAGCAGACTTTTGTGACTTTGCCGTCGATTACCATGCCTAGTTCTTTTTCAAAATAAAATTGGTGATTTTTTATTAGTGCTAAGATTTTTGTTCCTTTAAAATTAAGCTTGATTTGCGTGCCGGCAAATATGATTTTTGGTGCAGTTTTATCTACGTTGTCAATTCTGCCTATATATGAAATTGCTTGGTTATCAGCTGGTATGAATTTGTAATTATCTATATTGGTTTTCTCCTTTAAATGTAATGGATTGCTTTTTGTTGTATAACGATTTTCGAGTGCTTTTTTATATTTTAACCATAAATGGATGTAATGTCAATAGGAACGAATAATTACACAAAAATATAATTGAAAACTCATAAAATGTTGTGTGATTTGCTTGAAAAATATATATTAATAAGGTATAATGATTATACAATAGCACGGTCTATTCTAGTGTGAAAGGAGTTTTTTTATTATGAAAAAATTATTCGCTTTTCTTGTTTCGATAACGATTACAGCTTTTGCGTTTACTGGCTGTACAAGTAAGGATACGGAGAGCTCAGAGAATTCATCTAAAGCTGATAATTCGGCAACTGAAGTTAGCCAGAATGATTCTGGTGAAGATTCAGCTACACAAAGTGAATTTCCTGCTTCAACAGACCCTATTGATGTTTCTAAGGGGGCAACGGATAATATG
>CAZJRQ010000090.1:0-2828 GCA_964548535.1 uncultured Oscillospiraceae bacterium
TGATTGCACAAGGCGAGGACTATTTTGATGATATTTACTACATAATTGGATGCGAGAGTAGTGCTGTCGGCAAGTATGTTATTGACGGTCAGCAGTATTACAGCAGTGGTATACTGGCGTTGATGGACTAGGAGGTTTAAATATGCACAGCATTGATAAAATAACCGCAACAGCAATTGGCGGTATAGGGGCGTGGATTGCAGGAATATATGGAGGATGGGACAGCGCAATGACTACACTGTTAATTTTTATGGCGATAGATTATATCACTGGATTGGTCGTTGCAGGGGTATTTAAAAAATCGACAAAAACAAACAACGGAGCACTTGAGAGCAAGGCAGGGTTTAAAGGCTTGTGCCGCAAAGGTATGATACTTGTTATCTTACTGATAGCGTCAAGGCTGGATGTGGTGCTAGATACTACATATATCAAAGACGCAGTTTGTATCGGATATATTGCAAATGAGAGTATATCAATCTTAGAAAACGCAGGATTGATGGGGTTACCGCTACCAAATATTTTAATTAAATCTATTGAAATTTTAAAATCTAAATCAGAATCAGAATCAGAATCAGAAGAGGAGGAATAATTATGAGCAACAGTACATTAATTAGCTATACAAAGATATCGCCGAATTGCAACAAACCACGTAATCATAAGATTGATAAAATTGTGATACATCACATGGCTGGCAACATGAGTGCAAAAGCTTGCGTTGATATGTTTGCAAATCCAGCTAGACAAGGCTCGTGCAACTATGCGATTGGTACAGATGGTGCGGTCGCTCTTGGAGTTGACGAGGCTAACCGCTCATGGTGCTCGTCAAGTGCCGAGATTGACAATAGAGCAATTACAATTGAGGTTGCTAATGATAGTAAAGAGCCAAACTGGCACGTCAGCGACAAAGCATTAGCTAGTTTAATTAATCTTTGTACCGACATTTGTCAACGTAATGGTATCAAAAAACTAAATTATACTGGCGATAAATCAGGCAATTTACATATGCACAAATGGTATGCCGCAACTGCCTGTCCTGGTGCATATCTAGGTGGCAAGTTTGGTTACATTGCTGACGAGGTTAACAAGCGTTTAGGAGCGTCTAGCACGTCAAATAACAGCACATCGAGCACTAAGTCATATCAAGTCAAAGTAACTTGTAAGAGCGGTCTTAACGTGCGTACTGGTGCAGGAGTTAGCAACGCTATCGTCAAAAATGTAACTGCTAAGTACAATACTATTTATACAATTATGGAGGATAAGACGGTAAGCGGTCAAAAGTGGGGCAAACTTAAAAGCGGTGCAGGCTGGATTTGCCTAACAGGGTTTACGTCTAAAATTTAATACATAAAACAAAAAGGCTGAGGGTGTTATTCCTCAGCCTTTTTTTGTTGCTCTAATTCATTTTGTAAAAGCTCATTTATTAATCCGTTTAAGCTTTTTCCCTGTTCTTTAGCTAGTTGCATATATATTTCTTTTTCACCTTTTTTGACATTTACACGCAACTGGTCGTAATTGCTAGCATTCCACTTGTTTTTAGTTGCGGTTGATGTTTTTCCCACAGTATCACCCACTCTCTTTATTATATTATATACTATTATGCAATGTTGTACAAGTATGAAAAATCCACAAATATACTTGTACAAGTTTGTGCATTTTGCCTATTGTAATAGTTGTACAAGTATGCTATAATAATAAACATAGAGAGGAGGTAAAGGGCAGGTGGAAAGAACGAGGAATAAATTAATGACAAATAATCAAACATCAGCATTATTAGAGGCGATTAAAATAATCGTCGAAAAATCTAAATCAAAAGAAGAAGCCCAAGAACACATACGAGAAATTCAAACAAAATTAAAAGAGCCTACAGCTAACCCTACCAAAGACCAGCTGTAAACTCAAAACCGAGAGATGGGGGTCGGAAAACCTGCCCCGCTCCATCTCTATTTTAACACAACGGCAGGAAAAAGTCAAACTTAAAAATTAAATTGGAGGATTTTATTATGAAAACTAGAACACTTGAACAAATTATTGAAGAGCAGAGAAAACAGAGATTTGAAGGCGGAGATTTTGGAATTGCAGAATGTAAAAAAGCTATAGTATATTCTAAAGAACAAAATCATGAAAGCTATTTTATTCAGTTAGAAAATTTTTTAGAATGTGCAAACAGTGATATTTTCTTTAACAAACTAATGGTTTTAGCGTGCTGGGAATTAATAAATGAATTATAAAACAATATAGCCGACAAGGAATCACTCCTTGTCGGCTATTTGCATGTGTCCTCAATCATCTTTGTAACGTCAGTAGTCTTAAGCACAGTGTCCTCAATCACGGCTTTGTATTTATGCTGATAACGTTGCTCAAGTTCGTGGCATTTATATATAGCTAACTGCAAGTCGTCTGTTTCGTAGTATTTTGTGTCGCCTGCTAAATATATATAGTATCTCATTATTGCCACTCCTTACATTTTATGTTATTTGATTATAGCATAATGCGGGACACGCTTGAACTTATGCCGGACAAAAAGTATCTTCAATTATCCATGTACCATCAACATATGATAAATAAACTTTAACTGGCAACATATCGTCAGCATTTCTACTATAATCTAACGTAGAATTTGAATCAATATCAGTTGAAATGTATGTAAAATGATATTCAACAATTGCTTTATCTTTATGATATTTGATTCTAAATATATTGTAAGAATAATCTTCAGTTGCAGATCCTTCTAATACTTGTTGTTTATAATAGTTATATTGAGTATGATCAAATAGTGTATATACATCAAGAGAAATATTATTAATTAATTCATCAGGCACTTTTTTATT
>CAZJRQ010000091.1:0-2746 GCA_964548535.1 uncultured Oscillospiraceae bacterium
TATCCATTTTGCTGAAGGAATGACGTAATTCGCTGACGTTCATTATCGAGTTTATTGACGTTGAGCAACATTCCCGGACGTAAAAGAGAATTCGCCGAGTCATTTTGCAAATATTCTGCTATTTTTTTGTCCTTAACATCCAGTTTCACGCTACGAACAATGTAGGGTTTGCCCGATGCAACCCGATATGTCACTTCTATCTTTTTCTTCTTAATTTTTTTATCCGTATAGACCTCCGCTCCCATGTATCCCATGTTTTGCACCGTTTTTTTGAGTTCTTCCTGCGAGCGTTGCGTATCATATTCACTGTACACAACCGGAGCGTCACCAATCCTTCTTAACATCCGATTGTACCATTTGGTAGAATCTCTTCCGGAAAGGTTGTAAATATACAGCTGCGTTTTTATCACACTAAACCATCTATTGTTAGGTTTTTGTCTTATATAAGTAGACAAGTCAGTTGATTTAGTATCATTATTATCGGCCTGAACTGCTACTTTATCTAACAAATAAGCACCTTCGGGCACATATTTCGTACCAGAGCAGGCAACCATTGTCATGGCAAAAAGGGAATATATAATATAACGAAAGCCTTTATTCATGCGTTAGGAAAGATCAATTATTTAATGATTCACAAATATAAGTCATATTTTCTTCACGCTAAAAGAAAAAGAGAGTGAAGTATGGACGGTTATTAAAAATATCTTCCTAGATTTGCAAAAAAAATATAAACAGAATCTAAAGAAATGTCTATTAGTAAAAATAAAATAAAGTATATTCATTCGCTGGAATTAAAGAAAAACAGAAAAGAAGAAGGCGTTTTCTTAGCGGAAGGTCCCAAATTAACCGAAGAATTATTAGGGCATTTTCATTGCTCTTTTCTTGCTGCCACGCGTGAATGGCTCGAAGAACATCCCGACGTAAAAGCCGATGAGATAGCAGAAGTGACGCCCGATGAGTTAGCCCGTACGAGTTTATTAAAAACCCCTCAACGTGTGCTTGCCGTTTTTAAACAACCTAATTATACAATAGATTCTGAAACAATAGGCCATAACTTATCTCTTGCCTTGGATGACGTTCAAGACCCGGGTAACTTAGGCACCATTATTCGTTTGGCTGACTGGTTTGGAATAGAAAACATCTACTGTTCTTTTAATACGGTTGATGTATTGAATCCGAAAACCGTTCAGGCAACCATGGGAGCTATTGCTCGTGTTAAGGTTCATTATGTAGACTTGCCAGCGTTTTTGTCTGCACTAAAAGATACACCCATTTACGGAACTTTCCTTGATGGAAAGAACATGTACGAAGAGCCGTTGACTAAAAACGGCATTATTATTATGGGTAACGAAGGCAACGGAATTAGCCCCGATATAGAAACTTACGTAAACAGAAAGCTGTACATTCCCAACTACCCACAGGAAAGAAATTCATCGGAGTCATTAAACGTAGCCATAGCAACGGCCATTGTATGTGCCGAGTTTAGAAGACTAGCGCAGAATGGCTAGTTTGGTAGCTGAATAAGGTTGCATTTCTGTAAAATCAAACGGGAAAAGTCGGAAAACCACCCATTTTTTTTGCATAATAACTTCATTCATATCAGAAGCTATGTAATCAACAATCTTTGTTTCGGCCAGTAAAGGTCTAATTTTGTCTGCCAGCATAGCTTCCCTATTAAAATCCTTAGTAACGTCTGTATCCGACAGCAGTACGCTTACACCCGGCATCCACTGTACACGCTCCGATTCTTCGCTTAAAGGAAAAATTCTTGAAACATTGTCATTTTCAATTTCAACGACCATCTGTTTCATCCATCCGTGTTCGGGAAGAAATAAATAATGAGAAGCAAATCGTTTCATAGTAATTACAGTTATCGTTTCATGGGTTGTAACTTCCTGGCGGGCATCGTTCTACGCCTGTGATTCAGTTCCTCGGGATTCATCCTTTTAACAGGTTCTTGAGGAGTCAACGTATCTTTGGAGACCGGTGCAGATTTAACAGTATGAGTCGAATCTGTTGGAACCGGCTCAACAGGTTTTGCTATTTCGCCTGTTACGCGATACCTCTTCATCGATATGTTGTGAACCAACACATAATCATCCTTGCCACCTTCAAAATAAATATAACCACGAACTTCACGAAGCGCTCCCAGCGTATCTGACTGCAAACGGATTTCCTGTTCTCCGGATCGGGTAATTTTGCGAGAGGAAGTGATCACACTATCGTTTCGATAAATCATTTGCATGGCCATGTAAGTTTCCGGCATTGCTTTCCCTGCTTTAGAAGGATAAAAGAAAGAAGCTTTCCAAACCAGCGCATCACGATCTTGCGAATTAACATCGGCCGGTATTACAAAAGATATTTTGTTGTTATCTTGCGCGTTTGTCAAACAAGAGACCTGCTCCATAAACCATAACTCAACGCTATCACCGGGTTGTGAAACAGGTGACTTTTTATCGCGTATGGCTACCATGTGGTTAATAGATGCTTGTTCCTCTTTCAAACGATCATTTATTTTTTCGTATATTTTCGCTAAAATATCGGTGTGCCTGGTATACCAAACCATTGAAGAATCAAATTCGGCCTGTGTTACGTCATACTTTTGAAAAACGGACTGAATGTACAATGCTTTTTTATAATTATCTGACACAGGCAGGTTTTCTCCCATGGAGCGTGCCAGATGATAATCATAGCCTCTGCACACTACGGTGTTTCTGGAGACTTCGTAGCCCAGTACGTCTTTGAT
>CAZJRQ010000092.1:0-2695 GCA_964548535.1 uncultured Oscillospiraceae bacterium
TCCATTTTGAAGTACATTTTGTCATTTTGTACTCCAAAACTGAACTACTTACAAATTTTGGATGGCTTTTTTGACGTCTAAAAACATTTAGAACACGGTTGTAGTCCTCTTGCAACAGCATTTTCCAATGTGTCCGGTGTATAAGTTCCGTTTCCACACTTTCTAATATGATATTTGGACCCCGTTCTTGTAACAAGAACAGTTTCACCTACTTCAGCATGGTTATGCTCTTCTTCGACAGCTTGTGATTGGGCTGCAGCTACCGCTGCGGCTTCTCGAGCTACTTCTTGTGCGGCTGCTTCTTCTGCTGCTTTCTGGTCAGCAATGCGTTTTTCTTCTGCTAAGCGCTCTTCTTCAGCAATTCTTTTTGCTTCTGCTTCTTTATTTTTTTGAATCGTTTCTTTAACAACAGCAATTCGTTTTTGGTAGGTATCTTTTTTAGCTGGTAGTGCCTCAACTAAATCATTTGCCTTTTTATAACTGTCATCTGATGGGTCACTCTCTGCTAGAGCAACGGCTTCTTCTACTGCTTTGTAGAGTGCTTCTCGTTCTTGAACATTTTTTTGTAGCATAGTCAATCGTTCAGTAAAATCTGATTTGTTTAAGGAAACAGCAGCGATTAGAATTTCAGCATTTTTTAAACTATTTTGTGTTAATTCTTTCTCTGCAATTGCAATTGCTTTTTCAGCTTCGACAGACTTATTAACGGTCTCTAGTCGTTTACCTATGCCATCATATTCTTTTGACAACGATTCAATTAGTGTCGCTGCTTCATCATAATTTTCTTGTGATGGGTTTTTCTCAGCCAAGGCTAACGCAGACTCAACTTTTTTAACGCGTTCTTCTTCTGCTTTTTCTTCATTTACAAAAGCAACAAATGCTTCTGATGGTGAAATAGTGATGATTTCTTCCGCTTCCGACTCTTCTAAAACAGCCTTAACAATAACCTCTTCTGAAGCGATATCTGATAACTCAATCGCGTGTGAAAAGACACCATCCTCATGAGCAATTTCGATTCCATCAATCGTTAAAATAGCATCTGTATTGGTTTTCCCCTCAATAACTGCGACACCATTTGCATTCGTTGTCAGTTCTGTCTCATCAATTGATAAGCTAGCGACTGGATCAGCAAGTAATGCTCCTGTTACTAGTCCAACCAAAGAAACAAAGCCAATCACTGCTGATTGTTTCATTGGTTTCTTTTTGATCAAGTCGATAATCAGTTTGACTACTCCTCCAATTAATCCTAAAAAACCAGATATAAATAATAAGTAAGCCAATTCTTTCTCCTCCATTTACTTTATGATGGTCATGAAAAATGGTTGTTTTTAACCCCATCCTCATATACCTCTAAAGCCCTGATACCGAGCAATACTAACCCATTGTAATAATCTTGTTCAAAGTCATTTGAATGATGAATAGCTGTTTCAATATCGTAGGCAAATCTAGCTCGCATTGCTTCCTTAATGTAAGCTAGATTAATAGTACTAAATTGCACAGCCTTCGTATATAGAATCAGTTCATTCGGGTCATACATTGTTATAATTGTTTGAATAATTTGTTCACAAATGTACATTATGTCCGATTTCTCAGACAAAGGAAAGGTTAAATCATTAAAAACAGGTAGATGTTTAGTTTCACCACTCAGTCCATTACTCCCATGATAAATATAATCATCAAAAACTAAAGCCGTGCCCGGAGGATAGTGTTCTGGGAAATATAAGCCAGAAACGATGGTCGAATCTGGGTTAGCTTTAGTATATTTGTAACCAAAGACGGCGGCATTAATGTCGTTTTCGATGATTACAGGAAGTGCAAATCGCTCTTCAATTTTTTGATATAAGACTATCCCCTTCATTGTTTCCGCATCAACTACTGTTAAGTTACTCGACATATCCACACCAGGTAGCCCAATAGAAATCATTTTTATATTAGGGAACTTGCAGCAGTAGGACTGAATACAACTTTCAATTGAAGCCCATTCTGTCAGCTGCAAAATATCCTCTTCACAAGCTAAACGATCGCCATACAAATTAACGACAGATACATGGGTTTTAATTTCTTTATCCTCTTCAATATAGAGCATGACTAAACACAACTGATGGTTTTGGTTAAGTTGATAAACCGCTGCTCGGCGTCCACCCGTTACAATCGGATTCGTCATCTCCAACACTTGCCCGCTTTCAACCATTTCGGGAATCAGTTTATTGATGGTGACCACACTTAACCCACTTTGCTTTGATAATTGATTTTTCGTCATTGGTTGACGCTCTTCTTTTAAAATTCGTTTTAAAAAATGAATATTATGTTGCTTAACATGTGCTGGACCGTACGAATACATAGCAAACCTCTCTTTTTCTTACATTTACATTAGAATAACAGAAATAACTTAGATAAGCATCTTTATTAATAACGCTTATGATGATAAAATGACATTATTAAACGATGGAGGGTGAAATTTTGTTTAAAAGTGAAAAAGAAAAGATGATTGCCGGCGAATATTACCGTCCAGCTGATTCTGAATTAGCAGCTGACCGTAAAAAGGCACGAACAAACATGAGAGCGATTAATCAATGCGATAATGCTAATAAACGTACAGCATTGATTAAAGACAGCTTTGGAAGCAGTGGTGACGATGTTTATATCGAGCCAACGATTGCTTTTGACTATGGTTATAACATCCATGTCGGTGAGC
>CAZJRQ010000093.1:0-2643 GCA_964548535.1 uncultured Oscillospiraceae bacterium
GAGGCTTGAACAGCTGCATCTGCGCTCTGACGAGAAATTTTCTGTAGGCAGCTGTTATACTTTGACACTGCTTTTTCTTCCTTTTCAGGACTTTTGAGGATGTTCGAAATGCTTTTGGGTGCTTCCAGAGAATAATTCAAATGCTTTTTAAGGCATACCCAATTTTGAAGGGTATAACCAGCCTGAAATATCCTGCTTTGCCGGAAAATTGAGATGCTTTGGTGGACTTTGCCAGAATTGGCACTAAAAACTGAATAGTCTCTTGGCTGGTTGCGAAAAGGATAAAGATGAAGACCAGATTTCATCCGATTTTAAATTCAAGGCCAATGTGCTTTCCATGGGGTTGGATTTTGGTGATACTTTTACTATCTCTCTGGAAAATCTTGATTCACATTCTGACTTTGAGGATGGTATATATTATGCAGATAATTTGCCCGCAGAATATAAAGAAGAAGGTGTATTGATTTACCTGAACTGTCGTGAACCCAATGATGAAGAGGTATATGCGTGTACCACATTAGGGCCTTCTTATCCGCATATATTTGAGACAAACAGGCTGTTAGTAGAATAAACTTCCGATTATTTGTTACCAATTATTGAGATTTCTCTTTAAGTCATCCATCATCCGTTCATGTTTTTTGGGATTATCCTTCTTTAACTTCTGAATATTCAGCAATTTCCATTTTATTGCTGGTAAGTCTTTCAAAACAGGGTGTGGAAACAATTTCCAGTCCGGTTCTCCCAGCTCGAAACTTAACAAGAACTTTTTTTCATCATCCGTTAGTCTTTGTTGGATGGTGTCAATTAACGCAGCTCTGGTTTTTTCGTAGTCGTCATAAGTAAATTCAACCGAAGTCATCCCCGCAAATTGATTGTCAAAGGCGGACTTCTGGTCTTTTAGGATGGGAGACAGCAACTCATTGATGGGTTTGTAATGACTAATCATGCCAATTTTTACACCATCCCATATTTCATCAGTTAAGCCTTCGTTTTCCAAAAGTAGTTTTACATCAAAAACATCACGAGGATGCTGCCTATCAATGGCTGCACATATTTTACCTCCATACAATTCAGCCAAAGACACCATATTGATGGCAGCAAATTTGCCAAATTCATCCTGAACAGAATCGACCACCTGCATTAATTGTGTGGGGAACACATTGCCCCGTGTAATGGTGTTGACTTCAATTTTTATCTGAGCATTTTTACCCTGACAATTCAACTTTACATCTGTTCCTCCATTCAACGGAACGGTCTGAACCTTTACTTCCGGCACATTTTTTTCAATGTCAACCTTAATTCGGTTCAGTCCATCCTGAATATTTTGCAAGGCATTTTCCCTTGAATCCAATGGCAAATAAGTCAGGTCAATGTCCACCGAAAGGCGAGGCATATCTCGAACAAAAAGGTTAATGGCTGTACCTCCCTTTAGGGCAAAAATTTTCTCTTTGGCTACATGCGGCAAAACCTGTAACAACAAATCGACCTGAGCTTTGTATATGGCTAAAATCATAATTCGGATAACTCTTTTGGAATTGACAGTAAATACTTTGGAATGTAAACACCTTTCTCGGCTAGCATCCGGTTGCCTTTCCCTAAATCAAATTGTTCGGTTTTAAGAAATTGAAACCATTGATGATTTGCTTTTTCGGCCATATAGAGAAACAGGCGTTTTACTTTCACTGAATTACAACTGGCCAACAGTTCCTTAAGCAGTTTGGGTTTTAAATTCACCAGACCTTCAAATAAGTGGTAACATTCTACCAAGTCCATTTTTTGCGGTGCCAGATACAAGCATTCCATAATTGCCCGTTCGGGGGTGGAAACGTTTATTTTGATTTGATTCTGTTCCAATTCTTTGATGCCGGAATCCAATGGCAAAAAGGAGCTTAAATAATGCTGCATTTCTAACTTCCAGTTATAATCGACAAACCATTTGGGCAATTTTGTTTTTAAGGGGGAAAATAATTGCAGGGATTCATTGCTCATGCGAAAGTAATGGCTAAAACCCTGCAAAGCCAATGCTGATAACCCTCCCACATGAACTTTGATTTCTGTCTGTTTCTGTATGGCATTGATTGCACCCTGCCATTCAATTGTATCACCCGGTTTTTTATAAGCACTTCGGCCAATGGATTCTAACCAGCCACTTTTAAGATAGTATTTCTGTAAGTTTCGTGATATTCCGCAAGCTTCCAGCCAATCGACTGTGACTACACAACCGGGCTGTAATACTTTGAATAGTTTTTTTAAATATGTCTCATTCGGGGTAGTCATACTACGCTATTTGAAACAAATATAAAAAATATATTCAAAATAGCTCCTTTGATTTTTTATAAATATTGCCACAAGGGTAGTTATACTACCTCAAAGACAATATTTATAAAAACTTAGTTGTTTGTTAATGCAATAGTGAGAAATCATCTTTTGCTTCATTTTTTAGCTGTTTCTCAATCCTCCCAATAGCCTCA
Organism: uncultured Oscillospiraceae bacterium; assembly: GCA_964548535.1. Lineage (GTDB taxonomy): Bacteria > Bacillota > Clostridia > Oscillospirales > Ruminococcaceae > CAZJRQ01. The sequence continues at coordinate 2,472 of CAZJRQ010000093.1, forward strand.
TCTAGGGTATCTGAAGTATTTAAAAGCTGTTGTATTTGAATACCTTCGAAAGCTCCATGAACCCCATCTGAACAAATTAAAAACATATCTTTTTCTGTAATGGGTGCTATTGTATTATACACTACTTCCCTTCCGGAGTGGAGCGATGTTTTTGACGTTTCACTCCTTTGTT
>CAZJRQ010000094.1:0-2600 GCA_964548535.1 uncultured Oscillospiraceae bacterium
TTTCAAATGATAATTTAAAGAATGTTTCTCTGCCGTGCTATCATGGGCATACTTACAACATTCCACCAAGACTTGACCGATAATATCACGAAGAGTTAGTTTTCCATTAAAAACATACATCTGATATTCTATTGGAAAATTTTTAACTATTACTTATCCTATCGCTACTGCAACGGCATACATATTCTCATTCAACATCTTCATCGCTTCCCTTTAATGTTCACCATTTTTCACTTTTTCATTTGTCTTCTCAAAAGAAATATCGTTTTAAATTTTCCGGAAGCTTTTTTCACACGAAAAAAGCGAAAGTCTTTCAACTCATCTTCTTAACTTCTAATCATTTTAAAAGCTCTTCAATTTTCATTTTGAATATCCGTTCTGATTCTTGGATCCTCGCATAAAATTCATTATAGTTCTCAACGTGTTCCGGGATCCGCAAGGATAGTTTAAAAATTTTTCCTTTATATCCATCTAATGTACCTATGTGATTTTTTTCTGACTCACGACTACTTGGATAAACGATACCCGCATTTCTTGCTCTTAATATATACGTGTAAGAGATGACTTGATAAAGATCTTCTCTACTAATGCCCTTATCGGTATCTTCCAACTTCTTATACTTCGCATCAATGACTACTCCGCGATTCCTATTATAGAAATCCGGATAGACAGTACGTGTTCTGTCCGAAAATAAGGAAATGCCTTCCTTACTTTTTTTATTTTTAGGGTGTATAAAATCATTTTTCAATAGTGTATTCAGATATTCTTCCCATAACCATGCCACATCAAATAGGATGCCATGGATATTTTTACTATCTCCACTGAAACTATGTTTTTTATGGGTGAGTATCATTAAACATAATTTTTGAAGCGCTAAATACTCCGTGTAATAGGCGTGTCTTACCGGCGTATTTCTATTAGCAATAATAATGGCTCGTTTACTGCCAGATTTGTATGTCGGAGTCGCAAGCCTCACAGCTGAAACATTCTGCTTTGTAACCTCTGAAGAATTCAAAATCATTCGGCTATTCTTGCTTGACACGAGAATATATTCAATTGTATGCCTCACTAATTGCATTAAGTCATTATTTTGCGTAAATTCACGCGTTGAATAGGCCACTTTTCCAACAAACGGGGTGTTCTTTTTGATATGTGTTGGAATATCAATGCTGCCTTTAATATGGAGATCATTGTGATCAAATCTTTGATACTGCTTAAACATCCCTTTTCTCATTGCTGAATTTAGATAGCGGGGAAATAAATACATCAGCAACTGATAAAACTGTTCCTTCATTGAGAGTTGCGTATCTAAGTTAACAATATTTATGTTTAGCACTTTTTGCAGCATATAATGTAAAAAATAGTGATCATTGCCATCTGAAAATCTCGAATGAATATCTAATTGTTCTCCTTGATAGCCTATGAAGCCAATGATATTTTGAGTTTTTATCGTATCATTTACTGTCTCCACTATTTTAGAATCACGATCCATGTCCTCTATCCCAAGAAAATCGTGGGGAAAAACAAGTAAGTTTTCATTCCGAGAAAGCGTTAATAATGTTTTATCTAGTAGCTTATCTGATAACAGAGGATATGCTGATACAAAATCATCTTTTGAATACGTATGATTATCCTTAAGCCTCATCATTAAATTCCTCTTCTACTGGGGTTGCCAATTCATAAGCTGACTTCATAGCAGCTAAACTTTCTTGCTCTTCATAACTCCCACGCAAATATTCTTCCAACAGTGGTTGAAGGTAATCCGCCCACAGAATATCATAGTCATAATCTAATTCAGGTAGTTTCAAAAAGTAACTTGGTCCGATATGGTAATTAGCATTTAAATCATCTGTATCTGAAATTTGTTTGTTTAATGCCAAAAGACGTACCCTTGCTTCTTCAATACGTGATTCTTCTAATATACCTTCCCACATACTGACTGTATCTTCCGCTTTTATTTCAATAAATCGGAAACGTCGTCTCATCGCAAAATCAAAACTATCAACGGAGCGGTCAATGTCATTCATTGTGCCGACAATATAAACATTATCTGGAATGTAGAATTTTTGCTTACTTTCGTTGTGCAGATTTGAATATTGTGTGCTAATCCCATATTTTTCTTGCCCCCGATAACCCGGATCAATCGAAAAGAATAACTCGCCAAATATTTTTGAAATTTCGCCCCGGTTTATTTCATCAATAACAAAAACATATTTTTTATTTTCTTGGATTTCTGTTTCGCCCTTTTGAAACGGTTCTAAATCGAACTCTTTCGTCAAATGATCCAATACGATCTTGGGATAGGTTTCATATTTTAAATTTGTAGCTTCCCCACGATAAAGATTATATACATTTTCTTTCGTAGCAACTGGAGACTTGAATTTAATCGAGTTGTTTGAATTTACCGTTGCGGGAACTTTACTTCTACTCATCATATAGGCGTCTTCACTCTCATTGATAGCCATGATCAATTTTTCCCATGCAGCATCAAAGTTATCAACTTCACCAACTGTTTCAGCATTTTTGGCACGCTGACAAAATTCCTTAAAAATGCCATCGACTAGTTTGAACGAAACTTGTTCTTGTTCTTCATCGATAAC
>CAZJRQ010000095.1:0-2321 GCA_964548535.1 uncultured Oscillospiraceae bacterium
ACAAAAAGTTCAACCGTTCTTTAATCTCAAAACGATAATTATTTTTTCTTCTCCAGGCAGCATATTCTGTGTGGGAATTTCTAAGTTTAGGTTCTAAAATTTTTGCACCATAAAGTTCAGCATACTTATTTGAAATTTGAAATAAGTTGCGAGCTGTATTTTTTTGCCAACGAAATTTCTTTAAAGTGACTTCGTTAGTTGTGTTAAAAATAATATGATTGTGTAAGTGTCCTTTGTCCATGTGAGTCGCAATCACAAATTGATAATCACCACCAGTTAATTCTAAAGCAGTCTTTCTTCCAATCTCATTAACTTGTTCAGGTGTTAAACCATCTTGCGGAGAAAACGATTGAATGATATGATGCGCTAAAACTCTATCGTCATTTTTTAAATCTGATAAGGTATCATTATTGTATAAAACATCAACTGACTCTTTCAATAAAATAAAATCTTCATAAATCGTTTGTGGATCAGATATATCTGTCAAATCATGACCAGAGACTAATCGTTTCATCACTTGACCATTAACAATTTCAAAAGAATAATCTTCATCACCTTCTAAATGTTCTGTATCTAATTTCAAAGTTGCATTGTCACGTGTGATATAATCAATTGCACGTTTTAAATTGCGACTTGTTTTAATCTGAAGAACCTTCGTCACTACCATTTAATTTTGCATGTCCTTTCGTTTTAAATTCATCAAAAAGTAATTTCTTCATGTCATCAATTTCAGATTGTAAAGCTTTAAAAAGTTCATTATCAATTTCATCAAAAGTGTTAACATAACGAACTAACTGATTGACGTTTTGACCAATACGATTAACTTCAATTCGCAACTTTTGCAATTCTGAATAATCATATGTTTCAATTTTTCCTTCAAGTAACAAGTCATAAGCATAAGCTTGAAACGTTTCTTTATTTGATAGATTAATACGTTTTCGTAACTTAGTTGCTTCATCATCAGTTGCCCTAAACTCAAATCGATTAACACGAGTTCTATTTTTTGTTACCATTACAGTATTTCCTTTCTAAAAATCTGATAAAATGTAGGACTTTGCCACCCCTCTGAGAGAGGGCTACTTTCATACTGGCAAGATTAGCAAGTGTCCGGACACTTGCGAAAATAAAAAGCAAAAAAGCCTATTTGTAGGGCAACCCCACAAACAGACTTTTGACTTTTTACACTTTGGGGAAATCCCCAATCCCCTATTTGGCACTTCGTGCATTTTTCAAATTTGACAATTTTTGATAAGTGCATTTTGATAAAATGCAACAACAGAAAAACTGACAATTTGAAAATTGTCAGCATTCTTTCTTATGTCATTTTTCGTTTTTTTGGCTTGGTTCCCAAGAAAAAACTTCTGTTTTTATCTTTTGATAATTGTCTTCCGATAATTCTTCCAGTGTAGCAATGCTAACTGAAAGCTCATCGAGATACTCATTATTATCTTCTGTAGACAATTCTTCAAAATCAGATTTTAACATATCCAATAAATCATCTTTTGATTTTTGGATAATATCAATATTAACTGTTTTAACTCCTTTGAGCCATTCACTCATATCAAAATAATAGCTCATTAATAACATTTCAGTTGTCATCATCATTTCTTCTGTTATCATAACTTCTTTCTCCTTCCACTTTTAAAGTCAATCCTTTTTTATGCGACCTACGCTGCGTTACTGCTTCATAGGTCGATTGACTTTTTTTGATTGTTCTTCTTTAGCGGATGCTGTTTGAACAGTTTCACCTTTTGCTTTTTGTAAACTTTGATAAAATGGATTAGCTGTTTTTTCTAATTCACGTTTTTGATTTTCGTTTAATTTTTCATCTTTTGAAACCGTGAGATTTTGATATTTTGCTAAATGCTTATCAATACGTTTCATGAGAGAACTTGCTTCTTCTTGAACAATTTCAAGCTGTGCTTTTAGATTTTCTAGTCCATCTGGTTCTTGTGACCAAGAAGCAAGATAGGCAAATGAGTCATTACTTGTATCAAAACCTAAATGATTAGATACAACATAAGCAATTGACTCAGCTTGTAATTCTTTTGAAGAACGTGTCAATTTACCTTCAAAACGTTCCGTTAAACTCTTCTTATTGTGTAATTCAGAATGTGCCATTTCATGAATTAGGGTTGAAAGAGTTTGTTCGTAAGTCATCCCTTTTTTAATTGTGATTTCATTTGTTTTAGGACTGTAAGAACCATCTGATTTTTCAAGTTCTCTAAAACGAATTGGAATACCATTTTCTTTTTGAGAAATATCCCTTAATGAGCGGTAAACATTTTGATAATACTCTTTAGTAATTTGGCTAGGAATGA
>CAZJRQ010000096.1:0-2318 GCA_964548535.1 uncultured Oscillospiraceae bacterium
CTTACTTTTTTTTGAAAAAAAAAGTAACAAAAAAAACTTTCCTAAATCGCATTGCCCAAAAAAATGCAGTGGCTTTTTTTGCCTTGCACTAGTATTTAATAACTTTGTTCGTCAAGTCGGAAGTTGGCTAAGTGGCAGTAATGCAGACAAGCTGCAAACTGCCACTAAGTCATTGCCGACTTGACAAACTCATGTACTTTCCGCCTATTTTTTGCATGGTGATAGCACCCTGCTATGCTTCAAATAAATTTAACTGAGGACTAAATTCATTTAATCTACTTTGTGCTAATTCAGCATACTCACTAACAAGTTCGATACCTAAATAATAACGATTATGTTTTAATGCAACAAGTCCAGTCGTCCCAGACCCAAAGAATGGATCTAATACAGTATCTCCTGGTTTAGTAGCTGCTAATAAGCAAGTTTCTACAAGTTTTTCTGGGAATACTGCAAAATGTGCTCCTTTATATTTACCGAGAGGAATATTCCAAACTGTCCTTTTATTTCTTCCAAGTGGGTGAAATGCTTGATCCCACCGACCGTTGTGTAGGTTTGGGTTTCCAGCATTTTTCCCTTGTTCTGGAGTTCCCCCTTTTTTACCTAAATGATTACGTCCACCTTTCATTTTAGAGTTTTCAGAAAAAGTAACATGCTCCTCTCTAATTGCATCGGCATTATAGTAATAATTTTTGTGGTCAAGAGTGAATAAGAAAATATACTCATGGTCAGTGGTTGGTCGATTTTTTACAGAAGATGGCATTGCATTTGGCTTATGCCAAATTATATCACTTCTTAAAATCCAACCTTTATCTTGCATTGCTAAAGCAAATCTCCAAGGCGCTCCTTGTAAATTTCCCTTAACATAACTATCACCGAGATTTACCCAAACAGTTCCATCTTTTTTTAGTGCGGGTTTCAAATTCTCAAAAACAGATACAAGATCGTCAATATACTCTGTAATAGTTTGTTCACGACCAATTTCTTTTTTGGACTCAACAGTATCCTTACTGTATTTTCGTAAACCAAAGTATGGCGGACTTGTAATAATAGTTTGAATTGAGTTAGGAACCAATTCCTTTGCTAATTCACGGACATCGCCATTTAAAACTTGATTAGATTTCACCTTTTAAAATCCTTTCTATATAAACATTTATTTCACGTTGAGAGTCATCATCAAGAATAGTTAATTCATTCGGATTCATGTCGAAGTGGAAAACAATATCAATATCTTTTAGAATAGACTCAATCTCTGAGTTTGACCAATTTGTTGCAACAATGACAACTGCAATATGGGAGTTGGGAACATTAATTTTAATATTATTTACAGCTGCAATAATATCTCTTGAAAATAAATGAGAGTGTCCGCCACCCTCTGTTTCCCGCGATTTAACAGGAATATAAAGATACTTGACACTTTCGTCTTTAATTAACATAGCGGAAACATCGATAGTATCAGAACCAATAGAAATTTGTTTATTATTAATAAATATACTATCGTAAAGCCCATAGTCCATATTAATTGCATAATAATTTTGAAAAGCGGTTGCTATTGAAGCACGAATGTTAGCTTCAAGCAAGTGTCCACTGATACTTCTTCTTGACCCCTCAAGTCTATCAATAATAACTTCACGAATAGCTTCCCATTTAAAGTTTTTTGCATTAGTTCTATATTCAACATATAAGGCAGCTAATGAGTCAATTTCTGCTTCAATTTTCTTCAAATCTTTGTTTTGTTTTTTCATTCTTGAAATTAACGGAGACAGCCTTTGCTGAGGAGCGTCCCGAATAATCCAAGATAGAAAATAGAAACAAGCCTTATTATGGGAGTAACTTCTACCTACTCCGTCAAAAAGCATAGGTACTTTACTAGACTTATCCGTATAACAATCCTTAATGACTTGAGCAATTTGCTCTTTTGTCATAATCATAATATTATCCTCAAACGAACTTGAGTTTTTCATAACATTTTTAGCTTTTCTCTCAACCCAATCATAAAAAGGCTTTGCTTGATCCGCTAACTTAGATAGTTCTACTAATCTAACATGAGAGATATCAACCTTATGAACTACTAATTTGTTATTCTTGCTCCGTATGATATTAATTGAATTTCCCACTTTTTCACTCCTAACAGTTCATTTTTTCATTTAAGTTTTTCTTATTCTATTTCCAAAAGTGGTACCATTTTTTAGCCACTTGTTGAGATTCTGCTACCATGTTTTTGCCTTCCTACGATTGATTATATACCTTTGCCTCTAATTTTAAAAAAACTTAGCAAAAATCAGAATATAAAATCATCATTATAGCCAAATAATAGCGAA
>CAZJRQ010000097.1:0-2306 GCA_964548535.1 uncultured Oscillospiraceae bacterium
AACAATAAATCTGAAAGTTTTTTCTGCGGAATTAACGACTCAAGCTTTGCATCAGGAGGCAACTAGGAACCCTCAGAAAAATTCACCTTTGCAATCAGATTTTATTCATGGAGCGTAATACTTTTTGCTGATGATGACATGAGTAGAATTTTAAATTGCCGTTCTAATATAGACGAGTATTTTAAAAACTTCAAACATGAGCTAGAAAATAAACTGATATACACTAAAACCTTTGCCGAACGTACAATGATTGCTGAGGATTTTCTATTAAAACGACTAAATCTAAACAGACAAAATAATGACGTCATGAACGCAATTGACAAAATTCTAGTGAGTAAGGGTAATCTAAAAATCGCCGAATTATCAGACCATACCACCTTGAGCAACCGCCAGCTAGAACGGCTTTTCAAGGCCAATATAGGCGTGTCCCCCAAAAAGCTAAGCAACATGATAAGGTATCAGTATTTGTGGCAGGAAATCCTGTTTAGTCCACAGTTTGACGTTCAAAATGCCGTGCATAAATACGGCTATCACGACCAAGCGCATCTGCTCAACGACTTCAAAAAATATCATTCATTAACACCAAACAACGCAATCAAATTCGCAAAAGAAAACAAATAATGTCGCTTTTTTGCAATACGCATTTACAACAATATGATATACTATTTTTACAAACAATTTTAAGTATGATAGGAGAATTACTATGAGCGTAAACGCAAACATAATCGAAAAAGCAAACATAATCGTCAACAATGCAGAGGATTGCTATCTTGGTTTGCTTGACGAAAACGGCTATCCAACAGTTTCGACAATTTCGTCAATAGAAACAGACGGAATTTTCAAAGCATATTTCACTACGGGATTGAGCGAAGACAAATCTAAAAGAATTTTAAAAAACAACAAAGCAAGTGTCTGCTATCGCAAGGACGGCAACAATGTAACATTAGTAGGAACAGCTAAAGTTTTAACTGATACAGAAACAAAGCATAGATTGTGGCAGAACTGGATGATTGATCATTTCACAAGCGGCAAGGATGACCCAGAATATGTTGCCATAGAATTCACCACCGAGCGTGTATCACTTTGGATTGACCAAGAAATTGCTAAGTTTAAAACATCGGATATTCTAAAAGTTCAATCACGCTGCGGATTGCTGTGTAACTCTTGTGAATATCGAGAAACCTGTGGCTGCGGTGGCTGTATTGAAACTAACGGCAACCCATTTCACGGAGAATGTCCAATAGCTGTATGCTGTCAAAACAAAGGCTATAGCAATTGCGGCGAGTGTGAAAATCTTCCGTGCGAAAAACTAAGAGCCTACTCATACGACGATTCCGAACACGGCGATAAACCAGCCGGTGCAAGAGTATCACTACTAAAGTATTGGGAAAAGTATAAGCGTTAATTATTCCAAATAAAAGGAGCGGTAAAAAATTATGACAAAAGAGAAAATACCATTCGAGGATTTTTTAAATGATATCCCAACCGAGCATATCGAATTTGTTGAAGATTTAAACAAGTTTTTGCTGGAAAATAATTGTAATTGTGACATAAAAGAGGCTAAAAGCGGATACGTAGTTTCTTACATATATAAACCAGCAAAGAAAACAATAGCTAATTATGTGTTTCGCAAAAAAGGACCAATGCTTAGACTATATGCAGATAACGTCGCACAAAATGACCAGTTAATTAACGAGTTACCAGATGATATGAAAGCTATAATTGCAAAATCACCAGTCTGCAAAAGACTACTAAATCCAGACGACTGCAATTCACGCTGTCAAAAGGGATATGAATTTGTACTTGACGGAAAAATCGAGCAAAAATGCCGTTTCAATTGCTTTTTCTTTTTACTAAGCGAGCAAAACAATCCATATTTGAAAAAACTTATTGAAACTGAAATTGCTTACAGACAAGCTTAAACAGCGCAAAAACAACTTGCCAAAATCTTTATATGATATCCACCCTATAACATAATCGCTCGCACCTCGCTCAACTTGCCTATAAAACGTCAAATTAGCGTAGTGACTATTTGATTATCAAAAACTCACAACCTAAACTACACAAAGTCACAATCCCAAACCCGAGCAACATATCGTCACCATAACCAGTATACTATCCGCGTGGTGATAGATTGATTATCACTAATTACGCATTTATATTTTTTACACTTTTCAAAATCTCCAACCCGAGCAACATAAATCCACCATAACCAGTAAACTTTACGCGAGGGCATAGCGCCGCCCGCGCTAGGACCCAGGGGCGTGCCCCTGGACCCATATCACGTTATTACTTAGATGATACTT
>CAZJRQ010000098.1:0-2245 GCA_964548535.1 uncultured Oscillospiraceae bacterium
AATTGCTAGATCTTTCTCGTTATGATATTGTCGCCAATTACGCTCGTCTCTAAACTGATTGATTTCTTTAATAATTTCGTTGATTTCCATGTTATTCTATTTGAATTCCTTTAAAAAATCCTGTAAGAATTGATCTTCTTCTGGAGTTGTCCCCACTAATTGATCCAACATACCAAATAATTCTTTAGTTGTTGCTTCGATTTCAGCATCTAGTGTTTTAATATCTTTAGCAATTTCATTTAATGGAACAACTTCTTCTTCTTCAAAAGTATCAACGTATCGAGGTATGTTTAAATTAAAGTCATTTTCAACAATTTCATCAAAGCTTGCTAAATAACTGAATTTATCAATTTCTTCACGACTGATATAAGTATTTAAGATTTTTTCAATGTGTTTATCAGTCATAATATTTTGATTTTTACCTTTTTCAAATTCTTTTGAAGCATCGATAAATAAAACATCTCTATTTGTTCGATTTTTCTTAAGAATCATGATGGTTGTAGGTATACTTGTGTTGAAGAAAATATTTGCTGGTAATCCAATAACCGTATCAATTGCTCCTTCTTCTAACAATCTTTGACGAATCTTACCTTCTGCATTGCCTCTGAATAGTACACCATGTGGTAAAACAATTGCCATTACGCCAGAATTTTGTTTTAAATGATAATAACCATGAAGTAAGAATGCAAAATCAGCTTTTGACTTTGGAGCTAAAACACCAAAACTTGAAAAACGTGGATCTTGTAAAAAGCCGCTATCTGCTGACCATTTTGCAGAATAAGGTGGATTCATTAATACAGCATCAAAATCTGTCGGTTCATCTGTAGGCCAGTCTTGGTCTAAAGTATCAGCATCATGTAAATTTTGATTTTCTACAGCAACATCGTGAAGAATCATATTCATACGAGCTAAGTTATAGGTTGAACGGTTTAATTCTTGTCCAAAATAGGCAACATTATCTGGATAGTTTGAATATTTTTTTACATTTAAAAGTAATGAACCTGAGCCCATTGTTGGATCGTAAACAGTGAAATCACGTTTATCCTCACGTCCATGCATAACAATTCTAGTCATTAATTGTGAAACAGGTTGAGGCGTATAGAACTCCCCTGCTTTCTTTCCAGAATCACTTGCAAATTGTCCAATTAAATATTCATAAGCATCCCCAAGAATATCACCATCATGGTCTGCCAAATTAATATTAGACAATTCTTTCATAATTTTGGCTATTGTTGCATTTTGTTTTTGATTATTTGCCCCTAATTTTCTAGAGTACAAATCAATATCCTCAAACATGTCTTCAAAAATTTCATTTGATTGTTCAATATTTCTGAAGCCTTGAGCTAAAGACTCTAATTGAAATTCACCCATGTTAGCTTGACTAACTAAAGCCGTAAAAGACAATGCAGGTTCCACAATATAACCAATTTCGTCGTTAAGAATTGCAATCAAATCTTCACGTGTTTCATCATCCTGCCAAGAATCTTCAAATAATTTTTGTGCTTCATCAAGATTATGAGTTGGTTCTTCTAACACTTCGGAGATATAATAAAGCATTTTATCAGATAAGTATTTATAGAATACAAGGCCTAATAAATAGGATTTGTATTCATTGGCATCCATTTTCGAGCGTAATTCATCCGCACAATTCCATAATGCTTGATATAAAGATCTTGAATTTTTAATTTCTTCTGTCATGTCATACTCCTTTTTCTATATAAACATTTTCGAAAGTAATGTCTTTTTCAATTCTTGATATTGTTCTATTTTTCGCTGATGAAGAGTGATGAGGTTGTCGAAGTTACAAAAAAACTCACCTATTTTTCTTTCTTCAGCAAAAGAAGGGAAGTATATTTTATAGTTTGCGAGCTGTGGTGAAGTCAATTGCGGTACACCAGTAGATTCCACTAATACCCTATGATTGTTAATTGCACTTTCAAGGAAATCAACATCATGTTCAGATTTAATTGCTAATAAACGAACAACTGGCGTAAAATTAACTTTTCTAGCTTGCGCATGCCCCACATCTCCACGCCCCGTTACAGTTACAGCTGGAGCTTCGACACGATAATCTTCTTTGTAATATCCTACGATACCATCATTGGTTAATGCATTTGCTAATACTGGATACTTTCCTACATCAGATATTTTTTGTTTATCAATATCACCACCAGCAACTATAATTGAGTCATCCCCCAACTTTCGCTGTTCCCAAGCTTCAGCATTTTCACCAGAAAATTCTTTA
>CAZJRQ010000099.1:0-2191 GCA_964548535.1 uncultured Oscillospiraceae bacterium
AGTAAATATGCACTTTCCGACAAATTTAAAATTGATCAACTCGAACAATTTATTGTGACTAAACGAGGTAAAAAAAGTTATCTACGGAGTTTACTCAACCTCATTATAGCTAGTTACGACCAAAGTAATTTCGATGCGCCTTTTAATAAAATAGAAGTTTTAGATGTTAATAAATTTGAAAACCAGTATGGAGCAATCAGACTTTCTGCTTCCTTAGAATACAAATTTTTTCCAGTTTACAGCGCATTCTTGTTTTTAGAATGGGATCGTTTATTCACAGCACAATCTCAAATTAGTTTTGAAGAATTCCTTACTATAACTCGTTGGAATTTAGTAATGAACTGGTCCAATAAACATTTTTATCGCTTACTTGAATGGATGGTTGAAAAAGGATTCATTCAAGTTGATCGATTAACAGGAAGTGCCTTATTACTTCGTTTAACCAATACAGAAACTGTACTGCAAGATTTTTTTAGTGAGCTAGTTTGATCATGAAATTACAGAATTTAGTTAAATTTAATCAACAAGGATTTTTTGAGGGTGCAGTACAACTTGGATGGTTTCAGAACCGAATTGATCAAGCAAATATTGCTGCAAGTACCTTTATTTTCCATGGACCACAATACCATGGCGCATTGAATGATCAAGAGCAACATACACTAAAAGACACTGCTTCCATTGTTGTTGAACTCATTGAAAGTTTAGCTAAAGCCCAACAAGGTCGTGAAGATAATCCATACTGGCTAGCAACCGCTGGGTATGGTGCGGGTAAATCTCATTTAGCTGTCACTATTGCAACGTTACTATCAAAACCTAAAACCCCTTTAGCTTCTCTCATTTTAGAAAATTTAGCTCGTGTGGATGCACAATTAGGTTTACGTGCACAGCAAAGTATTGCTAATTTAACCAAACCTAGTTTGGTCATTGCACTCGATGGAATGGGAAATTTCCATCTAGGCAATGAATTAAATAGAGTAGTTTTGAGACAGCTTGAAATTCATAAGGTAAATGATCAAGCTATTAGAGATTTATCACCACGTTTTACAATTGCTCAAAAGTTCGTCGAAAAAAACTATCATCTTCAGCTTGATAAATTTAAGAATCTTTTGGGTCAATATGACCAAGCAGTGATACTTAAATCTCTATCAGATCATGATGAAGAAATATATTCTGCAGTCGATCAAATTTTCTTAGATTCAACAGGAAGTGTAATACCAGTAGATGGTCAAGAATCTGCTCAAGATTTATTACAGACACTTTGTAATGAATATTGTGGGGAAAATAAACCATTTGAGAATATTATCATTCTATTCGATGAGTTTGGCCGTTATCTAGAATATGCTGCAGATCGACCAGACTTAGCTGGTGATTCAACACTGCAACAAATTTTCCAAGGTATACAAGATAATTCGGATAAAATTAGATTTCTAGGTTTCATACAATATGAATTAAAAACGTATTTAAAACGTTTTAATGCTAAAAATGCACGACAATTACAACGTTATATCACACGTTTTGACACTGCAAATAAAGTTCATTTATCTTCTAACTTAGAAACTATTTTCGCAAATATCATTCAAAAAGATGAAAGTGAACTCTCTACACTGCTCTCTAAATACTCCTCAGATGATATTTTTCATCAAACTTGGCTACGACTTTCTCAATATATTCCTAAATCAAAATTATACCCAGTTTGGAGTAATGAAAAATTATTTAATCAAATCATTGCAAAGGGTTGTTGGCCACTACATCCATTTGCAACTTGGTTATTAACACGCCAAGAAAATACTGTTCAATCACGTTCAGCTCTTACGTTTATTAAAGACCTATTACAAAAAAATGCTGAACTAGATGTCTTGAATACTTCTCATTTATTACAAATTTCTGCAGCAGATTTAGTACAAGATTATCTGTTAGATGAGATGCTAGCTGCGGAACGTGATACTGGTTCCAATGTCATTGAAACTTTACAAGCTCTGTTGCAAAAATTTCATAGTGCTTTAACTCCTGAAAGTTCAAAAACCTTAACAGCCATTGCTATTCTGCAAAATTTAAAATTAAGACAGTTAACGCAATACCAGGCAAATGAATTACTTCAAGAACTAGCTAACTTTGATGAGATAAATTTAAATAACCAAATTAAATTCTTATCTGAAATAGGTGCTGCCGAATGGAATAATGATTTAGGCCG
>CAZJRQ010000100.1:0-2158 GCA_964548535.1 uncultured Oscillospiraceae bacterium
AAGCATTTCAGGCATACCCGGACCTCCTTTAGGTCCAACATAGCGGACAACAACTACATCGCCATCGATAATTTCATCTGATAAAACGGCTTGAATCGCTTCTTCTTCTGTGTTAAAGACTTTAGCAGGACCAACGTGACGACGAACTTTTACGCCTGAAACTTTAGCGACTGCTCCATCTGGTGCTAAATTCCCATGTAAAACAATTAGTGGACCATCTTCACGTTTAGGCCTTTCTAAAGGCATAATAACTTTTTGTCCTTCAGTTAGAGAAGGAACATCGGCTAAGTTTTCCGCAATCGTTTTTCCAGTAACCGTTAAGCAGTCGCCATGAATAAAACCTTTTTCAAGTAAGTATTTCATCACCGCTGATACGCCACCAACTTCGTATAAATCTTGAAAAACATATTGACCACTTGGTTTTAAATCTGCTAAATGAGGAACTTTTTCTTGAAAATCATTAAAGTCATCTAACGTTAAATGAACATTAGCCGCATGGGCCATCGCCATTAAATGTAAAATCGCATTCGTCGAACCACCTAAAGCCATGACAACTGTAATCGCATTTTCAAATGCTTTACGTGTCATAATGTCTTTCGGATAGATTCTTTTTTCTAACAACTTCAAAACTGCTTCACCTGCAGCTTCAACATCGCGTAATTTCGCTTCTGTTGTCGCTGGATTTGAAGATGAACCAGGTAGACTCATTCCCATTGCTTCAATTGCTGAGGCCATCGTATTTGCCGTATACATCCCTCCGCAGCCACCAGGTCCTGGACAAGCATTACACTCAATTCGACGAACTTCCTCAGCTGTCATATCATTGTGATTCCATTTACCAATTGCTTCAAAAACGGACACAAGATCAATATCTTTTCCATCTAGCTTACCAGGGGCAATCGTACCTCCATAAACGAAAATTGCTGGAATTTCTGTATTCGCAATCGCAATCATACAGCCTGGCATGTTCTTATCGCAGCCACCAATGGCTACAAATGCGTCACAATTATGACCGCCAACAGCCGCCTCAACAGAATCAGCGATAATATCCCGAGAAGGTAGTGAATAACGCATACCAGGTGTCCCCATCGCAATCCCATCAGCTACCGTAATCGTACCAAATTGAACCGGCCAACCACCGGCTGTTTGAATCCCTTTTTTAGCTAACTTACCTAGATCATGTAAGTGAATATTGCAGGGCGTATTTTCAGCCCACGTGCTAATCACACCGATAATCGGTTTTTTAAACTCTTCATCTCCCATACCTGTAGCTCGTAACATTGCACGGTTTGGTGATTTTACCATACTGTCATATACGTTACTTCGGATTCTAATATCTTTTTTATGATTTTCCGTCAATTGAAAAACGCTCCCCTCAAAAAAGCTTGATATAATTGTCAGTATTTTCATACTATTTGAATTCCATTCTAACATAAAAATGAAAGGAATCTAGTATTAAAATGAAAAATAGATGAATATTGTATTGCAAAAATTTCCTTTTCATGAAAAAATGAGAAGCACATTGAAGTTTAAATATGGAAGGATTCGATAAGTATGAGAGATGATATCAAAATTAATGAAAGAGCAAAAGTAATTAGCGATCAATTAATCGAAAAGCTAGAACAAATTTATGATCCAGAAATCGAAGTCGATATTTATAATTTAGGATTTATCTATGAAATTCAGCTGGACGAACAAGATCATTGTGATATTACGGTTACCTTTACGGGTATTGGCTGTGAATGCATTGAATCTGTTCCAATCGAAATCGAAACTGCTCTTTTACAAATACCAGTAATCAAAAGTGTCGACGTCCATATTGTCTGGTCCCCTGCATGGAAAATTACTCGTATTAGCCGTTTTGCACGAATCGCTTTAGGAATTAATCCTGGTTAATCTAAAAGGCCTTAATCGATAGCTACGTGCCGATTAAGGCCTTTTGAATATTATATTCGCATTAAAACGCATTTATATTGCACTTTAGCAAATGATACACGATATAAAACTCATTCGAAAGTAACCTTTAGTTTTTCCAACCACACGCAATATATTTTTAGTGTCTGTTAATTACATCTCTAGTAGAATCGGACATGTTACAGTGTCAATGTCCGATGACAAGCGCGCATATATCATTGATGAATTCGAACAGCTAGCGTCT
>CAZJRQ010000101.1:0-2132 GCA_964548535.1 uncultured Oscillospiraceae bacterium
GAAGCGACTGCAGTGAACAGGAAACAGACAGCAGCGCAGAACAGCTGCATCAAGCGTAAGGAACAGGTGTTTTCTGTCAGCCGCAGTTCTGAACCACGACCACCCGAGTTCCGTGCTTGTAGCGAAAGGCGGCATCAAACACCTCCACTGTTAATGTTTTTCTAATTCTCTTAGTTACACCAAAACGACCAAAATCACAAAACAAACTAAACAACTGAATTACAGAAAGATAAAATAATAAAAACAAAAACAACCTGTTAATAATTTGCTTTATATTTCATTTTTAGATTATTTTACAACAGAAAAAATCAAGACTTACACATACACCATGGAAACTAACGAAACACTGAGCAGAAACATTAAAAAGCTGCGTGAAAAATTTGCTTATACGCAAAGCTTCGTCGCAGAATACCTGGGTATTTCTGCTGCGGCAGTCAACCAATACGAAAACGATGCTCGTTCTATTCCTGAAAATGTAGTGGAAAAACTCGCTCTCTTATTTAATGTAGAGGAATTTGATTTATACGAAGAAGACCCTGAAAAGCAAAACGTACTTACTTCTTTTGCTTTTCGCGCCGATGAAATCATAGCCGAAGATCTGCAAACCATTACTCAATTCAAAAAGATAATTTCCAATTACATAAATATGTCTTCAGCTTTAGCCAATGGATAAAAAAGACAGAAGATTAGAACAGTTTGCGGCAGACTTCCGCCGCAAAAATGGCCTGAACGCATCAGAAGCTATACGTTTAAAAAGCCTGCTGCTTAAAAATAATATTTTAACGGTTTTTCTTCCTTTAAAGGGAGAACTGTCGGGAATGGCAGTCAAAACAAAGGGCAATAATACGGCTAAACACTTTATATTAGTAAATTCTAACACCACCATCGGCCGTCAACACTTTACCATTTGTCACGAATTGTACCACCTTTATTATCAGGAGAGCTTTACTTCAAAAAAAAGTAATGCCGGCCAATTCGATAAAAAAGGAGACCCCGAAGAGTACAATGCCGACGTTTTTGCGAGCTACCTCTTACTTCCTGAAGACGGTATGTATCAAATGATCCCGGAACATGAATGGAGCAAAAACAAAATCACCCTATCTACTATCTTAAAGATTGAGCAATATTACAGTTGTTCCCGTAGCGCCTTGCTCAACCGCCTTATTAAAATGAACCTAATTGACTTAAATAAGTATCAGGAGTTTAATTGTGATAAAATAAAGAATGCTTTGCTGTACGGGTACAATGACGATTTATACAAACCAGGCAATGAAGGACTAGTTGTTGGCAATTACGGAGACATGGCTAAGGAACTATACGACAGAAGTATAATTTCTGAAAGCGCCTATTTTTCATTACTGGAAGATATCGGTATTGATTTAGCCGATTTCGACAAGATGGAAGATTATGAATAATCCGAACTTAATCATTTTAACCGATGCAGATGTCATATCTCATTTCATTGCAGCTGGGGAGCTAATCGAATTACCAAACATACTAAAACCTCATGCCGTAACTATTCTCGATAATGTCTATAAGGAAGTTGCACGTATTAAATCAAGAAAAGAATATCTCGATAATGTAGTTCACTTCTTTAAAACCATCAAAGTAATTCCTTTCCCAATAAACAACATGGATATAAAAAAGGAATATGCTCTTATAAAGAAGAATAATCCTTTGATCGGTGATGGCGAGAGAGCTTGCATGGCTGTCGCAAAATATGACAAAGACGTTATTGCCAGCAGCAACTTCAGAGATATTATCCCATACTGTGAGGCAAATAAGATTCTATACCTTGGAACTCTCGACATTCTAGCGATTGCATTACAGAAACAAATATTTAACGTTGAGCGGTGTGACAATTTTATAGCAATAACGCGAAAGAAAAACTCAGCCCGTTATCCGAATCAAGTAAACTCCATTCTTGATTATCGACCAAAAGACTTAAGCTTCATGTAACTTAAACAGTTTGATTTCCAGCGAAAACACCTGCTCCAACCTTTTTTCACCCTGTCATTCCCCCTATAAGGGGCGAAATGAACTGTAAGAACAGCCGCCTTCAGAAAACAACTCGTCCGAGCGCAGATGCCTGTTGTTAAGCCTCTGATTATTTCCGGTATAGAACCATTGAG
>CAZJRQ010000102.1:0-2116 GCA_964548535.1 uncultured Oscillospiraceae bacterium
GCAATTGCTAACAATGTAGCTTTGTTTTTAAAACGTAACTTCCAATTAATGTTTTTCATGATTTTCAACCTCGCTTTCGAGTTTCTCAATGCGTTCATCTATATATTTACAGTGTTCTTCTAATCTATAAGTTCGTTCGATTACATTGTTATGCTTATCGACACGCTTCTTCAACTCATTGATTTGATAGTTGGTAAGCTTAGTGCTTGTGATAATCCCGCCAAACGTTCCAACCAAGCTTGCTACAAGCGATAATATTCCCGAGAAGAATTCATTTTTCATAATCCACCGCTTCCTAAAACTCTTTGAAAATGAAATCAGCAATTTGTGGGGCGATACGTTTATGGCCGTCAGAATTAGCGTGAGTGTCATCTGTTTCATTCATGCCGTGGTAAAATCTGTTGATAAAAGTTTCGTCCCACGGTCTCAAATTAGAGAAATGATAGAGGTCTAAGATTGGAATTGAATTGTATCTTGCGAATTCAATCATTGCGTCAACATATTTTTCTGCAAACTCAGCAGCATTTTCTTGTGGTCCTATGTTTGCGGTTTGTTTAGGGTTAATACCACCCCATGGAGCTGGCGTCACAAATAGAATCTTTGCATCTGGTTTTGTTGCGTAAATTTTATTTGTAATATCTGACATTCCGCCAAAGAATGTTCCTTTTGCACTTGTTCTAACATCGCCAAATTCGTAATTTAAAAATGCATCGTTAAATGAACCGAAAATAACGAATGTGTCATATTCATTTGGAATAACTCTGTCTGAGTATTTACCCAAGCGTCCGCCCGATGCCATAAAGCCAGTGCCGCCAGAGCCTAAGTTGATAACATCTAGCTCTGTCTTGTACTTTCCCCAAAAAGTTGCTTGCAAAAGTCTACCCAGTTAGGATTTGACCCCAGCGTTGCTGGGTCTGTCCAGCTGTCCCCGATGACAGTAAATCCCTTTTTCGATTTGTCAGTTTTGCCCTTAAACAACTTAACATCACCGTCTGCGGTGCCCGAATTAAGCAATAAACAAACCTCACCATCTTCAATCGTTATTTGATTTGTGTGATAATCTTTGTCGCTACCTTCGTATTTACGTGTTACTTTTCCCTCTTCATCAATAAGCATCCAGAGGCGCCCATCCCAGTAGCTCGTGCCTTCAACACGATACGTCTCGCCAGCTTTAACTGAAACGGGACTGTATGAAACTACTTTAACATCTCCAGTCTCTTTTATGAGCGGGTAAACTTTGTAAACGCCGTAGTAATAATTTTTTTTAAATATTTCAATAGGTATTTCATCCCAACCACTTAAATTCGCTTTTGAAAGAAATGCCAATTCCCCGAGTTTGGGATAAATGTCGTTAATTTTTACTAGTAGCAGCGATTTATCGTTCTGACAGCTCAAATATAAACCTGTGGCATTTTGAGGTACTTCAAAAATACCACTAACTTTCACTCCTAGATCAGAATAACTAGGATGTGATTCAATTACGTTCCCGTCATTGTCAACAAAAGCAATTACACGTCCGTCATAATAAGAATATCCGTCAATGAAATATAGCTCTCCAGCGACCACTTCTATTTTTTCGCTTCGGAATGCTCCTTCGTCAGCCTGTACTTCATGCTGAGGTGTACTATAATAGCTGCCTTCGACTACCGGAAACGTTACTAACTTAGCGTTAAAATTAAACATATCTAATAAATCCGGAGAAAAATCTTTAAGTTTTAAATCAATAACCATAGATTGATATACTCCACCATCTTTCCAACCGCCATTGTAATAATACCAATGGCCATTATCTGTTGTGACATAGATGCCGGAATCTCCTTTAGGCTTAGCAGATTGTAGCTCTGATAGATTAGCATATACACCTTTCGGGCTTCCACTAACAATATTTGCAATGCTAGTGTTTAATGCGCTTAGCTTGTCTGACAATGTAGCATATGTACCCCTCGCCTTAGCAACTTCAGCATGGTCAGCCAATGCGTTATTATAAATCGCATTCATTTTGGTTTTTAAGTCTCTGATGTCAATCCCTTTTTGGCTCAAATCAGATAAGATACCCTTTATTGTCATGTTTATATCGTAGTTTGGCACTAATTCTTTTAAGTCATACGGAGTAGAT
>CAZJRQ010000103.1:0-2101 GCA_964548535.1 uncultured Oscillospiraceae bacterium
CAATTGCTTTTAAAAACAAAATTTTATCCCTCAAAATACCGAGCAATTTATAACGACCGAGGCTATGGGCATTTGGCGGTCAGCGGGCGATTTCGCTGTCGTGAAACGACAAAAGCGAAAGCGGGCGATGCGCCGCCTAAATGCACGTCAGCCAGCCAATGACCCATAGGCGTGTGTTAGCGGTTCGGTGTTTTGTCTGTATATTTTATTGTGTACGTTTATTCCCAGTGTTTCAGTCGGTACAATATTAATTCACTAAACTTAATCTCAAAAGTTATTGCTCAATTTTCAAATTCAACTTCATGCCTATCTTACCCTCCATGTTCAATTCTAATTATTTTGCAATTTCTCGCATCCATAATTGCCATAAAAACTCCACCCTCTGATGTTGGTGGTAGATATCCTGAAATTATCCAATAATTCTTGGCGAAATATACTTCGTATGGTCTTTGCTCAATGATTCGTTCTTTTCCATAAATGTCAAATAGAATAGGCTCAATGATACTTACGAATTGTTCCTCATCCTTTATGATTATCTTCTTATTATCAATTTCATTGAAATAAACACTATCGATTAACATTGAATCAATGTATTCTTCGTATATTTTTTGTCGCTCTACTGATTTAGCTTCAATTTTTCTCTTACAACTAGTTTGTGTCGTGAATAAAGAAAGAAAAAAAATAAAAGCTAAGAGCTTAAAAGCCCAATTGTAGTTTAAGTTTTTCATTTTAAGTAGTTAATAGTTTTTCACTTCTTATTTCAATTTTCGGTTCTCAATTTGTCATTTCAGGGTTAAATCTTATCTTTTAGTCCCCTTGTCGAGTGTTAACATCCAAATTATTAAGTCGATTTAATACAAAAATTTCGTTCTATAAGCAATAAGAATATGTTTGCACAAAGTCTTCTTTGTTTTTTTTACACTGACCGCTAACGTTTCGAGGCTTGGCGCAAGTGCGGGCTTGAATTGAGCGAAAGTTCAATTCAGACCGAAACTAAGCCAAAGCCAATTTCTATTTGCTAATATAATTAAAAAGCCAATAAAATTGGCTTTTGGCGACTTAATAAGCACAAAAGTTCAACTTAGCACTTAATCCCGCATTTCGCCAAACCTTTGTTAGCGGTAGTTTTTTCTTATGTCGTTTAGAATTTCTTTCAGTTTTGGTTCAATATTTAGTTCGTCAAATAGCTTTTCTGATAAATTTAATGAGTTCTCAAAAGACAAAACGATGTTTTTAGGATTTAAATCCGATGTCACTGTTTTATACGCTGAATACCAAATCGTGTCAATATCCTTTTCAAGACTTTTTGTCGGACTTTCCCAATGTTTTGTTTTGTTTGTTCTTGCTCTTATAAGCCAAAGCAAGTATTTCTGCACATTTGATAAACTGTGATGAGCGTGAGCAAATTCTTCTCGTTTAATCAAGTTGCTTGTTGTCAGTACAACATTCAATAATGATTGGCTTAACCACAAAATATTTTCATTTGTAATTCTTTCGGGCGATTTCGTTTTGATTTGATTAAGCGTTTTCGTTAAAAGTCCGTCTTTGTCGATTAGGTTCATTTGGTCAAAATCGCTAAATGCAACAATTCCGTCCCAGGATTTGATAATTTCAATTTCCTCCGTTTTTAAAAAATGAAATTCTCCTCTGACCATATTCTCAAAAATAGCCACTTCGCTTCCATATTCGTTTGTAAAATATAAAGCCACTGGATGGATTAGATTTACCCATTTTTCCGCTGAGAAATTTTCTTTATTTTTCAAGAAGATGTAAAATTCGATGTCAGAATATTTGTCTCCTTCGTTTTTGGTAAATGAACCATACATAAAAACAGCGGAAACATTTTCGTCTTGTTGAGCTATAGATTTTGTTTTGTCAATCATTTGTAACTGTGTCATTTTTTCTAATTTTATAAATTGATAATATAAAATTCCATTACTTTTTGAAAGCAATGAAAAAGTTTGAGTTTATATATTTTGGACAGTTACTTATAGCTTCATCGGATTATATTTTTTTATGTTCAACATTCTGTTTGGTAAAATTACCGCTAACGTTTTGCAGCTTGGCGAAGTGGCGGATTTTGAAGCACTTACTTTCAATT
>CAZJRQ010000104.1:0-2082 GCA_964548535.1 uncultured Oscillospiraceae bacterium
TTAAAATGTCCGAGCCGGTTTTTTTAGGATATTAGTTTAAGTAGCCTTCTGTTAGTTCCAGGAATGTGTTGGCATCTTCTGCCATAATTGCAATCCCTTGCTCCCAGAATGATTCAACAGTAATATCTTTTCCAAGGTGTTTTTGAACAAGATCTTCCGTTGACATCACAGCTGTATCTCTTAGCAAAGCGATATACTTGTCTTCGAAGCCATTCGGATTTTTTTTGTATTCAGCGAAAATACTTAAGCTGAATAGGAAACCGAATGTGTATGGGAAGTTGTAGAAAGAAATTCCATCAATAAAGAAGTGTAACTTAGAAGCCCAGAAATGTGGGTGGTATTCACTTAAATTATCTTTAAACGCTTCTTTTTGAGCTGCAATCATTAACTCAGATAAACGCTCAGCAGTAACTAAACCATTTTTTCTTTCAGCATAGAATGATTGTTCAAATAGGAAACGTGCATGGATATTCATGAACATAGCCGTAGCATTTTCCAGTTTAGTGTTCAAAAGAGAAATTTTTTCTTCATTTGAATTTGCTGCATCGACAGTAGCGCTGGCAACAAGTGTTTCTGCAAATGTTGATGCTGTTTCAGCAACGTTCATTGCATAGCGTGTGTTCATGCGTGGTAAGTCCCACATTGTGTAACTATGGAACGCGTGTCCAATTTCATGAGCCAATGTACTCATATCGCTGGCAGAGCCTGTAAAAGTCATAAAAATACGTGACTCTTTTGATTCTGGTAAGCTTGTGCAATAACCACCTGGACGTTTACCCGCTCTGTCCTCAGCCTCAACCCAACCCTTTTCAATGATGTTTTGTGAGAATGAAGCCAATTTAGGACCAAATTTTGCGAAGTTGTCATTAATAAAATCAACAGCTTCATCATAAGTAAATGTGCGTGCTTTGAAATCACCAACTGAAACAGGAGCATCCACGTCGTACCAAGCTAACTTATCTTTACCCATCAAAGCGGCTTTACGTTCCATAAACTTAAAGAAAGGCTGCTTATTTTTGCTAATTGCATTCCACATCGCATCCAAGGTTTCTTTTTGAATGCGATTATAGCGTAGTGGTTCCACCATGAAATCTTCTTCTCCATGCAGTTTATAATTCTCCAAACGGAAACCTTGTAGATGATTTAATGTATCTGCAAAAAGAGGAGCATAATGTCCCCAAGCTTTCTCCCATTCGGCAAAGATTTGTTTGCGGACTGCCGGGTCTGAATCTGAATACATCCGGTTCATTGCTTGTCCCGCGGAAAGTTCCTGAATGTTCCCATCCTTATCTGGTACAGGTATCTTAATAAGGGAAACCAATGTGTCGTAATGGTTGCTCCAAGCATGGAAGCCATCTTGACTTAATTTGGAAATAACATTTTCTTCTGTTTCTGATAATAAACGAACACCTTCATCACGCGTTTCAGAAAGGGCGAATGCTAGATGCTTAAACTTATCATGGGTAGTTAAAGACTCAAAATCCGCGTCGGAGATAGTTGCAATTTTTTTAATCACTGCATTTTGAATGACCGTGTAACCACCGCGTAATTTAGATACTTCAAAAATAACTGTTCCAGCATGTGAGTCGGTTACGTCAGCCGATTGAACAGCGTTGATAAAGCTGCCTGCTTGCCCTAAAGCGCTGACCAATGTTTCACTTTTTTCAATCAATGTTGAGAAAGCATCATAAGCTGGTTTATCCTTTTCAGGGTTCCAACTTTCAGCTAATGTATGGTATTCCTCTAATAACTGTTCAATTTGATTCAATTTATCCTTTAATGCCTCTGAATGGCTACCGCCTGGGAAAATACTTTCTAAATCCCATGTTAATGAATATTTCATATCATTTCTCCCTTCAAACAAGTGTTATTAATTACTTTAGTCTATTATCTTGCAAAACGCAAAAGGAATTGCATGTCTGGCTATTGACTGATAAAATATATTAGTAACTATACATTTGAGAGAAGAGGGATTTGAATGGCAGGACATTCAAAATGGAGTAAAATTAAGAATTCTAAAGGTGCAGCGGATCAAGCGAGAGGGAAAGTTTTTCAAAAGTTTTCTAAAGACATTTACCTTGC
>CAZJRQ010000105.1:0-2073 GCA_964548535.1 uncultured Oscillospiraceae bacterium
TTGGCGGCTGCCATTTCCTTCTATTTGGCGCGTACTAGCCAGAAATTAGTGTGGTATTTTCTCAGTCTATGTTTTATAATAATGGTGATAAGTATCTCTGCTCGAATAGCTATCATAAGCGTTTTGCTAATGGGTTTTGCAAGCATTTTTTATTTTTTCCAACATTTTAAAATGGCAGTATTAATTCTTGTTTCAGCCCTTTTTCTGGTCGCGGGACTTTTTATGCTGAATGATAACCTAAAGCAAAGATTTCTATTAACCAACCCAACTTCTAAAACCTACGTTCTGGAAGAAAAACTGATTTTCGAACCTCGTTTTCATATTTGGCAATGTGCTACAAACTTAGAGCATTCCGTGACATCATTTGTACTCGGAAAAGGTTTTAAACAAACCGAAAGAGAATTGACGAATTGTTATCAGCAAAGAACAACTTTCTACACAGAAGATCAGAAACAGTGGTTTGTGAATAGCAAATTTAATACACATAATCAATACATTGGTATCTATTTGAGTTCAGGCATTATGGCGCTTTTTTTATTCGTAGGGTTTTTGGTTTTGGCCATTATAGAAAATAAAAATAGTTTCTTTGCCACAGCTATCTTGGTGTTTTTAGTATTGTTTTTAACCACAGAGAATCTGATTCATAGACAACTAGGGAATATGCTGATAGGGCTTATTGTTGTATTTTTGAGGTTTATGTCCGTCGAAAAAGAACGGGGGAGAAATGAGCTAAGTCAATAATTAGTTTTTGTAAAAGGAAGTTACTACATGAAAAAAGTTTTAGTCGTTGATTGGTTAGATAAGTATGGTGGCGCAGAGCGCGTGATTTCTTTATTGCAAAAAACTTTCAAATTTACAGAAACATATACCCTGACCTGCATAATGCAACCAGATGATTTGCAAAAGATTTATCCCAAGCAAGCTCATAATATTAAAATGACTCCACTCAAACATATGGGTAAGTATTTTAGATTATTATTTTACGTTTTTCCTTTTTTTATCGCTAAGCTTAAAATAGATAAAGATGCAGATTTGATTATATCTTCCTCGCACGCTATTGCAAAAGGCATCAAAAAATCTCGTGATAGTCAAATTCATATTAGTTATTTCCAGGCGCGTAATGCAAACTATATCTGGGACCAAGCTAAATTATTTTTCGGGAAAGGCTATTATCTCATTTATCCATTGATTGCCATCCTGCGAAAGATTGATGTGGAACAAGCACAACGTCCTGATTATATAGTTTGCAATTCTAAGTTTGTCCAAGAGTGGGTAAAGGAGACTTATGGGCGCGACGCCGCTGTAATTTATCCACCAGTTAGCTTGTCTAAATTTGAATTAGACACAGACAAAGAGGATTATTATGTTGCCGTGGGGCGTATGGCTCATATCAAACGTTTTGATGTCTTAATTGAGGCTTTTAGAGAGAACAAAAAAAAGCTAATTCTTATTGGTGATGGCGATTTATATAAAAGATTTAAACGGAATCTACCCGATAATATTTCAATGCCTGGATTCTTAAACTCCGATGAGGTTAATTTGTATTTAAAAAAAGCAAAAGCATTTATCCAAGTAGGTATAGAAGGTTTCGGGATTGCCTCTTTAGAAGCTCAAGCCTGTGGTACTCCTGTCATCGCTTATCGTATGGGCGGCTTATTAGAAACAGTATTGGAAGACGAAACAGGCATTTTTTTTAATGAACAATCGTCTGTATCACTCAACCAAGCTATTGATAAGTTTGAAACCAAAAATTTTGATGTTCATAAAATGAGAGCTTTTGCCTTACAATTTTCAGAGAAGCGATTTGTTTCGGAAATATCTGATTTTGTTCAAGATAAACTGAATGAAAAGCTTTAAATTTAAAAGAAAATAAGCTAAAATGACTTCTCTAATTAAATTGAAAATTACCTATAAGTTGATTACATATTATCAATAAAGTTATGCGGAAACTATAAATTTTAATTATTTATATATTTCAGCTACTGCAGTCTATACAAAAGTGATGTTCTAAATTATAGCTGAAATAAAGAAAAGTTTATATTTTCCTTGGAAACAATAAAAAGCTATGGTTTT
>CAZJRQ010000106.1:0-2029 GCA_964548535.1 uncultured Oscillospiraceae bacterium
TCCGTAAATCTATCTGTTCCTGACTTCCTTATTTTTTCAGCTATTGCTCCAGCAGCTGCCAGCAATCCTCGCTCCTGCGGTGTGTACTTCGGTTGCCACCTCGCTGATGGAGTTCTTTTGTACGGTATCGGCTCCGTTGAAATGCCTTTGTCAATTATCCATTGTCTGATTATTGACTGAAAGCCCATCGGAACACGGCCGCCACCCCTGCCGTATTGCAACGTTTCAAATGGAGCCCCTCCGCTGCCTTGTACGAGCACCAAATGTTCGCCCCTATCTTCTACCCTCAAACTCGCTTGCGTTCGTCCTGACGCACGTATGCCCTCCGTATCAATGTTTGAAATGATTTGGTCTTTCGCTTCAGTCAGAATTTGCAGTATTTCGTTTCTTAAATCCATTTTTTCATGTGAAGTATTATAAAAAAATAATAGTTGGTCAAAAAATAATAGTGTGAATAATAGTTAAAATCGCCATCCCAATACCCTACAAGTCATATAAAGTATAAACTATTATAATATTATATATTTATTAATATATATATATAACATAGTTATAAAAGTTTTTACCTTGATTTTTGATAATATTATAATAGTTTGACTACAATACCCTGTATTACACTATTTCGATATTATTCGCATTTTCGGACATAATATCTGAAATAACATCAGAATAACTTTGACATAAACCAACCGTTTCGGTAAAAGTCGCATTCACCGCCACGCCAGTTACATTGACCGAAAATTCATCGTAAAACCTTGTCAACGTGACATCGCCAATTGTCAAAGTGTTTCCACGCTCCAATTTCCGAATGAATGACCACGCATCGACCTTGCATAAATCTTGAATTTCATCATTTTCCAACGCTTCGAAGTCAAAATCGGTCATTTTTGAGAAAAACAACCCAACATTTCCGCTCTCTTTTCCATCATTCAATTGCGTTGATGTAAGGAGAAAGGCAAAAACAACCGTTTTTCCATCCTCAAAATCAGCTGAATCGAGCATTTTGTTTAATCCTCCACCTGAATCATAGTAAAATTGAAAACCTGCTGCTTCAATTTCCGCCTTTATTTTCGTTATTAAGCTCATTTTTTACATTTATATTTTTATTTTCTGAATAGCAATCAAATTTTTCTGAAATTTCGCATTATTAAAGGTCACTTTCCGAGCCGTGATGTATTCGTATAACGTTAGCGACTGTGCCTTTTCAAGCGAATCTAAGCCGAAATAGTCACGCATGAAAGTCAGCATCGCTTCTTCGGTTGTCACATCTAACAATCCATTACGTGCTGCTTCCTCGTCTGCTTCCGCTTGAATAGTCGTGTCAACCAATATCTGCTCAAAGGCTTTCGCTCCCTGTTCGAACGCATTCACAATCTTGATATAATCGTGAAATGTTGTTTTTCTCCTATTCAGGAAACGGTTCACTTTATCGGGTAAAATCTGCTCCTGCAACCGAAGAAACTCTGCAATCGTCATTCCGAAGAAATCAAAGATAGTTCGTGAAATTACATCCGTTATTTCAACTTTTGCTTTCTCAATCACTTCGGGAAAGATGATTATCATCGGCTTCATTTTCCGAAGTTTTGTATTTTTATCGAAAATTATCTGCATCACTCTATAATTTCAAAGTACTTCGTGAAACCTCTGCTGATAAGGTCTTCGGCGTATTCATTCGTCATCACGGCCTCGTTAATTAATTCTCCTGTGCCAACAATTCTTACATTTACGCCATCTTTTAACCTATATTTAACCTTTGACATTTCAATGAATAGTTCAGCATCATCGGATAACGATTTTTCGGCTCTGTAAACCTGCAACGCCAAATCCTGCCAACAATCAGAACAATCAATCCTTTCCGTGAAAGAAATTCCATGTTTTTTAGCTTCCGCCAAAAGGAAATCTTTCTCTGCTTTCGTCAATCTTTTTTTGCTTGCTAATCCTTTTGCTGTCATTTCGATTAGCACCTCTGTTGTCTTTTCTGTTGTTTTTTTCGCTGTCATAATATTGTTTTTTTAATTTTGTAAATCAG
>CAZJRQ010000107.1:0-2005 GCA_964548535.1 uncultured Oscillospiraceae bacterium
TCTTGACAGCGAAAAAAAGGAAGAATAAGATAAACATATAGTGGTTGCTGAATAATTAATTTATAGTTAATCCCATTCTTTTTGTCCCTTTGCGTGAAGGAAACTAAGGAAATCTGTAATTTCCTTAAGCACGGCCTTAAAGACTTTGTAACTGTTCGTTTTACACGCAACAAACTCTTATTCGTTTAGGGTCTTTTCGCGGTTTCTGTCAAGTAGAGAGCCAATTCGCTGCACAGCTGCAAGTTTTTTATCAAAAGTTCGTTAAAAAATACGCAGGTCTATTTATAAAAGATAAGAGATAGCACTGATAGGATAATACTTTTCCTTTATTCAGTCGGCATTACATAAAGAGTAATGAAAGGGGACAAAACAAAATGGTTGAAAATACTAAAAAGAAGAAAGTTGCTTTTGTCACAGGTGCTGGTCAAGGCATCGGAAAAGCGATAGCAGAAAGATTAGCAGAGGATGGATTTAAAGTTTCTTGTGCAGATTTTAACATGGAGACAGCCACTGAAACAGCAAATAGCATTCAACAAAAAGGCGGGAATGCCATCGCTGTAAAAGTCGATGTTTCTAACCGAGATCAAGTGTTTTCAGCAGTTGAAGAAACTGTTGAAAAATTAGACGGATTAGATGTTGTAATCAACAACGCAGGTATCGGGCCTTCTACTCCGATTGAAAGCATTACGCCAGAAATCTTCCATAAAGTTTTTGATATTAATGTAGGCGGAACACTTTGGGGAATTCAAGCAGCGGTAGCCGCTTTTAAAAAACTTGGACATGGCGGAAAAATTATTAATGCTTCTTCTCAAGCTGGTCAAGTCGGCAATCCAGACCTTGCTGTTTATGGCGGAAGCAAATTTGCTATCCGTGGAATTACCCAAACAGCAGCAAAAGACTTAGCTGATTTAGGTATTACAGTAAATGCTTATTGCCCTGGAATTGTAAAAACACCAATGATGAATGGGATCGCTCAGGAAGTAGCTGACGAAGCCGGTGAATCATTTGAATGGGGTATGGATCAATTCGCAAAAAACATAACATTAAAACGTCTTTCTCTTCCTGAAGATGTGGCTGCTTGTGTTTCTTATTTGTCAGGGCCGGATTCAGATTATATGACAGGACAAGCTTTGATCATTGATGGTGGTATGGTATTTAATTAAAAAATGATAGAAATCAGTTAGAAATGCAATGAAATTTGCCCTAAAGTTAGAATAAAAAACTAACATTAGGGTTTTTTTGTGTTTATTTGTCAATGTATAAGGACCAAAGGTGGACATGTAGAAGTCAATGCGGTCTATCATATATTTCACAAGGTCTCTAAGCTATTGGGAAGAGACGATATTGGCACGCATACGCTGCGTAAGACGTTTGGTTATCAACTATTACAAAAAGACCAACGACGTGGCTACGTCTTTGGTCTTAGCAGCGAGAAAATCGCGAAGCGCTATATTGGGATTAATGAAGTTAAAATTAGTGAGACGTTATTAAATTTTCGTTTGGGACTTTAATTCATACTATTGTATTTTTTTTGATAAATTAGGACAGTTAAATTTTATTAGAAGAGGTTAGAACCCCACATACTAACAGAAGAAGCACCTCTGTAATTCGCAACTTCTTTGCCAACAATCGCGTTTAGATCAGTTAATGTCTGAGGTGATTTAAATTCGTTAGCCATTAAGTAAGAGTTGATTTTTCTACTTAACTTTACACAAACAAGTCTATAATCATCACCATCAGAAATATTTTTAGCATAGTCAAACTCAACAATCAAAAAAGAGAGTGGGACAAAAGGCGCTTAGCCCCGAACCACTGGAGCGAATAAGCGCAGGATGGGCATAGACCATCTGAGCATTATTCGTGAAGTGGACGTCGGGGCTGCCTTTTGGCGCACGTTTGCGCAATAAATATTCGTATAAAAAGTAGGGGCTGTAGTTATTTCCCAGCCCCTAGACTAATTTATTAATAAAGATATCCCAAGAAAAATAATTAAAAAAAAGATGTA
>CAZJRQ010000108.1:0-1994 GCA_964548535.1 uncultured Oscillospiraceae bacterium
GTTCTGGCACGTAAATCGCACGATAAGCACCATTTGTACGCATCGCCATCACTGCACTTACGGTATTGGCTTGAACATTCATCAATTCACCGATACCGCCTCTTGCTGGTACAAATAAATTATGTCGTTTAGGAGTTTCTAGATTTTCAAATTGTTCAGCAGCTTGAGCCATTGTTGTACCGCCCATCACCGCAATAATATTCTCTCCATCAGGCAATTGATCAGCTAACAATTGATATAGTAATTTACCTAATCGACTAATCACTTGATTTTGCTTATCACTATCACCAGTTGCAATCACACAACGGCTAATACCTAAGTACTCAGCAAGTTGTACTTCGATTTGCTGCATCCCTAGCACTTGATCCATCAAGTTACCTAGTTGATTATAAATTTCTTCACCAACTGCAGTTAATCGCATCCCACTTTTTGAACTGGATATAAACTCGATTTTTCGTAAAAAATCTGTTTCCGAACGTAAAGTCCGTTCAGTCAATGATAAGTGGTCAGCTAAAGCCCTACGGCCAATTGGTTGCATCCAGTATATTGCCTGCAAAATCCGATAACGTTGCTGTAACATTGGGATAAGCTCAGGAACGACTGAACCAATCAATTTCAAATCATTTAACATCGTTTTCCTCCGTTGGACAACTTTTGTCCTGTATAGACAAATATTGACCCATGTCGGATAAAAAAATTTGTGCATTCGGAATATTTCCTCATCACATTTATTATTATATCATCTTTTCAGAAAATAATCAATATAATATTCTTTTTTATTTTCAAAAAATATATTTAGTATTTAAATATTGTTCTTATCAAACAAAGCAGTGGGACTATTTTGTACCCACTGCTTTGTAAATCATTTTATTCGTCATAACGTTTGCGTTTAGCTGAACTAGGAATATGGAGAGCATCTCGATATTTTGCCACCGTCCGTCTAGAAATCTCAACACCTATCTTTTCAAATAACTCAACAATTTTTTGATCAGATAAAGGTTTGCGTTTATCTTCTTGTTCAATAAATTGCTTTAGCTGCTCTTTAATTGATGTATTGGCAATTTCTTCACCATTGGAAGTTGATAGTTTTTGAACAAAAAATTGTTTTAATTCAAAAATTCCAAACTCACATTCCAGATATTTACCATTGACTGCCCGTGAAACCGTTGATTCATGAATTTGTAAATCATCAGCTACTTCGCGCATCGTAAGTGGTTGGAGTGGTCTATTTTCGTCAAAGAAAAAGGCCTGTTGATATTCAATCAAATATTTACCTACTGCTAAAACCGTATCCCCACGTTGAACAATTGCTTTTTGTAAATTTTCAAATTCTTGTAATTTTTGATTTAGATAATGGTCAACTTCTTTATCTTCATTTTGTTTTAAGCGTTCAAAATATTGTTTATGGAATTTCAATTCAGGGACACCTTGTCGATTAATGGTTACTACTAGTTTTCCTTCAACTATTTTTACACTTAAATCTGGAATAATATATAGCCCTTCTGTAGAACCATAAGAAGCACCTGGAGTAGGCGTTAGTGTTTGAACATAGTCAAAGATTTGCTGAATATCAGCAAGCGTGCAGTCCAAAGCTTTAGCGATTTTTTCCCATTTTCGTTCAGCAAATGCTTCAAAATACTCTTCTAAGACTAGATAAGCTAGATTTGGTGCTAATTGATCCCGCTCCGTTTGTAACATTAGACATTCTTGAAGATTTCTTGCACCTACTCCAGCCGGATCTAAACGTTGGATCAAAGTCAAAGCATCTATCAACTGAATATATTCTGCACCTGTTTTTTGCTGGACTTCTTCTAAAGTGATTTTTAAATAGCCATTTAAATCGATATATTCCACTAAGAATAAAACCAAAGTCCGTAAATAGGTATCACGATAATTTAAATGAATTTGCTGGATTAAATGTTCAAACAGTGAAACTTTACGATCAGGAATTTTAATTAAAGAGTCCATCTCATGACCATTGGCATTTTTAGGTT
>CAZJRQ010000109.1:0-1989 GCA_964548535.1 uncultured Oscillospiraceae bacterium
GATGTGACTGGAGTTCAGACGTGTGCTCTTCCGACTTCTTTCAATTTTTGGAGATCATCAAGATATTTACGCAGCTCGCCAAACAGGTTTTGCGATGCTATGCTCAAATAGTGTTCAACAAGCTATGGATTTAGCTGGTGTTGCTCACCTTAGTGCTATCAAAGGTCGTGTTCCATTCATGCACTTCTTTGATGGTTTTAGAACTTCACACGAAATTCAAAAAATTGAAGTTATGGATTATGAAGTATTTAAAAGATTAATTGATATGGACGCAGTTCAAGCATTCCGTGATGCCTGTTTAAATCCTGAACATCCAAAAACTCGTGGAACAGCACAAAACGATGATATATACTTCCAAACCCGTGAATTAGCAAATAGATATTATGACGCTTTACCTGATGTAGTAGCTGATTATATGAATGAAATTTCAAAAGTTACAGGAAGAACTTATAAGCCATTCGTATATTACGGAGCAGCTGATGCAACTCGTGTAGTTGTAGCAATGGGTAGCGTAAATGAGGCTTTAACTGAAGTAGTTGACTATCTAAACAAAAAAGGCGAAAAAGTTGGTGTTATGATGGTTCATTTATATAGACCATTTAGCTTAAAATATTTCTTTAACGAAATGCCAAAATCAGTTGAAAAAATCGCTGTTTTAGATAGAACAAAAGAGCCAGGTAGTATAGGTGAGCCTTTATACCTTGATATTAAAGCAGCTTATTATGATCAAGATAATGCTCCTATTATTGTTGGTGGTAGATATGGTTTAAGCTCAAAAGACGTAGATCCTGCACAATTACTTGCAGTGTTTGAGAATTTGAATTCGGAAAAACCAAAAAATAATTTTACAATCGGTATTAACGATGATGTAACAAATCTTTCATTACCATTAGGCAAGAAGATTTCATTAGGAGATGAGAGCACAACTGAGTGTTTATTCTATGGACTTGGTGCTGATGGAACAGTTGGTGCAAACAAAAACTCAATTAAAATTATCGGAGATAAAACTGATTTATACGCACAAGCTTATTTTGCTTATGATAGTAAAAAATCAGGCGGATACACAAGAAGCCACTTAAGATTTTCTAAAAAACCTATCACATCTACTTATTTAGTAAGTACTCCACACTTTATTGCTTGTAGCGTGGCTGCTTATTTAGATATTTATGATGTTTTATCAGGTATTAGAGAAAATGGAACTTTCTTACTTAACTCAATTTGGGATGAGCAAACTACAATAGAAAAAATTCCTAATAAAGTTAAAAAAGTTCTAGCAGAAAAAAATGTAAATTTCTATATCATCAATGCTACAAAACTTGCTCGTGAAATTGGTCTTGGCAATAGAACAAATACAATTATGCAAAGTGCATTCTTCAAATTAGCAAAAATTATTGATTATGAAGATGCTCAAAAATATATGAAAGAATTTGCATATAAAAGCTATGTGAAAAAAGGTGAAGCAATAGTTGAAATGAACTATAAAGCTATTGATACAGGAGCACAAGGCTTAGTAAAAGTTAATGTTGATCCAGCATGGGCAAATCTAGTTGTTGAAGAGAAAAAAGCTGATGATAAATATATAGGAACTGCTTTTGTTGAAAACATTGTAAAACCTATGAACGCTGCTAAAGGTGATGATTTACCAGTTTCTGCATTTATTGGATATGAAGATGGTAGCTTTGAGCACGGAACAACTCAATTTGAAAAGCGTGGCGTTGGTGTTATGGTTCCAAAATGGATTGAAGCAAATTGTATTCAATGCAACCAATGTGCATCAGTATGTCCTCATGCAGTAATTCGCCCATTCTTAATCAATGAAGAAGAAATGGCAAACGCTCCAATAGGAGTAAAAGAGCATTCATTAGATGCTAAAGGTATTAAAGGCGAAAGTCTTAAATTTAAAATCCAAGTATCAGCACTTGATTGTACAGGTTGCGAACTTTGTGTAACTGAATGTCCAAGTAAAGAAAAATCACTTGTAATGGTTCC
>CAZJRQ010000110.1:0-1978 GCA_964548535.1 uncultured Oscillospiraceae bacterium
GCTCGACAGCGGCGTTTTTAAGCTGCCCACTTTTGGTGACAAGCATACTTCAGTAGCTATAAGCTGGCACGATTTGATGATGATCGTCAAGAATGTGCAGGCCAAAAAGCGTGTGTTAAAACCGCGACAAAAAGAAGCATTTTTTCAGCATTATTAGCACACAAAATTTTGAAAATAAAAATTCAATGTTGATAGATTTACCCGGTCCTAAAGGAGCATATTTTATAACTATTGTAACACCAGATGATCAACAAGCTGTGTTAAAAATATTAAAACACTAAACTGTTATGCACTTCTCACAATACAAAGTGCTTGTCAAGTAATTTTCACTTTTTTGATTTACATAATAAACAAAACAGGGTGTTAAAATTTTAATTAACACCCTGTTTCTTCATCCATTGTTCTTATCTATCGTGCATTACCTTAATAATACCTTTTCAAATTCTACTGATTTGTCGGACATGATCTTCTTCAGGATAAAGACCCCTTTTAATTGTTGGTCTATTCTACCTATTTTTTCACCTGTCAAGGTGTAATACTCCTTTTCAACTACATCTACATCATCTTTTATAGGAGTATTTGAAAGATTAGTTGATGGTCCATCAATCAACCCATCAAGCGAATATCGACTACAAAAATTCCAAATTTCCTTACTTGCAAACACCCCATTTAAATCAACTGGAATTGAATGCCCATGGGGAGATTTAAGCCAGGCAACTTCAATACCCGTATTTTCATTTTTCCAAATGGTTATATCTGAACCGGAAGCATTTTTAGGATATGGATTAATTCTTACTATTTTATTCTCATCAGTGGAACAGTCATTAAACTCAATCCACTTATTAAGAATATTTTGTACATATTCCATTTTATATACATCATCATAATAACCTGAGAATTGCAAAATAGGCATGGGATGAGAACAATTACCAACAAACTCTTGCCCATTACTAATATTTGGCCCCCAAGAATGTCCCATAATTCCGGCTATAGCAGCTATTTTATCAGATAAATCCTTTGCTAAACGATATGAAAAATTTCCTCCCCAAGAAAATCCTGTTGCATAAACACGACTCTTGTCAATTTTAAACATATCGTACATTTTATCTATCATATCTGAAACAAATTGTACATCATTTCCTCCACCAACATCCCATGAACCATCAATTCCATTTGGTGCAACAACAACATATTTAGCAGTATCGGCAACAAGCACATGCTTAGAGCCTTCAATCATTCCTTTATACCACATTCCCATACCATGAAACAACAAAATTAAAGGGCGATTCTCCGGCAAGTCTTCCGGAGCATAATATTCTAAAATACGATTGGTACCGGCTACTTTCATCTCTAAAGTCGGATATTGAATCGCAGGCTTGTAATCATCAGAATTAGTGAGAAATACTCTTTTTATTTTAATGGGACAACCACCATAAGACCAAAAAGCAATACGATATACACTTGATACGTCAAGAAGCTCACCATTCCAATCACCTTCAGAATACTTTACATTTTTTAAATCAACAACAACTTGAGTGTTGCCCTCAAAATTATATCCGGCACTTGGAGTCCACAAGTTTGCATCGCCATATAAACGAAACTGACCACCGCAAGTTTGAGGCTCTTCAAGTTCTGCAACTAAATATTTATATTCTGACAAGTCAATTCCGTCTTCATAAAGCCAACCATAACTACCATATAATCCTGTTACCAAAGTTTTTGTAGAAGGGTCAAACGATGGCACCCTACCATCCGGCCAGTTACCTTCAGAATCTTGTTCAGGCCAAAAATGAACAAAACTTTCTGCGCTAAAAGAGAAATGGCTCTCGTCATCAACTATTTCAGAATGAGCTGTTAGATAAGAAGTTAACAAAAACAAAATGAAAAAACATTTTTTAAAATTCAATTTTCTCATACTAATATCAATTTTAATTATTTTTTAATTCTACTTTGACACATTCGCAAATCCTTCCTTTAT
>CAZJRQ010000111.1:0-1965 GCA_964548535.1 uncultured Oscillospiraceae bacterium
TCTCCTGAACCATTAATTGATAAATCAAGGTTGGCGCAATATATCTGCTTTCCTTCAATGTCTCCCGATCCTGATATGGATAGTTTGAAATCTTTGTTCGTACTTTTAATACCATTTGCCAAAACAATGTCACCCGACCCTTGAATTGATGCGCTTTCCAGACTGGGACTACTTACCCTAATCTCGAGTTTGTCACAATTTACGAGACTTATATTGTCGCGGAATTTAATCATTAAAGTATTATTGATCACTTTGATTTCAATTAAGTCAATAACGTTATCGGGGGCATAAATTTGCACTTTGGGTGAACCTGATATTTGTTTGTAGATAACGTCCGGACTGCCTGATAGTTTTATATGTTCGAATTGCTCTGTTTTTATCTCTCTGGTTATGTAATTCTTGTTCCCAATAACTTTCTTTGCTTGTAGACAAGCAGTCGCTGCTAACAGAATGACTGCACATATTGTGCCTTGTATTATCCCTTTTTTCATGATAATTATTTATTTAGTTTATTGCATTAATTGATCCAATTCCTCCTTTGCTTAGATTCTTGTGCTCAGGGTTCCCTTTGTAATTAATTCCACCTATGCCCTTAACAGAAGCATTTAATTTATTAGCAGCGAAGCATGAAATGCTACCAATACCCATTGATGAGGCTTCTACGTTTTGAGCTTTGAGCTCATCAGCTCCAATGTTACCTACACCTTTTGAACGCAATGTTACTGTTTGGGCTGTTCCTTCTATTTCGACATCTCCAACGCCCAATGAATTGATGTTCACAGATTCGCAAACTAAGTTTTTTATTTTAATGTTACCTACCCCCTTACTTTCTACTTCAAGTGACTGAGTTCTTAATCCGCTGTCAACGTATATATCACCTACTCCTTTAAAGTAGATAGCATGCAGGTCAGGTGTTTTTATTTGTATCTTAAGTTTTCCGGAGTTATTGATCTTCTTGTTTTTTTTCGTAGTAAGATAAAGCGTGCCGTTTTCAACGTACACTTTTATAAGCGGAACGATGTTATCTGAGCCATATATCTCCAGAGATGTACTACTATCGGCCGACTGTATATAATGGATGCTTGCTACGGTTGAAGCATCTATTTTATTGAAATCGCCAATATTATAGCTGCGGGTAATGTAATGCTTGCTGGGCCTGATGCCATCTTCCCAAATGGTACAACTGCTAATCAACAAGGTGATAGTGACGGCTGATAAAATTAATTTGATTGAGGCTTTCATTTTTTCTAAGTTTTTAGATGTTTTATTATTAGACGCAACAAACTTCCTAAAAGTTGCAAGACATGAATTATTTTTTAAGATGTAAGTGCAACTTTTATTTAATTGCTGATTTGATTTGCGATTAAACAAAAAAAGAATTTATTTTGTATGCTATGTTTTTTGTTAAAAGCATAAAGATGCTGATATTTGATCGACGTTACTTCCCATATAGGGAACTTGGTTTTAAAAACCGAAATTTATATTAACGGATACCCGTACATAAAAGAATTATCATTGGATAAAGTTATTGAAGATAAAGAGTTGGGACGTCTGGTTGTTCATGTAAATGCGCGGGCCAGGCGTCTTATTTTTCGTACGAAGAATAATGAAATTGTTATATCCGTACCTCCCCATACTTCAACAAAAGAAGTAGCAAATGCTATTGAACAGTTGCGTCCTAAGCTAATAGTGGCAAAAAATAAGTTAGTCCGTACTCGTATTGATTTGAGTTATAATCTGGATACGCCTTTTTTTAAACTGTCGTTAATACAAGGAAACCGTGATCGGTTTCTGGCACATTCAGAATTGGGTCAGATGAAAATAATATGTCCTTCTAACGCTGATTTTCAAGATGATAAATTACAAACTTGGCTTCGAAAAGTAATTGAGGAAGCTCTTCGTCGCAATGCAAAAATCATTCTGCCACCAAGACTTTATATGTTAGCCCAAAAATATGGTTTTACC
>CAZJRQ010000112.1:0-1943 GCA_964548535.1 uncultured Oscillospiraceae bacterium
TTTAAACAAAATCATTTACAAGAACTACAAAATGTACAAAAAGAACTTTCAGAGATGAAAGGAAGGCAAACACAAGAGCTTGGCTCAGTTAAAAATGAAATCAAAAAACAGATTTATATCGGAGTAGGTCTTGTTGCCTCTATTGCGCTAGGCGCAGTGGTATATATAAAATCAACCTCACAATCTGTTGAAAATATACCCATAACACAGCAAGTTTCATCTAGTTATATTTCATCAGATGTTCAGGCAGATCAAAATTCAACTTCAAGTGCTAATCATATTCAATCTATTCAAGCTAGTATGTATATTGGTCAAAATCGAATAGTATGCGGTAAGGTAGCCCAATTAAAAGAGTTCTCAAAAGGGGTGTATTTGAACTTTGATCAACCTTATCCAAAAGCAACATTTACAGTAGTCATTTGGAATAATAACTCTCATATCAGCAAACAACTGCGAAATGTAGAAAATAATACCTTATGTATTCAAGGTAAAATTGAGGAATACAGAGGGAAGCCACAAATGGTTCTAAATTCATTACAGCAAATTATCTAGGAGGTAATGATGTTAGAGACTATAGGGATTATCTTTGCAGTGCTTTTCTTTTTAGCTGTTTTTTCTCGAATGGCAGACGACCAAGAAATTGAGCAGAAAAAAAGGAAAGATGAGTTAGAGCATCAAAAGAAGCAACAAGAACATGAGCTAGAGCTTCAAAAGAAGCAACAAGAACATGAGCTTGAGATTAAAAAACTAGCAGGGCTAAATCCTTTATATCAAGAACAGACTCGCAAGAATAAACAATATAAGGCTGTAATTGTTAGTTTGATTGCTTTGATAATTTTTATTGGTGGCTATATTTTATTTTCAAACAATGAATCTCCAGTTGTTAGAGAAGATCAGATACTTCCTAACGCAGAAGAAATAGCAGATGCCTCACGACAATTGCCAGTGGACAGTCAAAAAAATCAAGACTTGCCAGAAAGATTTATGCCATCGAATGTGCATGAGCAACAAATAGAAACTGATACAGCATCAACTACTAAACCAATTGATCAACCTAAAATTGAAGAGCCAAGACAGGCTGTTTTAAATCCATTTGAAGGCAATATAGACGATACAAATTTATCGACATCTGGTCAGATTTCAGTATATGAAGCAGATGCACATATTGGAGAAAGTACGACTGTGTGTGGTGAAGTGAGTCAAATTTCACAAACATCAAAAGCAACGTATATAAATTTTGGAGGTATATATCCAAAACATAAATTCAGTGCAGTGATTTGGTCAAACAACATCATGCCGACATCAGAGGGTAGCAATATTTGTATCACTGGCTTAATCGAAAGCTATAAAGGTGTTCCTCAAATTGTGATTCGCTCTGTTGAAAATCAGATTTCAAGCTATTAAATACTTAAGGTGTTCCCTATGCTAAAAAAAATATTAATTACTTCTTTGTTGTCTATGGCGAGCTTAAATGCTTTTTCGCAGGAAATTAAAATTGAGGCAATTAAAGCTCCATTCCATGTTGGTAAAACCGTGATGGCATGTGGGCAGTTAGCTGAGATTAAGCATTTAGAAAATCGGCATTATTTAAACCTTGATCGAATGTATCCGAATCAAACGTTGACGCTTTTAGTTTGGGACAATAACTACAAATGGTTTGAAGAGCGCTTCGGTCGTATTGATGGCATGGTAGGTAAGCGTTTCTGTGCTCGAGGAACAATTGAAGAATATAAAAACAATTTGCAAATGAAGGTGAATAATCCTCAGTTTTTGAGATTAATGCACTGATTCTTTAAAGTTTTCTATGTGGTATTCCTCTTATCAAGTCTTTAAATGAGATTAATGAAAAATATGCGTTGCACAGATTTTGTTTAAATAGAGTCTAGAGTTTGATAAATAGCTAAAACTATGCTTAGTTATTGTATTGGTTAAGTTGTTGTTAA
>CAZJRQ010000113.1:0-1899 GCA_964548535.1 uncultured Oscillospiraceae bacterium
AAAGCTTTAGCCCATACAGCAAGGGAACATGGTTATATCCTACGAGTTATTGAAGCGGTAGAAGAGGTAAATGAACGTCAGAAAAATGTTGTTTTTGATAAGTTGAAAATGAAACTCGGCAGTCTTAAAGGAAAAACCATAGCAATATGGGGTTTAGCCTTTAAACCTGAGA
This sequence comes from uncultured Oscillospiraceae bacterium, assembly GCA_964548535.1. Classification (GTDB taxonomy): domain Bacteria; phylum Bacillota; class Clostridia; order Oscillospirales; family Ruminococcaceae; genus CAZJRQ01. The sequence continues at coordinate 173 of CAZJRQ010000113.1, forward strand.
CTGATGATATGCGTGAAGCACCTGCTTTGGTTGTAATTGAAAAACTTTTAAATGAAGGAGCAATCGTCAACGTCTATGATCCAATTGCAATGGAAGAATGTCGCAAAAGAATTGGCAGTAGTGTAACTTACAGTAAAGATATGTACGATACTGTTATTGATGCTGATGCAATTGCTCTTATGACTGAATGGAAACAGTTTAGAATGCCTTCATGGAGAATTATAAAAAAAGTAATGAATAACCCATTAATCGTGGATGGGCGTAACATATATGACAAGGATGAGATCATTGCAGAAGGATTTACATATTTAGGAATAGGAAAATAAGTAAAAATAGATTCGTTTACCCAATTGGGTAGTTATGAACTGATCAATCAACCTAAATCCTGTACTTTTGGATGGGTAGAATGTGTTTTATAATACAATGTTAACCTGGATTAATTATTGAAAAAATAGGATAAAGATGAAGATTCTTTATATACATCAATATTTCAAAACGCCCTCTGAACCTGGAGGAACTCGCTCTTATTGGATTGCTCAAGCTCTATTGAATAAAGGTCATGATGTTACAATGATTACATCTGCATCTAATTTTAAAGATAGAGTTACATCAATAAAAATAGATGGTATTGATGTTATCTATATCAAAGAAGAGTATAGTCAGGATATGTCAATATCTCGTAGGTTAAAATCATTTTTTTATTTTATGATTAAATCTACCATAATAGCTTTAAATCAAAAAAATGTAGATATTGTTTTTGCTACTTCTACACCTTTAACAGTGGGATTTCCTGCATTAATTCTGAAGTGGTTTAAAAAGAAACCTTTTATATTTGAGGTACGAGATTTATGGCCTGAAGTGCCTATCCAAATGGGTGCAATGAAGAATAAATTAGTGAAATCAATAGCTATTTCTTTTGAAAAGATAATATATCGTAATGCAAAACATGTAATAGCATTATCTCCTGGTATGAGAGAGGGAGTATTGAAGTATTTAAATAAAGAAAAAACTTCAATGATACCTAATATGTCAAAAATTGATCAATTTTTCCCGAGATTAAAGAATAAAGAATTTGCAGAAAAAATAGGATTGAATAACAATACATTTAAAGTTGTTCATTTTGGTTCGTTAGGTTTAGCTAACGGGGCTGATACAATTATTGAATCTGCTAAGTTACTTAAAAATGATGATTCAATTGAGTTTGTTTTCATTGGAGGTGGATCTACAGAATACCAGCTTAAAGAACGTTGTAAAGAATATGAATTGAATAACGTTTTATTTTTGGGTAGATTTTCTATGAAAGATACTTCAGAAATTGTAAACATTTGTGATGTTTCAATAGTCAGCTTTAGTGATATACCCATTTTATATACTAATTCCCCAAATAAATTGTTCGATTCTCTGTCAGCAGCTAAACCAATTATTGTAAATTCAGCTGGATGGACAAAAGAATTAGTTGAAAATGAAAACTGTGGATTCTATGTAGATCCTAACAAACCTCAACAATTAGTTGAAAAAATAAGATTACTTCAACAATCACCTGAACTTGTAACTATCATGGGGGAAAATGCTAGAATACTTGCTGAGAATGTTTATGATAAAAATATTCTTTGTAATCAAGTTGTAAAAGTTATTGAGGATTTTTCTTGAAATATCTAAATGTATTAAATAATAATATTTATAAGATCTGCAGCTCCTGTACAACCACAATATGTATTCAAATTTCT
>CAZJRQ010000114.1:0-1864 GCA_964548535.1 uncultured Oscillospiraceae bacterium
AGGCAGGTGTCTTTTTTGCCATAGTATCGTCTTTGAGATTTTGTTAAAATAAATATATAAAATCTTGTAATGTTTTTGACTTTCAAACGTCTCTTAAGTGAAAGGAGGGCGAGTGCGATGGATCGAAAAATAGTTGAAGAAAGTTATCTTGCGTATGCGCCCTCTTTGTATTTGTATGCGCTGTCACTGACGAAAGATGAAAGAAAAGCAGAACAATTAGTTAGCGAGGCCTATTATAAGCTCCTTTGTCAAACGCATGCCCCTGATCAGTTGAAGTTTTGGTTATTACGTGTAGTTAAGACAAGTTTTATCGATCAATATCGGAAAAAACAATATCGACAGTCAGTGGATTTGGCGAGCCAACAGCTTACTTTTACTGAAAGCTTCGAAACACAAATCTTGCAAAAAGAACGAAATCGGCAATTGTATTTCGCTATCTTATCCTTGCCGATGCCTTATCAAGAGTTGATATTGTTGTTTTATTTTGCGGATTGTTCTACGGCTGAGTTAGCCCAGTATTTTCAGTTGACCGTCAATCAGGTGCGTGTTTACTTACATCGTGCACGCAAAAAATTAAAAGAGGTGTTACAAGATGAGTACTAAATTATTAGAGTTATTAGCAAAATACCGTCAAAACCAAGCCACACCAGAAGAAATTGCCTATATCAAAGAACGCCTAGCTGAATTTCAGGAATTACAGGATTTAGCCTTAGAAGAGGAACAAGCAGAATGGGAAAAACCAGATTTAAGTGTGGAAGATCAACAGTTTAAGCAAAAAATCAATCGACAAATCAAGAAAAATTGGTTTAAAACACTTTTGACGACGATTAGTATTTTATTAGTATTAACAGGAATCGGCTATTTCGCTTTACCAAAAATTGTCGATCAGTTTTACTATAATCCGACTGCTAAAGATGGCGATAAAGTTGCACCATTTTCTTTATCTTTCATGGTTGCCTATGAATTGCAGAATCCTTTTATTAGTATTAATGACATTAAAATTAATGCACTCGGCTATGGCAATTATGATGTTGAAACCACACTAGAGAAGCGCGGCGAAACAAGCTTTGATTATCCACTTCCTACTAAAATGGAAATCAGAAAAGGCGAAGTGGTTAATAATAACTATGCTATCAGGACGTCTTCTGCGTTATTAAGATTTCCAACTAAGACGAGTGAAACGTTTGAGTATCTCAGAGAAAAAATGCTTAAACAATTGGCTACTTTGCCGCCTTATAGCCAAATCTATGCCTCAGTTGCTTTTAAACCAAGTGCGACTTTAGAACAAGTGCAAAAAATTGAGGAAGAAGAATACACACATATTTATTGGTATGGCGTTCAACCACCAAATGATAAGACTGGACTGCTAGGATTTCGCGATATTGGCACCGTGCCCTATACGTTAACCGCCGAAGATAAGGATAAAAAATATTTAGAAAAACTGAATCAAAAATATCCTTATCTGTTTATGGGAATTCAAACAAGTAATCAATATCCGGAAAATTTCCAGTATAATCGTTTTCAATCCTTGTTGCAATTCATGTTAGATAATCAAGAGCATTTTCAAAAACTCTTCCATTATGAATATTTGAATAAAGAAATCAAAGCTTATCAAAAAGAACTGCAAAATAAAGATAATTTTAAGATTAGCAGTGTGTATACGGTGACTACAGTAGCTTCTTTGCAAAATATTCTCAAAAAATATCCAGACTGTTTTGCCAAGATTGAAAAGATTGAATTATACAATCAAAATATGTAAACCAAAAGCTAGACTCGTATTTGTTTAGGAGTCTAGCTTTTTAGAGTAAGTAGCGTTTTTAGTGAGTATGTCAACTAGATAAGATGAAATCGCTTGTGAAAAAAT
>CAZJRQ010000115.1:0-1832 GCA_964548535.1 uncultured Oscillospiraceae bacterium
ACAGACAGACAGACAGACAGACAGACAGACAGAGGTGATTTGTCTGTTTTTATTTGTACAAATTTTAGGAAAAGAGCGCCACCTATTATTAGATTGATGTTAGAAGCAAATATAAAAATAGAAAAGGTGGAACTAAAAATGAAAAAAATAAAGATAAGTGTACTAATATTAGTAATTATATTAAGCAATTTAATAAGTGTTAATGCAAGCACAACGCCTTATATTCCACATTCAGGAATTTATTCAAGAACTTTTGAATGGACTGAAAAACAAAATACTTTTTTGTTTTTCAGCAAAACAATAAATTATAGAGCTGTTTGTAAATTTTCGAATGCTTATGATTTAATTGCGGTCAATTTAAGTGGTACAAAAAGATGGGATAATTATTTGAATGCAAAAGGTACAGCACAAAAGATGGTTGTTGGTATCTCTAGAAGAACATCAGTTGGATCGGTTAAAACTACAACATTGTCAACATCGCTAGGTCTAACAGTACCAGTAAAAGCAGTAGAGGTTTCTGGGAAACTAGGCGCAAGTCAAACAACTGCTAAAACATATGAAATAACTGTCGGGACAGATTCAGCATATACTATAGATACTAGATCTAGAAATGGTTATTATGCTGTTGTACATGTATTTCAATGTGACAACTATGATATTACGGTTACAAATAATAATGGACTAAGGTCAACAGGAAAAATGGTTAGAGTAAATAATCCAAACGGATTTGAAGCATTACATTATCAAACAACAACATTTTAATTTTTGTTAAAATTATAATTTCAAAAATATCTTGGTTAAATTAATAGAGTAATTAATTTAACCAAGATATAATATTAAAGTAATAGGTATTATATTTATTGATTTGAAAGGAAAATCAGAATGAAAAAAAATATTATAGCAAGTGCAATTCTTTTATTGATTATCTTAATGGCAATTGGATGCAATAAGGAAAGTGATAAAAAAGAAGTGAGGAAATCTAAAATCACAGCAGATTATTACGGAGATGAACTATATAATGCATCTTTTGTTGATCTTGGTGACACCATTGTATATCATAATATTGCAATTATGTCTAAAAAAGATTTAACAAAAGTAGAAAAATACAGTGTTGACTTTTTAGGTGGAGAAGCTAGCTTTGATATTGATGTTGTGGAGAAAGACTATAAGTTAGATGGATATAGCTTATACATTGTATCAGTAGAGATAAGTGATATTAAGTATGAAGAAGAAAAGATAGATATATCAAGTGTAAAACTATATTTAAGTGATGATGAATTTATAGATTTGAAACCTGACAAGTGTGAAATAGTAAATACAGAAAATTTTGGGAGCGGAATTGATGTATATTTTCAAAGTTCACCACTAAGTTTACCACCTGAAATGAGATATATTCCCGTTGAACTCTTAGCTTCAAAAGATGGAATCAAGTTAAATAACATATTTTTAACTAATAGTGATATGAAAGTATCTTTTTATAATGGAAGCGAGAAATTTACTCCTATCAACTTCTCTAAGAAAGAAGAACTAAAGAATGTAACTATCAATTTTGAAATTGATGATACAGAAATTGGTAAATATAAGCAATTTGCAACGTCAATTATTGCAGAGTATGAAGAAGATGGAAAAAAGTACTATGCATATCCAGGAGTTACTACAACATATTATAACAAAACAATTGATTTTAATAATATAGAAGAATATTACTATAAATAAAAAATTAGTAATATTTGTAGAAAGGAAATAATCAAGTAAAATGAAAAAAACTTATTTATTAATAATAGCATTGTTAGCAATTATAGTACTAGGATTTGTCGTTGTAGTTTCACTTG
>CAZJRQ010000116.1:0-1818 GCA_964548535.1 uncultured Oscillospiraceae bacterium
CGCCTGTATCAATATATAACTCCAAATTTGCAACAGCACACTTTTGAATGATCTTTTGAATGATCTTATAGACATTGCCATTTTGTGTATAACCCTTTTCAATGAAATCTTTTGACTCCCAGTTATACAGAGTTAACGGCATATTATATAACGAAAATTGGTAAGATGAGGTAGAACCTATCGCCTTACTGCTTCGCTGTTTATTTATTCCTAATGCTTTTTTAATCATCTCCGCTATATAAATTTATTCCTGTGAATACTGTGAATGTTATCCAAATAATAATCAAAGCTACCCTGCTCCCTGCCCACCAGTCCGCAAAATTAAACGTCAATTGCACAAATGATATTGAAGCATATACAAGCAATAATGCTACAAGTGATAGCATTACAAGCGTTAATAGTTTTTTATGTTCTTTGCTTAACTTCATATCTTATCCGATTGAAAATTCAAAAACTCGTCTGTGCGTGTAAACCAGTGAATAGCGAATAGGGTCGATTCCGTGATTCCAGTTGTCAATGGGTGTGCTACTTTTCTTGTCACTCCATGCGTAATTATTAAATTCTTTAATCAGATTAATGCTGTTTGGGTCAACAACAATGTCGTAATCTTGCATCATTGATATGCCTGCTGTTATCGAACCTTGCCCTTTTTCAGCACCTCTAATATTGTTTCCTAATTTTTGCAATTCAGAAATTAAACGAGGTTCAGCTGAATCTCCAATTATTAGGTTTTTACCTGCATATTTTTTGTTTAGATCCGCAATTTCAGTTGTAGCCATTCCAGTTTTATAATAACACTCTTTTACATAAATAATCATGTTATTTTTATCCACATTCATCTCTATTAGTGTGGTCGGGTCAATTGAAAAACCATAATCTTGCCCAAATATCTTTTGCCCTACTTCTTCAAACTTTCCTAATCTCCAATTTTCAAAAATAACACCTTCCGCCCTCGATAACCATGCACCCATTATTTGATGTTTATATTTTTCGGGTCGTCTAATTTTCATCAATTCAACGTTATTAACAAACGATTGTGAAAGGTTTTCAATATTATCTAAGTACGTTGTATGAATGTATGCAACATTGCCCACAACACCGTTAAAGCCTTCATTAATGCCCATTTGCTCAAAGAAACGTTTGTAAATAAAATGTTCTTTGGTCGATGGGTTCATTACGATTATAACCCTATTTTGAATGCCTTTCTGTCTTACTGATAAGTCTATGTCGTCAAATACTTTTTCGTCCTCTAACTCTTCGGCTTCATCTAAAACCCATGTAGTAACGCCTTGTAGTGATTTGAGTTTGGCTGTCTGATTGCCTGAACTGGTTTTTATGCCTTCAAATAATATCTCGCTACCTGTTACTTTGTTTGTGATACTTTTCGCCTTAATATCAAATTCATTTTGAGTATTCGTTATTTCTATTTTTTCTATAAACTCTGGGATTATTGATTTTTCGGCTGCGGTTAAAGTGTAACGTGTGAATAAAACTTTATGATTTTTTTCACCTGAAACTAAGGCTGTTATAGCTGTATTTACTGAAAATGATTTGCCAGAACCACGCCCTCCAGTTACAATAAAATAACGGATATTTCTTGCGCCCAATGCCTTGTATTTGCTATTTATCTTTATCATTTGATGTGTCGTTATCAGTAAAGGTAAATATTTCGTGCAGTGGTTTGCGTTCTGTCACATCTTCAAATTGAGTTGGAGTATAAGCTCCGTCCATTTTGTTTAATTCCTGCAAGGCTCTAATTTTAATATCGTTTGTTATAACTTCAAGCCTTCCATCATCATTTTTAAGTGTTTCGATTGT
>CAZJRQ010000117.1:0-1802 GCA_964548535.1 uncultured Oscillospiraceae bacterium
CGAGGGCTCTGCGCCGTCCGCGCCAGGACCCCGAGCAGCATAACATCACCATAGCCAGTAAACTTCCCGCGAGGGCTCTGCGCCGTCCGCGCCAGGACCCCGAGCAGCACAACGCCACCATAACCAGTAAACTTTCTGCGAGGGCTTTGCGCCGTGCGCGCTAGCACCGCGCTAGGACTAGGACTTTGTATTTTGAATAATATGATTAACAATTTCAAGCGGAGTACCCTTTCCAGATACAACAATGCTTGAGTTTTTCTGATAAAGCGGACGACGATATTCAAATCTCTCCATAAGCTGTTTCCTAGTCGAACTAAACGCAATCGGACGATTCTTGTCACCCTTTATTCTATCATAGCAAATGCTAAAAGGTGTGTCAATAAAAATTACAACCCCAGCATTTTTAGCAATATTTCCGTTTTCTTTGGTAAGCAGTGCCCCACCGCCAGTAGCAATAACTCCACATGTTCCACCAAAATTAGCTAAAGCTTCACTCTCAATCTTGCGAAAATATTCCTCACCCTTTTGTTCAAAAATCTTAGGAATATCCAGCTTTTCCTGCTCCTCTATGTACGTATCAAGATCAATAAAATTCCTGCCAGTCTTTTTCGACAAAATCTTTCCTACAGTGGATTTTCCGCACCCCATAAACCCACATAAAAATATAGGTGTATTACTCATTTTACTCTCCTCCCCATAGCTTTCCCAATGTATTCGCTATAAAAACTATTTAAAATCTTTCTCGACAATAAGCTCCATTTCATCAATAATTGCCAAAACCTCGCCATCAGTGTAAACATCACCGTCCCATATTTCATGAGCCGAAACAGCCTGCCAAACAAGCATAGCCATACCGCCTACAGCCTTAATTCCACGAGCCTTAGCCTTTTTCATAAGCAGAGTTTCACGAGGATTATAAATCGCATCAAAAACAAAATCCACGTCAGCAATAACCTCATCAGAAACAACGCAAGCGTCACATTTAGGGTACATTCCAACAGGAGTAGCATTAATCATAACATTAAAATGTCCGTCGATTTTCTCAAAAGTCGTGATATTAACAACAGCGTCAGGACAAATTTTCAAAATGTCATACTTAACCTGCTCCGCCTGAGGAATAAAATCAGCAAGTACAGCCATAGTAAGCTTTCCGCCAGCACAGCAAGTTTCAATAGCCATCATTCTGCCAACACCGCCAGCTCCCAAAAGCAAAACATCACCAGAAAGATTAGCACCACTTGAAGTAATCGAACGCAAAAATCCGTCAACATCAGTGTTATATCCAGTCAAAACACCGTCCTTATTGTCAACACAATTTACAGAATTATATTTCAAAGCAGTCTTGTCAAGTTTGTCAATAAAATCAATAATTCCCATTTTATGTGGAATAGTAATATTATAGCCGTTTAAAGTATTAAGATATTCAGACTTTACTTTCAAATTTTCAGGAGAAACCTCAACAATTTCATACTCAAAATCTCTATTTTTAAGCTCAAAAAGTCTAGCATGAATAGGAGGAGACATAGTGTGCTTCAAGCTTTCCCCCAAAATAGCATATTTACGTGACATCTAATCAAACCTTTCAATTTATCATTATCTTAATTATACATCTAATCGACAAACAAATCAATAAAGATTTTATTAACAGTCCTAGCGCGGACGGCGCAAAGTCGCATTTTCGCTCGTACCTCGCTCGTGATTGGTGCTCATACCATAATCAGCGTCACGACCTTATGGTGTGCAGAGTTTTATTGTTTTTATTTAAGTTATAAGTTTTAAACACAAAATGCAAGTCATAAAAC
>CAZJRQ010000118.1:0-1789 GCA_964548535.1 uncultured Oscillospiraceae bacterium
CTTAGTCATTATCAAAAACAGCATTCAGCACACGGCCAAATAAGCCACGTTTTTTCTTTGTCTCATAGTGTGTCTTTGATACGTGTTTTGGTGTTTCATTGGGGTGTGTCACTGGTGTTTCATGAGATGTACTAATTTCACCATATTTATTATTATCAATAGTTTCACGTGTTTCACTACTGTTGTCGCATGGTGCATCATTAGGATGTGTCACTGGTGCATCATGAGACATTTTTTCTTCAGACTCTTTATGCCCTAATAGCAATTGAAAGCGGTCTATTTGATCTAAATAGCGTTTCTCACGATCTTTGTATGACTCAATTTCCTTTTTCATAAAATCAACAAGCTGACGTAAATCTGCATCATCCTTAGACTGATTCACTTCTTGTTTTTGTTCATGCTTTTTGATCGGCTCCCCAAAGCATCGGATGACTTCTGCAATATCAAAAAGTCCATCAGAGCTTCGAGATATACGTCCTTCTTTTATGGCCCTATATAACGTAGAGCGACTGACGTTAAAGCGATTAGATACTTCACTTAGTGATAACTTAGCCATTTGCTACATCCTTTTTACTTGATGGCATATATCCCACTTTTTTTAGGTACGGGTATAGTTCTTTTATTCGGTCAGGATTTTTCAGCATCTCAGCAATACGAATAGCAAATTGAGGATAGCTTTCAGTTCCTTGTGAATAGCGACCCATTTCAGGGAGTTCTGAAAGCTTATTTGCAAACATGTGACGTTGTGCATCAGTCATTTGGGTAAAGAGATCTACCGTATTTGGATCTCTTTCTGAAGGTATAGAATCAATTTTTTTATGCTTAAAAGTGAATGATAAGCCTGAGATAGATCTTCCTGTTTTGTACTGTTCGTATTTTACATGTATATCAGTTAGCTCATTGATTTGCTTTATTGCTGGTTCTAAAACACGACTTTTAAAATTAACCATTTTTTGATATTCATTAATATCAAGTCCTAATTTTTCTCTGAACTCAGATAAAGAAATAACAGGTGTTTTTCCTACGTCTCTCCAAGCAATTAGAAACTCATATAGACGAATAGCATATTTGCTAGTGAGTTGAGCAACCTGTTTAAGTTGATAGCTCGTAAAGTGCTTTTCCAATCTTGTAATAAGAGGAACAACATCTGGTGCAAAGGTAACTTCTAATGTAGCAAGGTCATCAACATATGCAATTCGGCTAACCCAGCGGGATTTGACTACAATTTCTTTGTTTGTATCTTTATGAATTTCCTTAAAAGAGAACTTTCTTTCAAAAAGATTATTAACTGCATTCTTTAGAGCGTTATATGCAGCTTCTTTGGTGACATCAAAGCGAGAAGCATAATCAGAAGCATGAATTTCTAATTTACTGTCGGATGAGATCCCTTGGCCTGTTTCTCTTGCTCTTATTATTGATAAAAGGATAAGCCGTTGCTCGGTTACTTCAAGATTATAACTGGCATTAATTAAGGCATTATCTTTTACTACTAAGTCATTTTTCATAAGACTGCATAGGTTATAAGTGTTATTAAGACTACATTAGCATTCGATGTAATCAAATGCAAAGAAATTGTAGTCTTATGACAAAGAGATTGTAGTCTTATGACAAAGAGATTGTAGTCTTATGACAAAGAAATTGTAGTCTTATCCACCTTGAAAGCCTTGCAAACAAAGGTTTTCAGAGAGTCTAAAAGCATTAAAAACTTTAAAAATAATTAAAAGCCAAGGTAAGGAAAAATTGCCCTTGGTTTTCGCTACGCTCAAACTCTATTGAATCTCGCTTTCGC
>CAZJRQ010000119.1:0-1783 GCA_964548535.1 uncultured Oscillospiraceae bacterium
AAATGCAAGTGTTTTTTGTTTCATCAATAGCCCGGAATCATACTTGTTTTCAAGATAGTAAATACTTGAGTAAGCTTCAAATGCATCATAGTATTTCATACTATCTTTTGTACGGTTCATTGCTTCTTGCAAATATTTCTTTGCAGCAGGTATGTCTGAAAAAAGAGAGTCTCTGCCAGCGCCAATTAGCGAGTCAACACGTTGTTCTTGTTTGTTTTCTAACGAATTCTTATCCGAACACGAACCTAAAATAAGAAGTGTTGATAAGGATAATGTCATGTAAAAAGAATATAAGAGATTCCTTTTGATGCATCTTATTCGCATTGTTTGTTTTTTCATGATTGATTTAATGCTTTTTGTTATCAGAAGAACTTTTGCAAAAGTATAATATTTTTTAGATTATAATGAATTAAAAGATCATTTTTTATATTACAAAACTATCTTTTTAAATAAATAATTATTTCGGCGTCAGGACACAAAAAAAAACACCTCTGAGGAAATACCTCAGAGGTGTAGCAAAAGAGAGAATTAACTGTATGTTAGAACTTAAAACCTATCTTGATTGTGGGAGCCGACATGATGCTGTAATTGTGACTGTCGGCTGATAAATCACTTAGCCCTTCTTGGGGCTTTACAGAAGTCATGTTGTAGGTGTAGGAGAACGGATCTACCTGACAACCAACGTATATCCCTTTGGCCAGAAAGTAATCTAAACCGAATGTAAGCCCTCCGCGCAAGTTCCATGTTTCTGCATCTGATTTGCCCATTGATTCTGGTTCATCATATTTCATTTCATTTAATCCGTATGCAAAGCCTATTCGAATACCACCGTACATCATTAAGTTGGGAACACTTTTTATTTTATAATATTTGTCTATCCCTGTAAATACATTGTAAGAAAACGAATAGGAATCTGCTACTGCTCTGTAATTAGGGATTGAGCCGTCTCCGATTTCCGAATCTTCGTCGATGGTCCCCGGTACTGCCGTATATCCCGGACTATTAGTAAAGTTGATTCCGCCACCCAAATTTAGTTTCCAGGTATCTCTGAAGAACCAGCCACTTTCAAAACCTACCATGAGTTTTTTGTCCGACCAATTGGTAGATATTGCAGCAAGTTCATAATCCGTCAGCAAACCCGATGGAGCTGTGATACTTGTATAACTATTGTAGCCTACTGTTGCTGCCAGTGTAATGTCTCCTTTTTTGGGAGTACAGTCTTTATCAACACTGGTTTGTGCATTTATAGTCAGGCATACAATGGATGTAACGGCCAACAATAAAATCTTTTTTATTTTCATATTGTTTTTTATTACCGTTAATATTCCAGAAGCATTACTCTGCCATGGCTGCATCTAATGCAACTTTAGCGTCATCTGCATATTTTTGATTCACACTGACTTCAGCTTTGGCTGCCTCTATGTTCGATTTCAATAGCTCAATGGCCTGCTCGGCAGATGTAATGCTGGAAATATAAGTTTGATCTTCTTTCAAAGCTTCAATGCGATCTTCTAAGTATTTGATTGAATTATCAATGCCTTCAGCTGTCATTAAACCGCCATTATTATACAAAATGTTACTTAAACTGTTATAAGCTTCCTGAATAGGAATATACTCCTGATAGAGATGGGTTTCGTAAGCAAAATAAGCATCGACTACAGGCTTGTATGTTTCAACAATTGTCTGATTGTATTCGCTTAACAAAGTCGTGAATAGAGTATATGCTTCAGTACTCATCAAAACTTTAAGATCACTCAGGTTCTTTTCTTGTTGAGCGACATAT
>CAZJRQ010000120.1:0-1768 GCA_964548535.1 uncultured Oscillospiraceae bacterium
TTGCGGTAGCTCGATTCGGTGCTGGTTATGAATCCGCGGCGGCGGGAGCTGTCAGGGTTGCAGAGGAGACCTGAGTAGTTACGGTAGATTTGAGGTTTATGAATAAAGCAGGTTAGATTTTTGTCTAAAATCAAAAACATTGTATCTATAAACATAGGTGCGATGACTTCATTAGATTTAATTTTATACTCATAAATAATAATACCATTTACAACTTAATTCTACTTTGACAGATTAAAAAAAACGTGATAAACTATTGATTTAATGAGGGTAAAGCTTGGAAAAATGCCCTGAAATTAGTAATTTCAGGGCATCACAGAAAAACAAACCTATCGTTCGTTTCAATGTTTAACACAACGTAAAAATACAAAAAATTATGGAAAAACACTGGCCGCTAGTGTAAAGCGGCTTGATGCTTATCTTGCTGATTTTCAGGATTGTTTCCAAAACAAAACTTAAAAGTTCTTTGACAAAGCTGAAAGTTATGCCCATGGGGTTTTCATAAGTAGCCATCGTAATATCGAAAGGATTTGCGAGGATCAGTCAGATTTGGACTATTACCAGATGCAACATTTTATTACCCATTCCAATTGGAATGAACGAAAAGTAATAGACAGATCCGCCATTCAAGTAAGCAAATCTCTTCCAAAACGAAAACTAACCGGTTTAATTATTGATGAAACTGGTACTGTGAAGAAAGGAGATATGAGTGTTGGGGTGAGCTGGCAATATTGCGGGAACGTTGGAAAGTTGGCCAATAGCCAAGTTGCTGTGATGAGCTGTTTGAGCAATGGCGATTTTGCATCAATGACCGACGCACGCCTTTTTCTTCCAGAAGGTTGGTGCGATGACAAATATCGTTGCGATAAAGCCGATATTCCGCAGGACCTTCGGATGTTTAAAACTAAAACAGAAATAGCCTATGATATTGTTGAACATCACAATGAGATAGGCATTGACTTTGACTTTGTGGGTGGTGACGGATTATATGGTAATGATCCGGAACTGGCACGAAAAATCAATGAGCTTGGGTATGTATATATGTTTGATATACATAAAGATCAACACATTTTCATGGAAGAACCATTGTTGGAAGTACCTGAACCAAAACTGGGCAAGGGCAGAAAACCTTCATTGAAAAAACCTGATAAAAAAAGCATTCGAGTTGATGAATATTGCGATGCATTAAACAAAGGTGACTGGACAGAAATCAAAGTAAGAAAAACGACAAAGGGTACATTGAAAGCCTTATTTCATTTTGCTAAAGTGTTTATCTGGAACAGAACAACCAACACCATCGAACCGAGGTTTCTTGTGATAAAGAAGCAGAAGACAAAGAATGAAGAAGAGATAAAATATTCATTTACAAATGCGAGTCTTGAGCAATACACTCCTAAAGCTTTAGCTTATATGCAAGGCCAGCGCTTCTTTGTTGAGCATTGCATCAAAGAGTGTAAGCAGGTTTTGGGATTAGACCAATTTCAAACACGCAAATGGACTGCCTGGCAACATCAGGTGGCATTGAATATTATGGCGGCTTGCTTCATATTGAAGGAGAAACTGTTTTGTTTCGATGATTTGCCATTACTTTCAGCTTGGGACGTTAAAGCATGGATTTGCTTTAAATTCTTTCAGCAATTATCTGATGATGACATGATTGACAGAATATTTGTCAGGCATGTAAAGAGGCAGGCTGATATCAATAGAGCTTATATAAAGGAAGGATTTGCGAATGTGTCAAAGTAGAATTAAAAAATAATTAAAATTG
>CAZJRQ010000121.1:0-1753 GCA_964548535.1 uncultured Oscillospiraceae bacterium
TCTGAACTGACTCCTATGGTAGCCAACTCCTTAAAACGTCCACAAGATTTGTCTGGGACAATAACACTAGTGGTACCTGAACGATTCTTCTTTTTGCGTACAAACATGGAAGTAAAAATACTTCATATTTTACTTGCGTCACCCAAATGAGCAATTTGGAAATTATAAAATGCACATATTCTGCTAGTTAAAAAAAATCAAGGGTGATGCGTGTCGAAGTCAGGAAGTATATTTGGCGGGATTACAAATCCCAAAATATGTTTCCATTGGTTGAAATAGAACACCTGATTGTCAAACGTTTTTCTCCGCAGGAGGATAATGTTCGATCCAGCCCCACGATGGCGCTCTGCAGCAGCGCCTTCGTGGGGTAGAAGACGTGGAAGTAAGCACTGCGAAATCCTTGCCCAGCAGGGTATGAATTTCGGGATTTACCTTTGCCTCATAAGGCATAGGATCATGTTACCATCTCCAAGGGTGATGCTTAGAGGACTGCCCCCCCCCCTTTAGATTGGCGATACACCATAAAGCGTAATTTTTGTTGACAACTCAGGTACTCAATAAACACTTTTTGGGTACACTACCTAATTGGAGCTTGTATAATACCATTCTCTTGCTCAAAGTTGATAATCCAAGCCTTAATTGTATTTCTATCAAGGGGCACTAATCCTGATTTTGAGATCTTATGTGCACCATAACTGGTCTTCTTATAGATCTCAATGACTTGTGCGTAGTACTTTTTGCGTTTCTTCGTATATAAAAAATCCATTTCTTTGCTGCTTTGGGGAGTCAACCTTTTTCAGGCTAAGACATATGATTCATAAATGATAGTTGTTAATCAGTTTTTGAAGCAAATCAGGATAATTTTCATACTCTTTGCCTATAAAATCTTTTAAAGTATCAAAACCATTCCCTTTAATATTAAACACTTCCGAAAAATATTTTACAAAATCCTTTTTGCAACCAATGATATTTATTGTTGGATATTCACAAAGATAAATGCCCCAACTATTATTTTGACCATAAATAAAAAAATGATACGGAATAAGTCCAAAAACAGGGTCAAATTGTTTTACAATATTGTCAAAATCCGACAAACTGCTTGACACAGGTATTTTTGCATAAAATGGTGTTTCTCTGTTCGTTATAGTTAGTCCCAAATTTTCCAATATGAAAAAATCCTGCTCGTTGAGTTTGCTCAAACACTTCATCAGTTTTTGATACTCGGCTTCATTACTTGCTATATGTCCTCCTATTGTCAGCATATATAGAAAATCCTGCTTCAAAAACACCTGATCAGGCGGATAAACAGCATTTTCTTTGGTATTGGATATTTTAAAAACAGACGTTGTCATACATTCTATATTTATTCTATTATTTTATTCTTATTTTGTATATCACTCCACCTTTATTAATATCAATAGTCTGTATCCCTGTGCTTGTTGAATTATGGAAATTTATATATGTACCATCAGGTAGTTTGTACAAATTGTCTTGTTCTAAGTTTCATAAATTAAGATGCTAGATTAATATCTGCACAACCTGGCTATATTGGAAATGCAGAAAGTTTATGCAAATGTAGTTCTGAATTCCAAATAAACAAACAAAAATACACTTATTTTGTATAAAACGCTGAAACAATCTGATAAGAGATGTAAATGATAGTAGTTGGCCGCCATAAAAATGAAGGCAAGATTTGAGATTGCAAATCGCAGCCGACACAATGCGGGACGCCCACGTAGGGGCGCCCCTACGT
>CAZJRQ010000122.1:0-1694 GCA_964548535.1 uncultured Oscillospiraceae bacterium
GTCATTAACACCTACATATTTTACTGAATCTGAGATATACATATTCTTTCTCCTTGTATAATAAATTTAGGTTAATAAAGGAGCCTATCTCCTGAAATTAGCTGTATAATTATTCATCAAAAAGATGTATAATTGTAATTATTGGATAGAGGATGTCGTTTTCTCCTTGAGGGGCGGTCAGCCACTTCGTACTTGAAAGACTGACACCTCTTTCTGATAAACAGATTACGAATAAGTTGGATGTTGACAGCGTTAGCTGTACTTCGAATATAGAACAAGGCGGTAACGTTTATCAGATAAGAGGAGCTATTCAAAATATTTTTAACGGGTGAAAAATATGCTGTACTTAGGAATTGATATCGGTAAAAACAATCATGTCGCTTCTCTTTTAGGAGAAGGCTCAAAGCCACTGTTCAAAGCGTTTTCTTTCTCGAACACAACCGATGGAGCAAACAGCCTGCTTGAAAAAATAATGGTATTTAGCACTGCTCCGTCAGAGGTTGAAATCGGAATGGAAGCCACCGGTCATTATTGGCTGTCGGTGTACTCATTTCTTGCTGAGAAAGGCTTTGTTGTTCATGTTGTAAATCCTATTCAGACAGACGGTTGGCGCAAAGGTACCGAAATCCGAAAAAGTAAAACTGACATTATTGACTCTGTTTTAATTGCCGATTTGATACGATATGGCGACTTTGTTGAAACGTCATTATCCGATGAGAACACTATGTCACTTCGCAATTTATCGCGCTTCAGAAGCTATCTTGTATCGTCAATCGGCGACCTAAAACGTAAAGTAATTTGCGTTCTTGACCAGGTCTTTCCAGAGTATCAATCGGTTTTTTCAAATATCTTCGGCGAAACCTCAAAGGAGCTGCTTTCTAATTTCCAAACTGCAGAAGATTTTGAAAACATCACTGCCGAGCAGTTGGAAAAGGTTCTTGAAAACGTATCTTTTAAAGGCTTTGCTAAGAATAAAATCTCTGAAATATCAGAGCTTGCCGCCAATTCGTTTGGACTAAAATTTTGTCGCAATAGTTTTTCATTACAGCTAAAACTGCTTATTGAGCAAATCAAATTTATTGAAGCACAGGTAAGTGATGTCGAAGCTGAAATTGACGTTATTCTTGACAAAATCAATTCTCCAATTACAACAATTCCGGGAATCGGCGCAGTTAACGCTGCCGCTATTCTTGGCGAAATCGGAGATGTTTCTCGCTTTTCAAACGCATCAAAGCTGGCTGCATACGCGGGCATTGACGCATCGGTAAGCCAATCGGGTGAATATCAAGCTACGAACAACAAAATGAGCAAGCGCGGTTCGCCTTATCTTCGGAAAGCTCTGTTTCAGGCTTCACTTATTGCCGCGTTCCATGACCCTGTTTTTTCTGCGTTCTATCAAAAAAAACGTGCCGAGGGCAAGCATCATC
Organism: uncultured Oscillospiraceae bacterium; assembly: GCA_964548535.1. Taxonomy (GTDB): domain Bacteria; phylum Bacillota; class Clostridia; order Oscillospirales; family Ruminococcaceae; genus CAZJRQ01. The sequence continues at coordinate 1,428 of CAZJRQ010000122.1, forward strand.
TGACAGCGGTTGGAGCTGTTGCACGTAAGCTTTGCAGTACAATCTTTGCAGTTCTGAAAAACAACACACCTTACGAGATTCAGCATTAATCGTTTTTTTTAATCACTTGGCTTGGGTTTTGCTCAGGTCTTTTTGTCGTGCATATTATTCATTTTGGTTTGCATATTTTTTGAAACATTTTTTCATTTTCCTATTGACTTTTTATAGTTGGTCTTCCTGTTACGCCTTATATTAATCCTTCTCTTATGTCCTTTATCAGGCTTTCAC
>CAZJRQ010000123.1:0-1659 GCA_964548535.1 uncultured Oscillospiraceae bacterium
GTTCCTTGTGCCAAAAACTCATAGATATGCCTTTAACCATTGGTATATAAGGGTTTTCGAGGGATATTGATTATTTCGTTTTTATTGTTGAAAAAATACCGTATTTACATTATACTTAGTTTGTAAGTAAAAAATATGTATAAATTATGGGAGGTGTTATTATGAGCAATACTGAAAAAAAGAAAGTAACTTTATCATTGCCTGTTGAAACAAATGAGAAATTGGAAAAACTAGCCAAAAAATATGGTATGAGTAAATCGGGTCTTGTGAATTTTTTGATTAACAAATTGGAAGATTCTGGTTCTTTGTTCTAAATAAAAAAGGTGCAACCTCGGATATAGGTTACACCTTAGTGATGGGTGTTAGTCTTTTGTATTGATAGGTGAAACGGATAAAACTAACGGAGGTATTATACTATGTCTAATAAAAAAGATAAAGATTCGAGCAAGGTTGTGAAAGGTCGGGATTGGACTTTTATTGTTTATCCTGACTCTGCGCCCAGCAATTGGCGTGAAATTTTAGATGGAACGCATTTGCGATGGGTTGAAAGCCCTTTGCATGATAAAGATGTAAATGAAGATGGTACGATAAAAAAAGCTCATTGGCATGTCCTTATGAGCTTTGACGGACCTGTTACTGAAAAGCCTTGTACTGACATTTCTCAAAGTATAAATGCGACAAGTGTACAAAAAGTTGGTTCTGCTAAGGGACTTGTCCGATATATGATACATATGGATAACCCCGAAAAATTCCAATATAATCGTGATGATATTATTGGGCATGGCGGTGCTGATGTAGCTGTATACTTCGAGTTAACAGCTACTAATAGATTGGAATTATTGAAAGAAATTATGATGTATATTTACGAAAATGAAGTTGAAAATTTTGCTGACTTTGTGATGATTTGTATTCAGCAATCTGATGATTGGTTTGATACGGCTGTTAATTATAATACGATGGCGATTAATAAAATGATTGACGCTGTTTGGCAGAAAAATAATCGTAATAATAATGATGTTTAATTGCTTTTTAGGTGGTTGGGTCACGTAGTGATCCACCGCCTTTTTTTGTTTGCGGTGACGCAAGCAATTGACTACGTGAGTAGGCAACTGTGTTTAGGTTTTAGCCTCGCAGAGCGTTATCATTTTGTACACGTAGTGTCGAAATATAGATAACGTTACTTTGACAAAGTAACAAACTTGGTGACTGTTTATAGTGTTATATATTTTTAATTCTTGGTACAGAAAAAGGTATGCTGCTTGTTGTATGTAACGAATTTTTTTATGTAATTTTATAACGGTGTTTAGAGGCTGTTAGAGGACGTTTGTGGCGACTGGCGATAAAATCTCTGTCTGCTATGAGAACGTTGCTTATAAACGATTGTATTGGCTCTTATGATTATTTGAATGGTTTATGTAACTAACTGATGTGTAACTAATTGGTTTTTGTACCAAATTGGCTTATTGGTTCATGGGTGGTTTTCCCATGATCCAGATAGGCCAATTAGAACAACTGGAGTGAAACGGAAGGCGTTAGGCTTTTGACTTTGAACTTTGATTTGGGAAATGGGGAGGGTACTACGACACCCTCCCCATGAGTGCAATGTTCCTTGTGCCAAAAACTCATAGATATGCCTTTAACCATTGGTATATAAGGGTT
>CAZJRQ010000124.1:0-1648 GCA_964548535.1 uncultured Oscillospiraceae bacterium
TTTGGCATCACAGACCTTACACAGCATCTGTCCTTTGGAGCCATTGTTTTTATATGATAGATTGTAAAATTAATTGCGACAAATATAAAAAAACTCATAACAACTTCGTGTAAAATGTAAGTAACCACACAAACACTAACACGGAGGACTGTTATGAGCTACACACATCTTACCATAGAAGAACGTTCGAAAATAGAAATACTTCACCAAGAAGGTTATAAACCTTCAAAAATCGCAAAAATTTTAAATCGTCATCGTTCATCCATTTATAGAGAACTGAAAAGATGTGAGACATCCGTTTATTCTGCAATAGAGGCAGACAATGCCGCTCAATGTAATAGTCAAAATAAGGGAAGAAAACCAAAATATACAGCCGTTTTAATTAATGACATTAAGCAAAAATTAGAGCAGACCTGGTCCCCCGAACAAATCGTTGGACGTGATTATAAAGGAAAACTATCTTTTAAAACCATCTATAATTGGATTTACAAGGGCTTTATCAACGTATCTCTAAAGGTACTTCGTCAAAAAGGTAAGCGGCGTTTGCCAAAAGAAACTCGTGGTAAATTTAACATAGGGACTTCTATTTCTCTACGGCCTCAATCAGTTAAAAGCCGGAAAGAGTTTGGCCATTGGGAATTAGATACTGTGGTTTCCTCTAGAGGTAAGAGTAAAGGTTGTGTTGCTACTTTTGCAGAAAGAAAAAGTCGATTTTATGTTGCCTTATTGATGCCGGATCGTTCAAAAGAAGCAATGAAAATAGCGATAAAACAACTCACTAACACCTTACCGCAAGCTGCTTTCAAAACCTTCACTTCAGATAGAGGTAAAGAATTTGCTTGTTATGCGGATGTTGAAGAACAAGGCGTCGATTTTTATTTCGCAGATTCCTATAGTGCTTGGCAATGAGGTACAAACGAAAATTCCAATGGCTTATTACGTGAGTTTTTCCCTAAAAAGACTGATTTTTCGAAAGTTAAACCTAAAGAACTATTGGAGGCTTTATTGACAATAAACAATCGACCCAGAAAATGTCTAGGTTATAAGACACCTTTTGAGGTTTTATTACACGAACTCAATTTTATTGATAGTTAAAAATTTTGTCGCAATAATTATTGCAATTCATCATATAAAAAAGATTTTGGGGCACCACAACGGGGACAGGAACAATCCTCAGGAATATCACAGTCAGAACGTCGGTTTACTGGTCGGATCTTCTTTCCATAACGTTTTTCGAAGTAAGGGATCAGCTCTTTGTAAGTCCAGTCCTGTTTGAAATCCGTGATGCGAGGGAGTTCATCTACTTTGAATTTCTGGTATTTTGGAGAGTGAGAATCATCAAAAGCCCATTGCTTGAGAGGAATGTATCTGCAGATAAAGTTTAATAACCAGCAAATTTGTTTATATTGGTATTGAATGATTTGTAATAAATAGAGTATAATGTCCATAGCAATGATTTACCTTTCGTATTTTGTTTGTTTTGGTAACTACATTATACACGAAAAAGGGAGGTCATTGCTTTTTGAATTTAAAAAGTGATGTAACCCTTGGAAATACAAGGTTTATAAATAAAAATAAGGTAGTAAATTTGGGTTCTCTGTCAAATCGTGTTGGTGACCCTATAATAGTCAAAGTGAGAATTAAATTC
>CAZJRQ010000125.1:0-1643 GCA_964548535.1 uncultured Oscillospiraceae bacterium
AGTAGGAGTTCTACTTCGGTTTCCTTCTTTTGAGAATAACGGGCATACTTTTTTAAGTTTCTCAGAATTTTGCGGATGCTCTTTTTGATGTAGTAATAAGAATTGGTATTGATCGTCTCAAATTGTTCGTCGAGCTCTTCAATCACAGTTTCTATGTATTGTTCTTCGTTGTGTGCTTCGAATAATAAGTACGTAAGCAATTCTTTATTTTCCTTTTTAAATTTAGATAAGCGCAGACAAAGTTCCATGAGTTCGTCGTGAGAACGATGATGTAATTCTTTCCTAATCTTAACAACTGAGACTGCTTTCATATAAATTTATCCTTACAATTATCAAACTTAGGGCATAAATTGGAGATAATAGAAAGATAGGAATAAAAAATAATTATTTATAATATAGCTATTATTTGATGAGAAATCTATCGAATATAATAGTCTAAAAAGATTATATTTAACGAATTAATTTTAAAAATTAGTTATGCTTAAACAAATATTAAAACTTTCATTTATTGGAATTATCGCAGGTTTAATTTTAATGCTTGTGCTAAAGCTATTAATGTTTTTTACAGGAAATACTGCCTATAATCTCTTGTTTAACTTTGACTATGTTCCTGTATTAAATGAATTAAAACCCGTTTGGCTTATTGGGTATTTATTTCATTTCTTGTTTTGTGTATTTAGTGTAATCGGGCTTTACTACATTCTTAAAAATTGGAATTTAGAGAAAAAAGATGCACCCTATATTTTGGTTTATACTATAGGGAGTGGAGCTTTATTTTTTCTTACGGCTTTATCAGATCAGCCACCTGCATATAATGATATAGCTGCTTGGGTATTTTGGACTTTTGCGCACGCCATTTATGGTGATGCGGTAGCTTTTATGGTAAGAAAGTGGTTATAAATTAAATCTACTTCTCTCACTCAATTTACTTTTTCTCTATTATATAAAGCAAGAGTTCCTCCATTTCATTAGGAAGTTGAGTAGTGCCATGAAGTTGAAATTTGAGTTTTTCTAAAAGTTTTTGCGATTCCGTATTTCCTTTAGAAGTTATAGCGTTTATTTTAGCATAACCGAAAATATCGAATCCTGTTTCTAGGATTTTATTAGCAGCTTCATAAGCATAACCTTGTTTTTCATAGGTAGGTAAATAAGCAAAACCTAAATCTAAACCTTCCATTTCTGCGCGATCATATAAACCACAAATGCCCATTTTTGCTTGGTCCCTTTTTCTAATGACGGTGTAGTTCCCAAAACCTAATTTCTCTAGCTGAGGAAGCATTCTATGTTGAATGTAATCCTTGGCAGCCTCTAGAGAATGAACTTTTCGATCGCCAATATGTTTTAGCCATTTAGGAGAATTAAGTAAGTCTAAAATCATCTGAGCATCGGATGTAGAGGTCGGTTGGAGGATGAGTCTATCGGTTTCGAAGGCTTTGTAATTATCCATTTAGAGATTTCTATTTATTAAAAACTAAGTTATCATTTTTAAGCATAAATAAATTCAAATGAGTTGAAGGTTTTTTAAATTCTGAGTTTTAGTTTATCTTGGATGTTTCGAAAAAATCAAACGAATTAATATGAATAGACGAATTGTACTGGGATGTGCTATGTTTTTGTTTACGGCAACTCCCTTTTTTGCACAG
>CAZJRQ010000126.1:0-1619 GCA_964548535.1 uncultured Oscillospiraceae bacterium
TCTAAAATTTTCAAATGCTTCTCAAAATATGCCTGTTTTTCTTCCTCAGATTTTTCAATGCACTGATTCCAACGATTAATCAGTACCTCACCCTGTTTCTGCACCTTGCTATAAGATTCAGATCCAATCCTCCAAGTCCAATCGGAAGCATTTTTTTCACGCCCCTCTAAATCGTCTTTGATTGAGCGTTTTTGAGTTAAACGTACAAGCTCATAATTTCCGAATTGAATTGGTGAATCAAAGACATAAGAAAATTTTTCAGCACCATCAATATACTTTTTAAGCGTACTATTCACTTGGTCAATTGGTATAAGACCGTCATAGATTTGAGGGCTATCAATATTGCAAAAAAGATAAAACTTCATTTCTAAATAACTCTCGGAATGATTTAAAAAATCAAAGTCTGAACGAGTAAATTTTTCAGGTTCATTTTTAGCAATTTCAATTAAATCTTTAGTGAAAGCATCATCACCAACAAGGTTCGGCTTGATGATTAAATCAAAAGTTGGATGCCCTTTTTTCTTTTGCTTAAATCGTTCTTTTGGGGAAATTGTGAGTTGATAACGCTCAGTCCATTTCTCAACAAAGTTTATAAACTCCTCGTCATCATGAAATTCCATATCAAGCTCAGCAAAAAGAACACAATTCGATCTTGTTATTTCATCTTGTAGCTTTTGCATCGCAAGTGTAGAAAACATTGAAAAATAGATCATCACAGCATCCAAATAGCGGTTTTATGTTAAAAATAGCTTTTTTATTGGAATTTAACAATAGTGATTTAAGGTGATTAAATCTTAAATTATAGAATTTAATACCTTAAATTTTTTTAAAATTTTCTTATTTTTTACATGATGGAATTTAACAATTATGTAGTTCCTGCGATTTGACCACATGACTGTAATCTGATAGTTTTGATTTTAGATATTGCTGTTTTTATTAGGTCTGCCAAACCTTTGTTTTTTAGATATTTTTATCTGATTCTCAAGGGTTTAGCCAACCTTTCGAGAATCAGCATCTGCCGATTTATCATTACTGCCATTTTGATAAATTACATCGGTGTAGCTGCGTGCGTGGGAAACCTAGCTGGCGCGGCTGCAACGAGGGCTGAGGGGTGTGACTCCCCTTTTCTACTCATTCCATCCGATTTTTTAGGTCGGGGGAGCTGTAGTTGGGCGACAAGGACACGGGAATCTAGGCGACTAGATCAACCCTGCCAATTTTGAGAGGTTGAGAGTTTTCAAGGATTGATAAACTCGTTAATAAACCCTACGAGCTGTTAGCGATAACAGACGTATGACCAACAGGTGGGCTTTTGAGGGCATCGTGAGGTGTCAGGGTTGCAAGTCGAAAGATGGCGCAATCGGTACTCAGACTGTAGTTTGGTGAATTTGTCGTGATGACATTCCAAGCTGCAAAGCTGAGATCAATGGATAGCTTAAGCCTGTAATTGCGTGTCAGCCGTTGTTAACGGTCAAACTCGCATTTGGTAGTGAAAGTGCTTTACCTGCTTTGACGATTTGTAAACTGTATTAATGCCCTTAAAATCTTGGAACTACGGAGGGCGGAACATGGAACACAGAGCAAATTCAGCAGATAAGCGATCTACACGTTAAGACAAA
>CAZJRQ010000127.1:0-1603 GCA_964548535.1 uncultured Oscillospiraceae bacterium
TTTTTTATAAAAACTTACCGCACAAGCCATATTGCATGTATGAAAAACCTGGCTACATGCTTATTCGCACAAAAGCTTTTGCTGTCAAACAACCGTATCTTCAAATCAATCCGCCTTTGATGACGATTTACTTTGTCTTTGATGATGACAAGGACGATGCGGCTTTATCTTGGTTTGATGCTGGATTACCAAAACCTTTATGGACTACCCAGAACCCAGATAACGGACACTGTCATCATTGCTATAAGCTCGAAATACCGCTTTGTACAAGCGAGTTTGCGAGTGTTAAAGCAATCAAGTATGCCCAAGCGGTTTATTACGCTTATGCGCTGAAAATGGGCGCAGACAGCAGCTATTCGCACCTTATTACGAAGAACCCATTACATCCGCAATGGCGCACAACATTCTGGACTGATCGAGCCTATTCACTGGACTATCTCGCGGACTTTGTTGACCTACCTAAGCGGATTCCGAAGAAGCTCGAAGTTGTCGGCTTAGGACGTAACGTTACACTGTTCGAGAAGGGCCGTCATTGGGCGTATAGGGCGATTAGAGACTACATGCACCACAACTCTAGCCATGAGTGGGAAAGAGCCGTCAGGGCGCAAATAGAAGCGATTAATAGCGGTTTTGAACAACCTTTACCGTATAGCGAAGTGAAAGCCACAGCTAAGAGTATTGCTAGATGGGTATGGCGCAATCATAACAGCGCTGAATTTCAGCAAGCATTCAGCGAGAAACAATCTCAAAGAGCCAAGATCGGTGTAAGTAAGGGAAATGTGTCACAGGGTGGAAAAGCTCGATCAGCACAATACAGTGATATGCGAAAAGAAGCTTTAAAAATGCATATTATTGGGAAGAGTATCAAAGAGATTTCTACTTTACTGAATGTGCATAGAAATACTGTATCGAATTGGCTCAAAGATTATCAAAAATCTAACTAGCATCTGAATTATATTGTTTATGAGTGAAGTAATGGCTGTTCCAAAATTACGTTTTAAAGAGTTTGATGGGGATTGGACATTAACAACCCTTAATCAATTATCTACAAAAATCGGAGATGGAATCCACGCTACTCCTAAATATGATGAAAGTGGGACAATTCCTTTTATTAATGGCAATAACTTGGTAAATGGTAGGATTGCTATTAATGAAAATACAAAGCGTATCAGTAGTGAGGAATTTCAAAAATACAATCAAATTTTATCTGACAGAACCTTATTTCTCTCTATCAATGGAACAATCGGAAATTTAGCAATTTATAAAAATGAAAAAGTTCTGTTAGGTAAAAGCGTCTGTTTTATCAATCTAAAAAATGATCTAGACAAGAAATTCATTTACTTATTATTACAGTCGCCACAACTGACGAAGACTTTAAATTCTGAACTGACAGGAACAACAATTAAAAACCTTTCATTAGCTACGGTTAGGAACTCAGAATTTTATTGTCCAATAGAAGCAGAACAAACCAAAATTGCGTCTTTTCTTTCCGCAGTGGATGAAAAGATTAGCCAACTCACGCAAAAACATGCGCTGCTGAGCCAATACAAACAAGGCATGATGCAGAAGTTGTTTAGTCAGCAGATTCGTTTTAAGGCGGATG
>CAZJRQ010000128.1:0-1603 GCA_964548535.1 uncultured Oscillospiraceae bacterium
ATGACTTCTTAATTCAGAAACCAAGACCGTTACCAGTAATTGTTGCCGTTGACCGCAGCGGCAGTATGGGTTCAAACGGAAAAATTGATGCTTTGAACATTGCATTAAAAGATTTCATCAATTCATTAAAGGACGAAGACAGCAATAAAGCGGAAATCCATATTGCATTGTTTAGCTTCGGTGGCGACAATGCTACTTGCGACATCCCTTTCGCTTCAATCAACGAGGTAGCACTTCCTACTTATCAGGCTGACGGAAGAACACCAATGGGAGCATCCTTTTCTTCGATAAAAACCTTGATTGAGGACAAAGTTCAAATTCCTTCAAGGTCATACAAACCAACAATTGTATTGCTGACAGACGGCATTCCAACAGACGATTACGAATCTCCAATGAATGCTTTAATAAATGAAGGAAGATCTTCAAAAGCATTCCGGATTGCTATGGCTATTGGCGATGATGCCGACCATAATATGCTTTCAAAATATGTAAGCACCCCTGAATATTTAGTAACAGGAGAAAGTGCAAGAGACATTAGAAAGTTTTTCCGGTTTGTTACAATGTCAGTTACACAGCGTATGAAAAGTCAAACGCCAGATATGCTTCAAGTTCCGACAATGCCTGATGATGATACGCTTGACTTTTAATGGAACAAATAATTTCATATATACAAGCAACCGTTCCCGGTGATAAGCCTGACAACCTTCCCAATCAGGATTACATTCAGGTATTTGAAAACGATACAATCTTTATTGGTTCAGTTTCAGATGGGCTTGGCTCATCGCTTCGTTCCAATGACGGTGCACGTATGGCTTGCGAATGTGTAGTTGATATTTTGAAAAACGAAAATTCGGAAGTTGACCTCAACACATTGTCGGATAAAATTACAAAGCAATGGCAGCATTTAGTTGAACAAAATAATGGACTAATCAGGGATTACAGAACAACAAATTCGTTTGTATCAGTTTTCAAAAAAGAAAAAATAATTCTTGCAGGTCAGTTAGGCGATGTGATGATTTCATTACGCATTGACGGTTTGTTCAGACATTTCGAAACGACTCAAAAAGAATTTAGCAATGAAACCGATTGTTTGGGTTCAGGAAAAAACGAACGATATAAAATTGCAAAATATGAATTTGGGCACTCGTTTGACTTTTTAATTGCCACTGATGGGATAAGCGATGAAATAGATCCTTTGAAATTAGAAGCGTTTCAAAATTATTTGAAAGGTAAATTTCAGAATGTATCAACTGATAAAAGGAATATCGAACTACAATCAGAAATTGAAAACATAATGGAGGATAAAAACAATGACGATAAATCGTTACTGTACACTTGGACAAACAGGAAATAATGAAAGTAATTGATTCTAAAAATATCAGCTATAATGTGATAGAGAAACTTGGTGAGGGTTCTCAGGGTACTACTTATTTGTTGGAGGATAGAAAACACATTGTCAAACTATTCAATTATTCATTCAACGAAACAGAAAGTAAGTCCAAAATAAACTTCTTACTCAATTTAGGATTAGATAAAAAAATATTTTCTGTTCCGTTACGACAAATCACACAACCTAAAAACGGTTACATAGCAGAATTTGCAT
>CAZJRQ010000129.1:0-1583 GCA_964548535.1 uncultured Oscillospiraceae bacterium
TAGGACGTCGCCGTGCAATTATAAAAGCATTCCAGATAACTGGAATGCTTTTTTTTGCCTCCGGAAAGCTTTATAGGTATTTACTGCCTTCTCGAATACTCAAAGGAGCTAATTCACTTTTGTTTTCTTCAATAAAGCTGCTGACCCATTCTGGATTTGTTTTACTATAGTCACGTAAGCTCCACCCAATTGCTTTGTTAATAAAGAACTCTGTTTGATTCAAGTTGTTTTTTATAATGAGCGCCAACAACTCAGTATCAGTCTCTTCTTTAAAAAGTAGCTGGTGGTCAATAGCAACTCGACGAATCCAGATATTACTGTCTAGACTCCATTCAACCATCTGTTTTTTTAATTCCGGGAATGATTTCACTAAAAATCCAATAACGCCATCAAGTCCATCTACGGTATCCCACCATGATTTAGTAATAATAAGTTGCTTGAGCATTGGTAAGTGGTCAGGTCCCAGCAAGCTTTTAATAGCCAAAAGATAGTCAACTGCAGCATAATGATACTCACGTTCTACTTGATTAAAGCACAGCTGAATAAAATCGAAATCAACATCTTTTTCTTTAAGCGCTTGTTTAAATTCACTATGATAAGTTGCTTTTCTTTCTTTGGCTGAAATGCCTAGAAAAGGAAATAGGTTTCTCATATAGGCAGACATAGAAATCGCTTGATCAGGATCAGCTAATAGTTGTAATTTATTGAAGATTATCTGATGCTCCATTTTGTCCCTCTTCTCAAAGTATGCTGTTTTTATTATAAACAATAAAACAGCATTGATAAGCTTGCAATTATAAGTTATTTCACTTACACTAAGTAAGCCAATGTAAAGGAGTGTTCATATGCAAGTAGAATTTTTCCACGATGTGATTTGTAGTTTCTGTTTTCCTATGTCTTATCGAATGCGAAAGATAGCTAATAAATATCCTAATTTAACTATTACTCACCGTTCATTTGCACTAGGGTGGGAGAAAGAGCAGTTTATTCAAATGTTTGGATCTCATGAAGCCGTAAAAGGAGAAGTTCTCGGTCATTGGGAACATGCTAATCAAAATGATGATGAACATCGCTTCAATATTGAGGGGATGAAAGAAAAAGATTTTCTATTTCCAACTTCAAAAGAGGGCCTAAAAGCAGCAAAGGCTGCAGGGCTTATAGCTGGACAGTCAGCTTATTGGAATGTCTTTGATGCGTTGCAGGAAGCCCTATTTGTTCATAACCAAGATATTTCTGATAAATTAGTTATCGAAGCAGCAATTAAGAAGTCTGGTGTTTCTTTTGAACAATGGAAAGAGCAGTATGAAAAAGAAGAGACTGAGCAAGCTGTTATTGAAGATTTGCAACGTGTTCAAGCTTACGGTATTCAAGGTGCACCGGCAGTAGTTATCAATCAAAAGTATCTTATTAGCGGTGCTCAACCCCAAGAGCTTATTGAGCAAACGATTGAAAAAATTGCAGCAGAAGAAGGATTTCAATTAAGCGGCTTGCAGATGATGAGTTCAGATGGCGATGCTTGTCGAGTAGTCGATGATAAGTGGATATGTGATTAAAGGAAACTGAGGCGGCTGTCTCAGTTTTTT
>CAZJRQ010000130.1:0-1565 GCA_964548535.1 uncultured Oscillospiraceae bacterium
TTGTTTCGGGGGGTACCTCATATACCAGGGCAACCGATGCGGAGCCACACCCCTTCGAGCGTACCTGGATGGAGAGCGAGTTCATTGCGCAGGGTGAGGAGCCGATCGCCGGCAAGCAGCAGGTCACCATCAATCACATGCTGATGTTGATACCCGACAGCATTGAGGGCCGCCCGGTGAAGGAGGGCCATTACCACTTTACGGTCTACTGTACCGACAGCTCGGGGCAAGAGTCCTTCATCGCCCGTGAGATCGAGATCGCATACAACGCGGGAGAGCATCAGCATTGACAAGCTGACAGCTACTTTATTCCGTGCATCAGTGGAAGAGTCCTCTGGGATGTCCGAACAGATCGGGATATCGCGGTGCGGTGGTTGCTGCTTCTTTCATGCTTTGCTTTTTTAGGATAAATCAATCAAGTACAAAAATTGCAAAATAGGGGAAAAACAGACTTTCATAACCCTCAAAACAGGCTTTTCGTAGTCTAATTGATGTATAATTCTTTCATCATCTTGTATGACCAGAATGGGTACTTGCGTATCAGATCCTTAAACGGATATTTGTATCTGTAATGCAGAAAAATTATGTCGCACAGTGGCTTATAGATGAGTACATACACTATTAATGCAATAGTTCCTGCAAAGTTGTTCTCTGCTTTGAATAGAAACAACGAGACAGATAAGCCCACAAATAAGAATAAAATGTAAGAAACGCGTTTCATATTCATAGCTATAACAAACTGGCATTTCTTATTGCACATGCGATACCTAAACCAGCAGCAACTTGTGGTACAAAAGCTGTTGAAACAAAGGCAAAAACAGAAGACCATCCGTGGTTAGAGTAAGCATCTGAAAGGCATTCTGCTGTCCCTCTTCCCCAATCTTTTATGCCTCTTGTTGTTGACTCAGTCAGCATATTCCAATCTTTATCAAAACAAAGTTCAATTACTTCATTTGAGATCATATTAGTAAAGCGTATTATTTTCATAGAGGAGTTACTTAAATCGATATTAATACTGCTTTGATTTACAATGGTATTTTCAAACATGTAATAAACAATGATATCTTCATCAACACTTTCTCTTAAAATTGCTTTAGCATCAGGGATATTCTCTATAAAAACTTCAGACCAAGTTTCATTTGTTGAGTTCGAAGAATTACTTCTTGTTATTACTGATCCATCGCCTGTCCATTTAATGATTTGTTCCGTATAATCATTAATATCAATAGGTCGGCTGAAAATACCTTTACTCAATTCAGTGAAATTAGTTGAATCATCACCTATGGGTGTTTTCTCATCCTGATCACATGATGTAATCAAAGTTACAGCAAAAAATGTCAGTAAAACTGCTGATAAAATTCTTTTTTTCATCGTTTAAAAAATTTTAAATTAATGCATTGACCTATAAAATCTATCGTGATTTAACCAATATATTATACCATTGCTGTCCCACTAAAATCTACAATAGCTCTTTGAAATATTTGAAATTTAGTTAGTTGAAGACGATTTCCGATTAAACGGATTTGAATTCTCATCTTTGCGATCCTAATCAGGGTTGCAAATGC
>CAZJRQ010000131.1:0-1564 GCA_964548535.1 uncultured Oscillospiraceae bacterium
ACTAGGCTTTTTTCTGAGTTGGTAAAAGACTCAGAGCAGATGTTATTATCGTTAATAGGTTGTCCAAATGGTCGTGTTATTCCGTATACAGCCTCGGGAACAGCCGCCATGGAGGCTGTTGTTGCTAATTTTGTTTCAACCATGCAAAAGGCTTTTGTTATTGCCGGCGGGTCGTTTGGCATGCGCTGGAAAAACTTGTGTGATTACTATCAGTGTCCTGCCGATGTTTTTCATGTTGACTTTGCTAAGGATATTGATTATAATGCTTTGGAGGAGGCAATAAGAGTTTCGCAACCCGAGGTGTTGTTGTGTCAGCATCATGAAACGTCAACGGGTATTTTATATAATTTATCCAACATATCAGCTATTTGTAGAAAGTACGAAGTCTTTTTAATAGTTGATGTTATCAGTTCTTTCTTGACGGATCCGCTTAATATGGATGAACTGGGTATTGATGTATGTATTACTAGCAGCCAGAAAGGGTTGAATATAGTACCCGGCTTGTCGTTTGTGATTCTTTCGGAACGGATGCTGCATCAAGAATTTGTTCATAAAGGATTCTATCTTGATTTTAATGAAAATCTGACTAACTTAAAGAGGGGACAAACACCGTATAGTCCTGCTACAAGCTTGTTTATGCAGTTGCATGCTCGTTTAAACATGTATGTACAAATAGGAGTGGAGCAGCTAATTGAGAGCCGTAAGCAAAAAGCTCAATATTTCAGGTCGCTTTGTGCCCAAAACGGCTGGGAAATGCCGGTTGAAGTTCCTTCGAACTGCATTACAGGTTTTTTCGTTCATCACAATGGTGATCATCTGTTTGAAGAACTTCTGAAGCAAGATATTTATATTATGCCAGGAGGAACTCCTCATTATTTTAGGGTTTCGCATATTGGTTTGCAATCTGTCGAAGAACTCAATGATTTGGCTAGACGAATTAAAGTAATTGAACAAATGAACTTCTGATAATGGATAATGAAAATAAAAAAATAAGAGTATTTACATCGGGAAGCTTCGACTTGTTTCATGTGGGGCATTTAAATATTCTTGAAAAATCAGCTGCCCTGGGCGATGAGTTAATCGTTGGGGTCAGTACAGACGAACTCATAGAACAATATAAAGGGATGAAACCTGTCATTCCTTTTGAACAACGCTTTCGGATAATATCCTCACTAAGGTGTGTCACTAAAGTGGTTAAACAAGTGAAGCTCACTGAAATAGCTCAATTAAAAAGAGAACAAATAGACATTGTAACCATAGGTGACGATTGGGAACATAAATATCTTGAAGGCTTGGAATGGATGAAATCACAGCCCGACAAAAAGGTGGTTTATTTTCCTTATACACCGGGCGTCAGCACAACCAGTATTAAGAAATGTATCATTGAATGCACCAATCAGATTGTTCAGGCGGCTTTACAGCGTGAGGCAGCGTTAGACTATAATTGGAAGGAAGATGAGAAAATTTCAGTATACTAAATGCGCCGTTCACAAACTGATTATACATAAAATAGCATAAGCATGAATGCAGTATCTCAAAAATATTGTATTTAACTTTATATATC
>CAZJRQ010000132.1:0-1537 GCA_964548535.1 uncultured Oscillospiraceae bacterium
GCTCGTTCTGGATTGCTATATGTTTCAAAAAGTTTTTTAATCGTTTCGTACTTGTCCATCTGATTTAACCTCTTTTATCTCGTTTCGACCCAATACGTAAAATCCCATACGTAATCACGAAGCATATGAAAAATACGACTGAATGTACCAATAAATTTCCTTCTTCACCAGTAGTCAGCCTCAAACACAAATCAACTAACAATCCTACAATTAATGATATGAATATAAAAAATTTATTCTTGCTCATAATGCTCACCTATTCCAATGATTCTTTGATAATTGTTACTAAAACTTCTATGGGTAACTTTTTTGTATAGGGAAGATAGATTGTATTATTTTTGACCTTAAATTTATTTAACAAGTCAAGGTGATGTATTATTGTCTCTTCATCCACATAGAGACTAATCGCTTTTTCCCCAGCAAAAATTGAAATTGTGCGACCATTTTTCTGATAACGTGGCATACTACAAGCAATATCTTCTTTTACATCAGCCACATTTTCTAAGACTAAACGCTGTAACAACTGCAAATATTCTTGAGCTTGTGGTTCTTGTTGCTGAATATATTGCGCCACTGTTTCAGGAGCTTTCCCACAAAAATGACTCTGGTTCGTCCGTTTAAATTCACGACCACATTTTGAACACATCCACATAACAGTCACCTCACAAATAGGATATCTGAATGCAATTATACCATATCATCGTTTCCTAGTTACATTAAGCTCCTGAATGCTATTGATTGCAGTTGTTTAACATTCGTGATACAATTTCATACGAGGAGGAATATATCATGAGTAAAACAGCAAATATCAATATTAGAATTGAACCTGAAGTAAAAAAAGAAGCTGAAGAACTTTTTGGTAGTTTTGGCATTTCTGTTACTGATGCAATCAATATTTTTTTACATACTTCACTTATGCAAGGTGGATTTCCTTTTGTAATCAAACAACCAAGATTTAACAAAGAAACAGAAGATGCCATGCAAGAAGCTCGTGACATCCTGGCAGGTAAAATCCAAGCTAAGACCTATCATTCAGTTGAAGAGCTTTTTAATGAATTAGATAAAGAGGAGAACGAGTAATGCTAAAGCTTAAAATGTCTACAAAATTTCGAAAAGACTATAAGCATATTAAAAAACGCGGCTATAATTTAGCATTGCTACAAAATGTACTTGATAAATTGTGTGCTGGGGAGACTCTTGAAGCGAAATATAAAGATCATTCCCTACTTGGTTCTTATTCTGGATTCAGAGAATGTCATATTCAACCTGACTGGCTACTTATCTATGCAATAAATGAATCAGAACTCATACTGGTTGCTTCTCGAACTGGCACATATTCTGATTTATTTGATATGTAATCTTTTTTTGTTATATTGTACTGTAAGGATAATAATTCCTTCATCAATACATCACTTACACATATACATACAACTGCTATCATTAGCGACTTAACATTTTTTTGCTCTTAACTCCGCTATCCGCTTACTATCCACAAAATGTGTCGCATACTTTCGCTCAACTTCAGGTCTACCACTTT
>CAZJRQ010000133.1:0-1529 GCA_964548535.1 uncultured Oscillospiraceae bacterium
CAGATCTGACAATACATCATTTTATGAATGAATTGGGCTTACGTTCCATCACCCGTCGAAAGAAACCAAACTATGTAAAAGGAACTGCCAATAAAATCTTTCCAAACCTTCTGAATAGGGAATTTGATGTAAAAGAACCCAATAAAATATGGTGTACTGATTTTACATATTTAACTCGTCCAGATGGAACAATGCGTTACAATTGCACGATTATAGACCTTTGCGTTCGTGAAGTGGTTGCATCATTAAACAGCAGTCATATCGATACTGAATTGGCAAAGGAAACCTTGAAAATCGCACTAGAACGTCGAAAACCAGCAAAAGGAATTATCCTGCATTCTGATCAAGGGCGTCAATTTACCGCAAAAGAATTCAATAAATTTTGTGATAAAAACTATGTCCAACAAAGTATGAGCAAAGCAGGCTGTCCATATGACAATGCCGTTATGGAAAGATTCTACAATACGCTCAAACACGAATTCTATTATCTCTACAAGTTTGATTCAAATGACATTCTTGACCAAAAGCTCTATGAATTCGTTTATGGGAAATATAATCACGTAAGACCACATCGTGCAAACGGTGGACTTACACCTTATGCTGCACGATGTCGTGCAGCGTAAGAAATTTTATACACTAGTGTTACAAAAATGCTTGACTAGGTCACTATTTTATAAGCTCCGAAACTATTATTGATACCTTTTTTGATACCGTATAGAATAATTTATTTGTATATAAGTAAAATATGTTAATAATATGGGTCTAATAAATACTGTTATTATAAGTAGTTGTGTGTAAGTTTGGGTATGAGCCAAAAACTTGTTTACGTTTGGTGAATAAGTAATAAGTTAGTGTTGCTAAGAAAACGCTGATACATAAGTTTCTGAGAATATCCAGTCGGCTCAAGATGTTGTTAATTGCTTGACTGATGAAAAAATGAGAGGAACTTCAAGATAGAATTGAGTTAGTCAATGCTGCTATCGTAGCTTCTCAAACGCCACCAGTTATAGCTACTCAGCCAGCACCTGAAATATCAGGTTCCCCAAGCACCAGCTCAGCTAATTTCACCAAGTGACTTTGAAAGTATAATTGGAGAACAACTAGATGAACCCATGAATAAGGCTAACACTAAGACATAATGATAAAAACCCATCAGAATTTCAAATTTGATGGGTTTTTAAAATTTAGAAATCTGTCTTCAAAAATTTTGAGGGGATAATTTTATCATTTAGTTATCTAATATGATATTGATAAAAATGGTTTTGAAACTAATTTATCTAAATGGTGTGAACAATTAGTATTTTTTAGCTCAATTCGTGTATTTTTTGGGTAAAAATCACACCATTCAGATGAAATCAGTTAAAATTTAATGAAATTTTGAGGTTTGAAAATCTGTGAGAACGTTGATTTTAAAAGCTTTTGAAATTTATTCAAACTAATACTTTTCAAACCAGGTCTCAAAAAAGCCCGCAAGGCATCACAATTCTCAAAACGTTAATCAACTCGATTACATCAACGTTTATGGACAT
>CAZJRQ010000134.1:0-1519 GCA_964548535.1 uncultured Oscillospiraceae bacterium
CTGCGCCCTGCTACTAATTATGTTCAGGTAATTGATTCGGAATATTTCGTATTTTGAAAGTTCCTCTAAAACAAAAGGTTTATCAATGCTAATGATATTGACCTCGCCTTCGGCCATATAAGTAGAATTATACGCCACTTCCATTCCAAAAAGCGAATGGGGCTCAATAAGGTAGGGTGCTTCAATATACTCTATATATGTATATACTTTATCTGCCGAAATAGTGTTCGAAGAAATTTTTCCCTTTAACAGGAAAACCAATTTATCACAAACGTCACCTTGAGTAAGGATTGTGTCTCCTGCCTGATATTTGGCAAAGTGTATCTTTACTTTTTCAAGTATTTCCGTAAAGTCATTGTGGCAGAGGCCTTGAAATAAAGGCAACTGAAGAAGCGTGTCGTACATTGTTTCCATAAAGGTTTTTTTTATTTTAGACAAATGTAAGTAAAATAGATTCCTTTTGTTATTATTAAGTTCGGTTTTTTGTTTTTTTTATCATTTCTTAAGTTTGTAGCTATATTGTATTGTTTCTGCATAAAAATTACCTATATTTGCAATCAAAAAGGAGGTAATATGTTTATGGGATTCGATCTTCAGGAGCTTGTCAGTGCTTTTATTGTATTATTCGCCGTAATTGATATTATTGGCTCAATTCCTATTATCATTAATCTCAAACAAAGAGGGAAGGGAGTTAATGCCATGAAAGCTACGGTTATATCATTTCTTCTTCTGCTTGGCTTTTTTTATGCGGGAGATATGATGCTGAAGCTTTTTCATGTTGACATTGCCTCGTTTGCTGTTGCCGGTGCTTTCGTTATTTTCCTGATGTCATTGGAAATGTTGCTCGATATAGAGATTTTCAAGAATCAAGGACCTATTAAAGAAGCAACATTGGTTCCGTTGGTTTTCCCTTTGTTGGCTGGGGCTGGTGCATTTACAACTCTTTTGTCACTTCGGGCCGAGTATGCTAGCTTTAATATCATTCTGGCTTTGATACTTAATATGGTTTGGGTTTATTTTGTGGTTAAGATGACTGACCGGGTGGAACGATTTCTGGGAAAAGGAGGTATTTATATCATCCGAAAATTCTTTGGAATTATTTTGTTAGCTATCTCTGTCAGACTGTTTACTGCCAACATAACCTTGCTTATGGAGGCTCTTAACAAATAGATCTTTTTTTTCCACGTCAAGAAACTCTTTATACACCCGGGTGTAGGGTATTTGTAGACCGGGGTGTACAAAGGCTCTACATGGGGGTGTACAAACTGTGTACACCGGGGTGGAGACGAAATTTACTCACCTGCAAAATAAATCGCAGAAGCATGCCGATTAAAACTCTTATATATAAGAGCTAAATAGTGATATACTTGTAAGGAATCACTGCAGAAAAGTTGGTGACACTTGGTGATACTTGGTGACACTTTTTTTTAGCCAAGTGTCACACAGAATGATCTGATTGTCAATCTGTTATAAGGTTGGTGATACTTGGTGATACTTTTTTTCATGCATTTCATGTAGC
>CAZJRQ010000135.1:0-1513 GCA_964548535.1 uncultured Oscillospiraceae bacterium
GGTTGTCAAATTTGATGGGTGAGCGAAAAATTTTAAAGTTAAGTGAGGTAGCTCAGGCGACTGGTATTAATCGCAATACACTAACAAGCCTTTACTATGACCGAGCAATACGAATTGAACTTTCAGTCGCTGATACATTGTGCAAATATTTTAATTGCAATATGCAGGATTTATTTGAATATACCAATGGTTAACACATCATTACATGGGGTGATGTGCTGAAAGTTGTGATGATTTGATAAATTAGTCTTCATCTATAATTTTTTAGAAAGGGCATTAATGGCAATAGAGGATGTTTGATCCCAGTCATGCCATACGTCTAAAAAGTCCTTTCGAACGTTATTAGAATCAGTTGCATCCCAAAAGGCTTCCCACCAAATACTTGTGTGCTCTTTTTTTAATAGGGCTAATGGGTGCTCTTCGCACGTTAGAATTTTTTCAAATAATTCATTATTAATTAAGTAGGCATTTGTTCTTGTTAGATATTTTGTAGATTTATATAGTTGTGAACATAGGCGAGCAAAACTTTCTAACATATTTTGTCCACCCACTCCATTGTACGTAGAAACGTGAATATTGGTAGTTAGCACTTCGACACGCCAGTCTTGTAATACTTTAATGATAAGGAGATTGCCCTCTTCAGATATATTTCTAACAAGAATGATTTTCTGAGCCTCAATCTCCTGTTTGGAAACAGGATCAACATGAGAAAACAGAGAATTGATGTTTGAATCTACATTATTTTCGATCTGCCAGTTAGAGGATAGAATGGGATGCCCATCTCCGTGTATCAACCAATCCTGATCAATATATAAATAGGCTGCAATTTTTTCTAACTCAGTAAAAGAAGGTTCTTGTTTGGCTTGTAGCCAATTTAGAAAAACTTCAGCATTTTCATACTTACATATTTGAGCAATGTGTGAGTATTTTACTGCATTCATTTTGAAGCTATTAATTAGATTTAGGCTATGAGCAAGTCTTTCAGCAACTTCTACTTTTCGGTCAATTATTTGATAGTGTGCAAGTTTTAAATTTTTCGGGTTTGTTTCAGGGGGAGTAACAAAGTGAAAGCTTTTTTCCAAGCGGTCAACTATCTCTGCATTCATTGAGCGTTTTTCTTGATTTGCAACTTCTTCAATTTTTTGTTTTAGGTCACTTGGGAGACGAATTTTCAGTTGAGCATCTTGTAATATTAACATAATTAATACAATCCATTATTGACTACATTATGGGAAAGATTTTTAATTGGAAAGTGGTTTATTGATGAACCACATTATTAAACCAGGTTGGTTCATATGAAATTATCAAGTTCTTCGACACAACTCAAGTTACGTATTTCACCTGTATTAAAAAGCTGGTTGAAAGAAGAAGCTTTGTTGCAAAACAGATCATTAAATTCACAAGTGAATTTTATTCTAACTCAATTTAAGCAAAACACGGAGGGTCAATTAAAAAATTGAATTAACTTTTTCATTCGGCAAAAAGTATAAAAGCCCATGCGGGAACATGAGCT